>CAVPOR010000004.1:0-26123 GCA_963707095.1 uncultured Alphaproteobacteria bacterium
GTGGAATATTGGGCGAACGCCGCGGTGCCGGCGCGGGCGCGGTCGTCGGTCTTGACGTTGACCAGCGCAACCGAGCCGCGATCGACCTCCCGTTGGGCACGATCCAACGCCGGGCGGATTTCGTCAGGGCGTTCGACATATTCGCCGTAACAGCCGAGCGCTTCGGCCATCTTGTCGAAGCGCGTATAGCCGAGATTGCGGCCGGGCTTGTTGCGGTCCGGGTCGGCGGTCCAGCCGCCGTTGAGGCTGACCACGACCAGGATCGGAACGTTGTGGCGCACGGCAGTGTCGAGCTCGAGCGCGTTCAGGCCGAACGAGCCGTCGCCGTGCACGACGATGACCTGCTTGTCGGGCTTGGCGATCTTGGCGCCGATTCCGAACGGCAGCCCGACCCCCATGGTGCCGAACGGTCCGGAATTGAGGCGATGAGCGGGGGTAAAAGTCGGCATCGACTGACGGCCGAAGTTCAGAATTTCCTGACCGTCGACCACCAGGATGGCGTCACGCCGCATGAAATTCTTGATCTCGTCGCACAGTCGCAGCGGATGGATCGGTATCTCGTCCATCGGCTTGTTGGCGCCCGGCGCCTGGCGTTTCGCCGTCTCGCCGTCGGACAGCGTTCGACGCCACGCGGAGAAATGATCCGCATTAACGCGCTTGGCGCTCGCATCGATGAGCTGGCGGAGCACTGCCTTGCAGTCGCCGACGATGCCGATATCGACCTTGCGCGGCGCAGGTGGCGATTTCATCGGCATCGATATCGATGCGCGCGATCTTGGCGCCGCCGTTGAAGCGGGGCGGCGCCGCGTGGCCGATGATGTAGTTCATGCGGGTGCCGACCACGATGATCAGATCGGCGTCGCGGAACGCCGAGGAGCGCATCGTCAGATACGAATATTCGTGATCGTCCGGCACGACGCCGCGGCCCTGCGGCGTGGTGTAGAACGGAATGCCGGTCTTTTCGACGAACTCCTGCAGTTCCGACCAGGCCTGCGACCAGATCACGCCGCTGCCGGACAGGATGATCGGCTTGCGCGCCTTGGCGATCGCGTCGACCAGCGCATCGACCTGGTTGGGATCGCCGAGCGGCCGCGCGTTCGAGCAGCGGCCGGCCGGAAAGGCTCCAGTCGACCTGCTCTTCGGGAATCTTGGCGTAGAGAACGTCGCCGGGGAAATCGAGATAGACCGGGCCCGGCTTGCCGCTCATCGCCTTCTGGAAAGCGACATTCACCTGCTCGGGGATGCGCTTGAGGTTGTAGACGCGCTCCGCCCATTTGGTGCAGGGCTTCATGATGGCAAGCTGATCGATCTCCTGGAAAACCTGGCGGCCGTTCTGGCCGATTGGGCTCGAGCCGCCGATGGCAACGACCGGACAGCAATCGATCAGCGCGTTGGCGATGCCGGTGGTGAGGTTGATCGTCCCGGGACCGCTCGCCGCCATGCACACGCTGGGCTTTTGCAGGAGCCGGCTGTAGGCCTGAGCCATGAAGGCGGCCGATTGCTCGTGACGCACGTCGAGCGGACGGATGCCTTCCTTGATGCAGGAGGACTCGGCGAGCAGCATCGGCCCGCCCATGAGGAAGAACAGAATGTCGGTGCCTTCGTTCTTCAGCGATTTGGCCAGGATCTCCGAGCCGGTGAGTTCCGCCATGTCTGTTTCTTCTAGTTTCCTTCCTAGATGATGCTGTCTTTGCCGAGTTGCTTGATCTGGTCCGCATCGAGACCAAGCCATTCGCCCAAAACTTCATTGGTGTGCTGCCCGAGCAGCGGCGACGGTTTGACCTCCGGCGTGCGCCCACCGAAGCGCACCGGCCAGCCCGGCATCTTGAAGGCGCCGGCGGCCGGATGCTGCATCGTCTGCATGATGCCGCGCCGCTCGAAATCCGGGTCGTCGGTCAGTTCCATCGTGTCGAAGACCGCGCCCGCCGGCACGCCGGCATCGCCAAGCATGCGCATCGCCTCGCGTTTGTCGTGCTGGCGCGTCCAGGCGGCGATCATTTCGTCGACCTCGGGCTCGTGCTCCAGGCGCGCCGCCGCGGTGTCGAAGCGCGGATCGCCGATCAGATCCTTGCGTCCGATGACTTCGAGCAATCGCCGCCAATGCGCCGGATTGGTGCGGCTGGTATAGACATAGACGTAGTCGTTCGGTCCGCCGGGTTTGCACGGATAAATGCCGCTCGGCACCGCAAAGCCGGATATGATCTTGGCGCCGTTGCGCTTGGCCGCGCACGCCCTGGGACGCCTGGCGCGGAAAGCGCCACGCGGATATATTGCAGCATGGCGTCCTGCATGGCGATCTCGATGCGCTCGCCCTGGCCGGTGCCGCGACGACGGTAGAGCGCCGCCAAAATGCTGATGGCAAGCAGCATGCCGGTGCCGGTATCGCCGAGCGTCACGCCGGGTTTGAGCGGCGGCCCGTCGGGCTCGCCGGTGATGCTCATGACGCCGCCGGTCGCCTGCGCGATCATGTCGAAGGCGAGGTTGTTCTCGTAGGGTCCGCCGGTGCCAAAGCCCTTTAGCTGCGCATAGATGATGCCCGGGTTGACGGCGCGCACCACGTCGTAGCCGAGCCCCAGCCGCTCAATGGCGCCCGGCGCGAAATTCTCCACCATGACATCGGCGCGTTTCGCCAAATTCTTGACGAGTTCGAGCCCGCGCTCGGATTTCAAATTGACGGTGACGGATTTCTTGTTGGCGTTGAACAACAGGAAATACCAGGAGTCCTGGTCCTGGCCGGACGCCCCATGCAACAGGAAGCGGCCCGCTTCGCCGCCTTGCGGGTTTTCAACCTTGACGACCTCGGCGCCGAGCCAGGCGAGCGCCTCGGTGCAGGAGGGGCCGGCCTCGAACTGGCTCAGGTCGAGAACACGGACGCCGGAAAGATAACCTGGCCGCGCGCCCTCGGTAGCCATGTCTTCGTTCCTCCCACTCGGAGCGCGCTCGGCATCGGTGGAAACCGATTTGGCGCATCTCGCATTTTGGGGCGCAGCGTAGCTGTGCGCCCCGCTCGGCTCAAGCGGCGGGACGAGATAGTCGCGGCCGGGGAGTGTGGAGTGGGTGCAATCGACGGATACTAAATTGGTTCGTTTGGTACATTGGCGACGCAGCGGGCAAGCGCTTGGGAATTTCTGACTGATCTGCGAACTGTCTCAACAACGCGTTCAGCTTACTAGCGACGGTTATAAGGTGTATCTGATAGGTGTGCGGCTCGTTTGGTGATGATGTTGATTTTGTGTAATTTGTGAAAATTTAAGGTAAGAAAGGCTGAAAGAAGGTGTGTGTGTAAAGTAAGATAGAATGTATAGGTGTTGTGATTAAGAAGAGTTTAAGGTGATAAGGATAAGAAATATATTAGTAAATAGTTTGTAGAGTGATAAAATTTAATGATGAGAATGAGTATTAGTAGATTTAAGAGATTAAAGAAAGAGTTTTATAAAAAAAAAAAAAAAAAAAAAAAAAAAAAAAAAAAAAAAAAAAAAAAAAAAAAAAAAAAAAAAAAAAAAAAAAAAAAAAAAAAAAAAAAAAAAAAAAAAAAACGACATCGCGCCAAGTACGGCGATCCATCGCTTGGGTGCTAGGTTCCTACGCCGCCTTCGCCCAGAGCTGCTTCGACGCCCGCCGGGCGCCTTCGGCCAGCGAGGCAAGCTTCATCCAGACGATCTTGCTGTCGACCTGCACGCGGCCGGCAAAGGTGCCGAAGCCGCAATCGACGCCGGCGATGACGTTGTCGCGGCCGACGACGTTGGCGAAATTCACGATGCGGTCGGCGACCAGCTCCGGGTGCTCGACGGTGTTGACGGTGGAGTCGATCACGCCCGGGATGATGATCTTGCCGGCCGGCAGCTTCACGTCGCGCCAGATTTTCCATTCGTGCTCGTGCCGCGCATTGGCGGCCGGGAACGAAACCGCCTGCGGGCGGCCGGAGAGCACGATATCGACGATGTCCTTGAACTCGACGTCGGTGTGGTGCGGCGCCACGGTCGAGCCCCAGCAGACATGCATGCGCATGCGTTCGGGCGGCAAGATCGCGCACCGCGTGATTGAGCGCGGCCACGTTGACGGCAATGATCTTGCGGTAATCCGCGAGCGGCAGATCGAGATAGACCATGTGGCGCAGCATCGCGAGATCGGGGCAATCGAGTTGCAGGATGAATCCGGCCTCGACGATCGCCTGGTATTCGCGCCGCATCACGTCGGCGAGCGCGTAAATGTATTCCTCATCGCTCTTGTAGTAGCGGTTCTTGAGATAGCGCGCGATCTGGCCGGGCGAGGGCGAGGTCATGAAATATTCTTCAGCTTTCGCGCCGGCGAGCGCGTCCTTGGCGAGCTTGATATCGGCCTCGGCGGCGGCCCAGTCCTTCCAGGCGACCGGGCCGGAGCAGGCCGGGCGGTGCTGGAACGGCGAGGCGAAGTGCTTGAGGATTTCCGCGAGCTCGGGGAATTCCGGCTCGCCGGTGCCGAGCGGCGGCGAACTTTCGCCTTCGTAGCCGGTCAGGCGATCGAGCACATGCACGGTGTAGTCGGTGCGGCCCTGCTCGCCGTCATTGATGATGTCGAGGCCGCATTCGGTCTGCTTTCGCACGACTAGTGCCACAGCCTCGCGCACGGCGGCGGTGAGTTCGGCGCGGCGCGCGCCGGGCTTTTGCTGCTCGGCCAGCAGCAGCTCCACCACTTTGGCGGTGCGCGGCAGGCTGCCGGTATGGGTGGTGAGGATACGTCCGCTGCGTTCATTTCTAGAAGCCGCGCACCACCTCGGTGACGTGCTCGACCTGCGGCGGCGCGGCGAAGCAATGGCCGACCAGCTTGCGCCATTCCTGGAAAGTCGGCCGAACTCGCGGAAATCCTTGGTGTGGTTCTCCAGCGTCTCCCATTGCACGAACAGCCGGTAGCGCGACGGCTTCTCGTGCGAGCGCTGCAAGCGTCATGAACTTGCAGCCTTTGGCGCGCTTGAAGATCGGCCCGGCGGATTTCACGCCGGCCTCGAAGTCTTTTTCCATGCCGGGCTTGATGTCGATCTGCGCGATTTCGAGGATCATGATGGCGGTGTCCGCTGGGTGTGGATGGCATATTGCTCCGCGGCCACTCTTGCGCAAGCATTGCGGGCAGAGGCAATCCTCGTTTTTGCCCGCGGCCGTGAGCGGCAGCCGGTAGGGCTCGGCCGCGCACCAGCATTCGCCGCCAAGCCCGCAATCGAACGCGGTGCCGCAGCGCGCGCAGGCGAGGCGGCGGGGTGTCTGCGGTGCCGTCATGGCGGCTCGCCGCCGCCGACATAGCCGCCGATCTTCCAGCCGCCGGCATCCTTCACGTAGCAGATCTGATCGTTGCCGATCGGCGCGATGGAATCGATCGAGACGTAGCCGATTTTGCCGGCCGGCGTGGCGATCCGCAAATAGGACGGCGGGTTCGACCCGTTTTCCGGCATGATGCGCACGAAGTGCAGCCCGATCTTGTCGATCGCCGGCGCGTTGGCCTGCGGTTTGGCATGGACTTCGATCTCGGGCGACAACGGATAGCCCCATTCCGTCACGCCGCTATTCGTCGTCTTGATGAGTTCGTCGAAAGCCTTGCCGTCAAAGGCCGGTTCGGCCGGCGCGCACATCGCGCCCTCATGCCGGCGCGAGAGCGAGGCGGTCGGATCCTCGGCATAGCCGGTCAAGATGTCCCAGCCGACGGCTTCTTTGTTGTTGAGGCCGAGCGCGGCCGACAAATTGTCGAAGCCGTTTTTGCGCTTGTCGGCGGCATTGCGGTTATCGCGGTCCCAGAAAAATCCTTGCGTCACCACCAAGCGCATCATAACGGCGCGGTCCTTGCGCTGGGCGGCTTCGGCGAGCTGCTTGCGCATGGCCTCGAAGCTGTCGTCGGTTATCGGCTGCGGCGGCGTGATCGCGACCGGCTTGTAAGGCAGCGCCGGCGCGGGCGGTTGCTTGGCCGGCTTCTGCGCGGCGGCGGTACCCGCCATCGCCAGGGCGGCGCAGAGGCAGAGCAAAAGATGGGCACGCATCGCGCCGCTTCCCGGTTCAATGCGGGAAGATTAGCACAGGCCGGAACCTTTCGCCGGACGTGGCGGTTCACAAAAAAAGCGGTCCCGGAGGGCCGGGGTCAGCCGCTTGGGGACCGCAAAAAGGGGATTACGCAAACGCAACATGCGACAGAAGCATTGTCCGGATAGCGCAAGCCTGTGACGGCGCCATGACAGCCGGGTGGCCGTCGCATAATGTCGTTTCGATTCAAATAATTGCCCGAGGAACCCATGCCCGCACTGTCTGCCTATCTGTGGCCGATCGCACTGTTGGTCGGCTCCAATGTCTTCATGACCACCGCCTGGTATTGGCACCTGCGCTACAAGGAGGTGCCGCTGTTCAGCGTCATCCTCATCAGTTGGGCCTTGGCCTTTGTCGAATATTGCCTGGCGGTGCCGGCCAATCGCTACGGCAGCGCGGTCTACAATCCGGCGCAGCTCAAGACCCTGCAGGAAGTCATTACGCTGACGATCTTCGGGATTTTTTCGACCGTCTATCTGAAAGATCCGCTGACCTTGAGCCAGGGATTCGGCTTCGCGCTGATCGCGGCCGGCGCGTTTTTCGTGTTCCACAAGTGGTGAATTATTTCGCGGGAGACACGCGCAGAATGCGGCCGGCCGAGTTGTCGGTCAGCAGATAAATCGCGCCGTCCGGTCCTTGCCGCACGTCGCGGATGCGCTCGCGCAGGTCCTGCAGCAGCCGCTCTTCCTTCACGACCGTGTCACCCGTGAGCGTGAGCCGCGACAGCAATTCGAATTTCAGCGCGCCGTTGAGCAGGCTGCCCTTCCAGCCAGGGATCAAGTCCGCGGTATAAAACATCATGCCCGACGGCGCGATCGAGGGCGTCCAGTGCCAGAGCGGCGCTTGCAGACCGGACATTTCCGATTTGCCGCTGCCAACCGGCGTGCCGTCGTAATTGACGCCGAAGCTGACCTTCGGCCAGCCGTAGTTCTTGCCCCGTTCGATGATGTTGATCTCGTCGCCGCCTCTGGGGCCGTGCTCCTGCTCCCACAGTTTTCCGTCCGCCGGATTGAAAGCGAGGCCTTCCGCGTTGCGCAGGCCATAGGCCCAGATTTCCGGCAAAGCGCCCGGCGTGTTCACAAACGGATTGTCCGGCGGCGCTTTGCCATCGGGCGTGATGCGCACGACCTTGCCGTTGTGATTATCAAGCGTCTGCGCACTCTCGGCGGCGGAGAAATGGTCGCCGAGAGTGACGAAGAGATTGTTGTCGCCGGCCTGGGCGATACGGCAAGCGACGTTGTTGCCGCTCGAGGGCGGGCCTTTCTGGCGGAAGATGATTTGCACATCGTCAAGGCGCGCCACTGCGCCGGCCTCGAGCCGCGCCCGCGCGACCGCGACACGGCCGCCGGCGTCGGCATTGAAGCAGAAATATATCGTCTGGTTTTGTGCAAAGCCGCGGTCGAGCGCGACATCAAGCATGCCGGCTTGGCCGCGCGCCGAGACTTGCGGCACGCCGCTCAGCGGAGCCGACAGTTTTCCGTCGCGGGTGACGATGCGCATGCGGCCGGGCCGCTCGGTCACCAGCATGCGGCCGTCGGGCAAAAAGGCGAGCGACCATGGATGCACAAGGCCTGCGGCGACAGTTTCGACTTTGAGTTCGCCGGCCGAGGACGGGAACGTTTGCGGCGCGGCCGATGCGGCCAGCGGCGGCAGCAATGCCGCCAGCAACAACGTCAAGCGCATGCACGTCTCCATCCCGCCGTGTCAATGATACGAGATCGCGCAAAGTTCCGACAGCGTCGAATGGATCAGTGCTTCTTGGGCCAGTGGAACGGCAGCGACAGCGCGGAAAATCCGCCGATGACGATAAAGATCACTCCGAGCAGCAGCGCGATGGTGAACACGCTGCCTTCGTTGTCGATCACATTGCCCGCGACGTTGGCACGCGCGATGCCGACCGACACGACGGTGGCAGCCACGATGGTGGACAGCGCAAGCCCGATGATGGCGATCAGTTCGGCCAGCGCGACGCTGCGCCGCTCGTTACCGAGCGTGCGGCCGGCGGGGGCCGTGAAACCGGGTTTTTCAAAGGGGTCGCGCATAACGGACCTAAACGAATCTACTCGTCCAATGGTTCCACGATGGTGCAGGAACCCGGCGGCCGTTCGGCGCGATTTAGGCAAAGCCGGTTGTTAAACACGGCGTTTTCGTGGCAATGGCCACTTTAATGCGCCGCGGTCAGCGCCTCGGGCTGCCATTCCATCGACACGTGCCCGGGCTCTGCCTCGATGCGATCAAGCCAGCCGCGCACGGCGGGAAAGCGCGTCAGGTCGAAGTCGCAGCGGTTCGCCACATGGGTATAGGCGTAGAGTGCGATGTCGGCGATGGTGAAGTGCTCGCCGACGAAAAAGCGGCGGCTGGCGAGATGCATTTCCATGACGCCGAGCGCGCGATAGCCGTTTTCCATCCAGTCTTCGAGCGCGTGCTGCTGCAAATCGCGCCCGCCCTTGACCAGTGCCAGCCAGAAATAGGCCGCGCCGATATTCGGCTCCAGGCTGTGCTGCTCGAAGAACATCCATTGCATCGCCTCGGCGCGGTCGATGCGGTCCTCCGGCGCCAGCGTGGTACCGCCGGCGACGTACCAGAGGATGGCGTTCAATTCGGCGAGATAGCGATTGGGCGCGACTTCCAAGAGCGGAACATGGCCGTTCGGATTCTTGGCGAGGAATTCCGGCGTCCGGCTGGCGCCTTGCAGGATGTCGATCTCCACCAGGCTGAACGGAATGCCGAGCCGGGCCAGCGCGAGGCGGACCTTATAGCTGTTGCCGGAACGCTGATCCGAATAGAGCGTGTACATGATAGAAGCCCCGAAGCGACGATTCGAATATGGGGCGCAAAGTCCGGCAATTAAATGGCCGGCCCCCAGGGCGCAATACATTGCCAAATTTGTTGCGCAATGCAGCAAGCGCGGCGCGTGGTTCGCGCCGATATAAAAAATTTATTCCGCCGCCACCCGGTGCGCGCGGGCGTATTCCAGCAAGGCGTCGTCGTCGCTAGGCCTGATCGGCGTAAAATCGCGGTGCGCGATCCATTCCGGCCGCGTGAACTTTGTGATGTGGTTGGAGACCGCGCACAGCGTCAGGTAAACGATCTTGCGCGGATAGGGCGTGATGTTGGGCGGCGAGGCATGCACCAGATTGCCGTGAAACATCAAGACCGAGCCGGGCTTGCCGGTCGGCGCCACGATACCGGCGCCGTCTTTGCCTTCCGCTTCGTGCGCCAGCCGCGTGACAGTGTCCTTGTCGAGCGTCCATAGCGGGTAAGAGGTCGTGAGCTTGTCGTGGCCGGCGGCAAACACGCCCTGCTTGTGGCTTTTCGGGATCAGCAGCAGCGGGCCGTTGATCGGCATCACCTCATCGAGAAAAACCGCGATGTTCATGGCGCGCGCGTCCGGCATGCCGTCGTCGCGCTGCCAGGTGCCGTAATCCTGGTGCCACTGCCAGACGTCGCCCTCGAAGGCGGCCTTGGCGTTAAGCTTGAACTGGTGGACGTAGACCTCTTCGCCGAATAATTGCCGCAACGGCTCGATCAGGCGCGGATGCCGCGCCAGCAATCCGAACACTTCGCTGAACGTGTGGGCGGCGAAAGCGGTGCGCGGCGCGCCGGATTTCTCGCGCCACACCTCCTGACGATCCTGCTTGAGAATGTTCTCCGCCTCCGCGCGCAGCAGCACGATCTCTTCCTCCGAGAAGCAATTGGGGAAGAAGACGTAGCCCTTCTCGTCGAAGGCGCGAAGTTGCTCGGCGTTGAGCTGCATGGGCGGCGCTCCCTGTTGCGGCGGCCGGTGGTCCGGCTCTTTCGGAGCTATTTTAGAGGACGCGCGGCAAAATGCCAAAGTCTAGGAGTGCCAGAGGCGCTCATGGCGCGGCGCAGCAACATCGTAAAAGCGGCCAACATGATTGGAACTGCTAGCGGAATCAGCGTGGCTTGCGGCACCGAGCGGGCGATCAGCGGCACAATCCACAGCGCCGCCAAGATCGTTTTTTCCCAAGGGGCGAAACCGCGCGCCATGCCGTCGATCGCGAGGACCGCGATGGCCGGCGCCAGCAGCATCAGGTCGTAGTCGAGGCTGTAGGGCGTCGCCAGCAGGCTGCCGATCATCAGTGCGGCGGCCTTGAGCGGGAAGGCGGCGGCGCTGCGCCACAGCCAGGCGAGCGCGGCGGCGATCAGCAGCGTGATTGCGCCTTGCGCGGCATAAGCGAGCGCGATGCCGCCGCCCCACATGCGCACCCAGGAGAACACGCTCTGGATTTTGTACCAGCCGGTGCCGCCTTGTTCGAGCACGACCGTGCGCGTGAAATGCGTCGACGCGAAGAACGCGCTCCACACTTCGCTGCCGAAGGCGAGCGTGACGGCCGCGGTCATCAGCGCGACGGTGACGGCGGCGGCCGCGAAAACCCGCCAGCGCCCGCTTGCGATCAGCACCAGCGGAATGAGCAGCCCGAACTGCGGCTTGTAGGCGAGCGCGCCGATCAGGATGCCGGAGAGGATGGGGCGGCGGTCGATGAACGTGAGCGCGGCGCCGATCAACGCGGCGGTGAGGAAGCCGTTATGCGCCTGACCGAGATTGATGAAGACAGCGGGAAAGGCGAGGGCGAGCAGCAGCCAGATATTTTTTATCCCTCCCCTGAAAGGGGAGGGTGGCTCCGCGCGAAGCGCGGAGTCGGGTGGGGTTATTTCAATGGCGCGCGCCTTTCCCCCACCCGGCCAGCTTCGCTGTCCACCCTCCCCCGCAAGCGGGGAGGGATAAGAAGAATTGCGCGAATGGAAAAGACATAAAGCAGCAGCGTCACGCCCTGCCACACGATCAGCGAGAGCCAATAAGGCATCGTCGCCAGCAGCGCGGCCAGGCCAAGAAAGAACGGCGGGTAATGCCAGCCGTAGAATTGCGTGGCCTGACCGAAGATCGCCTGCTCGCGGGCGAATTGCCGGGCGGGGTCGAACGGCGCCGCCGGCTCACCGTCGAGCACATAAGTGCCCGCGGCATAGACATTGGAAAAGTCGGTGCCGAGCGGACGGCCGAAGCGGTCGTTGAGCCCGTTCGAGGTGGCGATCAGGAAGCCGGCGCCGACCGCGAAGGCGGCGAGCAAAGCGATCGCGACCAGCCGCACCCGCTCGCGGGTCAGCCAGCCGCCTGAGCGCAGAAGGTCAATAAATCCGGCCATCGCCGGAGGGTCTAACAAAGCAGGCTTAAGGGAGAGTTAGGCCATCAACAGCCTTGATGAATGCATCATATTATTGCGTCTTGCTGTCAGCCTTTTGCCCGATTACGACGCTATAAAGAGCAATACGAAACCCTGGATTCGGAGCCTTCGATGGCCTTCCTCGCGGACCAGCTCAAGCGCATCAAGCCGTCGGCGACCATCGCCGTCACGGACAAGGCGCGCGCGCTCAAAGCGGCCGGCCGCAACGTCATCGGGCTAGGGGCCGGCGAGCCGGATTTCGACACGCCCGACAACATCAAGCAGGCGGCGATCAAGGCGATTGAGAGCGGACGCGCGTCCAAGTACACCAACGTGGACGGCATCGCCGAACTTAAGGAGGCCGTGTCCAAGAAGTTCAAGCGCGAGAACGGGCTCGACTATAAGCCCTCGCAGATCACCATCGGCACCGGCGGCAAGCAGGTGCTGTACAACGCGTTCATCGCGACGCTCAACCCGGGCGACGAGGTGATCATCGCGGCGCCGTACTGGGTGAGCTATCCCGACATGGTGCTGCTCGCCGGCGGCGAACCGGTGGCGGTCGAGACCTCGATGGCGTCCGGCTTCAAGATGACGGCGCAACAGCTCGAACGCGCCATCACGCCGAAGACCAAATGGGTCCTGCTCAACTCGCCGTCGAACCCATCGGGCGCGGCCTATACGCGCGCCGAGCTGAAGGCGCTCACCGACGTGCTGGTGAAGCATCCCCATGTGCACGTCATGACCGACGACATGTATGAGCATCTGGTCTACGACGACTTCGTTTTCTCGACGCCGGCGCAGGTCGAGCCGTCGCTTTATCCGCGCACGCTCACCATCAACGGCTGCTCGAAGGCCTATTGCATGACCGGCTGGCGCATCGGCTATGCCGGCGGGCCGGAGCCGCTGATCAAGGCGATGGCGATGGTGCAGTCGCAATCGACCTCGAACCCGACGGCGGTGTCGCAATGGGCGGCGGTCGAAGCACTCACCGGGCCGCAGGATTTCATCGCCAAGCACAACAAGATATTCAAGGAACGGCGCGATCTGGTGTGCTCGATGCTCAACCAGGCCAACGGCATCAAGTGCCCGACGCCGGAGGGCGCGTTCTATGTCTATCCGTCCTGCGCCGGCACCATGGGCAAGACCGCCTCGACCGGCAAGAAGCTTTCGACCGACGAGGATTTCGTCACCGAATTGCTGGAAGCCGAAGGCGTGGCGGTGGTGCAGGGCACGGCCTTCGGGCTCGGGCCTGCGTTCCGCATTTCCTACGCCACCAAGACCGAGGACCTGGAAGAAGCCTGCCGGCGCATCCAGCGGTTCTGCGGCAATTTGAAGTAACTCCGCTCCTGCTTGCCGGTGCGCAACGGCGTAATCCGCCCTTGCCAGTCCCGCCATTGCCTGAGACGATACCCTCACAGGGCCGGGTAACGTGGTCCAACTCCCGGGCCGGCAAGGGAGGTATCGATGGGACAGAACGGCACAGGTCCCAAGGGTCCCCGGTGCATCGCGCTGGTGGGCCCATTCCAGAGCGGCAAGACGACGCTGTTAGAGGCGATTCTCGCGCGCACCGGCGCGGTGCAGCGGCAAGGCACGACCGAGGCGGGCACCACGGTCGGCGACGCCAGCAAGGAAGCCCGCCACCACAAGATGAGCGTCGAGGCTTCGGTCGCCACCACCAATTTCATGGGCGACAGCTACACGTTTATCGATTGTCCCGGTTCGATCGAATTCATCCACGACATGCGCAGCGTCCTGCCGGCGATCGACGCTGCGGTCGTGGTCTGCGAGGCCGACGAAAAGAAGGTGCCGCAGCTGCAATTGATCCTGCGCGAATTGGAAGACCTCAATATTCCGCGCTTTCTGTATCTCAACAAGATCGACAAAGCCGACAAGCGCGTGCGCGAGACGCTCAAGCTGTTGCAGCCGGCTTCGCGCGTGCCATTGTTGCTGCGGCAAATTCCGATCTGGCACGGCGATATTATTTCCGGATTCGTCGATCTCGCGCTCGAGCGCGCCCATGTCTACAAGGAACATGCGCCGTCCGAGGTCATCGATCTCACGGGCGAAAACCTCGACCGCAAGAAAGAAGCGCGCTTCACCATGCTGGAGACGCTGGCCGATCACGACGACGCGCTGATGGAGCAATTGCTCGAGGATATCGAGCCGCCGCGCGACAAGGTGTTCGACGATCTCGCCAAGGAACTGCGCGACCGCTTGGTCGTGCCGGTGCTTCTTGGTGTTGCCACCCGAAGCAACGGCGTGCTGCGTCTGCTCAAGGCGCTGCGCCACGAGGCGCCCGGCGTGGCCGAGACCGTTGCGCGGCTCGGCGCCAAAGCCGGCAACGATCCGCTGGCGCTGGTGCTCAAGACCTACCACACCACCCACGGCGGCAAGATGTCGGTGGCGCGGCTGCTGGCAGGCTCAGCCGGCGAAGGCACAACGTTCAACACCCCCGACGGCGAAGCCGGCCGGGCATCCGGCGTCTTCAAGGTGATGGGCCAGCACTTCGAGAAACGCGCCCAGGCCACGGCCGGCGAAACCGTCGCCTTCGGCAAGCTCGATCATGCCAAGACCGGCGACACGCTGTCCGCCGGCAAACAGGCGCACCCGGCGCTTACTCAGGTCAAGCCCTACGCGCCGGTTCTCGCCACGGCGGTCAATGCCAAGGAGCGCAAGGACGACGTCAAGCTCGGCGCCGCCTTCAGCAAACTCACCGAGGAGGATCCTTCGCTCAGCGTCATCCATAACGCCGAAAACCACGAGGTGGTGATCTGGGGCCAAGGCGAGATGCATCTGCGCGTGGCGGCGGAGCGGCTCGGCGAGCGTTACGCGGTACCGGTTTCGACGCGGTCGCCGGCGGTCGGCTATAAGGAGACCATTCGCAAGCCGGTGACGGTGCGCGGCCGGCACAAGAAGCAATCCGGCGGTCACGGCCAGTTCGGCGACACGATGCTGGAGATCAAGCCGCTGCCGCGCGGCTCCGGCTTCAAGTTCGAGGACCGCATTACCGGCGGCGTGGTGCCGCGTAATTACATCCCGGCGGTGGAGGAGGGCATCATCGACGCACTCCAGCACGGCCCGCTCGGCTTTCCGGTGGTCGACCTGGCGGTGGCGCTGATCGACGGCTCCTATCATACGGTGGATTCCTCCGACATGGCGTTCCGCATCGCCGCCCGCGGCGGCATGGCGGAAGGACTGTCGCAGTGCCAGCCGGTGCTGCTGGAACCGATCCATCTGGTGGAGATCGTCTGCCCGACCGACGCGACCGCGAAGATGAACGCCATTCTCTCTGGCCGGCGTGGACATATCCTCGGCTTTGACACCCGCGAGGGCTGGCCAGGCTGGGACACCGTGCGTGCACAAATGGCGGAAGCCGAAATCGGCGATCTCATCATCGAGGTGCGCTCGGCGACCGCCGGCGTCGGCTCATTCGCGTTCAAGTTCGACCACATGGCCGAGCTGACCGGCCGCACCGCCGACCAGATCATCGCGGCGCGAAGGGCGGCGGAGTAGTTCCCCCATCCGCGACTTGCCTGGGAAGTGACTTGCCTGTGAAAGCGCGCCGCCGTACCTCTGCGGCTGAGATTCGCAGAGGTTTCATGCCATGAACGTCATTCGCCGCCGCGGCTGGGAAATTCCGGACAGCCTCGCCACGTCTGAGCATTTGTTTTTCAGCCGCCGGACTTTTGTGGCGGGGGCGGGCGCGTTGGCTTTGATGCCGGGTGCCGCCGTCGCTCAACGTGTCTCGGACTTGGCCAATCTGCCGGATCCGACCGCCGATCTTTATCCGGCCAAGCGCAATGAGAAATACACGCTCGACCGCCCGATCACCGACGAGAAGATCAACGCGCACTACAATAATTTCTACGAGTTCAATTCCTCCAAGGAAGTCGCGGATCAGGCGCAAAAGCTGCCCATCCGGCCGTGGACGGTAAAGATCGACGGCATGGTCGAGAAACCGATGGAGATCGGCATCGACGACCTGATCCGCAAGCTGACGCTGGAAGAGCGCACCTACCGCCATCGCTGCGTCGAAGCCTGGAGCATGGCGATCGCCTGGACCGGTTTTCCGTTTTCCAAGCTGGTCGATTTCGCCAAACCGCTGGGCTCGGCGAAATATGTCGAGATGCAAACCTTCAACGACCCGAAGGTGGCGCCCGGCCTGCGGCAAACCTGGTATCCGTGGCCCTATATCGAAGGCCTGACCATGGCCGAAGCAACCAACGAACTCGCCTTTCTCGCCACCGGCGCCTACGGCCACCCAATCGCCAAACAGCAGGGCGCGCCGTTGCGGCTGGCGGTGCCGTGGAAATACGGTTTCAAGTCGATCAAGTCGATCGTGCGTTTTACGTTTACCGACAAGCGGCCGAAGGGCATGTGGGAGGCGTTGCAGGCGTCCGAATACGGCTTCTGGGCCAACGTCAATCCGGCGGTGCCGCATCCGCTGCTGGAGCCAGGCCACCGAGGAAGTGATCGGCACCGGCGAGCGGCGGCCGACATTGATTTACAACGGCTATGGCGACTACGTCGCCGATATTTATAAAGGCCTGGAAAAAGAGCGACTGTGGGCGTGAGCCCCTTCCGCCGGTTCTCCGCAATTCCTATCTCGCAGGAAGCGCTATCGTATGGAGGGTTTCTTGCGCACATTTTTTGCATTGCTCATCGCCGGATTCGTCGCGCTTAGCGCGGTGCCGGTTGGCGCCGCCGACGAGCCGGATCTCATTTTCAAACGCTCGACGGTTTTCAAGCTGCTGACGCCGAACGACAAGCTTGCCACCTACGGCATTGACGATCCCGAGGTCGAAGGGGTGGCCTGCCATTTCACGGTGCCGGAGCGCGGCGGCCTGAAAGGCTGGTTGGGCGTGGCGGAGGAAGTTTCCGACATTTCGCTCGCCTGCCGGCAGATCGGGCCGGTCCACTTCAAGGCGAAATTCGCGCAAGGCGAGGATATGTTCCGCAAACGCCGCTCATTGTTTTTCAAGAAGATGCAGATCGTGCGCGGCTGCGACGCCAAGCGAAACGTGCTGGTCTATATGGTTTACAGCGACCGCATCATCGAAGGTTCGCCGAAGAATTCGACCTCGACCGTTCCGATTCAGCCTTGGGGCGCGGAGGCCGCCGTGCAGAAGTGCGCCGATTGGGTCGAGAAGTAATCCGGCGTGGCGTTGCTATATCGGCGCCATGCCCAAGGTTGTAAGATGTCGCAGGGGTCAGCAGCGGAGGCAGTCATGTCCACCAATCAACCCGATTTAGCCAAATTTCAGCGTGGGGTCGCCAACGCGCTGCATAAGCATTGGGTGCTGTTTCTGGTCGAAGGCGTCGTGCTGGTCGTGCTCGGCGCGACCGCCGTGGTGCTGCCGCCGCTCGCCACCATTGCCGCGACCATCATCATCGGCTGGCTGTTTCTGGTCAGCGGCGTGGTCGGGCTGGTCATGACTTACTGGATGCGGCACGCGCCCGGCTTCTGGTGGTCGTTGATTTCGGCCGCGCTCGGCATTGTGGTCGGCTTTCTGCTGCTGGCGCGGCCGATCACCGGGGCCTATTCGCTGACGCTCGTGCTGGTCGCCTTCTTCATCATCGAGGGCGTCGCCTCGATCATGTTCGCGCTCGATCACAAACGCGAATTGTCCGGCAAATGGGGCTGGATGCTGGTGAGCGGCATCGTCGATCTGGTGCTGGCGGCGATGATTTTCGGCGGCCTGCCGAGCACGGCGGCCTGGGCGATCGGGCTGCTCGTCGGCATCAATATGATTTTCGGCGGCGCGGCGCTGATCGCCATGGCGCTGCACGCGCGCAACGCCGCGGCGGCATAGCGCTTATTTTCCAAAGCGCTCGGCCAACTTTCGGTCGTAGTCGAGCACGGCTTGCAAAAGCACCTGCGCGCCGGCCGCGCATTGTTCCTTGGACGAAAATTCCGCTTCGTTGTGACTGATGCCGTCCTTGCACGGCACGAAAATCATCGCCGTCGGCGCGACGCGCGAGACGAAAGCGGCGTCATGGCCGGCGCGCGAGATCATGTCGCGGACGGAATAGCCGGAAATCTCCGAGGCCGCGCGCACAGCGGCAACGCAATCGGCATCAAACCGCACTGCTGGCTCGGCCGCGATGGTTTTCGTCGTCAGCTCAAGGCCGAGTTCGCTACCAATCGACTGGGCCTGCGCGGTGATTTCTTTTTCCATGCGATCGATCACGGCGGCGTCCGGGTCGCGCAAGTCCATGGTAAGAAAAACCTCGCCGGGCACCACATTGGGTGAGCCGGGCTTGACCTCGATCACGCCGACCGTGCCGACCGCTTCGGGAAATTGCCGCGCGCTTCGGTTGATCGCCTCAACGATGCGCGCAGCACCAAGGAGCGCGTCATGGCGGCGCTTCATCGGCGTGGTGCCGGCATGGGCATCGCGGCCGACAATCGTCATTTCGTACCAGCGCATGGCCTGCACGCCGGTCACCACGCCGATGTCCTTGCCATCGGCTTCAAGAAATGGGCCTTGCTCGATGTGAACCTCGAAAAACGCCGACAGTTTGTGGTCGCCGCACTTTTGCGGGCCGCGATAGCCGATCTTGTCGAGCGCCTCGCCGAAAGTCTCGCCGCCGCGGTCGGTCCGCGCGCAGGCCCAATCGCGGCTGTAGGCGCCGACGAACACGCCGGACGCAATCATCGGTGGCGCAAAACGCGCGCCTTCCTCGTTGGTCCAGTTGATCACTTCAACGGGCGCGAAGGTTTCGTAGCCGGCGCGGTGCAACGTGCGCAAAGCTTCGAGCGCGGCCAGCACGCCGAGCGCGCCGTCGAATTTGCCGCCGGTCGGCTGGGTGTCGAGATGGCTGCCCATGGCGATGGGCGCAATATCGGAGCGCTGGCCGGCACGGCGGGCGAACATCGTGCCCATGTCGTCGATCGTAACAGTGCAACCCAGCGTCAGCGCTTGCGCCTTGAACCAATCGCGCACTTGGGCGTCGAGTTCGGTCAAAGTCAGGCGGCAGATGCCGCCTTTCGGCGTCGCGCCGATCTTGGCGGTCGCCATCAGGTCGTCCCACAGGCGTTCGGCGTCGATGGTGAGGTTTTTCATGGTTTGGGATCAATCATCGATGATCGCCACCGCGCGCGTCCAGCCGGCCGAGCCGCCGCGCACCTTGACCGGAAAGCAGCTCACGGTGAAGCCGGTCGGCGGCAGACTTTCGAGATTGTGCAGCTTCTCGATATGGCAATAGCCGATCTCGCGACCGGCGCGATGGCCTTCCCAGATCAGCTTGGGGTCGCGGGTCTCGGCATATTTTTGCATGGTGTAGATGAAGGGCGCGTCCCAGCTCCAGCCGTCGGTGCCGGTGACGCGCACGCCGCGTTCGAGCAGATAGAGCGTCGCCTCGCGTCCCATGCCGCAACCTTTGGCGACGTAGTCGGGGCGGCCATAGGCTTGCCCCGCGGCGGTGTTCACGACGACGATTTCGAGCGGGGAGAGCGTGTGGCCGATGCGCTTGAGCTCGGCCTCGACGTCGGCCGCGCTCGCCACGTAGCCGTCGGGGAACTTGCGGAAGTCGAGCTTCACGCCGGGCTGGAAGCACCAGTCGAGCGGCACCTCGTCGATGGTAATGGCGCGTTTGCCGCCATCCATGGTGGAGGCGAAGTGATAGGGCGCGTCGAGATGGGTGGTGCAGTGGGTCGACAGTTTTACCCATTCGAAACCCCAGCCTTCGCCGCCGGGCAGGTCTTCTTTTTTCAAGCCGGGAAAAAACTTCAGGATGTCCGCGGCGGTCGCCTGATGATCGAGATACTCGATCTTGGGGCCGTAGCCGGGCGGATCGGCGGCGACGTCGTTTTCAAGCGGCACCGAAATGTCGATGACCTTGCGTGTCATAAGCGGACTCCCTTTTCGCCGGCCGCGACTTTATTGTGGGCCGGCAGCAATGAGGAGACAATCATGCCCGCCTACTGGGTTGCGCGTTCAAAGGTCAATGATCCGGTCGAGTACAAGAAGTATACCGACCTGGTGCCCGGCATCATCGCCAAATTCGGCGGCAAGGTGCTGGCGCGCGGCGGGCGCTTCCAGATCATGGAAGGTCCCGACAAATTCCACCGTTTCATTGTGATTGAGTTTGCGACCCTGGAGCAGGGCGCCGCATGTTTTACATCGTCCGGAATACGACAAGGCCGCCGCCTTCCGCCGCAGCGGGGCAGGCGAGGTGGAAACCATCATGGTGGAGGGGATATAGCCCACTTTTTCTGCCACTAAAGCTCTGGCGTCGGCGCAAGAAAAGCGCGTAAGATGCCGCAAAACAATATCTAAACGGGAGGAATAGCGATGATTCATGATCTCAAATCCCGGACGTTTGCGTGGACAGCGGGGGCTGCGGTCGCCCTTGCGGCCAGCGCGATGTTCGTCGTCTCCGGCTACGCCCAGAACAAGGAGCCGATCAAAATCGGCTTCAGCATGGCATTGACCGGCGGTCTCGCGGCCAACGGCAAGCAGGCGCTGCTCGGCGCCAAGATTTGGGAAGAAGATACCAACAAGGCCGGCGGTCTGCTCGGACGTCCGGTAAAGCTCATATATTACGACGATCAGAGCCAACCTTCGAACGTGCCCAGCATCTACACCAAGCTGCTCGACGTCGATAAAGTCGATCTCGTGGTCGGGCCTTATGCCACCGCCATGATCGCCCCGGCCATGCCGGTCGTTATCGCGAAGAATAAGGTCTTCATCGGCCTGTTCGGACTCGCGGTGAACAGCAAGTTCAATTACCCGAAATATTTCTCGATGCTGCCTTCCGGCTCCAACACCAAGCCGGCCTTCACCGAAGGCGTCTTCGAGGTGGCGGCCGCGCAGAAACCGAAGCCGGCCACCTTCTCGCTGGCCTGGTCGGATCTTGAGTTCTCCAAGAACGCCTGCGAAGGCGCGCGCGACAACGCGAAGAAGTTCGGCATCAAGATCATGTACGACAAGAGCTATCCGCCGACGACGACGGATTTCAGCCCGATCGTCCGAGCCTTGCAGTCCGCGAATGCCGACATCGTCATCGTTTGCTCCTATCCGAACGACTCGGTTGGCATGCTGAACTCGATCAAGGAACTCAACTACAAGCCGAAGATACTCGGCGGCGCCATGGTCGGCCTGCAGGCCACCGTGTTCAAGCAGAAGCTCGGCCCGGCGCTCAACGGCATCATCAACTACGAGACCTGGGTGCCGTCGCAGGCAACCGACGCGACCAACAAGTTCCTGGCGGTCTATCAGTCGCGCGCGGCGTCCGAAGGCGTCGATCCGCTCGGCTACTATCTCGGCACCTGGGGCTATGCATACCTCGAACTGCTGGCCGACGCGATCAAGGCGACCAACAGCATCAACGACGACAAGATCGCCGACTACTTACGCGGCCACACCATGAAAACAATCATGGGCGACATCACCTTCGAGCAAGAATGCCAAGGGTGAATGGGCGAAGTCGCGTATGCTGCAAGTGCAGTATCACGACATCAAACAGGGCGCGGGCCTCGATGTCTGGAAAGGCATGAGCTACCAGACCGTGCTCACGCCGGCCGACCTCAAGACCGGCAACGTGATCTATCCTTACGCAAATGCTCTGAAATAACCGTCGTTAAACTTAAAACGATTGCGGCGCGGGTTTTCGGATCCGCGCCGTTTTCGTTTCTGCAGGTAAGTAAGAACTTCACATTCCCAAATAGAGCTTGCGCACCAGGTCGTTGTTATTGAGTTCGTCGGCGGAACGGCCCTCGAACGCGATCTTGCCGTGCACGATGACATAGCCGCGATCGGCGATGCGGATGGCCTGGGTGAAGTTCTGCTCGGCCATGAGGACGGTGAGCTGGTAGTGCTCCTTGAGCTGCTTAATGGCGTCGATGGTGCGGCTGACCAGCAGCGGAGCAAGTCCCACCGAAGGCTCGTCCACCAGCAGGATGCGCGGCGCCAGCATCAGCGCGCGCGCCAGCGCCAGCATCTGCTGTTCGCCGCCGCTCATGCTGCCGGCGAGTTGATGCAGCCGCTCGGCCAGTTGTGGAAAGGTTTCGCAGCAGAATTCCATGTTGCCCTTGATTTGCGCGCGCGCCTTTTGGCGGCTCGCACCGAGCAGCAAGTTCTCCTCCACGGTGAGCTTAGGGAACAGGCGGCGGCCTTCCGGCACCAGCGCGATGCCGAGATCCACGATTTGCTCGGTTTTCATTCCGACCAGATTGTGCTTCTCGCCGTCGATGTCCGCGATGATCTGGCCTGAGATCGGGCGAACGATGCCCATCACACACTTCATCAGCGTGCTTTTGCCGTTGCCGTTGGTGCCGAGCAGGGCGACGGTTTCACCGGAATTGACGGCGATCGTCACGTCCTCCAGCACGCGGACCGCGCCGTAGGCGGCATGGACGTTCTCGATGGTGATGCTACTCCCCAAGATAAGCCCTCACCACTTCACGGTCGCGCACGACTTCTTCCGGCTTGCCGTCGGCAATCTTCTTGCCGGACACCAGCACAGCCAGCCGCTGCGAAAAGCTCATGACCGCGGTCATGATGTGCTCGATCATGACGACGGTGATGCCGCTGGCATTGAGCCGCATCAACAGCGCGAGGATGTCATCGATCTCCGAAGGCGACAGGCCGGCCATGGCTTCGTCGGCGATCAGCAGCTTCGGCTCCGCCGCCATCGCGCGCGCCAAGCTCGAGCTTGCGCATTTCGACCTGGGTGAGATCGCGCGGCAGGTGACGCGTCTTTTTCTCGAGGCCGACCATCTGCAAAAGCTCATGGCAGCGCGCCTCGATATTGTCAGCGTGCAATGGGCCGTTCCGGTGATGGACGGTGTAAAGCATCGGAATGCACAAGTTTTCGGCCAACGTCAGGCTGGGGAACGGCCGTGGCAATTGGAAGCTGCGTGAAAGCCCGCGATGGGTGCGCACATGCGCGGGCAGGCCGTCCATCGCCCGTCCATCGAAATGCACGCTGCCTTGTTCGTTTTGCAGCGCGCCGCAGATGCAATTGACCAGCGTGCTTTTGCCCGACCCGTTGGGGCCGATCAGCCCGAGCCGTTCGCCCGCCTGAACCTCGAGATTGATGCCATCGAGCGCGACGAAGCCGCCAAAGCGTTTGCGCAAGTTCTGCACCTGCAGCAGCGCGGTCATTTTTTCCTCCGCGCACGCAGGCGTTCCTGCACCAGCCCGACGATGCCGTTGGGCGCGATGATGACGAAGGCGATGAGCAGCACGCCGACCAGCAGCACGTTGACGGCCGATGAGATGGTGACGGTGGTGACCTGTTGCAGCGTCCCGAGCAGGATCGTTCCGATCACCGGACCGATCCAGTTCGTCGTGCCGCCGATCAGCGGCATGGCGATCGAGTTGACCGCGTATTCGAGTCCAAACGCCGACGCCGGCGCCAGATAGCCGATGTAGTACGGAAACGGTGCGCCGGCCATGCCCATCAGCGCGCCCGATAGTGTTGTCGCGATCAGCTTGAGCCGCAGCGTCGGCACGCCGGAAGCCTCGGCCGCGAGTTCGTCATCGCGGATCGCGGCAAAACCGTAACCGAGTCGCGAACGCTCGATCCAGCGCGCCAGGACGATGGAGAGAACCGCGAGCCCCAGCATGAGCAAAAACAGATATTGCATGTAGCTGCCGAGGCCGGGGAACTCGCCCGGCCGCACCACATAGGCGCCGCCCGAGCCGCCGACGAAGTCCCAATTGACCACCAGCGTCGCCAGCACCACCGACAACGCCAGGGTTGCGATCGCGAAAAATGCGCCGCGCAGCCGCAGCGTCAGATAGCCGGTGCCGAAACCGACGATGCCGGAAACGATGCCGCCGACGACGATCAGAACCGGGATCGGCAACGGAAAGATCAGATGGAAGAACGGCGCCATGCTTTCCGGCACCAAGTCGTCGAGTTGCGTGCCGAACGTCGCCAGCGCCACCGTGCTGTAGGCGCCAAGCGCGAAAAACGCCGCCGAGCCGAAATTCACGTAGCCGCAATAGCCGCCGAGGATGTTCCACGCGGTCGACAGCACGATGTATTGCACAATGGTGTAGCCGGCAACGAACAGGTACTCGATGTTCGGCAGGCGCAGCACCATGAATAGCGCGAGCGCCACCAGAGCCACGATCACTGTGAAAATCGGCATGCGCATGGATTCAGCGTCCCAGCAGGCCAGAGGGACGGAAAGCGAGCGTCAGCAAAAGGACGCCGAAAGATACCGCCGGCGCCCACGACGGTCCGTAAAAGGTGGCAGTAATGCTTTCGAGCACGCCGAGCAGCATGGCGGCGATCAGCGTGCCCGGCATGCTGCCCATCCCGCCGAGCACGCAGATGGCGAACACGCGGCCGATATATTCGCGCCCGACCGAGGGCTCGACTGGCTGAATGATGATCAGGAACGCGCCTGCCAGCGCCGCCACCGCAATCGATACACCGAAGGCGATCCGCTTGATGCGAATCGGATCGACCGCCATCAGTTGCAATGCCAGTTGATCCTGCGACACCGCCAGCACCGCACGGCCCGTGAAGGTGCGGCTGATGAACAATTGCAGCGCGCCGAACAGCACCAGCGAGCCGACACAGGGCACCAGCATGCGCGTCGGCAGGTCGAGGATGCCGAGTTTTATGCTCGGCCCGATATACGAGGTCTCGACGTAACGGTAATCGACGCCGAACACCAGCAGCAGCATTACCTCGGTGACGAACAGCACGCCGAAGAAGAACGCCAGGCCGCGCAACGACTGTTGGCCACGTTTCTCGAACGACACGTAATAAATTTGATAGATGATCGTGCCGAAAAAATAAAAAACCGGCGACAGCACCAGACAGGTGACGATCGGATCGACATGGTAATTGATATTGAAGAAATAGGCGATGTAGGAGCCGAGGATGATGAAGCCAGGATGGGCGATATTGACGATGTCGAGCATGCCGAACGAAATCGAAATGCCCGCGGTCACCGCGGCATAAAATCCGCCGAGCAGCAACCCCGCAACGATGGCGTTGATCAGCAGTTCGAACGGAAAATCCATCTCATCCCCAGCGCTTCTTTTTTCTTTTCCCGGTCGACGGGCTTTTGCACGCCAGTGTGCAGGATGGGCAGGGCGTTGGCTAGTCTCTTGTTATTTCAGCCGGAACGAAGCGGCGTTTGCAAAACGCAACGCCCGCCGCTCGTCGATTGTGGGCAGCGGGCGCCTCGAGAAAATCGGTGCGTCAGGCGGCGGCTTGCGGGCGAACGCCCTCGGGCAGTGTCATCGGCTTGTTGGCGCTGTCTTTGAATTCGACAGTCATGAAGACCATTTCCTTGTCGCCGAGATTTTCCAGATCGTGCACCTTGAACGCGTCCTTGCCGTAGGTCTCGTGGCGGGTCTCGCCCGGGACGTAGGTATATTCGACCGTGGTGCCGTCATGGACGTGCTGACGGCCGCGGCCGCCCGACACCGAGGTCCAGAAATAGTCCAGCACATGGCGGTGGAATCCGATGCGCTCGCCGGGGGCGAGGCGGATGATCCAGACGCGCGTGCGGTCGGTTTCCGACAGCAGCGTTGAGCCGACACAGGGGTTGGGATTTTTCACTTCGCGCGCGAACTCGGCGGCGATCTCGGCGGGCCACTGCGATTTGTCCTTTTTCTCGGCCGCCTTGTCGAGCATGGTCAGAGCCATGGGAATTCCTCCGGTGCTATTTACGCTCATATATAGCATATTTCGGGTAACGGAAAGATTGAGGCGGATCAATTGGCCGGGTCCAAAGCGGTTGTCATCGGCGGCTCGATGAGCGGCCTGCTGTGCGCGCTTTTGCTGCGCCGGGCCGGCTGGAGCGTGGATATCTACGAGCGGGTGGAAAGCGAATTGTCCGGCCGCGGCGCTGGCATCGTCGCCCAGCAGGAATTGATCGAGCGGTTGCGCAGACTGGGGCTCGAGACCTCCGCGCTCGGCGTGAACATCGCCACCCGCAAGATCCGCGATCGCGAGGGCCGTGTAACCGGGGAATTCCACTGTCCGCAGGTGCTCACCGCCTGGGAACGTGTCTACCGGCTGCTGCGCGATGCCTTTCCGCCCGAGCGTTATCATCGCGGACGTGGGTTCGCCGGCTACGAGCCCGGCGCCAATTCGGTGCTGGCGCGGTTTTCCGATGGCGAAACGATTGAGGCCGATCTGCTGGTGGGGGCCGACGGCACGCGCTCGACCGTGCGCGGGCAAGCGTTGCCGGCGGCCGTACCGCTCTATGCCGGCTATTGCGCCTGGCGGGCGTTGATCGCGGAAAGCGCTTTACCGGCGGATGTGCACCGCGACCTGTTCGACGACATGACGTTCACGCTGCCGCCGGGCGAGCAGTTGCTCGGCTATCCGGTGGCGGGGCCGGACAACGACCTACGTCCCGGTCACCTCCGCTATAACGTGGTGTGGTACCGCCCGGCGGACGAGAAAACGAAATTGCCATGGCTGCTCACCGATGAGCGCGGCACCACGCACGCGCTTTCGATTCCGCCGCCGCTGATCCGGCGCGAGGCGATCGCCGAGATGCGCGCGGCGGCCGAGCGTTTGGCGGGACCGCAGTTGCGCCAAATCATAAGGCTGATCGACGAGCCGATTCTGCAGCCGATCTACGATCTGGAATCGCCGCATATGGCGTTCGGCCGCGTCGTGATCCTGGGCGATGCGGCATTCGTCGCGCGCCCGCACGTGGCGGCCGGCGTTTCCAAAGCGGCGGATGACGCCGCGGCGCTGGCGGAGGCGCTCACGGCCGAACCGGATGTGCCGGCGGCGCTCAGGCGTTTCGAGGCGGCGCGGCTGGACGAAAATCACCGCATTATCGAGCGCGCCCGCCATCTCGGCGCCTATCTGCAGGCGACCCAGACGCAGGAGGAAAGAGCGCGCGCCGGAAAGCACAGCACCGACGCCGCGGTGATCGCGGAAACTGCGGTGCTGGATTTCCTGC
>CAVPOR010000005.1:0-164881 GCA_963707095.1 uncultured Alphaproteobacteria bacterium
CCACACCACCGATGACGCGAAGTCGCATCCAACTGCCTCACTTTGGCACAAGTCCGTCTTGTCTACCCTTGTACTGGCAAGGGCCGTGCCGCAGGCCAACCCGCTCCAAAACCAGTCAATCCGGGCGCTTTTCGATTTATTTAAGGATTGCCCGTAACTTCGGCACAGAATCATTCCACAGATAACGCCCGATAAACCGTGGCGTTCCCAAAAAGGGGCGAGCGTGACCCGAATCGAACAACCGGCCGGTGTCCCGGACGCCGCGGAAGTTCTCGGGTCGATCGGCGAAGCCGCCTATGAATGGCGGCTCGACACCGATGCCTTGCCCTGGAGCGCCAACGCCGCCGGCGCGTGCTCGGCGTCACCGACTCGCCGACATCGCCAGCGGCCGCAGCTTCGCGCAAATGGTCGATGCCGAAGACGGGCAAAGCCGCCACGATGCCATCAATCAGGCGGCGCAAGGCGACACCGGTGGCGGCGTTGCCTACCAGGTGCAATACGCATTCCGGCGCGACCCGCGGCGCAGCAGATCTGGCTGGAAGATACCGGCCGCTGGTTCGCGGGACCCGACGGCAAGCCGGTGCGGGCGCACGGCATCGTGCGCGCGATCAACGAGCGCCACGAGCGCGAACGCAAGCTCGCTGCAACTTGCCAAGTTCGATCCATTGACCGGCGAAATGAACCGCCTGCATCTGACCGAGATGCTCGGCGCCGAAGCTCGAGGAGGCGGTGCGCTTCCGCAGCTCCTGCGGCTTCCTGCTGGTCGCCATCGACCATCTCGCCAATCTCAACGAAGCCTACGGCTTCGACGTCGCCGAGGAAGTGATCGCGCAGGTCGCCAAGCGCATCCGCGCGCGCCTGCGCGGCAAGGATTATCTCGGCCGCTTCTCGGGCAACAAATTCGGCGTCATCCTGACCAGCTGCACGGCGGACGAATTGGCGGTCGCCGCCGACCGGCTGCTGGCCGGCGTGCGCGACGAAACCATCGCGACCGCCGCCGGCCCGGTTGCGGTGACGGTGACGATCGGCGGCGTGACCGCGCCGCGTCATGCCCGCACCGTGCCGGAAATCCTCAGCCGCGCCCAGGACGCGCTGCATGCCGCGCGCGCCAAAAGCGCCACGGCTCGTTCGCCGCCTATCGGCCGAACGTCGAGCGCGACGCGTTGCGCCGCGAAAGCGTGCGCGCGACCGACGAGATCGTCGCCGCGCTCAACGAACGGCGGATTGCGCTCGCTTTCGAGCCGGTGGTCGAGGCGAAAACCCGCAAGGTCGCCTTCTACGAATGCTTGATGCGCGTGCGTCGCCCCGACGGGCGCCATCGCCCACGCCAACGAGATCATCCCGGTGGCCGAGCGGGTCGGGCTGATGCGCATGCTGGACTATCGCGTGCTCGAACTGGTGGTGAAGGAATTGGCCGCCGCGCCCGCTCTCACGGCCAGCGTCAATGTCTCGCCGGCCTCCACCGTCGATCCGGACTGGTGGGCGGGCCTCGGCGCGCTGCTGCGCGCCAATACCAGCGCGGCCGAGCGGCTGATCATCGAGATCACCGAAACCGCCGCGATCCAGGACATCGACGACGCCCGCGGCTTCGTCACCCGGGTCAAGGATCTCGGCTGCCGCATCGCCATCGACGATTTCGGCGCCGGCAACACCTCGTTCCGCAATTTGCGCAAGCTCGGCGTCGATATCGTGAAGATCGACGGCGCCTTCGTGCAGAATATCGTGCAAGTCGAGCGACGACCGCGCCTTCGTGCACACGCTGATCGATCTGTCGCGCCGGCTCGGCCTCAAGACCGTCGCCGAATGGGTGCAGGACGAGGAGGCCGCGCAGACTGGTGGCGGACTGGGGCTGCGATTTCCTGCAAGGCGCGCTGATCGGGCTCGCCAGCGATGCGCGGCCATGGATGCCGAGGAGTCGCGCCGCGACGGCGTAGAGCCGCTATTCCTTGCCGCCGAGCTTATCGAGCCGCTTCTGCATTTCGTCGAGCTGGTGCTTGAGCTCGTCCATCTCGCTGCCGGCGCCTTGCGGCTTGTCCGCCTGCGGGCTTGGCCTGGCCGCGCGCGAAGGCGGGGCGAACATGGCGAAGGTCTTTTCGAACATTTCCATGTTCCGCCGCACCTGATCCTCGAGCGTGCCGAAGCCGCCGGCGCCGAAGGCCTGCGTCATCTGCTCGCGGAATTTGCCCTGCTGGCTGGTGAGCGATTGCATCGATTGTTCGAGGAAGCGCGGCACCATCATCTGCATGCTGTCGCCGTAGAAGCGGATCAATTGCCGCAGGAAGGCGATCGGCAGCAGGCTTTGGCCTTCCTTGTTCTCCTGCTCGAAGATGATCTGCGCCAGCACCGAGCGGGTGATGTCCTCGCCGGTCTTGGCGTCAAACACGACGAAATCCTCGCCGTCCTTCACCATGATGGCGAGGTCCTCGAGCGTGACGTAGGTGCTGGTCCCGGTATTGTAGAGCCGCCGGTTGGCGTATTTCTTGATTGTGATCGGCTCTTTTTCGTCTGCCATGTGCGATCGCGTTCCCCTGCCCAGAGCTGAGCATAACCGGTTTCGCGCGCGCGCGGGCCACCGTTTTGTGGCGGCGCGGCAGGCCGAGCGGGCAGTGCGGCAACCCTTGCGGAAAGGTCAAAAAAGCGCCAATTCTCGGCGTATATCTGCAAGTTGCCCGTTGTTGACAGGGCTGCCCGGGCTGGCCCGAGGATGCGGCAGCGCCAAATAACGCCGCTTTGCGCGCCCAAGTCGACCGCAACAGGAGTTTCGGATGAAGGACGACATCGTCATTGTCAGCGCCGCCCGCACGCCGGTCGGCTCGTTCAACGGGGCATTCGCCAATCTGCCGGCCCATGAGCTCGGCAAAACCGCGATTCAGGCGGCGCTGGAGCGCGCCGGCGTCGAAGGCGGCCGCGTCTCCGAAGTCATCATGGGGCAGATCCTGACCGCCGGTCAGGGCCAGAACCCGGCGCGGCAGGCCTCGATCGCCGCCGGCATTCCGGTCGAAAGCCCTGCCTGGGGCGTGAACCAGCTATGCGGTTCCGGCCTGCGCGCGGTCGCGCTCGGCTATCAGGCGATCATGAACGGCGACAGCGAGATCGTGGTGGCGGGCGGCCAGGAATCGATGAGCATGGCGCCGCACGCCCAGCATCTGCGCAGCGGCGTGAAGATGGGCGCGTTCGAGATGGTCGACACCATGATCAAGGACGGGCTGTGGGATGCCTTCAACGGCTATCACATGGGCAACACCGCCGAGAACGTCGCCAAGCAATATCAGATCACGCGCGCGCAGCAGGACGAATTCGCGGTCGCCTCGCAGAACAAGGCGGAGGCCGCGCAGAAGGCCGGCAAGTTCAAGGACGAGATCGTCGCCGGTCACCATCAAGTCGCGCAAGGGCGACATGGTGGTGGACACCGACGAATATCCGAAAGCCGGCGTCACGCTCGAATCGCATTTCCAAGCTGCGTCCCGCCTTCGACAAGGAAGGCACGGTGACCGCGGCGCAGCGCCTCCGGCATCAATGACGGCGCCGCCGCCGTGGTGCTGATGAAGGCGCGCGAGGCCGCCAAGCTCGGCAAGACGCCGCTGGCGCGCATCGTGTCGTGGGCGCAGGCCGGCGTCGATCCGTCGATCATGGGCACCGGGCCGATCCCGGCGTCGCGCGCCGCGCTCAAGAAAGCCGGCTGGAAGCACGAGGATCTCGATCTGATCGAGGCCAACGAAGCCTTCGCGGCGCAGGCCTGCGCGGTCAACAAGGACCTCGGCTGGGATACCTCCAAGGTCAACGTCAATGGCGGCGCCATCGCCATCGGCCATCCGATCGGCGCTTCCGGCGCGCGCGTGCTGGTGACGCTGCTGTACGAAATGCAGAAGCGCAACGCCAAGAAGGGCCTCGCCACGCTTGTGCATCGGCGGCGGCATGGGCATCGCGATGTGCGTGGAGCGCGATAGACGCGCGAACTGATCGCTAGCGTCAATGGCCGGGCTCGACCCGGCCATGACGTCGAAAAGTAGATCTCTGGGAGGAGAGGGGCATGTCACGCGTTGCGTTGGTTACCGGCGGCACCCGCGGCATCGGGGCCGCCATCGCCAAGGCGCTGAAGGCCGCCGGCTACAAGGTCGCGGCCAACTATGGCGGCAACGACGAGGCGGCGCAGAAATTCAAGGCCGAAACCGGCATTCCGGTGTTCAAGTGGGACGTGTCGTCCTTCGACGCCTGCGCCGAAGGCGTGAAGAAAGTCGAGGCCGAGCTCGGCCCGGTCGAGGTGCTGGTCAACAATGCCGGCATCACCCGCGACGCCATGCTCCACCGCATGAAGCCCGAGCAGTGGACCGCGGTGATCAACACCAATCTCGGCTCGCTGTTCAACATGACGCCGGCAGGTGATCGAGGGCATGCGCGAGCGCAAGTTCGGCCGCATCGTCAACATTTCCTCGATCAACGGCCAGAAGGGCCAGATGGGCCAGACCAATTATTCCGCCGCCAAGGCCGGCGAGATCGGCTTCACCAAGGCGCTGGCGCAGGAAGGCGCGCGCGCCGGCATCACGGTGAATGCGATCTGCCCGGGCTACATCAACACCGAGATGGTGCAGGCGGTGCCGAAGGACGTGCTGGAGAAGAACATCCTGCCGCAGATTCCGATCGGCCGCCTGGGCGAGCCGGAGGAGATCGCGCGCTGCGTGGTGTTCCTGGCCTCCGACGAGGCCGGGTTGATCACCGGCTCGACGCTCTCCGCCAATGGCGGGCAGTATTTCGCCTAGCGCATGATCCCGAAAAGCGGGGACCGGTTTTCGGACAAGATCATGCGCAATTAAAAGAATCCCACCGATTCGCAGCCCGATCCGGCCTGGAAGCTCTGCTTGTGCCGCCGCGTCGGAATATCGATGATGTGCATCGATCCGTCGCCCTGGCAGCCGACGAACAGTTCATCGCCGCGAAATGCAAAGTCCATCGGCTGACTGCCGACCGCGACCGCGGTCTGCGCGCCGAATGAGGCATCGATGATGGTCACCATGTTGCTGTTCAGGCTTGCAGACGACGACGAGCTTGTCGTCCGGCGAATAGCGCGCGATCTGCGCCGCTTTCGGCACGCCTTCGAGCCGCACCTCGCGGCTGACTTTGCCCGCCGCCGTATCGATCAGGAACACGCACCGGCTGCTTCGTCGCTGACCGCGACCACCGTGCGGCCGTCGCCTGACACCGCGATGCCGGCGAGCGCCTGCGGCGTCTTGATCTTGCCCAGCAGTTTGCGGTTCGGCAGGTCGATCACCGAGACCGTGGCGTCTTCCTCGTTGTCGGTATAGAGCCGCTGGCCGTCATTCGCGATGCAGAGCCGGTGGCCGTTGGTCGAGCCGCGAGTCGATCGCGTCGATCATCTTGTTGCGTTTTCGGATCGATCACCGCGACCTTCGGCGCTGTTTTCGCAGGTGATGTAGATCAGGCCGTCGGCGCCGCGCCGCACCGTATGCGGCGCGCTGTAGGGCGAAAGATCGATGGTGTCGGCCACTTTGCGCTTGATGCAGGTCGATGACGTGCAGCACATGGCCAGGATTCGGATTGCGGCCGTGGATGCCGTCGCCGAAGATCGGCACATAGGCGAGCCCGGTTTCCGGCACCACGAGCAATTCGTGCACCGTGCGCTGAAAGCCGTCGAGAACGGTTTCCGTTTCATAAGTCTGCGGATTGAGAAACAGAATCTTGCAGCCGATCTTGTCGACCGCGATCATGCCGCGCACGTTGCTTGAACTAGTCATCGCTTGGCTTTCGATTTGCGTTTCGTCGTGGATTTCTTTTTCGCTTTGCGTCGGCGCGGAAGTGTTCCTTCCGCCTTGTCGAGCCGCACCGACCAATATTCCCAGGCGCGCGCGACCGGGCCTGGCCGCAGATTGTATTCGCCGGCGAGTTCGGTCTCGGCCGCGTTGAGCGGCGACACATGGCCAAGCGCCATGCGCCTGAATCTGCAGTCGCCGCGTTGCGCGCGGTGTAGATGGTGCGGAACGTGAGCTCCTCCAGCGTCTTGCCGGCGACGGTCGCGCCGTGCCGGCGCATCAGCACGATCCAGTTGCTCGCCGAGCGCGCGCGCCAGCGAGGCGCCTTCTTCGGGCTTGGCCACGATCAGCGTGGTGTCGCCGAATTCGTCGCGGCTGTCCCAGAACGGCACCTTCTCGCCGAGCGTGGCGCCGAGATGATAGACCGGCTTGAGCTCCATGCCGGAAATGCAGAACGGCAGGATCGACGGCGCGTGATGGTGGCACACCGCGTTCACCTCCGGCCGTGCCTTGTAGATTTCGCCATGGATGACGCGCTCGCCATAAAGCCGCGCCTCGATCGGCTTGACGATTGCGAGTCGAGCGTGAATTCGTGGATGTCCTCCGGGCTGCACCAGTTCCGGCGCGCGCGAGCGCGACATCAGATAGCGGCCCGGATCGGTCGGGTGGCGCATGGTGACGTGGCCGAAGGCGTCGAGCACGCCTTCGTTGGCGATCATGCGGTTGGCGCGCGCGAGCTGTTCGCGCGCTTGGTCGAGTTTATTCGGCACGGATATTTCCTCTGGTTGCAGCCACAAACAGCCTATTCCATGGAACTGATTGGTTCCACGGGTATTGATCCATGTCCACCGGGCCGAAGGGAATTTTTGGTGAGCCGTAAGAAGAAAAATACCATGTCAATCGCCGACATGTTTTGGTCCTTTGTCGAAGACAACCCAAAACTGGCGGCGAAGCTTGCTTTCGAGCTCGGCTCGCTCGCCGGGACTGCCGTCAAGAATTCCGTCGGAACCAAAAAATATCTGAAAAAGCAGGCCAAGAACGTACCGCAGGCGATCTCCGACGCGATGCCTCTCAGCCTTGCAAGCGCGCTGAAGTTCTTGCCGGCTCCAAAACTACAACCGCGGAAAAGACCTCAGGCCAGGCGCGCGTTGCGCAAAGCAAGGCACGCAACGGAGTGAGTCTCCACATCCCAACCAATTTTTTCAAGAGTGCAACATGGCTAAACGCCGGAAGAAATCCACCAAGCGAACCGCCCCTAAGCGCGCCACGCCGGCCGCTTCACAGTCGTCGCTGGCGCAGATGGCGCAACGCGCGGTGCTCAATCAATCCGACAAGATTGTTGCTGCCGCGACCAGGCGCTACAAGCAATTGGTACGCCGGGCCGCCAAGGCAACGAACGACAAAAACAAGCGGAAGTACCTCGCCGCGGCGCTGTCCGCGGTCGTTATCGCCGGTGTCGTCGCCAACGATTTGAAGCGGCGCATCGACCAGCAGCCGGCGCGTCCGGCCCGGCGTAAAAAGCGCGCCGTGACGGCTGCGCCCGCTTTACCGTCCCGGCAACCAGTCCTTCGGCGCCAGTTCGAAACCCTCGAACGAAAAGCCGGGCGCGACGGTGCAACCGACCAGCGTCCAGTCGCCGAGGCTTTCCGCCGCCTGCCAGGCGCGCGCCGGCACGGTGACCTGCGGAACTTCACCCTCGTGAATATTGCCGCCGAGCCGGATGATTTCTTCTTCCGTGCCGTCGACGATCTCGAGCTTGAGGGCCGCGCCGGCGTAATAATGCCAGACCTCGACGGCGTCGATCCGATGCCAGTGCGAGCGCTCGCCGCGCGCCAGCAGGAAATAGATCGAGGTGGAAGCGGCCCGCCCGTCGGCAGTACGGGGATCACGGAAGGTCTCGCGATAATGTCCGCCTTCCGGATGCGGCTTGAGATCGAGCTTGGCGATGATATCGGCGGCGGTGGGGGCGGGCATGCGCGTCGCTCTAAAACTTGTTCTTCCTCGCCCTGATCTCCGCGAACACTTGGCTTGCCTCCTTGCCGGCCATGCCGATGCCGGCCGCGACCTCCGGCACATCGGCGCGCAGGAACGGATTGGCCAGTTTCTCGTCGCCGATGGTGATGGGAATCGTCGGCTCACCCTTGGCGATCTGCCGCGTCGCCTCCGCCTCGCGCGCCGCCAGCAGCTTGTTGTCCGGCTCGATGGTGCGCGCAAAGCGGATATTGGCGGCGGTGTATTCATGCCCGCAATAAATCTCGGTGTCGTTCGGCAGGTCGCGCAGTTTTACCAGCGAGCGCCACATCATCCCGGGCGTGCCTTCGATGACGCGGCCGCAGCCGATGGAAAACAGCGTATCGCCGACGAAGGCGAGCTTGTCGGCATGGAACCAGTAGGAAATGTGGCCATTGGTGTGACCCGGCGTCTCGATCACATTGGCCGACAGCTTGCCGACCGTCACCTTGTCGCCCTCGCGCACGGTCTGATCGACCGCGGGGATCGTTTCGGCTTCCGCCGCCGGCGCCACCACGCGGCATTTGTATTTTTCCTTCAGCGCCGCGATGCCGCCGGTGTGGTCGGCGTGGTGGTGGGTGACCAGAATGTCGGTGAGCTTCCAGCCGGTGGCCTTGAGCGCGGCCTCGATCGGCGCCGCCTCGGGCGCGTCGATCGAGGCGGTGGCGCCGCTTTCGCTGTCGTGCAGCAGCACCCCGTAATTGTCCTTCAGGCATAAAAACAGGCGGGTTTCCGCGGGCATGGCAATACCTCGTCGCTTTAGGGCAGGACGTTAACCGTAGCATGCGAGATCAATTGTCTCGCACCCCATGCGTTTCCGGATACGCGGCTGGAAATATCATTTCATGATAGTTTTAGCCCATGTCGATCGATGTCGTGGACCTGCGCAATTTCTACGGTCAGCACCTGGGCGTGGTGGCGCGCCGCTTCGTCGGCCGCGGCATTCGCGGCCTATGGAAGGATACCGCCGGCCTGCGCGTGCTCGGCGTCGGTTATGCCACGCCCTATCTCGGTCTGTTCCGCGAGCAGGCCGAACGCTGCCTCGCATTTATGCCGGCCGGGCAGGGCGTGGTGAAATGGCCGACCTCGCGGCCGGCTTTGTCCGCGCTGGTGGACGAAAACGAATTGCCGCTGCCCGACAATGCCGTCGACCGCGTCATCCTGGTGCACGCGCTGGAGATGACCAACGACCCCGGCACGCTGTTGCGCGAGGCGTGGCGCGTGCTGGCTTCGGGCGGCAGGCTGCTGGTGGTGGTGCCGAACCGGCGCGGATTGTGGGCGCGCATGGACACGACGCCGTTCGGTCACGGCCGGCCTTATTCGCGCTCGCAGATCAATCAGCTTTTGCGCGAGAGCTGGTTCACGCCGACCGGCTGGCGCGAGGCGCTCTACGTGCCGCCGATCGCGCGCGGCTGGTTCCTGCGTTCGGCGGTGGCGTGGGAGCGCACCGGCGCGACGATGTCGGCGCCGTTTGCCGGCGTGCATATGGTGGAAGCGACCAAGCAGGTCTATCGCGCGATTCCCGCGCGCCGCGTCAAACGCAAATTGGTGCCGTCGCTGGAGCCGGCGCTGGCGCCGTCGCCGGGTGGCGCCGCAAGGTCAATCGCGGATTAATTATTCCGGCTGCCGCGGCGGTTCGTCGCCGCCGCCATCGCTGGGGGCCGGCTGCTGCGGCGCGGAGCTCTGCGGATTGGCGTTGCCGAAATTATCCGGCCGGTCGGGGCGGTAACCGCCGCCGCCGCGATGACGCCGGCGCCGGCGATGCCCGAAGCGATCGTTGCGGTCGCCTTGCTCGTGACCGTTCTGCCCGTAGCCCTGGTTGTTGTTCTGTCCGGGATTGGGCTGCGGCTGGCCGCCGCCGGTGATGAAGGCCGGCAAACCGGTGTCGTGACCGCCGTCATGTTGGCCGCCCTGGCCGCCCAGGTTTGGCTGCGGCGCATTGTGCTGCTGCGGCTGATGTTGCGGACGGTGCTGCTGCTGATCGCGCGGCGGAAACGGCTGCGCGTCGCGCGGCAAATAAGGCTGCGCCTGCGGCATTTGTTGCGGTGCTTGCGGCTGCGGCGCGAAGCCCGGCTCGTTTTGACCCATGTAAGGCTGGCCGTCGTCGCCGTCGTCATCGAAGTTGTCGTCGGCCGCGCCTTGCGGAGCGCCTTGGCCCTGCTGCGGCTGCTGATTGTTGTAGTAGGGATTCTGCTGGCGGAACTGTTCCTGCGCGGCGGCGATCAAGCGGAAATAATGTTCGGCGTGCTGGTAGTAGTTTTCGGCCGCCACCGGATCGCCGGAGCTCTGCGAGTCGCGTGCGAGCTGGATATATTTTTCCGCGACGTGCGAGGCGGTGCCGCGAATTTTGACGTCGGGGCCGTTCGACTCGTAGACCCGCGTCAGCGGATTCTGGCTTTTGCGGTGGTTGTTATTGTTGTTGTTGCGCCCCCGCATGCGCTTCTGACCGTTTCTCATCATTTGACCATTCGCTCCATCGCGGCACACGCCGCCAAACGTTACTGAACTTGTAAATACCTTAGCTATTCTCCAGCCCAAACGAATCCCGCTGCGCGGCCTCGGTCCACGCTGCCCACACGAATGCTAGATCGTTTGCGATCTTTGTCGCGATTGCCGATGCAACCTCATAGCCGCGATTCTGCCGCGGCGTTGCCAACCTTCTCGTTACGCGCACCGTCAATATTTAAAAGCCTGATGCGCCCAACCGGTGAAGCGTTCGAACCCGTTTCTTTTGCCGTCGTATAAAGCCGGCTCGTCCTCGGCCTTGCACCACCGCCACACAGAGCCTCTTGCTCCGGGGTTCCTGGCGATACAACCCGCTCGGGTCGATTCCGTTGCTGGCAAGCTAGTCGTTTCCGCGCCACATTCCAAGCGGTTTTTTTCATCCGCAAGGGTGATCTGCGGCATGGTTATGGCGCTGCGGTTGCACTCAGCGCACGCGGGATACCGGCCAAATCTGCCTTGGCGGCGGCGACATTCAAGCCGGCTTTGGTAAACAACTCACGCGACCGCGCGCTCCTGACCCGCGCCCAGTTCCACAATCAAGTCGGCCTGCCCGGCGCCAGCAGGCGCGGCGCACGTGGCGGGCGATGGCGCGGTAACCATCCAGCCCATCGGCGCCGCCATCGAGCGCAAGCGGCGGGTCGTAGTCGCGCACCTCCGGCGCGAGCGTTGCGATGTCGCCGTGCGCCACATAAGGCGGGTTCGAAACGATGAGATCGAACGCGCCCTGCACGCCGGCGGCGATGTCGCAGGCCACGAAGCTGCAACGCGCAGCCAGCGCATTGCGTTGCGCGTTCGCGCGCGCGACGTGCAAGCGCGGCGGCGCTGATATCGGTGCCGATGCCAACCGCATTCGGCAATTCGCTCAGCAGCGCCAGCAGCAGAGCGCCCGACCCGGTGCCGATATCGAGGATGCGCAATTTCTCCAGCTTCAGGGGCAAAAGCGCATCGAGCGCGGCTTCGACCACCGTTTCCGTTTCCGGCCGCGGCACCAGCACTTCGGGCGTGACGATGAGCGAGAGCGTCCAGAATTCCTTGCTGCCGAGAATGCGCGACACCGGCTCGCGCCGCAGCCGGCGGGCTGCCAGCGCATCGATCGCCTTCATCTCGTCGGTACTCAGCGCGCGTTCGCCATTCGCCATCAGCGCGGCGCGATCGATGCCGAGCGCATAGGCCAGCAGCAGCCGCGCATCGGCGTCGGCAGAGTCGATTCCCGCCGCACGAAATTGTTCGGCCAATGCGCGGCGCGCCGCCGCGATCGTCCGCGCTGGCAGCCAGCATCACGTCGCGCCTTCCGCCGCCAGCAGTTCGGCCTGATGCTCGGTCACCAGCGCGTCGATGACCTCGTGCAGGGCCTCGCCCTCCATCACCTGCGGCAGCTTGTGCAGCGTCAGATTGATGCGGTGATCGGTCACGCGGCCTTGCGGAAAATTATAGGTGCGGATGCGCTCCGAGCGGTCGCCGGATCCGATCTGCCCGCGCCGTTCGGCCGCGCGCTCGGCGTCGAGCTTGCTGCGCTGGGCGTCATATAGCTTGGCGCGCAGCATCTTCAGCGCCTTGGCCTTGTTTTTATGCTGCGAGCGCTCTTCCTGCACGAAGACGATCATGCCGCTCGGCAAGTGGGTGATGCGGATGGCGGATTCGGTCTTGTTGACGTGCTGGCCGCCGGCGCCCTGCGCCCGCATGGTGTCGATCTTGAGGTCGTCGTCGTTGATCTTGATATCGACGTCCTCCACCTCGGGCAGCACCGCGACGGTGGCCGCCGAGGTGTGGATGCGGCCGGAGGCTTCGGTGTCGGGCACGCGCTGCACGCGATGCACGCCGGATTCGAATTTGAGCTTGGCGAACACGCCGCGGCCGTGGACCTCGGCGACGATTTCCTTGAAGCCGCCTTTGCTGCCTTCGCTGATCGACAGGATTTCGGTCTTCCAGCCCTGCTGGGCGGCGTAGCGCTCGTACATGCGGAACAGATCGCCGGCGAACAGCGCGGCCTCGTCGCCGCCGGTGCCGGCGCGGATTTCCAGGATGGCGTCGTGGTCGTCCATCGCGTCTTTCGGAATCAGCGCCAGCTGGATCTGATGCTCGAGCTTTTCCTTGCGCGCCTGCAACGCCGGCTTCTCGGCGTCGGCCAGCTTGCGCATTTCTGGATCGCTCGCGGAGTCGGCGGCCAGCGCTTCGAGATCGGCGATTTCGGCGGTGACGGCGCGATAAGCCTTGATCGCCTCGATCACGGGCCCGAGCTCGGCGAATTCGCGCGACAGTCTTGACGTAGTCGTCGCGGCCCAAATTGGTCGCGAGCTCGCTTTCCACCAGCGCATGGCGGGCGAGCAGGGCGTCGAGCCGGTGCTGCGGCAGCGCGATCAAAGCTGCAATCCTTCGGCCGCCGCGAAGCCTTCGAGCTTGTGGCGGATCGACACGCTGCCGATCGGCTGCTCGAGCAGCGGCAGGATGGCGCTCTCGCCCTTGCGGCAATCGAGATCGAGCAGCAGCGCCTTGACCGGGCCGACCGCCGAGGGCGACAGCGAGAGCGAGCGGTAGCCGATGATCGCCAGCGCCAGCGCGCCGATCGGCTGCGAGGCGAGTTCGCCGCACAGCGCCACCGGCTTGCCGTGCTTCTTGCCTTTGTCGGCGATGTCCTTGAGCGCGCGCAGCACCGGCGCCGACAGCGGATCGAAGCGCTGCGACACCCGCGCATTGCCGCGGTCGGCGGCATAGAGGAATTGCATCAGGTCGTTGGAGCCGACCGAAAGGAAATCGACGCGCTCGAGCAATTCATCGAGCTGGTAGAGCAGCGCGGGCACTTCCAGCATGGTGCCGATCTGCACCCGCTCGGGCAGCGCGTGGCCGTGGCGGCGCAGATGGGTGAGTTCAACCTCGACCAGCGACTTGGCCTTGTCGAATTCCTCCACCATGGCGATCATCGGGAACATCAGGCGCAATTCGCGCCCGCCGGCGGCGCGCAGCATCGCGCGCACCTGGCTGCGCAAAAGGCCCGGCCGGTCGAGCCCGAGCCTGATGGCGCGCCAGCCGAGCGCCGGATTTTCCTCTTCGACATTGCGCATATAGGGCAGCACCTTGTCGCCGCCGATGTCGAGCGTGCGGAAGGTCACCGGCCGCTTGCCGGCGGCATCGAGCACGGTGCGATAAAGCCCGAGCTGGTCGCCGGTGCGCGGCAATGTGGCGGCCACCATGAACTGCAATTCGGTGCGGAACAGGCCGATGCCGGCGGCGCCGGTCTCGTCGAGATGCGGCAGATCGATGGGCAGGCCGGCATTGATCATCAGCGCGATCTTGTGGCCGTCTTTGGTGACGCAGGCGCGGTCGCGCAGCGCGCGGTATTGCGCCTGGCGCTTGCGCGCGCAGTTTCACCCGTTCGCCATAGGCGCTTTCGATGTCGGACGGCGGGCGCATGTGCACCTCGCCGGTGGTGCCGTCGACGATGATGGCGTCGCCTTGCTCGACCAGGCCGGTGGCATTGGCGATCTCGCCGACCGTGGGAATGCCGAGCGCGCGCGCCACGATCGAGACATGCGAGGTCGGCCCGCCTTCCTCCAGTACCAGGCCGCGAAGTCTTTTGCGGTCGTAGTCGAGCAGCGCCGCCGGGCCCATGGAGCGCGCCACCACGATGGCGTTTTCCGGCAGGTGCTCCTTGGACGGCGCGTGGTCCTGACCCATCAGCACGCGCATCAGCCGGTTGGCCAGATCGTCGAGATCGTGCAGGCGGTCGCGCAAATACGGATCGGAGGCGCGCAGCATGCGCGCGCGGGTGTCGGACTGCACGCGCTCGACGCCGGCCTCGGCGGTGAGGCCGGTCGCCACCGCCTCGCGCATTTTGTGCAGCCAGCCCTGGTCATAACCGAACATGCGGTAGGCTTCGAGCACCTCGCGGTGCTCGCCGCCGTCGGCCACGTCGCCATGCTCGAGCAGGCGGTCGAGATCGGCGCGGAAGTTCGCGATCGCCGCATCCAGCCGCTTGAGTTCCTTCGGCACGTCGTCGGCGATCACATTGGTGATGACCACGCGCGGCTCGTGCAGCACCACATGGCCGAGCGCGATGCCGTCCGCCAGCGCGGCGCCCGTGAGATTGAGCGCGTGGCGCGCGGCCGGCTCGGCGCCCGGGCGGGCGATCGACGACAACTCGCCCGAGGCGATCATCTCGGCCAGCACCATCGCCGTGGTTTGCAGCGCCTCTTCTTCCTCTTCGGTATAGGTGCGGCGCGCGCGGTTCTGCACCGTCAGCACGCCGAGCGTATTGCCGGCGCGCAACACCGGCACGCCGAGGAACGAATGATAGATTTCTTCGCCGGTTTCCGGACGGAACGAGAAGGCCGGATGCGCCTGCGCGTCCGACAGATTGATCGGGTTGGCCTCGCTTGCGACCAGGCCGACCAGGCCTTCGTCGGCTTTGAGCACGGTTTCGTGCACCGCCTCGCGCTTCAAGCCTTCGGTGGCGTATAGCTCGAGCGTTCCGTCTACGCGCAAGACGTAGACAGAGCACACCTCCGCCACCATGTTGGCGGCGATCAGCACCACCACTTTGTCGAGGCGATCCTGCGCGCTGACCGGCTCCGCCATCACTTCGCGAAGCCGGCGTAACAGCACGCGCGGACCGCCGAGCGCGCCACGCATTTTTGAGGTCCTTTTAGAGTTGCGGCTCGGGCCGCAGCCTCCTTACGGCCCGATCATGTACGAATAGCGACCGGGGTTTCGAGAATCCAAGGCCGCTTACCGCTCAGGCTATAGCCAATGGGCCATGCAAGGGGCAAGCCAAAGCGCGCCTAGACGGCCGATTACCAGGCGATGCTCGCCGAAATGCGCCCGCAGGCCGCCCGGAACGCCTCGCTGACCACCAGTCTTTCATAAAGGCCGCGGACCGATACTTCGGGGCCGAGCCTCAAGGCGGCGGCCCATTCTGGCGCGGGAGGGCCTGCGAACACGCGTTGGTGGAGGACGGCGAGGTCGGCGGGTCCGGCCGGCCGGCTGAGCTCGGCTGCCTCGATCCCGGCCGTGAGCCGCTCGACCATTCGCTCCGGCGGCCACAGCGGTAAGCGAACCATGTCCTCGCCGGCCAGCAGCCGGGCCAGGCCGTGGTCAGGATGCGAGGGATCGTCGAACGCCGGCTTAAAATTACGGAATTGCGCAATCCCATCGAACGAGGCCGGCTCGCCCGCGAGGCGCTCCGCCAGCGCGCCATGGTCGGAAGCGACGTAGTAGCGGTTGAGACCGTCGAACAAAGCGAAGCGGTATCCATGATCGGTGAGCAGCGACTGCCACGCCTCCCAAGCGGGTGCGAGCGTCACTGGGGCCAGTGCCTCAACCACGACGACTTTGGGGCGGAAGCGCCGCCAGTCACCGCCGGCCAGCACGTCGCGCTCGGCGCCTTCGACGTCGACCTTGAGAAAATCGACCGTGTCGGACGCGTGAAGTTCGCACAGCGTCCGCAACGTTATGACGGGCACGCGCAGCGCTTGCGATCGCTTGCCGTATTCGCTTTGCGCGGCACGGGCATTGCTTTCGATCGTGGTCGAGAGGCCGTGAAAATCCTCCACCAGGTAGTAGGTGGCTTCGCCCGGCGCCGCGCCAACCAGCGATTGGATGCGCCGGTCGCGCGGTCGCACTGCTTCGCTCAGTTGCACGAGCCACGAATTGGGTTCGACGGTTATTCCGCTCCAGCCGCGCAGGTAGAACGCAAACGAGACATTGTCGTAGACCGGGTGGCCGGCGCCGATGTCGATGTAAAAGCCGGCCGTCTGCTCTCCGAAGCACCGGAGCAGGTGAATGTCCTCGTAACGCTGCGCGTAGGACAGGTTCGGCGCGCTCATGTTATTGGCCGTTTATTGCGGGACGGCGCCACCGGGTGCGAGGCCCTACTTATCCAGCCCGTACAGCGTATGCAGCGTGCGCACCGCCAGATCGGTCTTGGCGGCGTTGATCAGCACCGAGAACTTGATCTCCGAGGTGGTGATGGCGAGGATATTGATCTTCTGCTCGGACAGCGCCTTGAATGCCTGGGCCGCGACGCCGGCATGGCTGCGCATGCCGATGCCGATCACCGAGACCTTGGCGACGTCGGTCGCCCCGTCCAGCCGCTCATAGCCGATCGCCTTCTTGGCCTTCTCGATGGTGGCGCGCGCGCGCTCATAGTCGGCCGACGGCACGGTGAAGGTTAGGTCGGTGGTGGCGCCGTCGGCCGAGACGTTCTGCACGATCATGTCGACGTTGATATTGGCGTCGGCGAGCGGGCCGAAGATCGCGGCGGCGACGCCGGGCTTGTCCGGCACGTGGCGGACCGAGATCTGCGCCTCGTCCTTGGAGAAGGCGATGCCGGTGACGACTTGCTGTTCCACGATGTCTCCCTCGTCGCAAATGAGTGTGCCGGACGGCGGCTTGGAGGAATCGATGTCCTCCGGCTTCTCGAAGCTCGATCGCACGAAGATCGGCACATTGCGCACCATGCCGAGCTCGACCGAGCGCACCTGCATGACCTTGGCGCCGAGCGAGGCGAGCTCGAGCATTTCCTCGTAGGCGATCTTGTCCATGCGGTGCGCCTTGCGGCACCACGCGCGGATCGGTGGTGTAGACGCCGTCGACGTCGGTATAGATGTCGCAGCGCTCGGCGCCGATGGCGGCGGCGATCGCCACCGCCGAGGTATCCGAGCCGCCGCGGCCGAGCGTGGTGATGCGGCCGGTCTCCTTGTGCATGCCCTGGAAGCCGGCGATCACCGCGACCTGCTTGTGCTCCTTGAAACGCTTGATCAGTTCGTCGCCGTTGACGCTGAGGATGCGCGCGGAGGCATGCGCGTTGTCGGTCAGGATCGGCAATTGCCAGCCCTGCCAGGAGCGCGCATTGACGCCCATGCCTTCCAGCACGATGGCCAGCAGCCCGGCGGTGACCTGTTCGCCGGCGGCGACCACCGCGTCGTATTCGCGCGCGTCGTGCAGGGGCGCTGCCTGGCGCGCCCACTCGACCAGCTGGTTGGTGGTGCCGGCCATGGCGGAGACCACGACGGCCACGTCATAGCCGGCGTCGACCTCGCGCTTGACGTGGCGCGCCACGTTGCGGATGCGGTCGAGATCGGCGACCGACGTTCCGCCGAATTTCATCACCAGGCGAGCCATGACTTCAGAAAACCTGCCGTTCCCGGACGCGCCAAAAGGCGCTAACAAGCGGCCGGCTGCTGCCGGCCGCAAAAGGCGCGTATACATACCGGCGGGGTGCCGAGACTGCAACTTTAACGCCTGTTTGCGTTAATCTTTTTGGGTGCCGCCGATGCGCTATATCGATCGAATTCTGCAGCCGGGTGAAACCGTGGCGTATCGCGGCAGGATTCACTGGGTCATCTATCTGCCCTCGATGATCATGATGCTGCTGGCTGTGGCGTCGCTGATCGGGCTGGCCGCCGCGCAAACCAAAACGACCGGATATAGCTGGCTGTTTGTCTCCGGCGCCTTTGCGTGGGCGCCGGCGTGACATTGGCGTCGGCCTGGTTCAAGCGCTGGACCACCGAGATCGACGTCACCAATCGGCGTATCGTCTACAAAGGAGGCTTCATCAAGCGGCACACCGTCGAACTCAATATGGATAAGGTTGCGAGTGTCGACGTCGACCAGTCCATCTTTGGCCGTCTCTTGAACTACGGTGACATCACGGTTCACGGCACAGGAGATAGTGATGTCATCGAGTCGCTCCACAACATTGGTGCGCCGCTCGAATTCCGCAATCACGTGACGGCGCGCTGACATGGCGCTCAAGCAACGCAGCGCGTCCGTCGACGACGCCGAAGTCGAGCGATTCTCGCGCCTCGCATCCAACTGGTGGGATGCGCGCGGTCCGATGGCGGCACTGCACAAGTTCAATCCGGTGCGGCTCGGCTACATCCGCGACAAGGCCGCTGCGCGCTTTGCCCGCGATCCCAAGAAGCTCGACTGTTTAAGGGCCTGCGCATGCTCGATATCGGCTGCGGCGGCGGCATTCTGTCGGAGCCGCTGGCGCGGCTGGGCGCGCAGATGGTCGGCGCCGATCCGTCGCCGGAAAATATCGCGGCGGCCGCCGCGCATGCCGAGCAAAGCGGCGTCGCGGTCGACTACCGCGCCACCACGGCGGAGGCGTTGGCCGAGGCAGGCGAACGCTTCGACGTGGTGCTGGCCATGGAAGTGGTCGAGCATGTCGCCGACGTGAAGTCGTTCGTCGCAACCTGCGCGGCGATGGTGAAGCCGGGCGGTCTGATGATCGCGGCGACGCTCAACCGTACGCTCAAGAGCTTCGCGCTGGCGATTGTCGGCGCCGAATACGTGCTGCGCTGGCTGCCGCGCGGCACCCATCAGTGGGACAAGTTCGTCACGCCGAACGAACTCGAGCTCGCCTTCGAGAGCGCCGGCCTCGATGTGACCGGCGAGCGCGGCGTGATCTACAACCTGCTGGCCGACCGCTGGCAGTTGTCGTCCGACATGGATGTGAATTACATGTTGGTGGCTGCGCGCGGCGGGAAATCATAAAACGTAATGCTCTGGGCCGTCTTCACGCTGATCGCCGCGGCGGCGCAGACCGCGCGCAACGCCATGCAGCGCGAGTTGACCGCGACGCTCGGCACGGTCGGCGCCACCCATGTGCGCTTTTTATTCGGCTTTCCGTTCGCGCTGGTATTTCTGGCCGGCGTGCATGCTGGTGACCGGCGCAGGCCTGCCGCATACGCCGCCGGTGTTTTGGTTGTGGGTGGTCGCCGGCGCGCTGACGCAGATCGGCGCCACGGCGACCATGCTGTCGGTGATGGGCGAGCGCTCGTTCGTGGTTGCCTACGCCTATATCAAGACCGAGCCGGTGCAGGTGGCGCTGTTCGGGCTGATTTTTCTCGGCGACCGGGTCACGCCGCTGGCCGGCTGCTGCCGATCCTGATCGCTACTGCCGGCGTCATCGTGATCTCGTTGAAACCCGGCGTCGGCAGCGTCAGTACCAAGCGCTCCACGATCATCGGGCTGTTGTCGGGCTCTTTGTTCGCCCTCTCGGCGATCGGCTATCGCGGCGCCATACTGTCGCTGCATCTGCCGCATTTCGTCATGGCCGCGACCTTTACGCTGGTGGTCGGGCTGGTGCTGCAAGCGGTCCTGCTGTCGGCCTACCTCGCGCTGCGCAGCCCGGACGTATTGCGCGCCATCGCCAAGGCCTGGAAGCCGTCGCTGTTCGCCGGCTTCATGGGCGCGCTGGCGTCGGAATTCTGGTTTCTGGCGTTCGCCATCGCCACCGCGGCGAGCGTGCGCACGCTGGCGCTGGTCGAGGTGCTGTTTGCGCAAGGCGTGACACAATTCATTTTCAAGCAGCCGACCACGGCGCGCGAAGGCCTCGGCATCGTACTGGTGGTGATCGGCGTCGCGCTGTTGGTGTGGGCTTACTGATTATTCTGTCGTCCCGGGCGAGCGAGCGAAGCGAGAGAGGCCCGGGACCCATACTCCGCGGCTTATCGATGGACTTCGGCGTATGGGTTCCCGCTTTCCGGGGACAACAAAGAAGAGTTCAGTTCCGCTCGTCCGGCAAAATCGGCAGCGGGTGGAATTCGATGCCTTCCTCGGCCAGCTTCTTGGCCTCGTCGGGCGAGGCCTCGCCGTAGATCGAGCGATGCTCGGCCTCGCCGTAATGCATCTTGCGCGCTTCTTCGGGAAATTTCGTCCCGACATGATCGGCATTCTTGGTGAGATGGTCGCGCAATTCCTTGAGTTTGGCGCGCAACTCTTGCTCTTGCGGCGAGATCATCGCCACCGGAGCTCGCTGTTGCGCTTTCTCCGGCGCGGCCGTGGCGGGAGCCTCGGCCGGCATCGCGCGGCCGCGTTTGCGCGCACCAGCCAATCGCGGCGCCATGATCGCCTTTCTCGACTTTGACCGAGCCGCAATGCGGGCAGGCTCACCAGGCCGCGCTTGGCCTGTTTGTCATAGGACGCGGAATCCTGGAACCAGCTTTCGAATTCGTGGCCTTTGTCGCAAGCGAGCGCGTAGCGGATCATTCGGCGCCCCTGACCACATGCAGGTGGGTCGGCTCCGCCATCGGCTCGACGATCTCGAATCGCCGGCCATGTTGCAGCGACGGAATGCGCGCACGCGCCTTCGCCACTTCCGCCAGATCGATGTCGGCCATCACCACGCCCGGTTCGGTGCCGCCTTCCGCCAGGATACGCCCCCACGGATCAACGATCAGTGAATGGCCGAATGTCTCGCGTCCGTTCTCATGCTTGCCGCCTTGCGCGGCGGCGAACACGAAGCTGCCGTTCTCGATCGCGCGCGCGCGCAACAAGACATGCCAATGCGCCTCGCCGGTCTGCTGGGTAAACGCGGAAGGGATCGCCATCATGGTGGCGCCGGCTTCCGCCAGCGCGCGATAGAGCGCCGGGAACCGCAAGTCGTAGCAGATCGTCAGGCCGAGCCGGCCCCAGGGCAGATCGCCCAGCACCGCCTGTTCGCCCGGCCGGTAGGTGCGCGACTCGCGATAGCTCTCGCCGCCTTCGAGATCGACGTCGAACATATGGATCTTGTCGTAGCGCGCGGCGATCTCGCCCTTGGGGTCGATCAGGAACGAGCGGTTCGCCGCCCGGTCGGGCGAAGTTTTGATCGCCAGCGAGCCGACATGAACATAAATGCCGAGCTTGCGCGCCAGCTCGCGCAAGGTGGCGAGCGAAGTGTCGGCTTCCTCCGTCACGATGGTGGCGAACAGCCGCTCGCGCTTGACCTCCATGATGTTGGTCATTTCCGGCGTGAGCACATAATCGGCGCCGGCCGACTTCGCTTCGCCGATCATGCCGCACGGCGGCCTCGATATTGGCGGCGGGCGTCGAGCCCGGCACGCATCTGGATCATCGCGGCCTTGAAAGTGCCGGTCATGCGGATGCCCCGTTGCCGGCGAGCAGCGGATCGAGCTTGCCGGCGCGCTCGAGCGCGTGCAGCTCGTCGCTGCCGCCGACATGCGTGGCGCCGATGAAAATCTGCGGCACGGTCATCATGTCCGTCTGCCCGCTTGATCATGGCCTCGCGCTGCTCCCAATCGCCGCTGACGTCGATCTCAGTATAGGCCGCGCCCTTGCGTTTCAGCAGGGCCTTGGCGGCGTTGCAATAGGGGCAATAGCGGGTGGTATAGATTTCGATAAGGGGCATAGTGCGTTTCGCGTCATGCAGCGGTCGGCCCTGTTTATATGGGAGCTGCGCAGCGGCGCGACAACCCGGGCGAATACCAGCACATCGACATGGGCTGCGCCTGCCCGCAGCAAAGCGCGCGCGCAGGTATCGACGGTGGCGCCGGACGTGAGCACGTCGTCGATCAGCACCAGCCGGCGGCCGGCCACCTGGCCTTTTCCTCCGGCGGCACGCGGAAGGCGCCTTGCACATTGTCGGCGCGCTCGGTCTTCGACAGGCCGACCTGCTGCGGCGTGGCGCGCACGCGCTTGAGCGCGCCGTGCAGCACCGGCACGCCGCAGATGTTCGGAAATCGCGCCGGCCAGCGCCGCCGACTGGTTGAAGCGCCGCGCCCACAGCCTCCGCCAATGCAGCGGCACCGGCAGCAGCGCGTCGGCATCGCTCAGCAGTTCGCGGCCGGCGCGCGCCATCCAGCGTCCCATCATCGGCGCGAGATCGAGCCGGTCGCCGTATTTGAACGACAGCACCAGCGCGCGGGCGATGTCGTCATAGCGCACCGCGGCGCGCGCCCGGTCATAGGCCGGCGGATTGGCGATCGCCTCCATCGACAACAGGCCGGGGCCGGGATCGTAGGTGAACGGAATGCCGAGCCGCGCGCAATAAGGCGGCTCGATCAGCGACAGTTTCGACCAGCAGGCCGCGCACAGCCCGGCGCCGCCGCCGAGCGGCTCGCGGCAGGACGGGCAGAGCGGCGGCAGCGCCAGATCGAGCGCGGCGCGCAATGCGGTGCGCATCCCGCCGCGCAACTGCGTCAGCCGCGAGGGCGCTTTTGCCCTCGCTCTTTACGTCACTTGTTACGTCTCTTGCCGAGACAAGCTCGTTCATGCTGCAAATGTAGCAGATGTCGGCAGGCCCAACCATATTCGACCGCAACTTGCTGCGCGCGCGTCAGCGGCGCGCGCGGGCGCTGGGACCTGCGACTTTCCTGATCGACCGGGTCGCCGGCGAGCTGGGCGAGCGGCTCGCCGTGGTGCTGCGCCAGTTCGAGCGCGCCGCCGATCTCGGCACGCCGACCGACGCGGTGCGCCGCGTGCTCGCTGGCGAGCGGCAAGGTCGGGACTGTCGTCGCCGACGTGATGCGCCGACGAGGAGGCGTTGCCGTTCGCCGACGGCTCGCTCGATCTCGTGGTGTCGGCGCTGGCGCTGCAATTCGTCAATGATCTGCCCGGCACGCTGATCCAGATCCGCCGCGCGCTCAAACCGGATGGCCTGCTGCTGGCGGCATTGGTCGGCGGCGACAGCTTGACCGAATTGCGCGAAGCCTTCGCGCAGGCCGAAAGCGAAATCGAAGGCGGGGTATCGCCGCGCGTGGCGCCGTTCGCCGATCTGCGCGAACTGGGTGCGCTGCTGCAACGCGCTGGCTTCGCCTTGCCGGTGGTCGATTCCGACCGGTTGACCGTGCGCTACAAGACGGCGCTGCGATTTGATGCGCGATCTGCGCCGCATGGGCGCGACCAATGTGCTCGACCGAGCGCCGCCGCGCGCCGCTCAGGCGCAGCGACTTTATTCCGAATGGCGGAAATCTATGCGCGAGCGTTTTGCCGATGCCGACGGGCGCCTGCGCGCGACCTTCGAAATTGTCTGGTTGTCGGGTTGGGCGCCGCATGAGAGCCAGCAGAAGCCGCTCAAGCCCGGCTCGGCGTCCACGCGGCTTGCCGATGCGCTCGGCACGCGCGAAATTCCGGCCGGCGAGAAGCCGCGGCCCTAAAACCAGGTGTCACTTCAGGCCGGTGGCGACGCTTTGATACATGCCGTTTACCGAAGTGCCCACTGACAGCACGACGACGATGATGGCGCCGGCGATGCCGGAGGCGATCAGCGCATATTCGATGGCGGTCGCGCCGTTATCGTCGCGGAGGAAATCGCGCAATCGGCGCATCGTCAGAAACCCATTCATGGACGCGTCCTCATTATTCGTTACTCACAAAAGCGACATCAGGTGCGAGATCAGCGGCACGTCCGCCGGAGGCATTTCGTAGTCCCGCAGCCGGTTCGGTTTCACCCAGGCGAGCTTCTGCCCCTCGGTTGCGGTGACTTGCCCCTCCCAGCGCCGGCAAACATAAAGCGGCATCAGGAGATGAAAGTCGGGATAGGCGTGGCTTGCGAAAGTGAGCGGCGCGAGACAGGCCTCATTGACGACGATGCCCAGTTCCTCCTGCAACTCCCGGATCAAACTTTGTTCCGGCGTTTCGCCATCTTCGACCTTGCCGCCGGGAAACTCCCACAAGCCTGCCATCGGCTTGCCGGCGGGACGCTGGGCGATGAGCACGCGGCCGTCGGCATCGATGAGCGCGCAGGCGGCAACAAGGACGATTTTGGCGCTCACAGCCCTTAGACCCTCGATGCTAGCCAGCCCATGGTTAAGAGTGATGCGACCGCGCGGGTGCGCTCCCTGCCGCGACGGTAAACGGATGGTTACGAGCGATAGTCGCCGTTGATGGCGATGTATTCCTTGGTCAGGTCGCAGGTCAGCACCCGGTCGCGGCCTTTGCCCAGGCCGAGCGCGACTTTCAGGCTGATTTCGGGCTTCTTCATCGCCGCGCTCACCGCGGCCTCGTCATAGCCGGGATCGCGCGCGCCTTTGTGCGCGACCCGAATGCCGCCGAACCAGATCGAGAATTTATCGCGGTCGGCCGGCTCGCCGGCTTTGCCGACCGCCATGACCACGCGGCCCCAATTGGCGTCCTCGCCGGCGATCGCGGTTTTCACCAGCGGCGAATTGGCGATCGACATGGCGATGCGGCGCGCCGAAGCTTTCGACACCGCGCCTTCCACCACGATCTCCACCAGCTTGCGCGCGCCTTCGCCGTCGCGCGCGACTTGTTCGGATAGATTGGCCAGCACTGCGTGCAGCGCGCGCTTGAAATCCTTCAGTCGCGGATCGGCAGCGCGCGCGATGCGCGGGTTGCCGGCCTTGCCGGTGGCGAACATCATCAGCGTGTCGGAGGTGGAGGTGTCGCCGTCGATGGTCACCGCGTTGAACGTGTCGGCGACGCCTTCTTTCAGCAGCGCCTGCAAGGCCGGTGCGGAAATCGCGGCGTCGGTGAAGACGAAGGAAAGCATCGTCGCCATGTCGGGCGCGATCATGCCGGCGCCTTTGGCGATGCCGTTGATGGTCACCGATCGTCTTGCCGATTTTCGCCGTCGCGGTCGCCACTTTCGGAAACGTGTCGGTGGTCATGATCGCGCGCGCCGCGGCGAGGAAATCGCCGGCCTTGGCGCGCGCGGCCAGCCCGTCCATCACCGGGGCAAATTTCGACGCATCGAGCGGCTCGCCGATCACGCCGGTGGAGGCGAGAAAAATTTCCGCAGGCTTTGCAGCCTGCCGCTTTGGCGGCGATGTCGGCGGTGAGTTTGGTCGCGGCGCGGCCGCTTTTGCCGGTGAAGGCATTGGCATTGCCGGAATTGACCACCAGCGCGCGCGCTCCTTGATTTCCGGCTTTGAGATTAGCGCGGCACCATTCGACCGGCGCCGACGGGCATTTCGATTTGGTGAACACGCCGGCGGCGGTGGTGCCGGCATCGAACAGCGCCAGCAGCACGTCGGTGCGTCCGGCATAGCGGATGCCGGCTTGCCGCGGTGGCCAACCGCACGCCGGCGATGGCCGGCATGTCCGGCACCTGCGTCGGGGCGAGGGGGGAGATGGCGGTGGACATGTCTACAGCCTTGTCGTCACCGGGCTCGTGCCGGTGATCCCATTCATTAGGCACTAAAGTGCCTACCTAAGCGAGATGGCCGGGACAAGCCCGGCCATGACGAAATCATTTGATGAATATGATCGCTCTTACTTCTTCTCCGGCGCCGGCGGCGCAGGCGGCTCCGCCGGGGCGACCGTGTACATCTTCTCGATCTTGGCGCTGGCGCGCAGCGTGGTCACCAGTTCGGCCTGCGCCTTGCGCGTCACGTATTGCTCGATCTGCGGCTTGACGTCCTCGAACTTCGGCATCGGCTTGACGCGCTTGTCCTCGACCTTGATCACGTGCCAGCCGAACTGGGTCTTCACCGGCTCGGAAATCTGACCCTTGTCCAGCTTGAAAGCGGTTTCGGAGAATTCCGGCACCATCTGCTCTTTGCTGAAATAGCCGAGATCGCCGCCATTGGCCTTGCCGGATGGGTCTTCGGTGACCTCCTTGGCGACTTTCTCGAAATCCTCGCCCTTCTTCAGGCGCACGATCACCGCCTTGATCTTGTCCTCGGCTTCCTTGCTCGCTTTGTCGTCGCCGGCGGCGGCGCGGATCAGGATATGGCGGGCGTGCACCTCTTGCTCCTGGCCCATTTGCTTGACGGCGTCGTCATACACTTTGTGCATCGCCTCGTCGGTGAGCGCGGCTTTGCCGGTCGCGACCAGCAACTGCTCCATCAGCAACTTGTCGCGGGCAAAGGCGACCTTTTTCTTGAACTCGGGCGTATCTCCCATCTTCTTGGCTTCGGCCGCCTTCGACACCAGCATCATGTCGGCGATGAACTGCACCAGGTAATCTTTCTTGGCGTCCGGCGACATCGGCGGCAGCTGGCCGGCTTCTTCCTCGGCGACCGCGAGGTCGCTCTGGTGAATTTCGGCGCCGTTGACCTTGGCGACGACCGGATCCTTATCCTGCGCCGCGGCCGGGGCAGCCGCGGCCAGCAGCAGCGCCAAACCGGCGGCAAGAATTCCAGCAGGGCGAGTAAAGCGAGAGGTCATCATGGGCAGTCCTTGGGAATAATGTGGCCCGCCAACGGCGGACGGCGGCGGACTTGTCGCCCAACAACCGGGGCTTTGCAATGGCGGTTTGCGACGTGCGTCTTAACGTCCGCGTGACTTACCGCACATAAATTGGGATCGATCGTTGTTAAGGCCGTGGCAAGCCGCCAATTGACAATAAACCGACCCCCTCCTATCTCTCCGCTGACCTCGGCTGGTGAAGCTTTGCAGGCGTGTTCGCGTCGAATTTGCCCGAAAAGTGCCGCATTTCCGGAGCGCCGGAAGCAAAATCCGGCCGTTGCGGCGTGTTAAAAGCGCGCCTTCGAAACTGAGGAGCCTCCTGAATGATCGGCGCCGTCGCCCGCAAGCTGTTCGGCTCCGCCAATGAACGGCGGATCCGCAGCTATCAGCCGCGGGTGGACGCCATCAATGCGTTGGAGAAAGAGCTGGAAGCGCTCTCCGACGAGGCGCTGCGGGCGCGCACCGAAGACTTCAAGAAGCAGGTCGCCGACGGCAAATCGCTCGACGACATTCTGGTGCCGGCCTTCGCCACCGTTCGCGAGGCGGCCAAGCGCACCATCGGCCAGCGCCATTTCGACGTGCAGTTGATCGGCGGCATGATCCTGCACGAAGGCAAGATCGCCGAAATGAAAACCGGCGAAGGCAAGACGCTGGTGGCGACGCTCGCGGTCTATCTCAACGCCATATCCACGCGCGGCGTGCACGTGGTCACCGTCAACGATTATCTCGCCAAGCGCGACGCCGAATGGATGGGGCAGATCTATACCTTCCTCGGTCTCACCGTCGGCGTGATCGTGCATGGGCTCGACGACGAGCAGCGCAAGAAGGCCTACGACTGCGACGTCACCTACGGCACCAATAACGAACTCGGCTTCGACTATCTGCGCGACAACATGAAGTACCGGCTGGAGGACATGGTGCAGCGCGGGCACATCTACGCCATCGTCGACGAAGTGGACTCGATCCTGGTCGACGAAGCGCGCACGCCGCTGATCATTTCCGGTCCGCTCGACGACCGCTCCGAATTCTACAACACCATCGACGGCTATATCCCGGCGCTCGACAAGACCGACTACGACGTCGACGAGAAGCAGCGCACGGTGACGCTGACCGAAGCCGGCATGGAGAAGCTCGAGCAACGCTTGCGCGCGGCCAATGAGCTCAAAGGTGAATCGCTTTACGACGTCGAAAACGTCTCGGTCGTCCACCACGTCAACCAGGCGCTGCGCGCGCACAAGCTGTTTCAGCGCGACAAGGATTACATCGTGCGCAACGGCGAGGTCGTCATCATCGACGAGTTCACCGGCCGCATGATGCCGGGCCGGCGCTATTCGGAAGGCCTGCATCAGGCGCTCGAGGCCAAGGAGCACCAGCCGATCCAGCCGGAAAACCAGACGCTCGCCTCGATCACCTTCCAGAATTACTTCCGCATGTACGAGAAGCTCGCCGGCATGACCGGCACGGCGCTCACCGAGGCCGATGAGTTCCTCGACATCTATAATCTCGACGTCCTCGAAGTGCCGACCAACATGCCGCTGGTGCGCATCGATGACGACGACGAGGTCTATCGAACGGCAAAAGAAAAATACCGCTCGATCATTTCGCTGATCGAGGACTGCAAGCTGCGCGGCCAGCCGGTGCTGGTCGGCACCACCTCGATCGAGAAATCCGAGCAGCTCGCCGACATGCTGCGCGAGGCCGGCTGGGAGTCGCACGACTTTACCGATCCGAACGCCTTTGCCGCGCTTTATTCGGGCGACGACGGCGCCACCAAGACCAAGGTTTTCGCCATCCTCAATGCCCGCTACCACGAGCAGGAAGCCTATATCGTCTCACAGGCCGGCGTGCCGGGCGCCATTACCATCGCCACCAACATGGCCGGCCGCGGCACCGACATTCAGCTCGGCGGCAATGCCGACATGCGCATCCGCCAGGAAATCGCCGATATCGAGGACCCGCGCGCGCGCGAGAAAAGCCCGCAGGCCGACGAGATCCGCAAGCAAATCGCGCGACTGAAGGAAAAGGCGCTCGCCGCCGGCGGCCTTTACGTGCTCGGAACCGAGCGGCACGAAAGCCGGCGCATCGACAACCAATTACGCGGCCGTTCCGGCCGTCAGGGCGACCCCGGCCACTCCAAGTTCTTCCTGTCGCTGGAAGACGACCTGATGCGCATCTTCGGCTCCGACAAGCTCGACGGCATGCTGCAGAAGCTCGGCCTCAAGGAGAATGAGGCGATCATCCACCCCTGGATCAACAAGGCGCTGGAAAAGGCGCAGCAGAAAGTCGAGGCGCGCAACTTCGACATCCGCAAGAACCTGCTGAAGTTCGACAACGTGATGAACGATCAGCGCAAGGTGATCTTCGAGGAACGGCTCGATCTTATGCGCGACGAGGCGGTGGACGAAACCATCGCCGACATGCGCCATTCGGTGATCGAGGATCTGGTCGCCAAGCACATTCCCGCCAACGCCTATGCCGAGCAATGGGACGTCGCCGGTCTCGACACGGCGCTACGCGAGGTGCTGACCCTCGATCTGCCGGTCAAGGATTGGGCCAAGGAAGAGGGCATCGCCGACGAGGAGGTGCGCGAGCGCGTCATTCGCCGCGCCGACGAGCACATGGCGGGCAAGGTGGCCAAATGGGGCCCCGAGCTCATGCGCTATGTCGAGAAGTCGATCCTGTTGCAGACCGTCGACCATCTTTGGCGCGAGCATCTGGTGATGCTGGAACACCTGCGCCAGGTGATCGGTCTGCGCGGCTACGGCCAGCGCGATCCGCTTAACGAGTACAAGGCCGAGGCCTTCAGCTTGTTCGAGGCGATGATGGCGCGTCTGCGCGAGGCCGTCACCGGCCAACTCATGCGCGTGGAAATCGTGCAGCAGCCGCCGGCGGAGGAGCCGAGCAAGCTGCCGTACATGGAAGGGCACAAGGTCGACCCCGACACCGGCGAGGATGAATTTGCGCCCGCGCTCGCGCCGGCGCTTGTTGGCGCCGGCAACGGAAGGCGCGCAGACCGCGCGCAACGCCAAGGATCCGGCGAGCTGGGGCAAAGTCGGCCGTAACGAGCCGTGTCCCTGCGGCTCCGGCAAGAAGTTCAAGCATTGCCACGGCAAGTTCGCCTAGCGCGAACTTTATCAAACTCCGTCGGCGGCGATAATCATGTCTTTCGCTGGATCCTGACGTAACGCGATCAGCGGCTGATATTCGGCTGCGCGGTAGAACGCCTTGAGCGTTGCCATGTCAGGAAATTCGATGACCGCGACACGGTTGGGCTACCAGTGGCCTTCCAGAACTTCGTGACTTCCGGCGCGCGTGAGATAACGGCCGCCGAAACGCTCGATAATCGGGATCGCTTGGCGCAAATAGTCGGCAAACTTTTCCGCATCCGTTATCTCGTGTTCGCCGATCCAGTAAGCGGGCATGGCAGCCTCCAAAAATAATGTCGGGTCTGCGGTTATCCCTAGGCGCCGAACCCGAACAGCCGTTGCGGGGTTTTCCAGAACAGCGTGTCACGGTCGGCGGCATCCGGGAAAAGTATTTCCACCAGTTCGACCAGCGGGCCGTAATCCTGCCGTTCCGGCGCGCGCAGGAACGGCCAATCCGACGCCCATAGGCAGCGCTCAAGGGTGAACGCCTCGACGATGGCGCCAACGAACGGCCATGTGTCTTCGAACGGATAACCTTGCCGCGAAAATTTCGAATAGCCCGACAGCTTCACGTTGACACGCTGGGTGCGGGCGAGTCGCAACAGCGCCTGGAAGCCCGGCTGGTCGAGCCCTTCGCCTGGCGTCGGACGTCCGCAATGATCGACTAGCACCTGGATCGGCATTTTCTCGATCCAGGGTACGAAGGTCAGCAGTTGATCGTGCTCGACCTGGATTTGCAGAAACATGTCGTACTCGACCAGTCTGGCAATCAAAGTGGCGGCGCCTTTGTAATGATCGATACCGTGGAACGTCGGGTTGAACGCCGCTCCGACGATTCCCTTGCGCTTCAAATCGCGCAGCGCCGCGGCGTCGGCATCGAAGTCGATGATGGCGATGCCCTTGAGGCGCCCCTCGCTGCGCGCGATCGTATCGAGCAGGCACGCATTGTCGCTGCCGTAACCGGAATTCGGCTGCACCAGCAGCGCGTGGCTGACGCCATAGGTCTTCATGATCTGGGCAAGTTGCGCGGGAGTGCCGGCCTCCTGGCCGGACGGCTTGTAGTCGATGCCCTTGCCGTAGGGAAAACGAACCGGATCGAACACGTGGGTGTGGCAATCGATCTTGCGTTCCTGGAAAATGCTCATCGTGCGCGCTCGTTGGTGAACGCCAGCGCCAATTTTTTCCGGAATTTCCGGTCGCGCTTCAAATGCCACTCGCGGCTCATGGCCACACGTTTATTCTTGCAGCGCTCGAAGTGCAGCAACACCCAAACGCGTCCGCGCGTCGAGCGAGCGCCCTTGCCGGCATTATGCTGCGCCAGCCTGCGCGCGACGTCGCTGGTCCAGCCGACATAGGTCAGGTGACGGGTTTTGGTGTAAGTACCGAGGATGTAGACGTAAGCGCGCATGCCGCGCCGCTCAGCGTAGCGCGGTCCAGCGGCTCTCGAATGTGCCGGCCGGTACCACCGGCTGCGCGCCCGGCAGGACGCCGTTATTGCTCGCCTGCGGTGTCGAATAGGCCGTGCGCAATTCCGGCTGGGGCGGCCTGTCTTTTTTGCCGGCTTGCTGCGTGGCGGCCGGTGTGGTGCTGGCCACGGCCTTCGGGGGCGCAGTTTCGTGCGACTTGCGTTGCGGCGCAGCCGCCGCCGCGCGGACCGGCGCCACGCGGTTCTTTTTACCGGCCGCCTCGCGTTCGCTGCCGCGCAAGGCGATTGCCTGGTTCTCTGTCGGTTCAGCCGGTTTGGTGACCGGCGGCGAGCCGCCGAACAGCGTACCAATCAGGCCGCCGATCGATTGCGGCTGCTCACGCGGCGCTTCGCCTACCTTGGCTTGCGGCGCCGGCTGCGGCATCGGTACGCTCGCCAGTACCGCGGGCTCGCTCGTTTGCGGTGGCGAGTCCTGCCACGTCACAGCGGGGGCCGGCGGATTGGGAGTACGCGGCAACGCGCCCGGTGCCTGACTGTTGCCCGCGACCTGGTAGACGCGGCCGTTGTTGTCGAAATTCGTATGTGTGGCGAGCTTGGCCTCGAACACCGGATTCATGCCGCCGTCGATGCCATTGCGCGACGGCACCACGGCCACGTCACGGGCGATATAATTGGCCATCGCGACTTGCTCCTGCCGCTGATGATCGAGCACCGCATCGGCGACGGCGGGGTCGAGCTGGAACGACGGACATTTGCCACGTGCATCGAACTTGAGCGGCTTGCTGGCATCAGCCGGCTGGGCGGCGTCGAACACGTATCGCTTCTCGCACACCGCGACCTTCGGCTCCTGGTGCGTGGCCTCGAAATGATCGTAGCCTTCCTTGATCATTTTCCAGAACGCGAAGTTCGGATTGTTGCGGTGCCTGGCCATGTTCAGCGCCGTCATGCGGAATGGAAAGGCCTCGAACTGAAAGTCCTTCTGGCCGCCGAAGAACGACTCGCGCGCCAGTGCATAAATCTCCTGCATCTGCTCGTCGGTCATCGCATAGCAGCCGCGCGAAGAGCAGTCGCCATGCACCATCAACTCGGAGCCGGTGCGGTTCCAGGCACGATCGAAGGCGTTGGGATAGCCGGTGTTGAAGGCCAGGTAGTAATTGGAATTCGGATTCATCTGCCCGGGCGAAATCGTATAGAAACCCTCGGGCGCCTGACGGTCGCCTTCCTTGATTTTAGGCCCAAGATCGCCCGACCAGCGGCAGACCGGATAAGTCTTCAGGAGCGCGAATTCGCCGTCGCGGGTTTTCTTCCAGACTTCCATCTCGGCCTCTTCCTTGAAGAGGCGGACCAGGATCGGCGAATCCTTTTCCATGTTCTTGGACTGGATTTCGGCGAGCGTCTTGTCGGAAAGCGGAGCCTGCGAACGGCCGGCTGGCGTCATGCCGTCAGGGTCGCAGCCGGCAACGGCGAGCGCCGCGGCAAAAGCCGCCGGCGCGAGAAGAGCGCGTAGAAGATGTCGATTTAAACGCGAGACTCCCCGAAGGGGCGGGCCTTCATTGAGATATCGTTATCCTTAAGATGTGGCATCCGCAAGGCAAACGAGGCCGCTGGCGCCCGGCGGTAAGCCTATGGTGAACCTACGGTAAATGAGCAAAAGCGTTGCGGATTTAAACCGCTGACCGTGCCGCCGGTTAGGCCGTTACGCGGCCCATGGCGAGGAACTTTTCGCGCCGCTGCCGGCGCACCGTCTCGCGATCGAGCGGCCGCAACTCGGCGAGCGCGTTGGCAATCGCCTCGCCGGCGACGGCGATGGCGGCGGCAGGATCGCGATGGGCGCCGCCGGTCGGTTCCGGCACCACGGTATCGATCACGCCGAAGCGCACCATGTCCTGGGCGGTGATCTTCATGTTGGTCGCCGCTTCCTGCGCTTTGGTGGTATCGCGCCACAGGATGGAGGCGGCGCCTTCGGGCGAGATCACCGAATAGATGGCGTGCTCCAGCATCAACACGCGATTGGCGGTCGCAATCGCGATGGCGCCGCCCGAGCCGCCTTCGCCCAGGATTACCGCGATGTTTGGCACACCAAGCGACAAGCAGGCTTCGGTCGAGCGCGCGATTGCTTCCGCCTGGCCGCGTTCCTCCGCGCCGATGCCGGGATAGGCGCCGGCGGTGTCGACCAGCGCGACCACCGGAATGCTGAAGCGATCGGCCATTTCCATCAACCGCACCGCCTTGCGGTAGCCCTCAGGCTTCGCCATGCCGAAATTATGCTTGATGCGGCTCTCGGTGTCGGAGCCCTTCTCGTGGCCGATGATGCACACGCTCTCGCCGCGGAAGCGGCCGAAACCGCCGACGATGGCATGGTCGTCGCCGAATTTGCGGTCGCCCGCGAGTGGCATGAAATTCTCGATCAGGCCCGCGACGTAATCGAGACAATGCGGCCGCTGCGGATGCCGCGCCACTTGCGTCTTCTGCCAGGGCGTCAGGTCGGCATAGAGCTCCTTGAGCGCGAGCGCCGCCTTCACTTCGAGCCGGCTGATCTCGTCGCCGACCGCGACCGCGCTGTCGCTCTCGCCCATAGCGCGCAATTCCTCGACCTTGGCCTCCAGTTCGGCCACCGGTTTTTCGAAATCCAGGTAGGTGCGCATGGTTCCAGCGAGCATTTGATCAGGTTAGTGACGCGGGCACGCCGCTTTAGTCAAGTTCATCGGGCAAGTTCATTAGGCCTGCAGGTTAACATGGTGCTTAAAGGTTCCAGCCGCTACTCCTCCGCCAGCGGATGCAGGTCGCGCACCAGCGCCTTGAGCCGTTCTTCCAGCACATGGGTGTAGATTTGCGTGGTCGAGATGTCGGCGTGGCCGAGCAAAGTCTGCACCACGCGGAGATCTGCGCCGTTGTGCAGCAGGTGACTGGCGAAGGCATGGCGCAGCACGTGCGGGCTCAGCCGCTCCGCCGCTATCCCGCTCGCGGCGCCGAGCGATTTGAGTTCGCGCGCGAAATGCTGACGGGTGAGATGGCCTTGCTCGCCGAACGACGGGAACAGCCATTTCGATGACGCGTCTTGCTCCAACTCGCCGCGCAGTTTGAGATAATCCGCCATGGTGCGCTTGGCGGCCTGGTTGAGCGGCACCAGCCGCTCTCTTGTTGCCCTTGCCGCGCACGACCAACATTCTTTGATCGCGCCGCGCGCTGGCCGCCGGCAGCGCCACCAGCTCGGAGACGCGCAAGCCGGTAGCATAGACGGTTTCGAGCAGGCAGAGCAGCCGCGTCGCGCGCAGGCGTGTGGCCGGCGACAGTTCTTCGTTTTCCGAATTTGTCCGCGCCTGCGCCAGCAATTTGTCGACCTCTGCGATTGAGAGAACTTTCGGTAGCGAGCGCCCGCGCTTGGGTCCTTCCAATACCGCGGCCGGATCGTGGCCAAGTTTTCCTTCCGCATAGAGGAAACGATAAAGCTGGCGCACCGCCGACAGCCGCCTTGCCAGCGACGAGGCCTTGAATCCGCGCTCGGTCAGGGAGCTGAGAAATCCGCGCAGATCGCCGGTGCCGGCGCGAGATATGTTTTGGCCGGCGGCATGTAGATGCGCCACCAGATCATCGAGGTCGTTGCGATAGGCGTCCAGCGTATTCTTGCCAGCGCCACGTTCGGCCGCGAGCATGTCGAGGAACAATGCGACCAACGCTTCGTCGGATGCTTGCCGCGGGCGGGCCATCGCCAGGCCCTGCGCTACGGCTTCTTGAGGAATTTGTCCGACGGGACCGTCACCACGATCTCGCGCGGATGGTACTGGACGAAATTGGCGAGCGAGAATACCGCGACATAGCCGAGCCCGCCGATCAGGCCGACGAAAATCAGAAATCTGAACAGGCTCGGCATAATTGAGGTCCGCCAGCGGCCCGCGTCCGGCGGGCGCAATTCATGTGTATGGCCCGTTCCTTAACCAGGGTTAACGGCCGCCCGCGCGGCGGTCTCGATTTTGGTATATGGAACCGTGACGTTGCGTTGGAACTCTAGCATGGCGAACGGTGCCATTCAAAAGACGGCGGAAAACGGGTTGGAAACGGCAATCGTCCGCGCGCTTGGGCGGCGCTCCATCGTGCTGGTCGGCATGATGGGCGCCGGCAAGTCGTCGGTCGGCCGCAGGCTGGCCGCCCGGCTGGGGATTGCGTTTGTCGACGCCGACGCCGAAATCGAAAGCGCCGCCGGCATGACCATTCCGGAAATCTTCGACAAGCACGGCGAGAGCTATTTTCGCGCCGGCGAAGTGCGCGTGATTGCGCGGCTCTTGGACAACGGGCCGCAGGTGCTGGCGACCGGCGGCGGCGCTATCATGGATCAGAAAACCCGCGACCTCATCCACATCAAGGGCGTCACAGTCTGGCTCAAGGCCGATCTCGACGTGTTGATGAAACGTACCAAGCGGCGCAACGACCGTCCGCTCGCCGGCCAGATCAGGGACCTGCTGCCGTTGCGCGAGCCGGTCTACGCGCTGTCGGACATCGTCGTGCAGTCGCGCGACGAGCCGCACGACACCATCGTCGATGAAGTCATATCCATGCTGCCGAAGCATCTCGGCATTTCCGGAGCGACGCCATGACCGCGCTGCCGCGGCATGCTGAGCCGATCGTGGTGCCGGTCGCGCTGGGGGCGCGCGCCTACGATATCGTCATCGGCCGCGGCGTGCTCGCGAGCCTGGGCGAGCGCATCAAGGTATTGCGGCCCGCAGCCAAGGTCGCGATCGTCACTGACGCCACCGTCGCCAAGCATCATCTGCCCGCCGCCGAGCGCACGCTGAAATCGGCCGGCATCGAGAGTTCGGCCATTATCGTGCCGGAAGGCGAGGGCTCCAAGAATTACGCGACGTTCGAAACCGTGTGTGAAGCCATCGTCGCCGCCCATATCGAACGTGGCGATCTCATTGTTGCGCTTGGCGGCGGGGTGATCGGAGATCTTGCAGGTTATGCCGCGGCTAGCGTGCGGCGCGGCCTCGACTTCGTGCAGGTGCCGACCAGCCTTCTTGCGCAGGTCGATAGTTCGGTCGGGGGCAAGACCGGCATCAATTCGCATCACGGCAAAAATCTGGTCGGGGCGTTCCATCAGCCCATTTTGGTGCTTGCCGACACCGCACTACTCGACACGCTGCCGCAACGCGACTTCCGCGCCGGCTATGCCGAGGTCGCCAAATTCAGCTTGCTCGGCGATGCCGCGTACTTCTCATGGCTGGAAGCCAACTGGCAGGAAGTATTTTCGGGTGGCGCCGCGCGCGAGCGCGCCATCGCGGTCTGCTGCCGCGGCAAAGCCGGCATCGTCGCGCGCGATGAGCGCGAGATCGGCGAACGCGCGCTGCTCAATCTCGGCCACACTTTCGGTCACGCGCTGGAAGCCGCCGCCGGTTTCTCCAGCCGCCTGCTGCACGGCGAAGCGGTGGCGCTCGGCATTGTGCTGGCGTTCGAATTCTCCTCGGCTAAAGGCCTCACCGGTGCAACCGATGCCGCGCGGGCGCGTTCTCATCTGGCGGCAGTCGGCCTGCCCACGCGACTGCAGGATGTGCCCGGCGGTGCGCCGGAGATCGACAGGCTGATGGACCTGATCGCGCAAGACAAGAAAGTGAAGCGCGGCAAGCTCACCTTTATTTTGGTGCGCGGCATCGGCCAGGCCTTCGTCGAGAACGACGTCAATGCCGCCGAGGTACGCGCGTTCTTGATTGACAGACTAAAACAAAAATGACCGGAAACGACTGGCTCTCTCTTGTTATCGTTCTGGTCTGCCTCCTGCTATCGGCGTTTTTCGCCGGCAGTGAGACCGCGCTCACGGCGTCATCGCGCGCCAGCATGATGAGGCTGGAAAAACAGGGCAACAAACGCGCCGGCATCGTCAACCGCCTGCTGATGCAACGCGAGCGGTTGCTCGGCGCGCTGCTGTTCGGCAACAACGCGGTCAACATCGCCGCTTCGGTGCTGGCGACTGATGTGTTGCTGACCTGGTTTGGCCATGCCGGCTTGCTCTATGCGACGGTGGCAATGACCATCTTGGTCGTCGTGTTCTCCGAAATCCTGCCGAAGACGGCGGCGTTCAACGCGCCCGACCGCATTGCGCTTTGGGTGGCGCGGCCGATGCACGCCTTCGTCAAATTGTTCGGCCCGGTGTTGATGGCGATCGAGGCGCTGGTGCGCTGGCTGCTCAAGCACGTCGGCATGACGATCGGCGAGGATCAAAACGTACTGTCGGCGCGCGAGGAACTGCGCGGCGCCGTCGATCTGCTGCACAGCGAAGGTGACGTCGAGACGGTCGACCGCGACATGTTCGGCGGCGTGCTCGATTTGCGCGATCTGGTGGTTTCCGACGTGATGATCCATCGCACCGCCATGATTACGCTGAATGCCGACGATCCGCCCGAGGAGGTGGTCAACGCCGTGATTGCTTCGCCGGTGACGCGCATTCCGCTCTGGCGCGGCAATCCGGAGAACATCGTCGGCGTGCTGCACGTCAAGGATCTGCTGCGCGCCCTGCACGCGGTGGACGGCGACGCCGCCAAGGTCGATATCGCCGGGCTGACGACGGCGGCCTGGTTCGTGCCTGAAATGCGTCCGGTTTCCGAGCAACTCAAGGCGTTTCGCCGCCGCAAGACGCAGCTCGCGCTGGTGGTGGACGAGTATGGCGAAGTTCAGGGCCTGGTCACGCTCGAAGACATCCTGGAGGAGATCGTCGGCGACATCACCGACGAACATGACATCGCCATGCCGGGCGTGCGCAAGCAGCCGGACGGTTCGGTCAATGTCGACGGCGCGGTGACCATCCGCGACCTCAACCGTGTCATGGAATGGAATCTGCCGGACCAGGAAGCCACCACCATCGCCGGCCTCGTCATCCACGAGGCGCGCTCGATCCCCGAAGTGGGCCAGAGCTTCACCTTCCACCGCTTTCGTTTCAGGGTTCTGCGCCGCGAGCGCAACCGCATCACCACACTGCGCATCCAGCCGCTGCCGCGCAAGCCGGCGGCCAAGGCGAGGCTAGCAAGGCAGGCTAGACGCCGTCTTCGCCTGGCGCCGCGGCGTGGATGGCGAGCGCGTGCACGCCGGCGGCAAGTTCCCCGGAAAGCGTCGCATTGATCATGCGATGGCGTTCGATCCGGGTCTTCCCTTTAAAGGCTTCCGATACGATATAGAGCCTGAAATGCGTTTGCCCGCCCTCGCGATGCCCGGCATGGCCTTCATGCTGGTGCGATTCATCCACCACCTTGAGGCTTTGGGGGCTGAAAGCCTCGGTCAATTTGTCTGCGATGGTATCGGCGGTCCGCATGCTCTGCGCAGTTAAGTGAGGGCAGGGCGCAGGTCAATGGTGGCGAATCGACGAGCGTTGCATCGCTGTCAAGTCTTGAAGATATCGTCGTCAAAGGCGCATAGTGTCCGGTCATGAAATTCGACTCGCCCCTGTTCGATAAAGTCCGCGTCAAACCGGACAAAGACCGCCGGAAAAAAACCGGCGGCCCGGCTTGCGAATGGGCGGGCTGCAAGGAAATCGCCACCAACCGCGCGCCCAAGGGCAAACAGAACGACAAGGACTACTGGCACTTCTGTCTCGCGCACACGCGCGAATACAATCAGTCGTATAATTTTTTCGCCGGCATGAAGGACGACGCGGTGCTGGCCTACCAGAAGGACGCGCTCACCGGCCATCGCCCGACCTGGAAGATGGGTACCGGCAAGCGCGCCGCGCGACCCAATCTGCGCGGCACCGGTACCGATCCGTTTGGGCTGTTCGGTGAGGGGATGCGCAGCGAGCAGCAAAAGCGCGAGGAAGCGCGCCCGGTCCGCAATGCCGAGCGCAAGGCGCTCTCGGCACTCGGGCTCGAAGCCGGCGCCACGCCAAAGCAGGTCAAGACGCGCTTCAAGGAACTGGTGAAGCGTCACCATCCCGACGCCAATGGCGGCGATCGCTCGACCGAGGACCGGCTGATCGAGGTCATCAAGTCATACAATTATTTGAAGTCGGTCGGCTTCGGCTGAGGCTGGTCAGCGGCTGCGGCTCACTGTGCCGTCGACCTGCACGGAACCGCCGATCTTGACGCAGGTATCGCTGGCGGGGACGTGTACGAATCCGGCGCCATACATCGCGCAGGATTTTTCACGGCTCGTTGTCAGCGACTTGGCGGCGGCCGATGGTTGCGGCGATTTTACCGGGGTATTTGGCTTGGTGAGAGTTTGCGCTGCTACGACTGAGGTGGCCGCGATAGCCAGCATCATTGCCGCCGCAGAAACACAGAAGGTCGCGTGCGGCTTGCGGGCGGATTTGAGACGGCGCATGACAGAATTTAACACAAGGAATTGGTGAAACGCTACAATCCCGACGCCAAGGCGACGATTCCCACCAATCATTCGAGTTTGAAGACCGTCTTCAGCAAATCTTTCACCGCAACGGTCGCCGCCTGCGTCGCTTCGGAGTCGTGATTGACGTGCGGATTACCCTCGACACACGCATCTTGGTAGGTAAAGGGCTGCTTCGACGCCACGTTGATAAGGATGCCCTTCGGTTCCTCTGCGATTTGGCAATTGCGCACGGATTGTGCGCCTTTCACCGTAATCGGCGCGGCGCTGCCAAGCGGGTTATCGAAGGCATGCCACGCATTTGGATATTCGGTGATCACCACATCGCGGCCCGCGTCGCGCAGACGTTGCACGAACCGCTTGCAAGGCGCGATCGGATTATAATCGTCCGGCTTGCCGTGAAAGATGCGAATCGGCTTGTCTGCGACGTCGGTGTCGGAAATGTAAGTCGTCATGCAGTCGGGATAGAACGGAACATATGCAGCGAATTCCGCACCCGACTTGTTCCACATCTGATTGAAGCGCTTAAGGCTTGCGTAGAGCGTCGCCTGTCCGCCGCGTGAAAAGCCCATCAGCGCGATACGCGCGGGATCGACGCGCGGATGCTTGGCCAGCATGTCGAGTACGCGATAGGCATCGAGCGTGAAATTGAGCCGGCCGAGCAACGCCTGATTGGTATTTACCGCGGTCAGCCCGCGCCCGGTGAAGCCGTCGAGGGCAAAAGTCGAAACACCCATCGCGTTGAATTCGCGCGCCCAGTATTCGATGTTCGGACCCATGCCGCCCGAGCCGTGAATCAACACGACGACCGGTAATCGCCCCGCGCCCTGTGCGATGCGGAGCTCGCCGGTAACGGTCGCCGGCTTGCCGTTGCTGTCGCCGATGAGGAATTGCTGGTCGGAGAGCGTTAGCGAAGGGATCTGATGAACCTCGACCCGCGCCGCGATCGCCTTGGAAGCGGCGCCTTCGGCATGTGCCGCAATTGGCATGGCTACGGCAGCAATCAAGGCGAGATACAGCACTCGCATGACATTCCCCCGAATTGGTTCGCCGGCCGATCAATTGCCGGCTTCACATCGAAGGGTACCACGGCATCCTGGCCATAGGGCATCGCAGGTTCCACCGGCGCAGGCCTCGTCACGACCGTACGCATCCCAGCCCCGCCTTCCGCACGGGCTCGATCATGCCTATCTCATTGATATTATTGATGGGGTTATTCGCGGACCCTGGGTTTTTCGGCGCCCTTGGGTCTGCTAAGTTGCGCCATCATCAGCCGGACCGGACGAGTTGGGGCGTAAACAGGCTTCGGGTTATCGCGAAGCCACGGAGGTATCTTTGACTGCTGCAACTCAAGAAGTGGCTGGAATGCCCGACATGAAGGTGTCGATCCGCCAGCAATTCGGCATCGACAGCGACATGGAAGTGCCAGCCTATTCCAAACCCGACGAACACGTGCCCGAGCTCGACCCCGATTACCGCTTCGACCGGCCGACCACGCTCGCCATTCTCGCCGGCTTCGCCAAGAATCGCCGCGTCATGGTCACCGGCTATCACGGCACCGGCAAGTCCACCCATATCGAACAGGTGGCGGCGCGGCTCAACTGGCCCTGCGTGCGCGTCAATCTCGACAGCCACATCAGCCGCATCGATCTGATCGGCAAAGACGCCATCGTCATCAAGGACAATCAGCAGATCACCGAATTCCGCGACGGCATCCTGCCCTGGGCGCTCAAGAACAACATTGCGCTCTGCTTCGACGAGTACGACGCCGGCCGGCCGGACGTGATGTTCGTGATCCAGCGCGTGCTGGAAGTGGCGGGCAAGCTCACGCTGCTCGACCAGAACAAGGTCATCACGCCGCATCCGGCGTTTCGTATGTTCGCCACGGCCAACACCGTGGGCTTGGGCGACACGTCGGGCCTCTATCATGGCACCCAGCAGATCAACCAGGGGCAGATGGACCGCTGGTCGATCGTCACCACGCTCAATTATCTGCCGCATGACAACGAAGTCGAGATCGTGCTGGCCAAGGCCAAGCACTATCGCACCGAACAGGGACGCGACATCGTCAACAAGATGGTGCGCGTCGCCGACTTGACGCGCAACGCCTTCATGAACGGCGACATCTCGACCGTGATGAGCCCCCGCACCGTGATCATCTGGGCCGAGAATTCCGAGATCTTCAACGATATCGGGTTCGCCTTCCGGCTCACCTTCCTGAACAAATGCGACGAGCTGGAACGGCCGATCGTGGCTGAATTCTATCAGCGCTGCTTCGGCGTCGAATTGCCGGAGAGTTCGGTGAACGTGGCGCTGTCGTAAGCTAGACCTCTCCCCGCGGGGCGAGGGAGAAAAGATCATGGCCTCCAACATCAAGACCAAACCGTCGGCCAAGGACTCGCCGACCGAACCGTTCAAACGGGCAGTCACCGGCTGCCTGCGCGCCATTGCGCGCAAGCCCGATCTCGAAGTGGCCTTCGCCGCCGAGCGCCCCGGCATGATGGGCGGCAAAGTCCGTCTGCCGGAGCCGCCGCGCAAACTGAGCAAAGGCGAGGCCGCCATTGTGCGCGGCCACGCCGATTCGATTGCGTTGCGTATTGCCTGCCACGATCCGGCCGTGCATCGCCGCCTGCAGCCGGGCGGGCAGCAAGCGCGCGCGGTATTCGAGGCGGTCGAGCAGGCGCGCGTCGAGGCCATCGGCGCGCGGCGCATGGACGGCGTCGCGCTCAATCTGACGGCCATGCTGGACGAGAAATTCCACCGCGGGAAATTCGACGACATCACCGAACGCGCCGACGCGCCGATCGAAGACGCCCTGGCGCTCCTCGTGCGCGAGCGGCTGACTGGCCTGCCGCCGCCGCAGGCCGCCCGCAAGCTGGTCGATCTCTGGCGCCCGCTGATCGAGGACCGCGCCGGACGCGATCTCGACAAGCTCGAAGATGTGCTTGAGGACCAGCGCCAGTTTGGCGATGCGGTGCACGATCTGCTCGATGCGCTCGAGATGGGCGATGACCGCAGCCGCGATTCCGAGGATGAAGACGAGGAAGGCGAGGAAGATCGCCGCAAGCAGGATTCCGGCGAGGACGGCGACGCGGCCGACTCCGACGATATGCAGCGCATGAGCACAGAGGACCAGCAGGTCTCCGCCGAGGACATGCCGGACGCCGCTTCCGAGGCGGTCGACGCGCCGACCGCCGACATGGCCGACGATACCGATATGGGCGACGCCGAAACACCGGGCGAGCCGCAGCGGCCACGCCAGTTCGGCCAGAACGAGCCGCGCGGTCCGGACTATCGCGCCTTCACCATGAAATTCGACGAGACCACCGCCGCCGAGGACTTGTGCGAGCCGGAAGAGCTCGACCGGCTGCGCGGCTATCTCGACAAGCAACTGTCGAACTTGCAGGGCGTGGTTGCCCGCCTCGCCAACCGCCTGCAACGGCGCTTGATGGCGCAGCAGAACCGCTCGTGGGAATTCGACCTCGAAGAAGGCCAGCTCGATCCGGCCCGCCTGTCGCGCATCATCGTCGACCCGATGCATCCGCTGTCGTTCAAGGCCGAGAAGGACATGCAGTTCCGCGACACCGTGGTGACGCTGCTCCTGGACAATTCCGGCTCGATGCGCGGCCGCCCGATCACGGTCGCCGCCACCTGCGCCGATATTCTGGCGCGCACGCTTGAGCGCTGCGGCGTTAAGGTCGAAATCCTCGGCTTCACCACGCGCGCTTGGAAAGGCGGCCAGGCGCGCGAGCAGTGGCTTACCGCCGGCAAGCCGGCCAACCCCGGCCGGCTCAACGATCTGCGCCACATCATCTATAAATCGGCAGACGCGCCCTGGCGGCGCGCGCGCAAGAATCTGGGCCTGATGATGCGCGAGGGCCTGCTCAAGGAAAACATCGACGGCGAGGCGCTCGACTGGGCGCATAAGCGTCTGCTCGGCCGCAGCGAGCAGCGAAAGATTCTCGATGATGATTTCCGACGGCGCGCCGGTCGACGATTCCACCCTGTCGGTCAATCCCGGAAATTATCTCGAACGCCATCTGCGCTGGATCATCGAGGACATCGAGACCCGTTCGCCGGTCGAACTGATCGCCATCGGCATCGGCCACGACGTGACGCGCTACTATCGCCGCGCCGTCACCATCGTCGATGCCGAGGAGTTGGGCGGCGCCATGACCGAGAAACTGGCCGAGCTGTTCGAGGAAAACGCTTCGGCCGAACAGCCGGCGCCGCGCCGACGCCGGCGCGTGGCGTGAACGCGGCGCACCGGCGCTGGCTTGCCGCCGGTATCGTGCTTGCCGCGCTACTGGTCGCCACCTCCTCCTATACGCTGGCGAAGGACATCCGCTACAGCCATGCGCTTACCCGCATCGACGTGCGCGCCACGCCGATCACCTCGTTCGACAACCGCGATCCCGCGCAGACGCGCTTCGGCCAGCTGGAATTCCGCGGCGGTCTCGCGCTCACCTCGGCCTACGAACCGTTCGGCGGCATTTCGGCGATCCATGTCGAGCCAGACGGCAATCATTTTCTCGCGCTTACCGACAACGGTTCCTGGGTGCGTGCGCGCATTCTGTATGAGAATGGCAGGCCCTCCAGTCTTGCTGACGTCGAGATGGCGCCGATGCTTGGGACGGACGGCAGGCCGCTGGCGGCGCGCGGCTGGTTCGACGCTGAATTGCTCGCCGAGGCCGACGGCACGCTCTATGTCGGCATCGAGCGAGTGGAAAAGATCGTGCGCTTCAATTATCGCCGCGACGGCCTCGCCGCGCGCGGCGAGCCGATCAAGGTGCCGGACGATTTTCAGACCTTCACCTACAACAAGAGCCTGGAATGCCTGGCGGTGCCGCCGCCCGGTTCGCCGCTTGCCGGCACGTTGATCGTCGTTACCGAGCGCAGCCTCGACGCGCAGGGCAATCACCGTTCCTACCTGCTCGATGTAAGCCATGGCGGCGATCACGTCGCGCGCTTTTCGGTCAAGCGCAGCGACGATTTCGACGTCAGCGATTGCACCATTTTGCCGCCGGCCGACCTGTTGCTGCTCGAGCGCCGCTATTCGCCGGCGCGCGGCGTCGCCATGCGCATCCGCCGCATCCCGCTCGCGGCCATCAAGCCCGGCACGCTGATCGACGGCAAGCCGCTGATCGAGGCCGATCTCGCCTACCAGATCGACAACATGGAAGGCATCGCGGTGCATACGCAACGCCGCCGGCGAAACCATCCTTACGCTGGTGTCGGACGACAATTTTTTCGTGCTCCAGCGCAATCTGCTGCTGCAATTCGCGCTGGTGGGGGAATAATCGCGCGCAAAAAGCAACGCCGCCCTGCGGCGGCGCTATTTCAGTGCAGTGCTTCGGACAGCTTCAGCCCGCAGCCTTCTTCTTCACGATCTGCCGCTTGACGTCGAGCATCTTGGGCGCGAGTTCCGCGTCCTTGGCCTTGAGCAGGAAGGCATCGAGCCCGCCGCGATGATCGACGGTCCTGAGCGCATTGGCCGACACGCGCACGCGAAAACGGCGGCCGAGCGCGTCGGAAATCAGCGTGACGTTGCGCAGGTTCGGCATGAACCGCCGCTTGGTCTTGATGTTGGAGTGGCTCACTTTGTGCCCGCTGAGCGGCTTCTTGCCGGTCAGGTCGCAGCGCCATGCCATGGCTCATCCCTCAAAATAGCCTGGCGCTTAAGCAGCGCCGGTCGGTTCGTTGATCCTAGGAAGTCGGCCGGACGTATAGAGAGCAGGCTTGCAAGCGTCAAGCCGCGCCAATCAAGCGATTCTAACCGTTTTTACCGGCCGGTACGAGCTCACTTGGGAGTGCCGGCGAGCCGCAGGCGATCAAACATTCGACTTATTCAACGCCGACTGAGAAGCTATCGACCCCGGCGATTTTGGCGCTTTCCTGTGGGGCAAGGGGTGGTGGACCGTCGCAGCTCTTGCCTGCCGGTTACACCCGCTGGCTATAGTACCGGCGTCGGCCGGCACCGCGCGAAGACAACCGCTCCGGTGCGAGAGAGAGTGAACCTTCGTGCTGGCATTGCGCCGCGATTTCTGCCTCCTGCTGCTGCTTGCGGTCATGCTCGCCGCGGCGCCTGCGCCGTCGCATGCGCAGGGCAAGCTGGACGCGCGTTACGAGGTGACGCTCGCCGGCATTCCTATCGGCAAGGGCAATTGGTCTATCGAAATCACCGACACCCATTACAAGTCGTCGGCGAGCGGCGGCACCAGCGGCCTGTTGCGCGTTTTCTCAGGAGGCCACGGCAATAGCGCGGCGCAGGGCACCCTGCAAACCGGTCAGCCGGTGTCGTCAACCTATTCTTCTTTCATTGCCAGCAACAAAAAGAACGACGAAATCAATTTCACGGTCACCAATGGCGTCGTCAAAGAATCTCGTGTCGAGCCGCCGCTCGACACCGATCCCGAGCGCGTGCCGATCACCGATGAACACCGCAAGGGTGTTCTCGATCCGATGACCGCTTCGCTGTTGCGCTCGCCCGGCACCGGCGATCCGCTGTCGCAGGAGGCTTGCCGGCGCACCATGCCGGTCTTCGACGGGCGCATGCGCTACGACCTGCAACTCGCGTTCAAGCGCATGGACCGCGTCAAGGCCAGCAAAGGTTATGCCGGACCGGTGCTGGTCTGCGCTCTCTATTTCTCGCCGATTGCCGGCTACATCCCCTCGCGCGCGGCCATTCGCTATGTTGCCAAGCTGCGCGACATGGAAGTCTGGCTGGCGCCAATCGCCGGTACGCGCGTGCTGGTGCCGTTCCGCTTTCAATCTCCGACCCCGATCGGGCGGGTGGTGATGGAAGCCACCGAATTTGTCGCGACGGCGGTCACCACCCGCGCCTCCGCCAGCGGCGTGAAGTCCCAATAATGATTCGTCATTCTGCGGTGTTGGCGCAGCGAGTGTCGCAGGGTGATGGGCATGGTGCTTGACTCTCTTGCCAGGGTGAGTCCTCGCCCGTCGTTAACGTTTAGGGGGTGCTAACGGGGCTTGAATCGGCCGCGGGCTACCCGATCTTGTGGCTTAGAGGGAACCGCTTGCCAGATATCGCAGTGAACGAAGCCGCATAACCCCCGAGTTAGCGATTCGGGCGCGATTCGTTCCAGACTCGTTCTAATGCTTAACCGCGGCGCTCCCGGTCGTCGCATTGTGATACAGAAATGCCTCTCTTGGCCGTGTCGGACGCGTAATGCCCATCAGTTTTTCCCCGCAGCCCAACCGAAACGCGCGCGCCCGTGGTGCCGGCGTGACCGCCGTGCTGGGCCCCACCAATACCGGCAAGACCCATTTGGCCATCGAACGCATGCTGGCTCATTCCAGCGGCATGATCGGTCTGCCGCTGCGGCTGCTCGCCCGCGAAGTCTATAACAAGGTGGTCGATCGCGTGGGCGCCGATGCGGTGGCGCTGATCACCGGCGAAGAAAAAATCAAACCGCCAAACCCGCGCTTCTGGATCTCAACCGTCGAAGCCATGCCGCGCGACCTCGACGTGGCGTTCCTGGCCATCGACGAGGTGCAGCTCGGCGCCGATTTCGAGCGCGGCCATGTGTTCACCGACCGCATGTTGAAGATGCGCGCGCGCGAGGAGACGCTGGTGCTCGGCGCCGCCACGGTGCGGCCGATGGTCGAGAAACTCCTGCCGGGCGCTCACATTGTCAGCCGGCCACGGCTGTCGATGCTCACTTTCGCAGGCGAGAAGAAGCTCACGCGATTGCCGCCGCGCTCGGCCATCGTCGCGTTTTCGGCCGATGAAGTTTACGCCATTGCCGAACTGATCCGCCGTCAGCGCGGTGGTGCCGCGGTGGTGCTGGGCGCGCTCTCCCCGCGCACGAGAAACGCCCAGGTCGCGCTCTATCAGTCCGGCGATGTTGACTACCTGGTCGCCACCGATGCCATCGGCATGGGCCTCAACCTCGACGTCGATCACGTCGCCTTTGCCTCCGACCGTAAATTCGACGGCTATCAGTTTCGCAAGCTCAATCCCGCCGAACTGGCGCAGATCGCCGGCCGCGCCGGGCGCGCCAGCCGCGATGGCACCTTCGGCACCACCGGCCGCTGCGATCCATTCGAGCCCGAGCTGGTGCAGGCGCTCGAAAGCCACAACTTCGAGCCGTTGCGCCTGTTGCAATGGCGCAGTTCCGATCTCGATTTCACCTCGATCGGCGCCCTTCAAGCCTCGCTTTCGGCCTCGCCGAACGAGCCGGGGCTGACACGGGCGCCGACGGCGGAGGACATTCTCGTTTTGGAACATGCCGCGCGCGACCCGGATGTGCGCGCGCTGGCAGTCAAGCCTTACGCCGTGGAGCGGCTGTGGGACGCCTGCCAGGTTCCCGACTACCGCAAGATCGCGCCCGCCACCCATGCCGAACTCGCGGTCACCCTCTATGGATTCCTGATGCGAGAGGGTAACATCCCCGCCGATTGGTTCAGTCAACAAATAGCGCAAGCCGACCGGACCGACGGCGACATTGATACCCTCTCCAACCGGATCGCGCATGTCAGGACCTGGACTTACGTTGCCAACCGCCCGGATTGGCTTGCCGATCCGGAGCACTGGCAAAGCGCCGCGCGTGCGATCGAAGACAAGCTGTCCGATGCGCTGCATGAACGTCTGGCCGAACGTTTCGTGGACCGCCGCACCAGCGTGCTGATGCGGCGGCTGCGAGAGAACACGATGTTGGAAACCGAAATCGGAAAAACTGGCGAAGTGACCGTCGAGGGCCATGTGATCGGTCGCCTCGACGGATTCATGTTCGCGCCCGACGCCTCCGGCGCGGGCTCCGACGCCAAAGCGCTCAACGCCGCCGCGCAAAAGGCGCTGGCCGGCGAAATAGAGGCGCGCGCCACCAAAATCTCGCAGGCCTCTAATGACCAGTTGGTGCTGGCGAACGACGGCGCGCTGCGCTGGACCGGCGACGTGGTCGGCAAACTGATTGCCGGCGACGACGTGTTGCGGCCGCGCGTTCGTATTGTCTCGGACGAGCATCTGACCGGCCCGGCGAAAGAGCTGGTGCAGACGCGGCTCGATCTCTGGCTCAAGACCCATATCGAGAAGCTGCTGGCGCCGCTGTTCTCGCTCACCGCCGCCGATGACGTCACCGGCATGGCGCGCGGCATCGCGTTTCAATTGGTCGAAGCGCTCGGCGTGCTGGAGCGCCAGAAAGTGGCCGAGGAGGTCAAGGGCCTCGACCAGCCGGCGCGCGCGACCTTGCGCAAATACGGCGTGCGCTTCGGCGCCTATCACATTTATCTGCCGATCCTGCTGAAACCCGCGCCGCGTTCGCTGGCGACGCAGCTCTGGGCGCTCAAGCACGAGAGCCCGGACGCCAAGGGTGTCGGCGATCTGCTGCATCTCGCGGCCTCCGGCCGCACCTCCATTCCGGTCGATAAGGAGACGCCGAAGCCGCTCTATCGGACGGCCGGCTACCGCATCTGCGGCGAGCGCGCGGTGCGCGTCGATATCCTGGAGCGGCTCGCCGATCTGATCCGCCCGATTTTGTCATGGCGCGAAACCTCGCCGGGTCCGAAGCCGGAAGGCGTGTTCGATGGCCGCGGTTTCACGGTGACCGGCGCGATGACATCGCTCACCGGCGCCTCAGGCGAAGACTTCGCCTCCATTTTACGCTCGCTCGGCTATCGCTTGGATCGCAGGCCGAAACCGGCTGAGTCGACACCGGCGGAGCCGGCGCCGCCAATCGCGCCGCCCGATACACCGCAAGCCGACGTCGCCGCCGGCGGAAGCCGCCAGCGAGCCCGTCCCGGTCGAAATTCCGACTGAAGTTTCGGCTGAAGCTCCAGTTGCCATTGTTCTGCCGCCTGAGCCGGAAACTCGGAAAGAAGAACACGCTGCTCCCGTCAGTACAGACGCCAGTTCTGACAACGTCGAGCAAAAGAACAGCGAGACTCCGGCGCCTGTCGTGGCTGCCGAGCCCGCGATGATCGAAGTCTGGCGTCCGGCCGGCCGGCACGAGAAGCGGCCCAGCCGCCCGCGCCGCCAGCCGCGATCCGCAGAAAGTTGCGGCGCCGGCGCAATCCACTGAAGCCGTCGCCGTGCAGCCAACCGAAACGCCGGCGACTTCGACAACGCCGGAAACTCCTGAGCGCAAAGATCGCCAGCAGCGTCGCGATCGTCAGGAGCGCCAGCAGCGCGTTGAGCGCCAAAGCAAAAGCTTCGAGCGCAAAGACAACGCGCAGCGCCGCGACCGTCCGCCGCGCCGCGACAAAGGCAATCAGGTCGAGCGCGCCGAACGCGAGCAATATTACGCCAAGCCCTTCGGCGGCTCGAAAACCAGCAGCGGCAAACAGGCTGATCCCAATTCGCCTTTCGCCAAGCTCGCCGCGCTCAAGCAGCAGCTTGAGCAGAGCACCAAAGAAGTCTGCTGAACCGCCAACGCATCGACAAATGGCTCTGGCACGCGCGCATGGTTCGCACGCGCAGCGATGCCTCGGCATTGGCGGACGCGGGTTTTGTGCGGCTCAATGGCGCACGGGTGACCGGGTCCAGCCAGCCGGTGCGCCTGGGCGACGTGGTGACGCTGGCGCTCGATCGTTCTGTCAAGGTGGTAAGGGTCGAGGGCTTTTGCGAAAAACGCGGCGGCGCCCCCGCCGCCAGGGCGCTTTACCGCGATATGACAAGAAGTTCCGGGGACAGGGCCGTGCCCAGGAGACCGCATTCCCCTTAAGGTCGCGGCCCCAAAAGGCCTACCCTTGGCGTGGCTTGCAGCCTAAATACCGTTACGGTAGGCAACCCTGATAATCGGGAGTTTCAGAGCCGGAATGACCTACGTCGTCAACGAAAGCTGCATTAAGTGCAAACTGATGGACTGCGTGGAGGTGTGTCCGGTGGACTGCTTCTACGAAGGCGAGAACATGTTGGTCATCCACCCGGATGAATGCATCGATTGCGGCGTCTGCGAGCCGGAATGCCCGATCGAGGCGATCAAGCCGGATACCGAGCCGGGCCTGGAGCAATGGCTGGAAGTGAACGCCGAATACGCCAAGATCTGGCCGAATATCACGGTCAAAAAGGAACCGCCGGCCGACTCCAAAGAATTTGAAGGCGTGCCGGACAAATTCAAGAAATTCTTCTCGCCCAAAGGCGGGGCCGGCGATTAAGCCGCGCTTTACGGTGCCTTCGATCGCTTGGACGCCGCCGGGAACTGCCGCGGTGACGTGGTCGTTAACCGATATGACAAAATAGCAGGTCAATTACCTCTGAATTGCGCTTTTGCGACGCGATAAGGCTTTGATTTTGGCCAAAAATGTGCTATATATAGAAAAATCCGATGAAGATGAAAAACGCCGCTACGGATGCGCTCCCCCTCTCGGGAGCCTTATTTTTCGCGGCTGCACCCAAGGGTTTCGCAAGAGGGCGTGTAATCCACGCGTTGAGCAGTGGCAGGAAAACCGCGTCAAAAAGCTAAGAAAGGTTCCACCGGCATGAGCCGGCGACCGAAAAAGTCTGCCGAAGCGCGGCGGACCTCGCATGCCTCGCGCGGCGCCGTTCGCGCCGGGGCCCCCGCAGCCAAAATGGCCGGCAGCCGCAAGGCCGCCGGTGAAGGAGTTTTGCCCGGAATGCCTACCAACAAAAAGACTACGCAGCGACAAGGCTTCAAGACCAGCGAGTTCATCGTCTACCCCGCCCACGGGGTCGGCCAGATCCTGGCCATCGAGGAACAAGAGGTCGCGGGCGCCAAGCTCGAGCTGTTCGTCATCAATTTCGTCAAGGACAAGATGACTTTGCGGGTTCCCACCGCCAAGATCGTCTCGGTCGGCATGCGCAAGCTGGCGGAAGGCCCGCTGGTCAAGCGCGCGCTTGAGACGCTCAAGGGCCGCGCGCGCATCAAGCGCACCATGTGGTCGCGCCGGGCGCAGGAATACGAAGCCAAGATCAATTCCGGCGACATCGTCGCCATCGCCGAGGTGGTGCGCGATCTTTACCGGTCGGACACCCAGCCGGAACAATCCTATTCCGAGCGGCAGCTTTACGAAGCCGCCCTTGATCGGCTGTCGCGCGAGATCGCGGCGGTGCAGAAGATCACCGAGACCGAAGCGATCAAGGAAATCGAAGGCGCGCTGGCCAAGGGCCCTAGGCGCGGGCCGAAGCCCGCCGATGAGGCGGATGGCGAACCCGCCACCGAGGAAGAGGCGGCCTGACGGCCTCGTCCATCGCGGCGCTACAAATTAAAGAAAGCCCGGCAGCGATGCCGGGCTTTTTGTTTTGGCGCCGTGGTAGAATAGGCGTCATGGGCGACGTCGCCGGCGAAAAATGCACGCGCAGACGGCGGTCACCATGGACCCGCCGCGGACGTTCCGCCGCGTGCCGCTATTGCCGCATCAAATGCTGAAGCAAGGTCACCGCGCAACGCGATCTGTTCGTGCTGGCGCATGTTGGTGTTCCGCGCATTGACGTTAAGACATGGACGCTGAGCATCACCGGCCTGGTGCGCGACGGTGCGGCGTTCACCTTCGACCAGATCCGCCAAATGCCGAAAAAACAGGTGGAGGCCTTTCACGAGTGCGCCGGCTATCCGTCGAATCCGAAGATCGCCACCCGCCGCGTCGGCAATGTTGTTTGGGGTGGCGTCGATCTGAAAACACTGCTCGAAAATCTCGGCGTTCTGCCAGAGGCGCGCTTTCTCTGGTCCTACGGACTCGATTCCGGCGAATACGACGGTGTCCGCTCGGACCTCTATCTGAAAGACTGTCCGCTCGAGCGTCTCGAACACGGCGATGTTCTGCTGGCCTACGAAATCAACGGCGAGCCGCTCGACGCCGAGCATGGCTTTCCGTTGCGTCTGCTGGTGCCGGGATTTTACGGCACCAATTCGGTCAAATGGTTGTCGCGGCTGCATCTCGCGAGCGAGCGCGCCGACGGCCCTTTCACGACGCAGCTCTACAACGACGCGGTCGATGGCGGCACGCGGCCGGTCTGGCAGATCGCGCCGGAATCAGTGATCGTCAGTCCGTCGCCGGATATGCAGATCGGCGCCCACGCGGTCGACATCTGGGGTTGGGCGTGGGCCGATGGCGGCGTGAGCGCGGTCGAGATTTCAACGGACGGTGGGCAGACTTGGCGCGCGGCGGACTTGGATAAGCCGGCCGGTTGGGCGTGGCAGAAGTTCCGCGCATCCTGGCAGCCGGAAGGCGTGGGTGAAGCGGTCCTGATGTCGCGTGCGACGAGTGAACAAGGCACGCAGCCGCTCACCGACTGGCGGAACTGCGTCCATGCCGTGCGGGTGGTCAAGACGGGCCGCGCATAGCGGCATCGCGCGCTGCGCCATTTGCTCGTGTCATCCGGCGGGCTACAATGCCGGCCAACCCCACAATCGACGCGCAAGGAAATAATCGATGACCGCCAATCCTGGTTACGTGGCGCCCAGCAAGGAAACCGGCGTGCTCGGCGTGCACTCGCTCGACCAGTTCGTGCTGGCGGTGCCCGACGCCCATGTGGCGCAGGAATTCTACGGCAATTTCGGCCTCGACATGCGCGCGACGGCAACACGCTGGCGATCAAGACCTTCGGCCACGAGCATCGCTGGGGCTCGGTGGTGGAGGGCAAGACCAAGGCGCTGCATCATCTTTCTTTCGGCTGCTATGCCGAGGATCTGCCGCGGCTCAAAGCCCGCATCGAGGGCGCCGGCGTCAAGCTGATCGATCCGCCGCCCGGCTTCGAGAGCAACGGCTTCTGGTTCCGCAATCCGGAAAACGTCCTGATCGAAGTGAAAGTCGGACCCAAAGTGTCGCCGACGGGAAAATCCGACAGCACCTGGACGCCCGCGCCCGCCGGCAAGGCCGGCGCCGCCATCCGCGCCAACTGGCCGCCGGTGCGTCCGCGCCGGCTGTCACATGTGCTGATCTTCACCGCCGATGTCGATGCGTCGATCAAATTCTACGAGCGCACGCTTGGCCTGCGCCTGTCCGATCGCGCCTCCGATCTGGTGGCCTTCATGCACGGCATCCATGGCAGCGATCATCATCTATTGGCGATCGTGAAATCGAGCGCGCCCGGTTTCCACCATTGCAGTTGGGACGTTTCCAGTATCAACGACATTGGGCTTGGCGCCATGCGTATGCACGACAAAGGCTGGACCAAGGGTTGGGGCCTTGGCCGCCACGTGCTCGGCTCGAATTATTTCCACTACGTGCGCGATCCGTGGGGCAGTTTCGCCGAATACTCCTGCGATATCGATTACATCCCGAAGGAAAATCTCTGGCCGGCGGCCGACCACAAGCCGGAGGATTCGTTCTATCTCTGGGGACCGGACGTGCCGCCTGAGTTCACGATCAATTACGAGGCCGGCGAGGGTTGAGTTTCTCGGCCCGAGTCCACGTCAATGCGGTTCTATCGTAAATCGGCAGTAATCGATTTCGGGGCAATTGTCGGCTCACCGCGGCTCTTGCCGGTATCTGGATAGTAGCTGCCACAACGCGGACCTCCGAACCCTGCCGCGCGCTGCACATCCGCGACGTTTCGCCGGCCGCATGGTTACCAACCTCTTAGCTCTGCGCGCCCGCTCTTAACCGGTCTGCAAGCGAAACCTCATACAAATCCAGCCGCAACCTTCGGGTGAGCGAATGCTTGCGGGCTTGATGCGTCTGTTGACAAAGAATTTTGGCGGCGTCGATCGCAAGATCGATGGTGCTGGGCTCATCGACGCCACCGTCTCCGAGCTTAAGCAGCATGACCAGACGTTCCGGTTGCTGTTCGACAGCAATCCGATACCGATGTGGTTGATGGATATCGAATCGCTCAAATTTGTCGCCGTCAACGACGCGGCGGTGAAACACTACGGTTTCACGCGCGAGAAATTTCTCACCATGACGGCCGTCGATGTCCGGCTACCCGAAGACCGCGACGACTTCAGCCAGTACCTGAACTCGGGTGCCAACAGCCAGGGACGTAAAGTCTGGCGCCACCAAAAAGCGAACGGCGAGGTCATTAAGGTTTCGGTTTATTCCGGCGATCTCGCTTATGCCGGGCGCGCCGCGCGGCTGTGCGCGGTGATCGACGTCACCGAACGAAAGCGCGCCGAAGACAAACTACTGGAACAGAAAGGCCAGATCGACGTCGCGCTCAACAACATGTCGCAGGGCGTGTTGATGTTCGATCGCGAAGGCTGCCTGATGTTCTGTAATCGCCGCTATGGCGAAATGTACAATCTGTCGCCCGAACTCGTGAAACCGGGTCGCACGTTGCGGCAGCTGGTCGAGTATCGCCAAGCGGTCGGGCACTTTTCGGGCGACATCGATCAGTATTGCCGAGTGATCATGGCCGCCATTGCCAAGGGCACGCCCGCCACGCGGATTATCGAATTGGCCGACGGTCGAACGATCCACGCCGTCGATCATCCGATCGCCGGCGGCGGCTGGGTGGCGACGCACGAGGACATCACCGAGCGCAAGCAGGCGCAGGCCCGCTTGTCGAAGGAAACCAACGAAAACCGCCGGCTGTTCGAGACTTCGCTCGATCTGATCCTGGTGTGCGACAGCACCGGAAATCTCGAACGCGTCAGCCCGATCTCATCGGCCATTCTCGGCTATGCGCCCGAGGAGATGATCGGCCACAACGCCATCGATTTCGTCCATCCCGACGATCTCGAGAGCACGCGGTATGAAATGCGGCTGGCGCGCAAAGGCCATAATCTGCGCAACTTCGAAACCCGTTACGTGCACAAGGACGGCCGCCCGATTAGCTTGGCCTGGTCGGGCGTATGGTCGGAACCGGAACAGCGGCATTTTTTCACCGGCCGCGATATGACTGAGCGCAACGCCGTCGAGCACAAACTCAAATACCTTGCGCATTACGACCAACTCACCGGCCTCGCCAACCGCACCAGCCTGCACGACGATCTCGACGAGGCTATTAGATCGAGCGATGGCTCACCCGCCAGCGCCACCTCGATTGCGATCTTCGATCTCGACGGCTTCAAGGACATCAACGATACGCTCGGCCATTCGACAGGCGACCGGCTGTTGCAGCAGGTTGCGCGCCGGATGACCAAGCTCGCGACCGGGAATGGACGGTTCTATCGGCTCGGCGGCGACGAATTCGTGCTGGTGCAACCCGATTGCGGCGATCCGCTGGTGATGACGCGCCTGGTCGAGGCCGTGCTCAAACGACTGTCGGAGAAGTTCGAGATCGCCGGGCATATATTGTTCATCGGCGCCAGCGCGGGCATTGCGATCGCGCCGGCCGACGGCGCCGACGTCGAAGATCTGATGTCGAACGCCGATCTGGCGCTTTACGACGCCAAGGCCGCCGGCGGCAATGTCTATCGCCTGTTTGTCCCGGTGCTGCGCGCGCAGGCGCGGGCGCGGCGCGAACTCGAAGCCGAGCTGCGGCGCGCCAGCACCAACAAGGAGTTCGAGCTTTATTTCCAGCCGCAGGTCCGCGCCAGCGACGGCGCCATGGTCGGCGCCGAGGCGCTGCTGCGCTGGCGGCATCCGCAGCGCGGCATCCTCACACCCGGTGCCTTCATCGACGCGTTGAGCGAAAGTCCGGTCGTGCTCGAGGTCGGGCGCTGGATCCTGCAATCCGCCTGCGAGCAGGCCGCGGCCTGGCGGGCGATGAGCGGCCTGCCGCTGCGCATCGGCGTCAACCTTTTCCCGGCCCAGTTTCACGGTGATGCGCTGCTCAAGGAAATCGACGAGGCGTTGAGCCAGAGCGGGCTCCCGGCCGACGCGCTCGAGATCGAAATCACCGAAAACATCGCGCTCGGGCAGGAAGACCAGACGCTTGAAACGCTGCGCACCATGCGCGCCAAGGGCGTCAATCTCGCCTTCGATGATTTTGGTACCGGTTATGCGTCGCTCAGCTACCTGGCGCGCTATCCGTTGACCCGCATCAAAATCGACCAGACCTTCGTGCGCAAGATCGCGGCGGGGTCTAAGCCGGAGGACACGGCGATCGTGCGATCGATCATCGTAATGGCGCACAATTTGGGGCTGGGGGTGATCGCCGAGGGTGTTGAAACGGCGGCGCAGGCGGCGTTCCTGCGCGCGGAAAAATGCGAAGAACTGCAAGGATATTTCTACGCCAAACCGCTGGCGGCTGGCAGTTTTGAAGCTTTTCTTCGGTCGAATCAGGCAATGGCCTTCGAGGCCGCGGCGAACAAGTCTTTTGGCTAGATCTTGTCCTAATCCACCACCACCTTCACCTTCGTCCCCGCCTTCACCACGTCATGTGGCCCAAGCCCGTTGAGCGCCCGGAAGCGGTCGAGCGCATGGCCGGAGCGCCATGCGGCCCGCCAGTGTTTCCACTGTGTCGTGGGCGCCGACGGTGACGATCTTGAGATGCAGCGGGTGAACCTGCGCGCTTTCCTGCAGGCTCATGCGGCGGAAAGTTGCAATCGAACTCGCGGAACGAGCGGTCGACCGCATCGGTCTTGTTCTTGGCCGCGAATATGAACCGGTAGACGTCGCTGCCGAAGCGTACGGCGAATAGACGGAATGACCATTCGTCGCCTTTGGCGGTGGCGGTCGCGGCCGAAAACCCGTTGATGTTGAATTCCTCGACGCTCGAGGAATCGACCTTCTCCATCCAGCCCGATTTCAAATAATCGGGCAGCGATCTGCTCGGCCGGCACGCTGACCACGTCGAGCCGCATGGCTTCGTTGCCGCCCTTGAGGCCGAGCACCGCCTGCGCGGTGTTGTCGAGCGTAAATCCCGGCGGCGCCAGGAAGGTGAAGCCGAGCTTGGGATGCAGAAAGCGCCGCCCGCGCACGAAGCCCTCGCTCGGATCCTCGCCATAGACCAAGCCGTCGATATCGCCGAGATATTGGTCGCGGTCGCGCTCGCCCGCGCCGGGGCTGCTGAACTGGCGCGCATTGGCCAGCGCATTCTTGATCCGCTCGGGGGTCGCTGGGTGGCTGACGAGAAAGTCGGGCGGGCGCGCATCACTGCTGCCGGCCGTCTTGAGATCGGCGTTGCGCTGCATGTCGGCGAGGAAGCGCGAGGCGCCGTAAGGATCGAAACCGGCACGCGCCGAAATGCCGACGCCGATGCCGTCGGCCTCGAATTCCTGTGCGCGCGAGAACGCCGCCAGCGTATATTTCGACTTGGCGAGCGCCAGCGCGCCCATCTGCGGATCGCTCAATACGTCGCTGACCACGTGGCTGATCAGCGCGGCCTGCTTCGCCTGGTCTTCGCGGATTTCGGCATGGCGCGCGATCACGTGGCCCATTTCATGCGCCATCACCGAGGCGAGCTCGGCCTTGTCGTTGGCCAGCGCGATCAGTCCGCGGGTGACGTAGAGGCGGCCGCTTGGCAGCGCGAAGGCGTTGATCGCGGGCGAGTTGAGGATGGTCACCTGGTATTTCAGGTTGGGCCGTTCCGAGGCCGCCACCAGCCGGTCGACCAGCTTTCCGATCTCCGCCTGCAGCCGGGCGTTTTCGTAAATGCCGCCATAGGACGCCAGGATGCGCAAATGTTCGCGGGTCTCCGCCGGTTGCGAGTCGGCCTGCTCGGCGGCCTGCGGGACGGGGAGTGAAACCTGCTGGTTGTCCGGTATGTTGGTGCAGCCGGCCAACAGCGCCGCCAGCGCGACACCGCGCCATCGCCTCGCCGTGATCAGTGCTGCCGCCATTGCCCCGCGCTCTATTCTAAAACTTCAATCTGTTCGGGCGTCTCGGCCGTGATGATCGGGCCGCCGCGCTGCTCGATCCAGCCGCGCACCCGGATGCGGCGGCCTTCAAGCTTTTTCGGTTCTACGCCGGCGGTGGTGAAGGCTTTACCAAGACGCCGCAGAATGGTGACGGTGAAATCCCGCGTCCAGCGCCGCCCGAAGTTCACATATATAGTGGCTCCGCTCTCGCGCACCGACAAGACCTTGCCTTCAACCAGCGCGAACTGACCCCGAAGTGCCTGTAGCCGGGTCAGGTTTTCCGCCGACAAAGGGGCAAAATTGGGATCGGCCCAGATGCCGCGGCGGGCCGCGCGCGCCGTCTTTTCGGCGGTCAAAAGACCGTCGGCGCAGGCTTTGTCGCCGACCCGCGCCGACTACCCGGGCGTGGCCTTGTTCCAGCAAAGCCTGTTGCACCGATTGGGTATCGTCGCCGGCAAAGGCAAAAGCGACCAGGCGTCCATAACGGTCGCGCTCGGCGCCGAGCCGTTCGAGCCGCAGTTCATGACCGGTGGTCAGGTCTTGTAGCGCGGCGCGGCTGTCATCGGCGACTTCGATGCCGGTGAGCCGCAGTTCCTGGCCATCGTCCAGCAACAGCGTCCGGCCATCGCGTACCGCTGTGACGTTTGCCGTGCCGATGGCCGTGAGCTTGCAGGGCTCCTGCGCTGCCGCATTGCACACCAGGAGCATGCCTGCGGCGGCCGAGGCGATGATAAGATTGCGGCGCAGGCGGCGTTTCATGATGGCGGCCGGTTGCCGGAAGTCGCTACAATGCCCGGCAATCATAAAGGTCAAAATGGCCATCGGGGAGGGATCGATGTCGTCGCTGCGCAGGCCGCCCAATCGTCGCGTATTCCTGAAAAGCGCCGCCGCCGCGAGCCTGTTGATCGCGACCGGCGCACGCGCGCAATCCACCTGGCCCGAGCGCGCCGTGAAAATCATCGTGCCCTATCCGGCCGGCGGCTCGACCGATGTGCTGGCGCGCATCCTGGCCGACCGGCTCAACCAGATCTATGGCCAGCCCTTCGTGATCGAAAATCGTCCGGGCGCCGGCGGCAATATCGGCATCGGCACTGTCTCCGGCAGCGCGCCGGACGGCTACACCATCGGCGCGGCGACCATCGCTAATCTGGCGATCAGCCCGTTCCTTTACGCGAGCATGCCGTACGATGCCGCAAAGGACTTGATCCCGGCATCGATGACCTGGGAATTGCCCAATGTCTTCGTCGTCGCTTCCGAGCACGTGCCGGCAAAGACCCTGGCCGAGTTTATCGTCTGGGCGAAGCAAAAGGGCCATGTCAGCTTCGGCAGTCCCGGCATCGGCACCTCGCCGCATCTGTCCGGCGTGCTGTTCGACAAGCGCGCGGGCCTCGATGCGGTCCATGTTCCGTTTCGGGGCGCGGCGCAGACCATCCCGGCCATGCTGTCGGGCGCGGTCGATTTTGCGCTCGACAATCTCGCCTCCTACATCGGGCTCATCGAGTCGGGAAAAATGCGCGCGCTGGCGGTGACCTCGGCCCAGCGCTGGCCGACTTTGCCGAACGTGCCGACCATGGCGGAGGCCGGCATGAAGGATTTCGTCGTCACCTCCTGGACCACTTTCGTATTTCCGGCCGCCACGCCGCGCCCGATCGTCGACAAGCTGTCGGCGACCATGAAGCAGATCGCGGCCGATATCGCGATCCAGAAGCGTTTTCTGACTGCCGGCGCGCGCGTGCTTTCCAGTACGCCGGAAGAGGCCATCGCGTTCGCCGCCAAGGAGCGGAGCAGGTGGAAAGACGTGGTCGCGCTGTCGGGCTTGAAGCCGCAATAACCCGACCCGTGCGCGGCGCACTCAGCTGTGCTAGATCGCGCAAATCGGTCCCGTAGCTCAGCAGGATAGAGCAGCGGTTTCCTAAACCGAAGGTCGGAGGTTCGACTCCTCTCGGGACCGCCAGATTTTCGCCAGGGGCGCGACCTCAAGCCGGAGACTGAATGGCCATGACATTTCTTGTAGATCGCGCGCGCCAGGCCGCGCTTTTCGGCAGTATCGCCGCGCTGCTGGCACTGGCTTTGCCGGCGCAGGCCGCCGGCTATCCTGAACATCCGGTGACGCTGGTCGTGGCGTTCACGCCCGGCGGCCCGAGCGACGTGCTGGCGCGCATCGTCGGCAAAAAAATGGAGGAACTGCTCGGCGCACCGTTCGTGATCGAGAACAAGCCCGGCGCCGGCGGCAATATCGCGGCCGATTTCGTCGCCCATGCGGCTCCCGACGGTTACACGCTGCTGATGGGCAACAACAGCATCCTCGCCACCAATGAGAGCCTGTACAAGACGCTGACCTACGCGCCCGGAAAAGATTTCCTGCCCATCACGCTGATCGGCACCCAAGCCAATATCCTGGTGGTCAATCCCGGCGTACCGGTCCATTCGCTGGGCGAGTTGATCGATCTTTGCAAGGCGCAGCCCGGCAAGATCAATTTCGCCTCATCCGGCTTTGGCGCGGCAGCGCATCTCGCCGGCGAATTGTTCAAAGCCGAGGCGCACGTCAATATCGTGCACGTGCCCTATAAGGGCGCGGCGCCGGCCCTGCAGGACGTAATCGCGGGCCACGACCAGATGATGTTCGCCACCGCCGCCTCGGTGGTTGGGTTCATCAAAGGCGGCAAAGTACGAGCGCTGGCCGTGACGACGCTCAAGCGCACGGCGCTCCTGCCCGATCTGCCCACCATGGACGAAGCCGGCCTGAAAGGCTTCGAGGCCAGCACCTGGCACGGGCTGGTCGCGCCCACCGGCACGCCGCCTGAGATCGTCGCCAAGCTGCATGACGCGGCGGTCAAGGCGTTGCACGACCCGGGCGTGCGGCAATCGCTCGGCAGGCTTGGCGTCGATATCGTCGGCGACACGCCGAAAGAGTTCGCCGCCTATATCGCGGCGGAAATTCCGAAATGGACGGCGATCGTGAAAGCTTCCGGCGCGACGGTGGATAAATAGACCAATGACAGTCCTAATGGCGCGCTCGCGCGCAATGTGCGGCGCCTGGGCCATCTCGATCTGCCCGGCGCCGGCCAGGTCACCATCGCCGGCAAGTACGCCTATGTCGGGCATATTCCGAACAAGCAGAACCTCGGCACCTCGATCGTCGACATCGCCGACCCGGCGAGGCCGCGTTTGGTAGCGTCCGTTACGCTCGACGATCCCACCTCGCACAGCCACAAGGTGCGCGTCGCCGGCGATTTGATGGTGGTCAATCACGAGCGCAATCCGACGCCGATCGGCCGGCGCGCCGAGCAGATGCCGGGCGTGCGCCGCGAAGCTGCATGCTTCGCTCGGTCGCGAGCCGACGCGCGCAGAACTTGCCCAGAACCTCAATGTCAGCGAAGCCGACATCGTCGAGATCGAAGCCGCCGAGAAGCAGCCTTATCGCAATGGCGGCTTTCGCATCTACGACGTCGCCGATCCGTCAAAACCCAGGTTGATCCATCATCAGTTGACCGGCGGCATCGGCGTGCATCGTTTCGATATGGACGAGCGCTACGCCTACATTTCCACCGAAATGGACGGCTTCATCGGCAATATCCTGGTCACCTACGATCTGCGCGATCCCAAGAAACCGCAGGAAGTCTCGCGCTGGTGGATGCCCGGGCAGAATATCGCGGCGAACGAAAAGCCGAGCTGGTCCGGCAAGCGGCACCGCCTGCATCACGCGCTGCGTTTCGGCAACGAAATGTTCGCCAGCTGCTGGCACGGCGGTTTCCGCATTGTCGACGTGGCCGAATTGAACAAGCCGAAAACGGTGGCGTCCTATAACTATCACCCGCCGTTTCCCGAGCCGACCCACACAGCGATGCCGGTGCCCGGCAAGATCGGCGGCAAGCGCATCGCGCTCACCATCGACGAAGAAGATCAGGCGCAGAGCGCCAATGAGGAAGAAGCCCGCCGCGGCCGGCCGCATGCCGGCATTTGCATTTTCGATATTTCCGACTACGCGGCGATAAAACCGTTGTCACTGTTCGAGGTGAGCGAGCTCGATTCGCCGTTTGCCCGCACGCCGGGCGCGCGCTTCGGCGCGCATCAATTCCACGAGCGCATGACCGGCACGCTGGTGCACGCCGTGTGGTTCGGCGGCGGTTTGCGCATCATCGACGTGGCCGATCCAACAGCGCCGCGCGAGGTGGGCTATTTCATTCCCGAGCCGGTAGGCGGGCGCGCCGCGCCGCAGAGCAACGACGTGATGCTCGATGAACGCGGGTTGATTTATATGGTGGACCGGTTGGCCGGTTTCGACGTGCTGGAGTTTCGCGGTACCGCCTAATTGACGCCGCCGCCCCGGTAAAACGCCGCGGCGTCGGCGCTGAACGCCTTGCGCGAATCCGCGTCGAGATAAACCATGTGCCCGCCGCGGTAGAGTTTGAGCTGCGCGCGCCCGGCCGTGGCCGGCGGCAAATGGTCGAGTACATAGCGCGTCATGCCAAAGGGCGTGACCATGTCCGAATAGCCGTGCGCGATCAGCACGCGGAACGACGGACCGAAGGCGAGCAAAGTGCGCAGATCGTCTTCCGCGCCGGCCTGCAGCCGGCCGCCCTGCCAGTCCCAGTGGCCGGTCACTTCGCCGGAGAGCAGCGTATAAGTCATCTCGGTCTTGAAGCCGAGTTCGTTGCGGGCATAGGCGGCCATAGCGCCGCCATAGGCACGCGAAACGCCGTCGAGGATCGGGTCCGGCCCGCGCGCCGAGCGCAGCTCCGGATAGGGATCGTCGACCGCGAAATTGGCGTCGTAGCGGCTGACGATCTTGCCGTCCCGATGCAGTCTTTTCACAAACGCGTCGGCGACGAAACCGCGCGCCTTGCTCACGACCTCCACCGGCAGACCGGATATTTGCGCCACGCGGCCGTAGAATGCCTTGGCCGCGTCGCCCTGCGGTGGCGCGCCCGCCATGGTCATCAGGTAATCGGTCATGGCGAATTTTTCCGCCTCGGCCAGCGCGGCGGGACTGAAAGTTTTCTTGCGCTCAAGCTCGGCCGCCGCCAGCGACGGCAATTGCAAGGCCGCGCGCAGCGCCGACTCGTCGTCGCCAAAGGTGAGCCAGCCTTCCAGCATCGGCGACAGCATCACGATGCCGGAGACCACGATGCCCTGGTCGCGTTGCAAGCGCGCGCGCCACCTTGGCGGCGCGGAAACCGCCATAGCTTTCGCCGAACAGATATTTCGGCGAGGCGGCGCGGTTGTTCTTGGCGACGTAGAGCGAGATCGCCTTGGCGAATGAATCCGCGTCGCTGCGAATGCTCCAGAAATGTTTGGCGTCGTCAGGCTTGACCGTGCGGCTCCAGCCGGTGCCGATCGGATCGATCAGCACCAGATCGGTGAAGCTGAGCCAGGTGTCGGGATTGTCGCGCAAGCTCGCGGTCGCCGCGTCGCGGCCGTCCGGCCCGAGATCGAGAATGCGCGGGCCGACCAGCCCGAGATGCAGGAAGGCGGAAGCCGCGCCCGGTCCGCCGTTGAACACGAAAGTCAGCGGCCGGTTCGCGCCGGCGTCTTTGCGACATAGGCAGTGTAGAACACCGCCGCGCTCTGGTCGCCGGACTGGTCGTAGAACGCCAGCGTTCCGGCGGTCGCCGTATAAGCGAGCTTGCCGCGCGGCGGTGTCGATGGAATGTTCGGTGACGGCATCGGCCGGCAGCAGCCGCAGCACGCCTTTGCCGGTCTCGTGCTGCTCGGCGCGGGCGGGTTTTTCTTGCGCCTTTTCTTGCGCGGCGGCCGAGCCGAGGGCGCCGGCGAGAAAGATCGCCAGCGCGAGACGCAGAAACGAAGTTTGTCATGGCACGCCGCACTCCAGAACGGTTACGTGCCCCCAGGCTCTCGATAAGTGCTACCGCCGGCGGAAGTTCGGCCGGCGTTGCTGCGGGCCGGGCATCGGCGCGTCGCCTTTGTGGCGGAAGCTGATGCGCCCGCGCTGCAAGTCATAAGGCGACATTTCCACGATCACGCGGTCGCCGACGCCGGTGCGGATGCGGAATTTCCGCATCTTCCCGGCGGTATAGGCCAGCACCTCGTGCTCGTTATCGAGCTTCACCCGGAAATTGCCGTCCGGCAGAACCTCGGTCACGGTGCCGTCGAACTCCAGCAGTTCTTCCTTCGCCATCCAGTTCGTCTCCCGGTCAGCGTTGCCCGCGGTGGCCGGCGTTGCGGCGCGGCTCATTCGGGCGCTGGAGGAATGTAACATTTCCGATGCCGTTTGGCTCCCCTGCGGCGGCTTCTTGTCTATGGGCCTGTTGTTTTGGGGCCTGGGCGTGGCCGGCCTGGCCATTCTGGCTCGGCCGGTTTTGATGGCCATTGTGGCCGTTGTGGGAGCGGTGGCCGTTATTGCTGTGATGGCCATTGCCGCCGCCGTGGCCGCGCTGTTGGCGATTATTGCGCTGCGGCCGGCCATTGTGCCGGTGGCCGGCGCTTTTCTGGTCCGGGCTATGGGCGGGCCGCTGTCCGGTGCGCCGGTCGGTCGAGGGGATCGACATGCGGATCAGCCGTTCGATATCGCGCAGGAACGGCGCTTCCTCGTAATCGCAGAACGAGATCGCCACGCCGGCGGCGCCGGCGCGCGCGGTGCGGCCGATGCGGTGGACGTAGGATTTCGGGGATGTTCGGCAGATCGTAATTGATCACGTGGCTGACGCCGTCGACGTCGATGCCGCGGGCGGCGATGTCGGTGGCGATCAAGGTGCGCAGCTTGCCGTCGCGGAAGGCGGCGAGCACGCGCTCGCGCTGGTTCTGCGACTTGTTGCCGTGGATCGCTTCGGCGCGGAAAGCCGGATTTCTGCAGGCCGCGCACGACCTTGTCGGCGCCGTGCTTGGTGCGGGTGAATACCAGCACGCGATCGACCGGCTCGCTCTTGAGCAACTCGGCCAGCAGCGCCGGCTTCGATGCTCTGTCGGTCAGGATGACGCGTTGCTCGACCTTCTCGACGGTCGAGGCCTGCGGCGTCACCGCCACGCGGGCGGGATCGCGCAGCATCGCGTCGGCGAGCCGGGTGATTTCCTGCGGCATGGTGGCGGAGAAGAACAGCGTCTGCCGTTCCTTGCGCAGCATGGCGACGATCCGCTTGATGTCGTGGATGAAGCCCATGTCGAGCATGCGGTCGGCTTCGTCGAGCACCAGCACCTCGACCTGGTCGAGGCGCAGCGCGCGCTGGTTGACGAGATCGATCAGGCGGCCGGGCGTGGCCACCAGCACTTCGACGCCGTGCGCCAGCGAGCGGATCTGCTTGTTGATCGGCACGCCGCCGATGGCGAGCGCGATGGCGAGCGGGCGGATGTGCCGCCCATAGGCGCGGAAGCTGTCGGCGATCTGGCCGGACAGTTCGCGCGTCGGCGAGAGCACCAGCACGCGGCAGGCTTTTTTATCGGGCCGCAGGCGCTTGGTGTGCAGGTGATTGATGATCGGCAGCGCGAAGGCCGCGGTCTTGCCGGTTCCGGTCTGCGCGATGCCGATGACGTCGCGGCTTTGCATCGCGAGCGGAATGGTCTGGGCTTGGATCGGAGTGGGAGTGAGGTATTTTTCTTCCGCGAGGGCGCGGATGATCGGCTCTACGAGGCCGAAGTCGTTAAATGAAGTCAAAGAGTCTCTTTCTTATATGGCGAAGCGGCCGGCTCGCTGATGCGAGCGGCGGAATCGCGGGGTTCTAAAGACATCCCGCGTGGCCAGGGTTGTCGTCAGGTTGAGAAACGGAAGAGGCGGGGCGAAATTCGTTTTTAGGGAGTTTCGTGCACGCAGCCCGCAAACCCGAGATCGGGTGTTCATCCGTTGGCGGTCATATGACAGGTGGTGGTGGTCTTTTCAAGGCAGCGGCAGCGACTATTCCGCCAAATGATGAATAAAGTGGTCGAAGACAGCCCATTTCGCCTGATGGACAAGGCGCTTTAGATCGGGGAATGTCAGGCCCGAAAACGCAAAGTTCAGGCCGTCATACGCCATCCGGAGCCGTCGAAATGCCGTTTCCCAGGGCCTCCCAGGCTCTTTCCCGCTTTACCGTCCTCGATCTCACCCGCGTGCGCTCGGGCCCGACCTGCGTGCGCCAGCTCGCCGACTGGGGCGCCAATATCATCAAGATCGAGACGCCGCCGCATCTCGTCGAGGGCGAGGGGCCGGGCGGTCCGCGCGAAGGCTCCGACTTCCAGAACCTTCAGCGCAACAAGCGCAGCATGACGCTCGATCTGAAATCGCCGCAGGGCCTCGCGGCCTTCAAGCGGCATGGTCGAGAAGGCCGACGTGGTGGTGGAGAATTTCCGCCCCGACGTGAAGGACCGTCTCGGCATCGATTACGAAGTCGCTGCGCAAGATCAACAAGCGCATCGTCCTCGGCAGCATTTCCGGTTTCGGCCAGGACGGGCCTTACGCCAAGCGGCCGGGCTTCGACCAGATCGCGCAAGGCATGGGCGGGCTGATGTCGGTCACCGGCCTGCCGGGCCAGGGCCCGGTGCGCGTCGGCATTCCGGTCGCCGATCTCACCGCCGGACTTTTCTGCGCGCTCGGCATTTTGACCGCGCTGCACGAGCGCGAAGTATCGGGCGAGGGGCAATGGGTTTCGACCTCGCTGCTGCAGGCGCAGATTTTCATGCTCGACTTCCAGGCCTCGCGCTTTCTCACCGAAGGGCTGGTGTCGAAGCAGGCCGGCAACAATCATCCGACCTCGATCCCGACCGGCGTGTTCAAGACCTCGGACGGCTATCTCAATATCGCCGTCGCCGGCGCGGTGATTTGGGAGCGTTTCTGCAACGCGGTCGGTCATCCGGAATGGATCGCGTCGCCGGACTACAAGACCGGCAAGCTGCGGCTGCAAAACCGCGACGCGCTCAACGCGGAAATCGACAAGGCGACCGCGACCAAATCCAGCGCGGAGTGGGTCGAGATCTTCAACAAAGTCGGCGTGCCTTGCGGGCCGATCTATTCGATCGACCAGGTGTTCGCCGATCCGCAGGTCAAGCATCTCGGCATCGCGCAGGAATCCGCGCGCTCCGACGGCAGCCGGCTCGGCCTCGTCGGCCAGCCGTTCAAGCTGTCGCGCACGCCGAGCAAGATCGCGGCGCGGCCGCCGAACCTGGGCGAGCACACCGACGAGATTCTCGCGGAATTCGGTTTTGGCGCCGATGAAATCAAGGCGCTGCACGAGTCAAAGGCAGTTTAAGGAGCAAGGCATGACGCAAACCGACAAAATGCTGTCCCGCAAAGAGGGCGGCGTCGGCATTATGACCTTCAACAATCCCGAGCGGCACAATGCGGTGTCGCTCGATATGTGGGAGGCCGCGCAGGGCATCCTCGCCGACTTCGCCGCCGACAAGGCGGTGCGCGTCGTGGTGGTGACCGGCGCCGGCGGCAAGGCCTTCGTGTCGGGCGCCGACATCTCCAAGTTCGAGAGCGAGCGCTCCAGCAAGGAGGCGATCGACCGCTACAATATCGCGGTCGATAAGGCCAACACCGCGGTCTACGAGTTTCCCAAGCCGACCATCGCCATGATCCGCGGCTATTGCATCGGCGGCGGCGTCGGCCTCGCGCTGTGCTGCGATCTGCGCATTTGCTCGGACAATTCCAAATTCGGCGTGCCGGCGGCCAAGCTCGGCCTCGGCTACGGCTTCAAGGGCATCAAGAAGCTGGTGGACGTCGTCGGGCCTTCCTTCGCCAAGGAAATCTTCTTCACCGCGCGCCAGTTCACCGCCGCCGAGGCGCTGGCGATGGGCCTGGTCAATCGCGTGCTGCCGGAGGCGGAGCTGGAGAAATACGTGACGGACTATGCCGCCACCATCAGCGGCAACGCGCCGCTCACCGTGAATTCGGTCAAATACATCGTCGGCGAAGTCGTGAAGGATGCCGGCGAGCGCAACACCAAGAAATGCGCCGATCTGGTGGCGGAGTGCTTCGCCAGCAACGACTACAAGGAAGGCCGCACGGCCTTCATGGAAAAGCGCAAGCCGGCTTTTACCGGCTCATAAGAAATTTCACTCCCCGCAAACGGGGAGGGTCAAATAACGGGGAGGATTTGCGTGGCGTCGGTTGAGTTGCGGGGCCTGACCAAGCGATATGGCGATGTCGCGGTGGTGGACGATATTTCGCTCGCCATCGAGCACGGCCATCTGGTCTGCCTGCTCGGCCCCTCGGGTTGCGGCAAAACCACGACGCTGCGGCTGATCGCCGGCTTCGTCGAGCCGAGCGCGGGCGAAATCCGCGTCGGCGACAAACTGATCTCCTCGCCCGCGCATTCGCTGCCGCCCGAGCGGCGCAACATGTCGATGATCTTCCAGAGCTACGCGCTGTGGCCGCATATGACGGTGGCCGAGAACATCGTCTACGGCCTCAAGCTGCGCAAAATGGATCGCGACACCATCGCCAAGAAACTCGATGCCATCCTCGCCACCACCAAGCTGGCGCCGCTGGCCGAGCGCTATCCGGGCGAATTGTCCGGCGGCCAGCAGCAGCGCGTGGCGCTCGCCCGCGCGCTGATCGTCGAGCCGGAAACGCTGCTGCTCGACGAGCCGTTGTCCAATCTCGATGCCAATTTGCGCGAGGAAATGCGCTTCGAGGTGCGCCGCCTGCACGACGCCTATCGCTACACCACGGTTTATGTCACTCACGACCAGTCGGAGGCGATGACCACCGCCGACCTGATTGCGTGATGAATGCCGGCAAGATCGAGCAGGCCGGCACGCCGGAAGACATCTACGACCGGCCGCGTTCGGAATTCGTCGCGCGCTTCATCGGCTCGAGCAACGTGATCAAGGGCAAGGGCCTGGATGCAAGCCGCGTCGATTTTGCCGGCGTACGCGCTGCGCTGCGTCGGCGAGAAGATCATCGCCGGCGCGCCGACGGCGGTCTCGATCCGCCCGCACGACATCAAGCTTTCCGCCGACGCAGCCGGCAGGCGGAAAACGCCATGCCGGCGACCGTGACGCGGCAGGTCTTTCTCGGCGGCAGCCGGGACTATATGGTTGAGGTCAAGGACGGCACGCAGTTGCGCGCCGTTACCGCCGCGGGAGAAAGCATCGCCCAGGGCAGTGCCGTCTGGCTGCATTTGCCGCCGGAAAAATGCCGGGCGCTGATGGGATAGAAGAAAATTTCGCGGCAGCGAAACAACAAAATAAAGGCCATGGAGGATACGCCAATGAAATCGAAGTTTTCACGCCGCGACGTGGTTATCGGGTCGGGCGCGCTCGCCGCCGGCGCCGCGTTTTCGACCCGCGTGCTGTCGGCCGCGCCGCCGGCTGAGCCGGTCACGCCGGCGCTGATCGAAGCCGCCAAGAAGGAAGGCAAGGTGGTCTGGTACACCTCGATCGACCTGAAGCTTTCCGAACAGATCGGCAAGGCGTTCGAGGCCAAATATCCCGGCGTTTCCTGCAGGGTCGAGCGCAGCGGCGCCGAGCGTCTGTTGCAGCGCATCAGCCAGGAATATACCGCCAACATGCATGCCGTCGACGTGGTCAATTCGTCGGACGCCTCGCTGCTGGTCTATTGGAAAGATCAGGGCATGCTGGCGCCCTACGTGCCGGAAGATGTGGCGAAGTTCTACCCGCCTCGAGCACAAGGACGTGGACGGCACGTTTGCCAGCTTCCGCGTCTTCCTCTGCATCATCGCCTACAACACCAATCTGGTGAAAAAGGAAGAAGCGCCCAAGAGCTTTGCCGATCTGCTTGCTGCCGCAATGGAAGGGCAAGATCGTCAAGGCGCATCCCGGCTACAGCGGCACCATCATGACCGCGACCTACCAGACCTCGCGCGATCTCGGCTGGGGCTATTTCGAAAAGCTCGCCCAGCAGAATGTCCTGCAGGTGCAGTCGGCCGCCGACCCGCCGAAGAAGATCGCGCTCGGCGAGCGCGCGGTGATGGCCGACGGCGTCGAATATCTGATCTTTGCCGAAAAGGAAGCGGGCCAGCCGGTCGAGCCGGTCTATGCCACCGAAGGCACGCCGCTGATCGTCGGGCCGAACGGCGTGTTCAAGGCGGCGCCTAATCCGAATGCGGCGCGGTTGTTTCAAAGCTTCTGCTTCACGCCGGAGTGCCAGCAGCTCTGCATCAATATCGGCGGTCTGCGTTCGGCGCATCCGAACGCCAAGGACAAGCCCGGCCGTACGCCGCTCAGCCAGATCAAATTGATGAAGGACGATCCGGCGGCAGTTTTAAAGCTGGGCGAAGAGATCAAGGCGCACTACGTCAAACTGTTCCACGTCTAAGGCAACATTCCTTGTTGCCCGCGCGCGGGCTAAGGAAGCGTCGGGAGTGCTTTATGACCAAGCGGTATTCGAAACGCGACGTGCTCAAAGGCGCCGGCGCAATCGGCCTCAGCGCCTTCGCCGGGCGGGCCGCCGCGGCGCCGGCGGCGGAAGCAATAACGCCGGCCTTGATCGAGGCGGCTAAAAAAGAAGGCAAGCTTGCGTTCTACACGGCGATGGACCTGCAGTTCGCGGAACGCCTCGGCAAGGCGTTCGAGGCGAAATTTGCCGGCATCAGCGTGCGCGTGGAGCGATCCGGCGCCGAGCGCGTTTTTACGCGCATCGGTCAGGAGTATTCGTCCAATATCCATGCCGTCGACGTCGTCAACACCGCTGACCAGGCGCATTGCATTATCTGGAAAAGCAACGGCTGGCTCGCGCCCTACATCCCCGAAGAGGTCGCGAAGTATTACGACAAACGCTACTACGATCCGGAGGGTCAGAGCATAACGACGCGAATTCTGATCTCTCCGATCGCCTACAACACCAATCTGGTGAAGAAGGAAGACGCACCGAAGAGCTTCAAGGACCTGCTCGATCCGAAATGGAAGGGCAAACTGGTCAAGGCGCATCCCGCCTATAGCGGCACGATCATGAACGCGACGTTCGAGATCGCGCGCGATCTGGGCTGGGACTACCTCGTGAAGTTGGCCGCGCAGAACGTCATGCAGGTGCAGTCGGCGACCGACACACCAAAAAGAATAGCGCTTGGCGAACGTGCGGTCATGGTGGACGGCGCCGGCTATCTCGTCATCCGCGGCAAGGAAGCCGGCCAGCCGGTCGAGATCGTTTATCCGGAGGAGGGCACGCCGCTCGCCACCGGTCCCAGCGCGGTCTTCAAGGCAGCGCCCAATCCGAACGCTGCGCGCCTGTTCCAGAACTGGATGCACTCGCGCGAGGGCCAACAGATGATCGTCGATTTGGCCCGCCAGTATTCGCCGCATGGCCAGGCCGTGGAAAAGTCCGGTGTCCGCAAGCTCGCCGACATCAAGCTGATGGCGGAGGACCCGCAAGGCGTCTATGCGCAGGCTGACGCGATTAAGAAGCGGTACTCGGAAATTTTTAAGGTGTGATGACAGTCGCTATTCCAGCAACGCAGACGCCGGCACAGCGCAGATTCGGGGTCGATGTCTCGAAGCCAGTGCTGCTGGTGTTTGCAGCCGTGTTGTGCGTGCTGATCGTGATGCCGCTGTCGTGGCTGGTCTATTACGCTTTCACCGACAAAAGCGGCGCGCTAACCCTCGGCAATTTCCACCGGCTGATCTCGGACGCCTCCTATCTCGATCCGCTGCTCACAACGTTCACGCTGGCAACCTTGTCGGCGTTGATCTGCTGCGCGGTGGCTGCGCCCATGGGCTGGTTGGTGGCGCGCACCGACATGCCGCTGCGCCGCACCGTGCGACTGCTGGTGACGGCGTCCTTCGTCACGCCGCCGTTCCTCGGCGCCATCGCCTGGGAATTGCTGGCAGCGCCCAATAGCGGATTGCTCAACCAGCTCTATCGCGAAATCACCGGCGCGGCGCCGGATTCGCATCTACTCAATATTTACAGCTTCGCCGGGCTCGTCTTCGTCATCAGCTGCTACACGTTTCCTTATGTCTTTGTGCTGGTCGCCAATGCGCTCGACCGCACGCCCGGCGACCTCGAAGATGCCTCCGCCATTCTCGGCGGCAGCACCTGGGACACGGCGCGCCGCATTACCATCCCATTGGCATTGCCCGCGGTGTTGGCCGGCGCGCTGGTGGCGTTCCTGCAGGCGATGACCTTGTTCGGCTCGCCGGCGATCCTGGCGATGCCGGCCGGCTTCCACACCATGACCACCAAGATTTGGAGCCTGTTCCAGTTTCCGCCCAAGCCGGAACTCGCCGCCGCCGCCTCGCTGCCGCTGCTGGTGCTCACCATCATCCTGCTGCGCGCCGAGCATATGGTGCTCGGCCGCCGCGGCTATTCGGTGGTCGGCGGCAAGAACAGCGAGCCGCGCATCGTGCGGCTGGGGCTCTGGCGCTGGGTCATGCTGGCGGTTGCCATGCTGGTGCTGATGTGCCCGGTTTTCCTGCCCTATTTCGCGCTGCTCAATGCCTCGTTCTCCAAGGTCGCTTCGCATCTGGTCTCGCTGCACAATTTCACCTTGCAGAACGTGCATTTCGTTTTCTTCGAATTGTCGGCGACGCAACTTGCGCTGCGCAACACGTTCATCCTCGGCGCGCTGGCCGCCACCGCCGGCACCATCCTGGCGCTGGTGATTGCCTACGTGAACGCACGCCAGGCCGTCACCGGCTATCGCGTTCTAGGTTTTCTCGCCACCGCGCCGGTCGCCATTCCCGGCATCGTGCTCGGCGTCGGGCTGTTCTTTTCCTACACGCGGCCGCCATTCGTGCTTTACGGCACCTTATGGATCCTGCTGATCGCCTTCGTGACGCTGGCCATGCCGGCCGCCTATCAGCAACTGCAATCGGCGTTCCGCTCGGTGCACCCTGAGCTGGAGGACGCCAGCCGCATTCTGGGCGCCACGCGGCTGCGCGCGCTTTGGCAGATCACCGCGCCGTTGCTGCGCACCAGCGTGATCGCCACCTGGTGTTTCATCTTTGTCGGCGTCATTCGCGAATTATCGGCGGCCATCATGCTGTTCACCTCGCAGACCAAGGTGCTGTCGGTGCTGATCTATGATCTCAACGAAAGCGGCGATCTCGCCGCCATCTCCGTGCTTGGCTTGTTGATGCTGGTGCTCACCTTCGCCATCGTGGCGCTGGCCAATAGCCTGCGCGGACGTAACGCGCGCCGTAACGTCGCGGTGGGGTAACATTCGTGGCCGGCGATCTCCCCAAGGTTTCGGTCGCTGAACAACTCGCCGCGCGCATTGTCGCGCTCGATGCAAAAAAGCTGTCCGCTGCCGTCCGCGGCAAATGCGATGATTTGCTGGTCGACGTCGCCGGTCTTTGCGTCACCGCGCGCAACGAGGATTACATCAAGGCTGCGCTCGCCGGCCTGCGACGACGACGGGCCCTGCACGGCGATCGGGCACGCCCGCGGCTTGAGTTCGGCGGGTGCCGCCTTCATCAACGGCACCGCCGCGCATGGCGAGGATTTTGACGACACCTTCGAAGGCGGCCCGGTGCATGCCGGCGCGGTGATCGTGCCGGCGGTACTGGCGGCCTGCGAGCGCCACAGGCCGGACGGCGCCGCGGCGCTCTTGGGCATCGCGGTCGGCACCGAGGTCATGTGCCGGCTCTCTACGGTGGTGCCGAAGGCGGTGCACAAAGCCGGCTTTCACCCGACCGCCATTTTCGGTGTCATGGGCGCCGCCGCCGGCGTCGGCGCGGCGCTCGGCCTCAACGCCAAGCAACTCGTCGATGCGCTCGGCATCGCCGGCAGTTTTGCTTCCGGCATCATCGAATATCTCGCCGAGGGCACTTGGACCAAACGGCTGCATCCCGGTTGGGCCGCGCAGTCAGGCCTGCGCGCGGCGCTGCTGGCGCGCGGCGGCTTCTCTGGCCCGCGCACGGTGTTCGAAGGCGTGCACGGGCTGTTTCACGGCTTCGCGCACACCACACAAGGCGACTATGCGGTGCTGGACGATTTCGGCACCCGCTGGGTGACCGAGACGCTCGCCTTCAAGCCCTATCCCTGCGGCACCATGGCGCATCCTTACATCGATTGCGCCAAGCGGCTGGCCGCGCGCGGCATCAAAGCAAGTGACGTCAAGGAAATGGTCTGCGAAGTGGCGGAAGGCACCGTGCACCGGTTGTGGGAGCCGCTCGCCGCGAAACAGCGCCCGCCCAACGGCTATGCCGCGAAATTCGCCACGCCCTATATTCTCGCCACTGGCTTTGTGAAGGGCGGCGTCGGCCTTGGCGACTTTACGCAGGACGCGGTGCGCGATCCGGCCGTGCTCGCGCTGGCGGCGAAAGTACGCTACGTGATCGATCCGGATAATCCTTATCCCAATGCATTCACCGGACATATCCGTGCCGTGCTCAACGATGGCAGCGTGGTCGAAGAGCGCCAGCCACATTTCCGCGGCGGCGCCCACGAGCCGCTGACGCGCGCCGATATCGAGGAAAAATTTGCACTCAATGCGCGCCACGGCGGCTGGGACGGCAAGCGCAGCGCCGCCGCGCTTAAACTGCTCGCGAAACTGTATGATGCCAAAATCGATCTGTCGCCGTTACGGGGGTAATTGAATGGCTGAAGATAAAGAGCTCGCGGGCAAAGTTGCCATCGTCACCGGCGCCGGGCGCAATATCGGCCGCGCCATCGCCAGGCAATTGGCCGCTGCTGGCGCGTCGGTGGTGGTGAACGTGCGCTCCAACCAAAAGGAAGCCGATGCCGTCGTTGCCGAGATCGAAGCGGCCGGCGGCAAGGCCATGGCCGTGCTCGCCGATGTCGCCGATCCCGCCGCGGTCGAGGCGATGGCGCAAGCCGCGCTGAAGCGCTTCGGGCGCATCGACATCCTGATCAACAATGCCTCGCTACGCCGCGAGCAGCCGATCGACAAGATGAGTTACGCCGACTGGCGCGAAGTCATGAGCGCCACGCTCGACTCCGCGTTTCATGGCGTGCACGCCTGCCTGCCGGCCATCAAGAAAGCCGGTGGTGGCACCATCATCAATGTCGGCGGCATGAGCGCGCATCGCGGCGCCAAGGATCGCGCCCATGTGATGACCGCGAAAATGGCCCTTGTCGGATTCAGCCGCGCGCTGGCGCACGATCTGGCCGCCGACCGCATCACCGCCAATTGCGTGGTGCCGGGTGCGATCGACACCACGCGGCCGGGATCTTCGCCCAACCCGGCGCATCATCTCACCCACGGCACCATCACCGGCGAGCGCGGCAAGCCCGACGATGTCGCCGCCATGATCCGCTTTCTCTGCGGTCCCGGCGGCCGCTATGTCACCGGGCAGACCATCCACGTCAGCGGCGGCGCCTATCTGGGGTCGTAGCCGTGCGCTTGCGAAAGTGCTAAGTCACCGCCAACAAATTTCCTGTCAGGAGTGAGACGCCCATGTACACCGATCTCAAGCTTTTCATCGACGGACAATGGCTCAACGGCGAAGGCCGCAAGGGCGAGGACGTGATCAATCCGGCGACCGGCAAGGTGCTCGGCCATCTGCCGCATGCCTCGACCGCCGATCTCGACGCCGCGCTCGCCGCCGCCGAAAAAGGCTTCGCCGTGTGGAAGGCGACCTCGGCCTACGACCGCGCCAAGATCATGCGCAAGGCCGCCGATCTGCTGCGCGAGCGACACGACCACGTCTCGAAGGTGCAGACGCAAGAGCAGGGCAAGGCTTACGCCGAGTCGCGCGCCGAGGTGCTGACCTCCGCCGACATCATCGACTGGTACGCCGAGGAAGGCCGCCGCTCGTACGGCCGCATGGTGCCGGGCCGCCAGAAGGGCGTGCGGCAAATCGTGTTGCAGGAGCCGGTCGGCGTTGTGGCGGCGTTCACGCCGTGGAATTTCCCGACGCTCACCCCGGTGCGCAAGGTCGCCGGCGCGCTTGCCGCCGGCTGCTCGCTGATCATCAAGGCCTCGGAAGAGACCCCGGGCGGTGCCGTCGAGCTGGTGAAATGCTTTGCCGACGCCGGCCTGCCGGCGGGCGTGCTCAATCTGGTGTTCGGCGTGCCGGCCAATGTGTCGGAGCATCTGATTCCGGCAAAGGTCGTGAAGAAGATTTCCTTCACCGGCTCGATCCCGGTCGGCAAGCATCTTGCCGGTCTCGCCGCCAAAGGCATGAAGAAGGCCACCATGGAGCTCGGCGGCCATTCGCCGGTCGTGGTGTTCGACGACGCCGATCCGGAAAAGGCCGCCGATACCATCGCGGCGTTCAAGTATCGCAACGCCGGTCAGGTCTGCATTTCGCCGACGCGCTTCTACGTGCAGGAGAAGGGCTACAACAAGTTCCTCGCGCGCTTCACCGAATACGCCAAGGGCCTCAAGATGGGCGACGGCCTGGAGAAGGGCACGACCATGGGCCCGCTCGCCAATCCGCGCCGGCTCGATGCCATGGAAAGCTTCGTCAACGACGCCAAGAGCCGCGGCGGCAAGATCGTCACCGGCGGCTCGCGCCACGGCAACCAGGGCTTTTTCTTCCAGCCGACCGTGATCACCGACGTGCCGGATGATTCCAAGATCATGACCGAGGAGCCGTTCGGCCCGGTGGCGCCGATCGTGCCGTTCAAGACCTTCGACGAAGTGGTCGAGCGCGCCAACTCGCTGCCGTACGGGCTGGCGGCTTACGCCTTCACGTCGTCGGGCGTGCAGGCCGCCGCCATCGGCGATGCCATCCAGTCCGGCATGGTGGGCGTGAATCAGTCGCCATCTCGACGCCGGAGACGCCGTTCGGCGGCATCAAGGAGTCCGGCTACGGCTCCGAAGGCGGCATCGAAGGCCTGCAGGCCTACATGAACACGAAGTTCATCTCGCAGGCCTGAGCTACTTCGCCATCGCCTTCTGGCACGCCTGCCAGATTTTGGCGGGCGTCGCCGGCATGTCCATGTGATCGGCGGCGCCGTTCGGGATGGCGTGCGCGACCGCATTCATCACCGCCGCGATCGCCGCCGTGGTGCCGGCCTCGCCGGTGCCTTTGACGCCGAGCGGATTGGTGGTCGCCGGCACGCCATGCGTCGCCTCGCGGAATTCGATCGGCATGTCGTGCGCGCGCGGCATGGCGTAATCCATGAACGAGCCGGTGACGAGCTGGCCGCCCTGGTCGTAAACGGCCTGCTCGGTCAGCGCCTGGCCGAGACCGTTCGCCAGGCTGCCCTGCACCTGGCCCTCGACCACCATCGGGTTGAGCATGTTGCCGCAATCGTCGACCGCGGTGTAGCGCACGAGATCGAGATGCCCGGTATCGGGGTCGATCTCCACTTCGGCGATGTGCACGCCGTTCGGAAACGTCAGCGGCGTCTCGGCCTTTTCTTTGGTGTCGAGCGTCTCGTTCATCTCCTTGGCGCGCGCGGCGGTCTCGAACAGCGAAATCTTGCGGTCGGTGCCGACCACCGAGAAGTTTCCGCCGCCATATTGGATGTCGCCTTCCGAGGCTTCCAGCAGCGCGGCGGCGACCTTCTTGCCCTTCGCCAGCATCACGTCGGCGGTGTGCACGATGGCGTGGCTCGCCGCCATCGCCGAGCGTGAGCCGACCGAGGCAAAGCCCGGAATCTCGAACGCCGAGTCGCCGTGCTTGTGCACGATGCGTTCGCGGTCGATGCCGAGCTTTTCGGCCAGCACGCGGCCGAATACGGTGGCGTGCGCCTGTCCGGTCGATTGCACGTTCAGCGCCATGACCAGCGTGTCGCCGCCGGGAAATTGCAGCATGGCGCCTTCGGTCGGCAGCGCGCCGGCGTGCTCGAGCATGCAGGAAATGCCGATGCCGCGGTACTTTTTGCGCTTGGCCGACTCGCGCTTGCGCTTGTTGAAGCTGTCGTACTCCGAAAGCTCCATCGCCTTGGCGAAGGCGCCGGGAAAGTCGCCGCTGTCATAGGTGGTCGTGACCGCGGTCTTGTAGGGCATCGCGGATTTCGGAATGAGGTTTTTCTTGCGCAGCCGCGCGGTGTCGATGCCGGTGATGCGCGCGGCTTCTTCCACCGCGCGGTCGAGCGCGTAATTGGCCTCCGGCCGGCCGGCGCCGCGATAGGGGCCCATCGGCGCCGTATTGGTGAAAACGCAGCGCGAGGAAAAATCGATCTTCGGAATGCGATACATGCCGGGCAGGCAGCGCGCCGGATTGTTGGTGTTGATGCCGATGCCCGCCGGCGAGACATAGGCGCCCTGGCCGCAGAGATGCTTCATGCGCAGGGCAAGGAATTTTCCGTTCTCGTCGAGCGCGAGTTCGGTTTCGGTGACCGTGTCGCGGCCCGGCGTGTCGGTCATGAAGGCTTCCGAGCGGGTCGACATCCATGCCACCGGCCGCCCGACCTTCTTGGCGGCGACACAGAGCGCCGGATATTCCGGATAGACCGGCGTCTTCATGCCGAAGGCGCCGCCGACGTCCTCGGTGATCACGCGCAGTTTGTCGTTCGTCGACGCCGAGCACCGGCGCGGTCTGGTTGCGCACGGTGCCCGCGCTTTGCGAGCACGCGCGCAGCGAATAGCTGTCGGTCGTTGGCGTCGTAGGAGGCATTGGCGCCGCGCGTTTCCATCGAGGCAACGATCAGGCGCTGATTGACCACGGTGACGCGCGCGACATGCGCCGCGCCTTGGATGATCGCGTCGACCTCGCGCTCGTTCTCGGCGCTGTCGACCATGCCCGGCCAGTCGATCGCGATATTGCCCGGCGCTTCCGGATGGAGCTGCGGCGCGCCTGGCTTGAGCGCGTCGCGCGGATCGACCACCGCCGGCTGCTCCTCGTATTCGACGGTGACCAGATCGGCGGCGTCCTGCGCCTGGCCGACCGTTTCGGCGACGACCATCGCCACCGCCTCGCCGACATAGAGCACGCGTTCGCCGGCCAGCGTCGGCCGGAACGGCTGGATCAGATCCTTGCCGCCGCGGCCCTTGATCGGCGGATGACGGCCCGCGGTCTTGAGGCCCGCTTCGTTCATATCGGCGGCGGTGAGCACCGCCAGCACGCCTTTCGATGCGCGCGCCGCGGCGGTATCGATCGAGACGATGCGGGCGAAGGCGTGCGGCGAGCGCACGAACACGGCGAAGGCCTGGTTGGGAAAGCGGGCGTCGTCGACGAAGCGGCCGTGCCCGCGCACCAGCGCGTCGTCCTCGAGCCGGACCTCGCGCGTTCCATGTTGATTTGTGGCTGAGTCCATCGGACTTCCGAAAGGTGAGGGGCCCCGTTTATAACCCAAAGTTCTGGCTGCAACAGGGGCTTGCGCCGGTCGTGCGGGTGCGGCACTCAAGCCCTCCACCTCACGGTCGGCAATCAAATTTCAGGGGACGAAATGGCTCAAGTGCGGACGATCGACACCCATACCCACATCCTGACGCTGGAAACCGCCGCCCTGCTCACCAAGGCCGGGGTGAAGGTGACCATCACGCCCGACGATGCCGAAACCGCGGCGCTCGATGTGGCTGGCACGGTGTATCGGCCGTTCCCGACCGGCGGCTTCGATATCCCGCGCCGGCTGCGCGACATGGACGCCACCGGCGTCGACGTGCACGTGCTCTCGGCCACGCCGCAGACCTATCTCTACAACCAGGAACCGGCGCTCGCCGCCGTATTGGCCGCGATCCAGAACGACCAGATGGCCAAGCACATCGCCGCCCATCCGGACCGCTTCATGGGCATCGCGACGTTGCCGATGCAGGATCCGAAACGCGCCGCCGACGAACTCAAGCGCGCCATGACGAAACTTGGACTCAAGGGCTCGATGTTTGCCTCCAACATCATGGGCAAGAACCTGGACGATCCGAGCTTCGAGCCGCTGTGGGCGACGGCGCAGGAACTCGACGCCTTCATGTTCATTCATCCCAACAATGTCGCCGGCGCCGACCGCCTCAAGTCCTATTACCTGCAAAACCTGATCGGCAATCCGCTCGACACCACCATTGCCGCGGCCTGCCTGCTGTTCGGCGGCGTGCTCGACCGCTATCCGAAACTGAAGTTCATGCTCGCCCATGGCGGCGGCTTCACGCCCTACCAGGCGGCGCGCTGGGAGCATGGCTGGAAGGTGCGGCCCGAGCCGAAGAAGAACGTGTCGACGCAGCCGAAGAACATCGCCAAGCGTTTTATGTACGACACGATTTTGCATTCCGACAAAACGCTGGAAGCGATGATCGGCCTGGTCGGCAGCGAGCGCGTGCTGCTGGGCAGCGATTATCCTTACGACATGGCGATGATGGATTGCGTCGCGCATGTGCGCGGCCTGAAAATTCCCGACGCCGACAAGGCCGCCATCCTTGGCGGCCACGCCGAAAAATTATTCGGATAAATCGCCATGAACGTGCAAACGGCCAAAATCAGCCGCATCCCGACTACGGCCGTCACCGGGCTCATCATTGACGCCATGGTGAAAGCCGGCGTGCCGGCCAACGACGCGACAAAAATCGCCGAGCTGATGCTGGAGGCCGATCTCATCGGCGCCGACGCGCATGGCGTGTTCCGCCTGCCGCAATACGTCAACCGGCTCAAACTCGGCTCGACCAATGCCCGCCCCAACATCACCGTCAAACGCACCGCGCCGGCCACCGCGCTGATCGACGGCGACAACGGCATGGGTCATCTGGTTGTTTCTCGTACCGCCGAAATGGCCATCGAAATGGCGCGCGAATGCGGCGTCGCCTGGGCCGGCTGCCGCCAGTCGGGTCATGCCGGCGCCGCCGGCGTCTACGCCGCGCTGCCGCTCAAGGCGGATATGATCGGAATCTACGCGGCGGTCGCCAATGCCAACCACATGCCGCTCGCCGGCGGCGCCGAGCCGCTGCTCGGCACCAATCCGCTGGCGATCGCGATCCCGGCCGGCAAGGAGCCGCCGATCGTGCTCGATATCGCCACCTCGATCGTGTCCTACGGCACCATCAAGAACCATAAATTACTCAATCGCCCGCTGCACGACGACTGGATGATCGACCCGAAAACGGGCGCGCCGGTCACCGATCCGCACAAGAGCATCGAGGCGTTGCTGCTGCCGATGGCCGGCTACAAAGGGGCGGGGCTGGCGCTGATCATCGGCTTGCTGGCCGGCACGCTCAACGGCGCTTTGTTCGGCCGCGATTGCGTCGACTTCAATGCCGACCCCGGCGCCGTCACCAATACCGGCCAGTTCGTGCTGGCGCTCGATCCGGCGCGTTTCCAGCCGCTCGAGCAGTTCAAATCGGAAGTCGATCGCCACAGCCGCGAACTGCGCAAGTCGAAAGCGTTGCCCGGCGAAAACGTGCGGCTGCCCGGTGAGCAGCGCGCCCAGCGCCGCGCCGATCGTCTTGCCAACGGTCTCGCATTGCCGCCGGAACTGTTGACGCAGCTCGACAAACTGGCGGCTGAGCTTTCGATCAAGCCGCTGCGGGACCGCTAGGAAGCGCCCGCGAGCGCTGGCATACTAGGTCAAGCCGAACCCTGCCGGGAGGTCGCCATGGCCCAAGCCCAGTTGAAAACGCAACGCGATTGGCCGTTCCAGGTCACGCCGCTGCATCCGGTGCTTGGCTGCGAGATCACCGGCATCACGCTCGAGCAGGCGGTGTCGCCCGCGATCTTTGCCAAGGTCTACGAGGCCTTTCTCGACTACGAACTGATTCTTTTTCGTGACGTGGATTTGCCGCCGGCGACGCAAGTCGCGTTCGCCAAGAATTTCGGCGAGGTGAATGTCCACGTGCTCAGCCAGTATCACGGCTACGGCCATCCCGAGATCTACATGCTGTCCAACTTGGACAAGGACGGCAATCCGAGCGGCAAGCATCCCGACCGCGGTACGCTCTACTGGCACACCGACGGCTCCTGGAAAGAGCGCACCGGGCAAGCGACCATGATGTATTCGGAAATCCTGCCGCCGCCGGGCGAGGGCGGACAAACGCAATTCGCCGACATGTATTCGGGCTATGACCTGCTGCCGGCCGATATCAAGAAGAAGATCGAAGGCAAGCGCGCCATCCACAATTTCACTTTCTCGCGCAAGCGCCGCCACGGCGAGGATCCCCTGACGGCCAAGCAGTCGGCCGAGGTGCCGCCGGTCGCGCATCCGATCGTGCGCACCCATCCCGAGACCGGCCGCAAGGCGATCTTCCTCGGCGATCATGCCGAATCGATCGAAGGCATGGATTATGATGAGGGCCGCGCGCTGATCGAGGAACTCAACGTACTTTGCACGCCGCCGGAAAATATTTATTCGCACACCTGGCAGCCGCGCGAATGCATGGTGTGGGATAATCGTTGCACGCTGCATCGTGCCACCGGATTCGATGAAGCGCGCTTCAAGCGCGTCATGCGCCGCTGCACGATCACCGGCGACAGGCCATTCTGACCTAAGCCGCCGCCTTCACGTCATCCGGATCGAGCGGCAGCTTCACCGGCTGCTTGCGTTTGGCCGATAAATCCAGGGCCTTGGTCAGCATCAGATTGCGGTGCGCTTCTTCGACTGTCGCCGCCGCCGTCGGCAGTCCGAGCGCGACGCGGTTGAGCCAGCTATCGGTTTCTTCAGCCATCGGCCCGCGCAATTCGCCGAGCGCCATATCGCCGGGCGGATAGCTGCCCATGAAATCGACCAGCCGCGAAGCGTCCGGGTTGTAGCCTTCGGATTGTCCCTTTGACACCGCCAACACGATGTCGCGGTGGGTGTCGTCGATGGTGAGCACGCCGGTGGTGCCGACAATGCCGACCTCGAGCGAGTAGACCGCGGCCGGCCAGGTCACCGGCAGCGCCCAGGACATGTTGAGATGATAGACCGTGCCGTCACCGAACATGATCATGCCGGCGGTGGCGTCGATGCCCTGGTAGAGCGGCCCCAGCACTTTATCGATCGAGCGCGCATAGCACTCCACCGGTTGTTTGGGCTCCAGGCACCAGAGGCAAATGTCGAGCGCGTGCGTGCCCGAGATCACCATCGGCGAAATGGTCGACGGATCGTCGGTGCGCTTGTAGTTGTCGATCGCCACCAGCCGATTCATGAAGGCGCGCGAGGTCACCATGGTGACGTCGCCGAGCGCGCCGCTGCGGCATTTTTCCTTGGCCGCCAGCCAGCGTCTACGAAAGCGTTGCGTGTAGCCGACCACGGCGTCGAGCTTGGCATCCTGGATCGCTTTGAGCACTTTCGCCGACTGCGCCAGATTGGTTGCCAGCGGCTTCTCGATCAGCATCGGAATGCCGCGCTCCACCGCCGCCATGATCGGATCGACGTGCAGGTGCTCGTCGGTGCAGATGATCGCGGCGGTCACTTCCGGCCGCTTGAGCAATTCGACGTGGCTTTGCGTGACGAAATCGGCGCTGATTTTTGGGCCGACTTCGCCGGCGCGGTTGGGATTTTTTTCGGCGAGCCCAATCCACTCGACCGCCGGATGGCGTGCCGCCACCTCGCCGCGGAACAGGCCGACGCGTCCGCCGCCGATAATGGCAAGGCCGACGCCTTTGGCTGACTTCTTCATCCTGGGTTGGCTCCCGAGCGGTTCTTTTCCTTGAATTCCGCGATCTGCGAAATCGTTTCATTGCTCAGCGGCAGGTCGACCGGCTCGTTGCGGTCGGCCGATAAATCGGCCGCGCTATAAGTTTCCATCACCCGGCGCGCGCTTTCCGGCGTGACCATAACGGGCGTGTCGCGGATGCAGGCTTCCAGAAAGTGAATGGTCTCGGGGCCCATGCCGCCGGCAAACACCTCGCCGACTTGCTCGCCCGGCATGGTGGACATCGGAAACACCTGGCCATCCTTCATGGTGTTGAGCCAGTTGTCGCGCTGGGTGTCGTCGAGTACCAGCGCGCCTTCGGTCCCGGTGATCTCGATCCAGGTCGAGCAGTAGTTCGGGTAGCTCACCGGGAAATTCCAGCCGCCGCCGATCATCACTACCACGCCATTATCCATGGTGACGGTAGTGAACATCACATCATGCGAGCCGTTGACCGGCTTCATGTAACCGAACGCACCTTGGCTGTAGACCCGCACCGGTTTCGCCGGCTCCAAGAGCCAGAATACGAAGTCGAGATCGTGGGTCGATTCCATAACGACGGGAGACAGCCGTACGCGGCCGGCAATTTTCTTGCCGAGCGAGCGCGACAGATTGCGGCTGACCAGCACCGACACGACATTGCCGAGGGTGCCGTCGGTGATCTTTTTCTTGGCGAAGGCGATCTTGGTGTTGAAGCGTTGCGAATAGCCGATGGTGAATTTCAGGTTGTTGCGCTTGGCCAGTTGAATGAGTTCGTCGGCTTCCCACAATTCAAGCGCGATCGGCTTTTCCAGCATCACGTTCTTGCCGTTCTTCAGGCAATCGCGGCAGATCGGATAGTGGTTAGTCTCCGGCGTGGTCGAAATGTAAACCACCGAGATCTTTTCGTTCCTGATGATGTCGTTGTAATCGAGCGTGGCGGTCGCCGGCTTGCACAGCGCCTTCACTTCGGCGAGCCGGTCCGGCTTGATGTCGCAGATGTGCAACTTGTCTACCAGCGCGGTGCGCGACAGCGTTTCCGCACGCGTGCCGCCGACCCAACCCACTCCGATCACCGCAGCTTCAACCGTTTTCACCGGACGTTTTCCTTCAAGTTTTTTTGTTTGGCGCGGCACACTAGCTCACGCGCGATAAGGCTGGAAGGGCTTGGATTTCAGCCCGCGAAAGCGCCTTGGCCTGCGCCGAACACCTGCGCTGCGAACTGCGGATAGACCTCGGCCAGCTGCGGCGCCACCGTCTCGCGCAGCAGCTTGAGCGTGGCGGGCGAGGGCGCGGGCGTTTCCGGTACCGTCGCGGGCCTGACGAATTCGAAACCGGTGTTCTCAACCACCTCCTCAACCGTGTGGCCGGGATGCACGCTGGCGAGCGTGAAACGGCCAGCGGCGAAGGAGAACAGGCAGCGGTTGGTCACCAGCGCGATCGGACCGCCCGGGCGAAAGACGTTTTTTTCGTTGCTGCCGGGCGCGCTGATGAAATCGACCTTCGGCACCAGCGTGCGGCGCGAATGCTCGGTGCGAAACAGGATCACTTTCGGCACCACGTAGTAGAGATAGGCCGAGCCGAACGAGCCGGGGAAGCGCACCTTCGGATGTTCGTACGCGCCGGTCGACACCAGATTGACGTTGCCCGCGCCGTCGATCTGTCCGCCCGAGAGAAAGAATACATCGATGCGGCCTTGGCCGGCGCAGTCGAACAGTTCGCGCGCGCCGTCGGTCCAGAAATTATGCTTGCTGCTTTGCAGCAGCGAAACATAAGGCTTGCCGTTGCCACGCTCGCGCGCCAGCAGCGCGGCGGCCGCCGGGATCGGAGACGCATTGCCCACCGCGACATGCCGCACGCCGCCGATCAACCGCGCGATCACGTCGGCGAGCAGTTCCTCGTCGCGGAATTTCACTTATCCCTCCCCTGAAAGGGGAGGGTCGGCGAGCGAAGCGAGCCGGGGTGGAGTGATGCCGCAAGCCTCCACCCGGTCAGCTTCGCTGACCACCCTCCCCCGCAAGCGGGGGAGGGATAAGAAAGAATTTCACGCGGCTTTTTTCGCATACACATATTTATCCAAATACTCATTGAAGCCTTCCGTCGTCGCCGCCATACGGGCGTATTCGGCGAGATGATCGGCGTCGGCTGGATAATGATCGGGCAATCCGAGTGGCCATGCGCCGCGTTCGGCAACCACGATGCTCTCGACGTAAAATCCCGGCAGCGTGCCGGCGGCGAGCACCGGATCGTCGAGCAGATTGCCGTCGTGGATTTTTTCGACCGTCGCGATAGTCTTCTCCGCCGCGTGCGCCATGGTGGCGAGTTCGCGCTGTCGTCCGATCCAGACATTACCGAAGCGGTCGGCCATCGCTGCGTGCAGCAGCGCCACGTCCGGCTTGATCGCCGGCAGCAAGACGATCGGATCGCTCTTGCCGAACGGGCTGTCGACGACTTTCCAGTCGTCGCGGTATTTCAGCACGTCCGAGCCGATCAGTCCCCGCAGCGGCATGAACGGCACGCCCTTTTCGGCCGCTTGCAAGGCCGCGTGCAGCGCCGGACAGGTGGCGTCCATCATCTTGATCGCGCCTGCGGTAACGGCGGCGGTAAATCGCGGCGCCGGTCCGAACTCGCCCAGGCTCACGGCGCTCGTTTCCAGCGTCGCGACGCAGCCGGCGCCGATCAGCAAGTCCGCTTGCAGGCTCGACGTCGGCAGCGCCACCAGATGCAGCCGCTTGACGCCGCGGCGGATCAGCGCGCGCGTCGCTTCCATCGGTACGCCCGAGACCTCGCGCGGCACCACCAGCATGCAGCCGTCGGTCACGGCTGCGAGCGCCTCGTCGAGGGATTTCACTGCCTGAAACATGGCTCACTGTCTCATTCTTGTGCTTGCCAGGTCCACTGGATTTTGCGACTTGGATGGCAATGAACCTCCAGGACAAACTGCGCGCCAAGCGTTTTGTGATCACGGCGGAAGTCACGCCGCCGGTCACCGCCGATCGCGGCGAGTTTCTTGCCAAAGCGCTGCCGCTCAAGGGCCTGGCCGACGCGGTGAATATCACCGACGGCGCCGGCGCGCGCCCACATCTCGGCGCGGTGACGGCGGCAGCGCTGCTTGTCGGGGCCGGCATCGAGCCGATCCTTCAACTCACCTGCCGCGATCGCAACCGCATCGCGCTGCAGAGCGATTTGCTCAGCGCAGCCGCGTCCGGCGTGCGCAATCTGCTGATGATTCGCGGCGACGATCCCTCGGCCGGCGATCAGCCCGATACCAAGCCGGTGTTCGATCTCGACCCGCGCCAGTTGCTGGAAACCGCGCGCCGCCTGCGCGACACCGGCGAATTGCCGTCAGGCCGCAAGGTTACCGGCGCGGCCCCGTTCTTTCTCGGCGGCGCGGACAACCCGATCGATCCGAAGCCGGGCTGGGAGCCCAAGGGATTGCAAGCCAAAATCGATGCCGGCGCGCAATTCGTACAGACGCAATTCTGCATGGATGCCGGCGTCGTCCGCCGCTATGTCGCGCGGCTTTCCGAGCACGGCATCACCGGCACGGATTTCGCTCATCATCGGCATCGCGCCGCTGCGCTCGGCCAAGTCGGCGCGCTGGATCAAGGAAAAACTGTTCGGCGCCATCATCCCCGATGCGCTCGTTGCGCGCATGGAAGGGGCGGGCGATCCGCTCGCCGAAGGCCGTAGCATCTGCCTCGAACTGGTGCGTGATTTGGCCGATATCCCGCAGGTCGCCGGCGTGCACATCATGGCGCCCGGCAACGACGCCGCCGTGCCGGAGATCATCACGACGGCGCGCGAGAGCATCAAACGTCTGGCGCCGGCCTGAGCCGAGCCAGCGTCAGGCACCACCCTGCGCTGCGCAAATCGATGGTACTATGCCTCGCAAGAAGACGCCTTAAGGCGCCGGGTAACGGAGGAGCCAATCCGAATGCGGATCGCAATCCGAGGCAAAATTGCGCTTGCGGCTATTGCCGTGCCGCCGCGATCGGCTGCCGCTGCAGACCTGCCGCCGCGCAAGACAAAGTGTGGCGCCACGGCCTGATCAACGCCAAGGCCGACGCCGGCATCTTCATGATGGTGTCGACGCGCGACTTTGCCGCCAAGCAAGGCCTCAAGCTCGAGATTTCCCAGTTCAAGGACGACCAGATCGCGCTCAAGGCGCTGATTGCCGGCGAGCTCGACAGCTTCGAGGGCGGCCCGCAGGGCGTGTTCGCCGCCGACTCCAAGGGCGCCGACACCAAAATCCTCGGCTGCCACTGGGTCGTGGTGCCGCACGGCATCTACGCCAAGGACAACATCGCCAAGGTCGCCGACCTGAAGGGCAAATCGATCGCCGTCTCGGCGCCGAATTCCATGCCCGATATGTTGGCGCGCTCGGCGCTGGAAAAATACGGCGTCGTCGCCGATAAGGACGTGAAGCTCGCCGCCGTCGGCGGCGACCGCGACCGCTATCAGGCGCTGATCGGCGGCGTGGTCGATGCCGCGGTGATATCGAACGAATATCAGCCGATCGCGCCGAAAAACGTGCACCTTTTGATTGCCGGCCGCGACGCGGTGCCGAATTTCCTGCGCGTCTGCCTGATTTCGACCGCGCAAGAAACTGGCCGAACGCGGTGACGACGCGGTGAAATTCCTCGCCGCCGAAATGAACGCGCTTGCGCTTCGCGCTGGCCAACAGGGACGGCCACGATCGCGCTGACGCGCGAAATCATCCACGCCAAGCCCGACGACCCGCGCCCGGCTTTCGTTTACGACGATGCGGTCGCACATCAAGGCGGTCGATCCGACGCTGCCGCTGCCGGCCGAGAAGATCAACTGGATCCAGGAGCAGATGGTGAAGGCCGGCAAGCTCAGGCGGCGCAGCCGCTCGATATGAAGACGTCACCGCGCCGGAGTATCGCGAAAAGGCGCTCGAAGCTGGTCAGCGCCGGCCACGTGACCCAAGCGGAGCGCCCTGACATGGGTGAGGTGAGTTTCGTCGACGTCTCCAAGCGCTTCAGCCTGCGCGTCGCCGGCGAACTGCATCACGTGCAGGCGCTCGATCGCGTCAGCTTCACCGTGCGCGACGGCGAGATCGTCGCGCTGATCGGGCCGTCCGGCTGCGGCAAGACCACGGCGCTGCGCGTCGCCATGGGGCTCGATGCGGCGAACGGCGGCCGCGTCACCGTCGACGGCCGCGAGGTCCAGGGCTGCGGCTACGACCGCGGCATGGTGTTCCAGCACGCCGAGTTGCTGCCCTGGCTGTCAGCGCATGCAGAACGTCATGTTCGGGCTGGAGATGAAGGGCATGCGCGGCGACCGCGCTGCGCGACACCGCCGGAGAAATATCTCGAGCTGGTCGGGCTTGAGCGAGTTCGAAAAACCGCCGCCCGCATCAGCTCTCCGGCGGCATGAAGCAGCGCGTCGGCATCGCCCGCGCGCTCGCCATCGATCCGTCCGTGCTGCTGATGGACGAGCCGTTCGGCGCGCTCGACGCGCAGACGCGTGAATCGCTGCAGGCCGAGCTGCTGGAAATCCACGCCCGCACCAAGAAAACCATTTTGTTCGTCACCCACGACCTCGACGAGGCCGTGCTGATCGCCGACCGCATCGTGGTGATGACGCACGGCCGCGTGCAGGAGATCGTCGACGTGCCGCTGCACGCGCCCGCGCGCCGATCTGAGCATCGTGCGCGGCCTGCCGGAGTTCGCCGACACCCGCTACAAGATCTGGCGCCTGCTGCACGACGCGCCGACGGTGCATTAACTCATGGCCGATATCGCCGACAATCAACGAATCCGCCGCCGCGCCCGAGCCGCGCTCGAGCGGCGCCCGTGGCCGCGCTGGGCGATCACGCTCGTCTCGATCGCCTGCGCGCTGATGCTGTGGGAAATCTTCGGCCGCCACATCAATCCGGTGTTCGGCTCCTATCCGAGCGCGATCGCGGAGGCGTTCTGGGAATTGCTGCGCAGCGGGCAATTGGGCGCGGCGCTGTTCGAAAGCCTGCAGCCCTTCTTCGTCGGCTATGGGCTGGCCATCGTCCTCGGCATTCCGATCGGCCTCGTCATCGGCCGCTTCCGCACGGCGGAGGCGGCGTTCGGCATCTATGATCACCGCCGGCTACGCCATGCCGCTGGTCGCGCTGGTGCCGCTGCTGATCCTGTGGCTGGGGCTCGGCTTCAAGGTCAAGGTCGCGGTGGTGTTTCTGATGTCGCTGTTCCCGATCTGCATCAACACCTGGCTCGGCGTCACGGCGGTGCCGAAGACGCTTGATCGAGGTCGGCAAATCGTTCGTCGCGCCCGACACGTCATCCTGCGCCGCATCATCCTGCCGGCGACGCTGCCTTACATCATGGCCGGCATCCGGCTCGCGGTCGGCCGCGCCGTGGTGGGCATGGTGATCGCGGAATTCTTCACCACCATTTCCGGGCTCGGCGCGGTGATCATCAATTCCGCCAACAATTTCGACACCGCCACCATGTTCGTGCCGATCATCATCCTGATGGTGATGGCGGTCGGCCTGAACTGGCTGATCGGCTTCGTCGAGCGCAAGGTCGCGCCCTGGCAGGCGGAGATCGCCGGGCGGGATCGGGAATAATCAGACCAACGCGCGCACCGCCGCGAGCAGATCGCGCACCTGCTGCTCTGAAATATTCTTGGTGATGAACACCAGGCGGCTCTGGCGGTTGCCGTCCGGCCACGCGTCGAGCTCGACCGGCGGATGCGCCAGGTGCTGCACGAATTGCACCACCACCGGGCCCTGGCAGCCTTCGACATTGAGAAAGCCCTTCACGCGCAGCAGGTCCGGCCCGCGCAGCGTCATCAGCATGTCCATGGCCTTGGCGAAGGCCGGCCACGGCATCGGCGCGGTCTCGCGTCAGCACGAAGCTGCCGATGCCGTCGCGAATGCGCGGCTTCCGCGACAAAGGCGTTGCGCTTGATCGCCGGCCGGCTCGGTCAGCCGGGTCGGATCGAGTCTCGCCGTTCACCGCCTCGATGAATTTCGGCGCCCGGATTGAGCGCGCGCAGTTGCGCGGCCAGCGCCGCGGCGGCGCCTTCGCCGGCGATATCGGTCTTGGTGATCACCAGCCGGTCGGCGAGGATCGCCTGCTTGCGCGCTTCCGCCGACCAGGAGAGCGTCTCAGCCGCCGGTCTCGGCATCGACCACGGTCACCACCGCCTCGACATGGAACACCTCGCCGAGCGCGCGGTCGGTGGCGAAGGTCTGCAGGATCGGCGAGGGGTCGGCGAGGCCCGAGGTCTCGATCACGATGCGCTTGAAGTCCGGCAATTCGCCGCGCTCGCGCTCGATCACCATGCGGCGCAGCGCCTGTTGCAGGTCGCTGCGCGTGATGCAGCACAGGCAGCCATTGCCGAGCAGCACGGTCTCGTCGGTCGCTCGAGCGCACCAGCGCATCGTCGATGCCGGTCGCGCCGAACTCGTTGACCACCACCGCGGTGCCTTGGCCTCTCCGGCGTCGCCAGGAAGCGGCGCAGCAGCGTGGTCTTGCCGGCGCCGAGAAAGCCGGTGATCACGATCACCGGAATGCGATGGCCGCGCTCGCGCTTGAGCCTGCGCCCGAACAGCCCGGCGGCCGGGGAGGGGAAGAGTTCGTTCATGCCTCACTTTACCCCGCCCCGCCGCGCGGGGCGAGGGAGGATCAGAAATCCATCTCCAGCGTATAGAGCCCGCCGGTGAAGCGGTCGACGCGTGTAGACGATCTCGCGCTCGTCGACGAACACGTCGTTGAGCTGCACGGCGCCGGCCGGCGTGCCCTTCGGCGCCGGCGGCACGAAGGCGGCGACTTCCTTCGGCTGGTACGGGTTGGAAATGTCGTAGGCGCGCAGGCCGCCGTTGAAGAACGTGCCGAGCACGATCTGGTCGGAGTGCCACGCCGTCGGCAGCGCGACGTTCTCGTGGATGTTGTGCGCGCCGAAGCGGCCGCCGCGATCCTTGTAGGCATCGACCGGCGGCAGCGGGCAGGTGGCGATCGAAACCGGGTGCGTCTCGTCGCGCATGTCGAGCATCCAGACCAGCTTCGGCCAGTCCTTGCCGGCGTTCTCGGTCAACTCGTCGGTCACCAGCATCAGGTTGCGGTCGAACAGCGGCACCGCGGTATGCATGAAGCCGGTGTAGGGCGGCGAATTGGTCCAGTGCGAGATGACTTTCGGGTTGGCCTTGTCCTTGATGTCCATCACGAACATGCCGCCGTCGATGTAGCAGAGATAAAGCCGGTCCGGCCGCTGCTGGATAGACGTTGGTGTTGTGCGCGCGGTAGCCCTTTGTCGAGCTTGTGGCGCGGCGGCGGCGCGACGTTGTCGGTCGCCGACGTGCCCGGCATCCACCAGCGGCCGATCTCCTTCGGCTTCGACGGATCGCGCACGTCGATGCAGCGGTAGAACTGATCGTCGAGCGGGTTGCTCGGCTTGAAGTCGGGCGCGCCGGACGCCATGTGGACGTATTCGCCGTCGCAGAACCACAATTGATGCACGCCGCGCGAGGTCGCGCCCGAGCAGTCGAAGAACGAGATCGAGTGCGGCTTCTCCGGCACCGACACGTCGAACAGTTCCATGCCGGCCGGCTGCTGCCCGGTCTTCTGCGTCTGATAGGCCACCGCCATGATGTTGTTGGCGGAGCATTCGAGCGAGTTCGAGCGCATGTGCGCCTGCGGCAGGTCGGTCTGCACCACGACTTTCGGATTGCGCGGATCGGACACGTCGACGCCGGTGAAGTTCTTCGGCGCGCTCTCGTGCGCCAGCCAGATGATGCGCCGGCCGTCCTTGGCGATGGTGATCGACATGCCTTCGCCCATGCCGCCGAAGCCGCCGAGGTCGTTCTGCGCGAGCAGCTTGAAATTCCAGGTGATGGGCTCCCCGGTCTGGGTCGAGCGGATTGCTTGCGGCGGGCATTCGGCGTCTCCATTGCTTGGTTGTCGTGGAAAGGCCGGCGCGCGGTGCGCCGGCCCTCGATTGTCATCGCTGCGATCGTGAGTCAGGCGCTCGCCTGCTTGAGGAATTCCTTGCGCAGCGCCTTACTCCAGTCCGGGATGGCCTTGATCTTCTTTGCCTTCGAGCAGGATTTCCGCCTGCTTCTGCATGTAGGGCTTGATGTCGGCCGGCCAGCCGGGCTGCACCTCGACGCGCGCGATCGCCTTGGCGAAGGTCTCGGGCGCCATCTTGTAACCCTTCGAGGTGTAGAACGAGTAGATCGTGTCGGCGACCTTCTTCGGATTGTCCTTGAAGTCCTTCGCGACTTCGAGCCAGGCCTTGAGGTAGGCGACCACGGTCTCCGGGCTCTTCTCGACGAATTCCGGCGTCGCCGCCATGAACACCGGCAGCTTGTCGAACGTTGTAGAAGTCGACGATCGTACTGGCGAGGCCGTCGGCTTCCGCGATCGCGTTGTAGGGCTCGACATTGACCATGGCATCCACGGTCTTGGCGGCCATCGCGGCCACCATGTCGTTCACGTTCATGCGGATTTCCTGGTAGTCGCCTTTGTGCAGCCCGGCTTTGGTGGCGATCTGGTCGACGAAGATGTTGCCGGTGGACGAGCCGGTCTGGTTGGCGACCTTCTTGCCTTTCAGTTGCTCGACCTTGGTGATGCCGAGATCCTTGCGCGCCATCACGCGCGCGGTCTTGCCGACATATTCGATCATGGCGATGGCGACGAGGCCGCCTTTGTCGGCGCCGATGGCGAAGGACGGGCCGGCATAGGTGCCCATGTCGACCTGGCGCGCCACCATCTGCTGCATGGTGAGGTTGCCGGACGGCACCGCGAATTCCTCGAACTTGACGCCGTGCTTTTCCAGCAGGCCCGAGCGCAGCAGATAATAGGTCGGCATGCCCCACATATTGGTCTGATAGCCCTGCCGCACCGTCTCCAGCGCCGCCGCGGGCCGCGCACGCCAAGCCCGCCGCCAGCACGCCGGCGCCGGTCGCCGCCAGCGCGTGGCGGCGGGTAATGCCTTTTTGCAGAATGCGTCATGCTCATCCTCCCTTTGACTTCAGTTTCCGTTGGCGCTTTTCCGGCTTCGTTTGGCTGCGTCGTGGCCGAGATGTTGCAGCAATTCCTTCTGGCATTCGAGGAATTCCACGCTCAGCGGGTCGCGCGGGCGCGGCAGCGGAATCTTGATCACGGCTTTCACCGTGCCGGGATGCGGGCTCATCACCACCACGCGGTCCGCCAGATAGACCGCTTCCGCGACATTGTGCGTCACGTAAATCACCGTCTTGCGGGTTTCCCGCCACACGTCGGCGAGCAGCCGCTGCATGTCGTCGCGCGTCAGCGCGTCGAGCGCCGCGAACGGTTCGTCCATCAGCAGCACCGCCGGATTGTACGCCAGCGCGCGGGCGATGGCGACCCGCTGCTGCATGCCGCCGGACAGATGATGCGGGAACGAGCTCGGTGAACTTCTCCAGTTTCACCAGGCGCAATTGTTCGCGCGCGATCTTCTCGCGCTCCTCCTTGGGCAACGCCCTTCATTTCCAGCCCGAACGAGACGTTGCCGAGCGCGGTGCGCCACGGGAAACAGCTGGGCGAAATCCTGGAATACCACGCCGCGGTCCATGCCGTGGCCGGTGACCGTCTTGCCGCCGATGCGGATTTCGCCCGACGGCCGGCGTCAGGAAGCCGGCGATCATGTTGAGCAGCGTCGACTTGCCGCAGCCGGAGGGACCGACGATGCAGAGAAACTCGGAAGCGTCGATATCGAAGCTGACGTCCTTGACGCCCGGCACCTTGCCGCCGGGCGTGTCGTAGATCAGCGTGACGTCGCGGATTTCGATCGGGGCATGGCCTATCCCGTTGCTGCCGTCGGACGATACTATATTGGCGCTATAAAAAAAGCCGGGCGGCCGTCGTGGACCGGCCGCAGCGCTATCGCGAAGAGAGAGGATGCGCTGCAGACAGCCTTTGCCGCGCGCTTCATGTCGTTTGCCGCATTGGCGGCCACGCTTTGCGCCTCGAGCCCGGCCGCGGCGCAGAACTATCCGAACCGTCCGATCCAGATGATCGTCGCTTATTCCGCCGGCGGCACCGGCGATGTCGTCGCGCGGATTGTATCCGACAAGCTCGGCACCGCGCTTGGCCAGAACATCGTCGTCGAAAACGCTCGCCGGCGCCAGCGGCAACGTCGGCGCGCGTACGGTCGCGACCGCTGCGCCCGACGGCTACATGCTGCCTGCTCGGGCAGACCGGGAAATCTCGCTCAACCAGCACTGGATGAAAGACGTCGGCTTCGACGCCGACAAGGATCTGCAGCCGATCGCCTGGCGTCGGTCGTGCCGCTGGCGCTGATGGTGCCGGCCAAGGCGCCGTATTCGCACCATGGCCGGCTATCTGGCCTTTCTGAAATCCGGCAAGCCTCGACTTCGCTCGGCCGGCGATCGGCACGCCCGGCCATTTCGCCGGCGAACTGCTGAAGCTCGGCACCAAGCCACCATGACGCAGGTGCCCTACAAGGGCGCAGGCCCCGCGCTCAACGATCTGTCGGCAGCCATGTCGAGACGTACTGCCCCGGCTTTCCGGCGGTCGACGCCGCTGATGAAAGCCGGCTCGCTGAAGTTGCTGGCGGTGTCGTCGGCGACGCGCGCGCCATCCGCGCCCGACATCCCGACCGTGGCGGAAGCCGGCGGCATCGAAATTTCGATTTCACGCTTTGGCAGGCGATCTTCGCGCCGCACGGCACGCCGGACGCGATCGTCAAGCGGCTCGATGCGAGATCGACAAGATCCTGGCGAGCGACGAGATCAGAAAACATTCGCCGATATGGGCGCCGAGATCAGGCCGATGTCGGTCGCTGAGCTTGCCGCTTTTGCAAGGCGGAAAGCGACAAATACGTCGGCGTCATCAAGGCTACCGGCGCCAAGCCCGAATGCATCATCATGCGCAGTTAGCCCTTCGCCGCCGCACCATGCCCCAGCGCTGCACCGTCGCGCGCTCGAGCGAGCCGAACACCACGCGCTCGAACACGAAGCCGATGAGCGCCGATCACGACAGCGAGGCCAGCATGACGTCGGTGTTGAGGAATTCCTTGGCGTCGAAGATCACCCAGCCGAGCCCCCAGTCGGAGGCCGCGATCATCTCGGCGCCGACCACCGCGATCCAGGCGCGCAGGAAAGCCTGCCGCATGCCGGTGATGATGAAGGGCGAGGCGCCGGGGATGATCACCTTCCAGAACAGCTGCTTCTCGTCGGCGCCCATGGCGCCGGCCGCGCGCAGCCAGATCGGATTGACCGAGCGCACGCCCGACCAGGTGTTGAACAGCATCGGGAAGGTCGCGGCGTAGAACACGATCAGCACGGTGGTGGTGTTGCCGATGCCGAACCACAGCATGAACAGCGGCACCAGCGCGAACGAGGGGATCGGCATCAGCGCGCTGACCAGCGGCAGAAAGAAATTCTCCACCGCGCTGGAAGCGCGCCATCAGGATGCCGAGCGGCATGCCGACCGACGATCGCCAGCGCGAAGCCGAACAGCACGCGGTACAGCGTGAAGCGCCGGCGTGCTCGAACATGGTGCCGTCGGCGAGCATGCCGTAGAGCGTCTCGCAGCGACGGTCGGAATCGTCGGCAGCAGCGCCGGCGCGAAATAGCCGCTGCGCGCCAGCGCCTCGTAGAGCGCGGCCGCGGCCGCCAGCGTGATGGCGGCGCGCAGGATCGAGCGGCTGCGTTGGCCGTGCTCGTTCATGCGACCATCATTCCCCAGCGCACGACGGTGTAGTCCTCGATCTTCTGGAACACGAACTTCTCCAGCGCCGAGGCCGATGATGGCGATCACGGCGATGCCGGCCATCATGGCGTCGGTGTTGAGGAATTCGCGCGCGCCGAAAATCAGCCAGCCGAGGCCCCAGGGCACGGCGGCGAGCATCTCCACCGCCACCAGGATGCGCCAGGCCTGCGCCAGGCCGAGCCGCAGGCCGGTGAGGATATAAGGCAGCGCGCCGGGCAGGATGACGTAGCGGAACAGCCGCCGATCGTCGGCGCCCATCGATTGCGCCGAGCGCACCCAGATTTCCTTCACCGCCTTCACGCCGGTCCAGCTGTTGTAGATGACCGGAAACATCGAGACGAAGCCGACCAGCAGCACGGCGGAGAATGTTGCCGGGCCCGAACCAGAGCAGGAACAGCGGCGTATAGGCGAGGCCGGGGATCGGCGCGCAGATGCTGACCAGCGGCAGGAAGATATCCTCGGCCCGCCGCGAGCGTCCCATCAGCACGCCGATGCTGACGCCGAACACGGCGGCGAGCGCAAAGCCCGCCAGCAGGCGGATCACCGTCTCGATGGCGTGATGCGGCAGGATGCCGGAGACGGTGAGTTGCACGAACGAGACGCGCGACTTCCTCCAGCGTCGGAAACAGCTGGTGCGGGAATACGCCGGCCCAGGCGACGATCTCCCAGATCGCGCCGACCACGAGAAACGGAAACGCATTGCGCGCGATCAGGCGCCAGCGCTCGCGTCCGCCGGCCGGCCGGCTGCGCCGGATACGGTGATGGTGACGGCATCCTGCATGGCGGCGGCGTCCTCCCGTTATGCCGCTCGGCCTCTTGCGGCGGGCCTTATGGCGGCATGGTCACGGATAATGCCCCTTGAACGCAGCCACAATGCGCGGCGGATCAAGGCCTTGCACAGGCGAACGCGCGAACGGCTAAAGCCCGCGCAAACGCGTTGCAACGGGAGAGTTTCGTGATGTCGAAGAATGCACAAAAGATCGGCTGGATCGGCGCCGGCCGCATGGGCACGCCCATGGCGGAGCGCCTGCTCAAGGCCGGCCACGACGTGTCGATCTGGAACCGCACCCGCGCCAAGGCCGAGCCGCTGGCCGCCAAGGGCGGCAAGATCGTCGACAAGCTGTCCGATCTCGCCGGTCTCGACGTGGTGTTCTCCATCGTCTCCGACCGGCAAGGATCTCGAGGAAGTCTATTTCGGCAAGGACGGCGTGCTGTCCGGCGGCGGCAAGGCGCCGAAGATCGTGGTCGATTGCTCGACCGATCTCGGTCGAGGAATCGACCGAGATCCGCAAGCCGTCTGAAGGAAGCGGCGTCGAGCTTACGTCGCCGCGCCGGTCTCCGGCAATGCCAAGGTGATCAAGGCCGGCAAGTTGTCGTCGGTGGTGTCCGGGCCGGAGGCCGCCTGCCAAGGTCGCGATGCCGCTGATCGAGGTGTTCGCGCCGCAGGGCGTGTCCTACGTCGGCGACGGCGAGCTCGCGCGCATCTGCAAGATCGCGCACAACGTCATGCTCGGCGTGGTGATCGAGAACCTGATCGAGATCACGCTGCTCGCCAACAAGATGGGCGTGCCGCGCCACGCCTTCCTCGCCTTCATGAACAACGGCGTCATGGGCTCGATGTTCACGCGCTACAAGACGCCGGCGCTGGTCAATCTCGACTGGACCACCACCTTCACGCCCGAGCTGTTGCGCAAGGACCTCGACCTCGGCCTCGAGCTCGGCCGCGAGATGGACGTGCCGATGCCGGTCACCGCGGCGACGCGCGAGGTGCTGCAAGGCCATTTCGGCGCCGCCCAGCTGCAGAAAAATCCGGAAGAATATCATCGCACAAGGATTTCGCCGCGCTGGCCGAAACCATGGCGCTCGCCGCCGGCATGAAGCTCACGCCGGAAAACAAGAACGTCCGACCGGGTTGGAGTAGCGTCTCGGCGCGTCATGCTCGTATACCGCGTCTCCGCTTGCGGGGCACGCGGGGACGACACACTAAAAAAAGGGCCCCTTGCGGGGCCCTGTGTGCATAAGGTGGAGGATTCACGCCGCCGTCTAAGCCTAAAGGGAGGAAAACAGCGGCTGCGCACGAGGATCAGTCAATCGGTCGCTGCGCATCGACCACAAGTAAAATGCCCGTAAATTCGCTGGTGGAACTGCATGCGCTCGCATGCGCATCATCGGTGCGAGAGATCGTGACAACGGAGACCCGCATGGCTTTCAAGCTCTACAACGCGCCGCAATCGACCTGCAGCCAGCGGGTTCGCTTTGTGTTCAACGGCAAAGAAAATTCCATTCGACGAAGTGAAGCTCAATCTGCTCGAAGGCGACCAGCTCAAGCCCGACTATCTCAAACTCAATCCCAATGGGGTGGTGCCCACGCTCGACCACGATGGCGCGATCGTCATCGATTCCACCGTCATCACCGAATATCTCGACGAGGTCGCGCCGCAGACGAGTTTCACGCCGGAGATCGCCGGTCGAGCGCGCCCGCATGCGCGCGCTGATGCATTTCATCGACGAGATGCCGGCCGCCGCCGTGCGGGTGCCGACCTTCAACCTCGCCTTCCTGCCGAGCTTCCAGAAGATGAGCCGCGAGGCCTTCATCGGCGATGGCGGAGAGCAAGCCGCTGCGCCGCGAATTCATGATGACCATGGGGCAGACCGGCTTTCCCAAGGCCGAAATGGATGCCGCGCTCGCCCGCCTGCGCCGCGCCTACGAGCGCATGGACGCCGAGATCGAGAAAAGCGGCGGGCCATGGCTGCTGGGCAAGAAAATCTCGCTCGCCGACGTGGCGGTGATGCCGGCGCTGGTGCGCATGGACGATCTCGGCTTGCCCGGCTGGCAGGATCTGCCGCGCGTCGTCACCTGGTTCGACAACATCCGCGCGCAGGAGGCGTTCAAGCCGACTTATTATCCCGGCTCGCTGCTGAGCGAACGCTTCCCGCATTTGAAAGAGAAAACGGCGAAACGCGCCTGAGAGCACTGTTGCGGCGGCCTTGTTGCTTGGCGTTTGAGAGCGTATCTCCAGTACGGCCTTTGCCGTCGCCGATTGCGACCGCTGTTTCGGTCGTCATTGCAATACGGAGGTTACGCCATGAATCCCATCACCTCGCTCGTCACCATCGTTTTCGCCGTCATCGGCGCCTTTCTGTTCGTGGCGCGGTTTGCCGCTCCCCGGCATCGGCTTCGGCATTCTCGCGCGTTCTGACGCTGTACTCGCTCAAGATGGCGAACAACTGGGAGCGCTTCGTGATCCTGCGCGCCGGCAAGCTGTCGAGCGTGAAGGGGCCGGGCCTGTTCCTGATCATTCCGGTCATCGACGCCATCACCGCGGTGATCGACGAGCGCATCCAGACCACGCGTTCAACGCCGAGCAGGCGCTCACCCGCGACACCGTGCCGGTCAATGTCGACGCCGTCATCTTCTGGCACGTGCACGACGCCCAGGCGCGCCGCGCTCAACATCACCGACTATCGCTCGGCCATCGACCGCGTGGCGCAGACGTCTTTGCGCGAAATGATCGGCTCGTCGCTGCTGTCGGCGCTGCTGTCCGAGCGCAAGGCGGCGGACGAAGTGCTGCGCACCGAGATCGCGCGCAAGACCGCCGACTGGGGCATCTCGGTCAATTCGGTCGAGATCCGCGACGTCGCCATCCCGGTGGCCTTGCAGGATGCCATGTCGCGCCAGGCGCAGGCCGAACGCGAGAAGGAAGCGCGCGTCATCCTCGGCTGCGCCGAAGCCGCGATCGCGCAGAAATTCGTCGAGGCCGCCAACACCTATGGCAGCAACGCCGCGGCGCTGCACCTGCGCGCGATGAACATCATCTACGAGACCACCAAGGAGCGCGGCGCCACCATCCTGATGCCGACCTCGATGGTCGACTCCATGAGCGTCGCGCTGCCGGCGGCGATGATGGCGCAGGGCGAGCCCTGCAGTGCCTGCGCCTCGCGCCGGCAGCGAAAAGGCTCTTAATACTTCGCGCTGATCGGCAACTCCTCCGCCGGGAACAGCGAGATCAAGCGGCAGCCTTTGTCGGTGACCACGACCTCTTCCTCGATGCGCGCGGCCGAAAAGCCGTCGGTCGCCGGGCAATAGGTTTCGATCGCGAACACCATGCCTTCCACGATCTCGGTCGGGTGATCCATCGACACCACGCGCGAGATGATCGGCCGCTCATGCAGATTGAGCCCGAGGCCGTGCGCGAACTGCAGGCCGAAGGCCGACATTTCATCGGGGAAGCCGAACTCGTTGGCCTTGGGGAACACGTCGCAGATATGCGCGGTCGTGGCGCCCGGCTTGATGCGGGCGATGGCGTTGTCGAGCCACTCGCGCGCCTTCTTGTAGGCGTCGTGCTGCGCCGGCGTCGCCCGCACCACGTTGAAGGTGCGGTAGTAGCAGGTGCGATATCCCATGAACGCCTGCAGGATGTCGAAGAACGCCTGGTCGCCGGGGCGGATCATGCGGTCGGTGAAATTGTGCGGGTGCGGAGAGCAGCGTTCGCCGGAAATGGCGTTGACCGCTTCGACGTCGTCGGAGCCGTGCGTGTAGAGGAACTTGTTGACCTCGGCGACGATGTCGTTCTCGCGGATGCCCGGCCGCAGCATTTCGTGGACCAGGTCATAGGCGCCGTCGACCATCGCCGCGGCGCGGTTCAACAGCGCGATCTCGTCAGCCGACTTCACCTCGCGCGCGCTCAGCATCACCTGTTGGCCGTCTTTGACCTTGATCCCGGCCTTTTCCAGTTCGAACATCATCGGCGGCTCGATGATGTCGACGCCGACCGGCATTTTGGCGACGCCGGCGGCTTTGAGCATCGAAGCCATTTCCTCGGCGTGGCGCTTCATCAGGCCGAACGCCGGATCGACGGTGCCACGCAGGCCGACGAGGCCGGCCTTGCAGTTCTCCGGCTGGAGCCATGGCGAATAGAGCTTGTGATGGACAGCGGCCGAGCCGAAATCCCACAGCACCGGTTCCTGGCCGCGGATCAGCAGCGTCCAGCGCGACAGCTTGTCGCGCGCCCATTCGCCGATCTTGGTCGAGGTGACGTAGCGGACGTTGTTGTCGTCGAACAGCAGCAGGGCGCCGAGATCGGATGCCTCGAGCGCGGCCTGGGCGCGGGCGAGGCGGTAGCGGTGCAGGCGCCGGTAATCGACGCGCTCCTCGAAATCGACGCCCATGGTGCCGAGCACCGGCAGATGACGGCCCCAGTTGTAGCGCGGGTTGATGTCCTCGGCCGTGATCTTGATCGGCTCGCGCGTTCTCTCGTCCATGGCGTTCTCTCCCTTATGCGGCTGTCGGCTGGCCGGCTTTATAGCTGGCGGGTTCGCCGGCATTATAGGCCGGTCGCGCGGCAGAAACACCGTGCCGTAATCGGCCCTTGACATTGCCCGCACTAGGATTATATTCCATATCGTTCGCTGAGCCCGCGGAGCGCCGTCATGACGCGCTCCGGAGGCAAAGCGGGACCGGTGCCCGACAATGGCACCGTGGATGGAGCGCCAGGGGGGCGCAGCCCGCTCTCGCCAGGGCGGGCGCGCGTCTCGCCAGACGCGCGGCGGGTGCGACCAAACCCGCCAAAGGGCGCTTCGCCAGCGCCCTGGCGCCCTCCCGGCGCTCCATTCCCCTTGGGGAAAGGAAAAGGGAAGCCGGCGTGTCCCGCGCCGATCAAAGAACAGGGACGGCGGAGCTTTGGCTTTCTTAATCCCTCCCCTGAAAGGGGAGGGTGGCGAGCGGAGCGAGCCGGGTGGGGTTTGAGTGCCACGAAAAATTCCCCCACCCGCCGTTCGCGTTGCTCACGGCCGCCCTCCCCCGCAAGCGGGGGAGGGATAGAAACTCACGCGACCTTCTTGCCCCAGAGCCGCGCGGAGGCGATGTCCGCGCCCTCGCGGATCGAGCGCAGCTTGAGCCACACCGCCGGCTCGATCACCCACTCTCGATTCGTGAATGTGCCGAAGCCGCAATCGGTCGAGGCGATGACGCGCTCGCGCTCGCCGACCGCCGCCACCGCGTCCTCGATGCGGCGCGCGACGACTTCGGGATGCTCGACGAAATTGCTGGTGGTCTCGACCACGCCGGGAATCAGGACCATGTCCTTCGGCAGCGGATGCTTCTTGAGCGCCGCGTATTCGTGCGCGTGGCGCGGGTTGGAAAACTCGATCGACAGCGCGCCGACCTTGGCTTGATAGAGCGCCGGCAGGATCGTGCCGAGCGGCACGTCGTGGATATGCGGGCCTTCCCAGTTGCCGTAACAGACATGCAGCCGCACGCGGTCGCGCGGAATGCCGGCGATGCCGTCGTTGATCGCGGCGACGTGCCGTTCCACCGCCTTGACGAAGCCTTTCTCGTCGAGATCGCGGTACAGCATGGTGCGGTCCATCGCCAGATCGGGCGCGTCGATCTGCAACAGCAGGCCGGCTTTGTGAATCGCCTGGTATTCGTTCTTCATCTCGCGCGAGATCGCGACTGAGATATTTGTCCTGGCTGCCGTAGAACGCATCGAGCATGGTCGACGAAATAATGCCGGGCGAGGGCGCGGTCATGAATTGTTCGGCGAATTTTCCCGCCGATATCTTCTTGAAGCGCGCGATCTCGTCCTGGATCGGCTTCAAGTCGAGATATTTCAGTTCGCTTTGACATTCCGGCGCGTTCTGCTGCTTGCTGACATGCGGGAAGCGGCGCTTGAGCTGCTCGACCAGTTCGGGAAATTCCTCGAATTCGCGCCCGCGCCGGCGCTTCGACACGCCGGCAAAGCCGGCCATGCGCTGCGGCACATAAGTCTGGAAACCGACCCGCTGCTGCTCGCCGTCATTGCCGATGTCGATGCCGGCGGAGGCCTGCTTGTCGACGACGTGGCTGACAGCCTTGTCCATTTCGGCGGCCATCTCGGCGGCATCGAATTTTTCGCCAGCCTCCTGGCGCACCAGCAGTTCGGACAGTTTCTCGTTGCGCGGCAGGCTGCCGACATGGGTGGTCAGAATGCGGTCCCGGCTGAAGATCATTGCAAATGGCTCCCGTTGCGCGGCTTTAGCGGCGAATTATGCTTCGCTTTGCAGCCCTTGGTTTGGGGGGCATAATACGCATCGTTCTGGGAGGAAAAACAATGGCAATCGCCGAAGCGCAGACAATCGCGCCGGGCGCCGCCGATCCGGTGGGAGCAATCCCACGCGACTACAATTTTGCCGCCGACGTGTTGCAAAGCAATCTCGATGCCGGCCGCGCCAATAAGCCGGCCTATATCGACGCGCGCGGCACGCACGAGCTATGGCCAACTCGCCGATCGCGTGGCGCGCTTTGGCGCGGTGCTGCGCTCGCTCGGCATCAAGCGCGAAGATCGTGTGCTGCTGGCGCTTGCTCGACACCATCGACTGGCCGATCGCGTTTCTCGGCTGCCTCAAGGCCGGCATCATCGCCGTGCCGGTCAACACGCTGCTGACCGAGGACGACTACCGCTTCATGCTGGCCGACAGCCGCGCCAAATGTCTGGTCGTGTCGGAGGCGCTTTATCCGAAATTCGAAAAACTCATCAAGGACAGTCCAGATCTCGCGCACGTCATTGTCTCGGGCGACAATCGCGCACGGCCATAGGCGCTTCGAGGATTTCTCGAGACGGCCAAGCCCGAGGACTTACACCGCGCCGACGACGCTGCGACGACATGGCGTTCTGGCTCTACACCTCAGGCTCGACCGGCAAGCCGAAGGGCGCGGTACACGTGCATGCCAGCCTCAAGCTCACCGCCGATCTCTACGGCACGCCGGTCGCCGGCATCAAGGAAAACGATGTCTGCTATTCGGTGGCGAAGCTGTTTTTCGCCTACGGCCTCGGCAACGCCATGACGTTCCCGCTCTCGGTCGGCGCCACCACGGTGCTGCTCGGCGACCGGCCGACGCCCGACGGCGTCGCCGCGCTGCTGCGCCAGCATCCGGTCACGGTGTTCTACGCGGTGCCGACTTTCTACGCCGCGTTTCTGGCGAGCCCGAGCGCGCCGCAGAAATCGGAAGTCAAAATCCGCCGCTGCATTTCCGCCGGCGAAGCGCTGCCGGAGGAAATCGCGCGCAAATGGAAGGAACGCTATGCCGTCGATATTTCCGACGGGCTCGGCACCACCGAGATGCTGCACATCTATCTTGACCAATGCGCCGGGCGCGACCAAATACGGCACCACCGGAAACCAGTGCCCGGTTACGAGATCAAGCTCATCGGCGAAGACGGCAATCCGGTGAAGCAGGGTGAGATGGGCGAAATGTATTCGCGCGGGCCGACCAGCGCCATCATGTACTGGAACAACCGCGAGAAATCGCGCTCGACCTTCCAGGGCGAATGGACGCGCTCGGGCGACAAATATATCGAGGATGCCGACGGCTATTACATCTGCTGCGGCCGCGCCGACGACATGCTGAAAGTCTCGGGCATGTATGTCTCGCCGTTCGAGGTCGAGGCCGCGCTGTCCTCGCATCCCGACGTGCTGGAAGCCGCCGTGGTCGGCTGGGGCGACGAGCAGAAGCTGATCAAGCCGAAAGCCTTTGTCGTGCTCAAATCGCCGGACAAGGCCAATGATGCGCTGGTGCGCGCGCTGCAGGAGCACGTCAAGGCGAAGCTCGCGCCGTTACAAATATCCGCGCTGGATCGAGTTCCGCAAGGAACTTCCGAAAACGGCCACCGGCAAGATCCAGCGCTTCAAGCTGCGGGCGGAAGGGCCCGGCACGTCGTAATGGCACTCGCGGACTCCGGCTTTCTCGCCATCGGCTCGCAGAATCTCGAATACCGCATGATCGGGCCGCGGCCGGACGCCGCGCCGACTATGGTGTTGCTGCATGAAGGGCTCGGCTGCGTCGACCTGTGGGGCGATTTTCCCGACAAGCTGCAAAAAGCGACCGGCGCCGGCGTCTTCGTCTATTCGCGCGCCGGCTATGGAAAGTCGAGCCCGGTCACGCTGCCGCGTCCGCTCTCCTACATGCACGATGAAGCGCGCGAGACGCTGCCGAAATTGCTCGATGCCATCGGCTTTAAGCGCGGCCTGCTCGTCGGCCATAGCGACGGCGCCTCGATCGCGGCGATCTATGCCGGCAGCCATCAAGATCACCGTGTCGGCGGGCTGGTGCTGATTGCGCCGCATTTTTTTACCGAGGATGCCGGCATCGCCTCCATCGTCGAGGCCAAGAAATTCTACGAGACCGGCGACTTGCGGGCGAAGCTTGCGCGCTGGCACGCCGACGTCGACAACGCCTTCAAGGGTTGGAACGGTGCCTGGCTCGATCCCGAATTCCGCAAGTGGGATATCACCGAATTCCTCGCCTATATCCGCGTGCCGGTGCTGATCGTGCAGGGTGAGGACGATCAATACGGCACGGTCAAGCAGATCGAGATCGCGAAGCAGCGAATGTTACTGCCCGGTCGAGGTCGCACTCCTGCCCGGCGCCAGACATTCGCCGCAGCGCGAAGCGCCTGAGCAGACGCTGAAGGCGGTGATGGAATTTATCGAACGCGTTTTACAAAATGAAATGGCCGGCTCAACGGCCGGCCATAACAAAACTGCTTAGGTATCTAGGATTATTCCGCCGCCTGCTTGGCGCTGCTGCCGTGCGCCGACACCAGATAATCCATCGCCGCCTGCACGCCGCCTTTCTTGTGCGGAATGCCGGCAAGCGACAGCGCCATTTCGGTCGCCGCCAATGCGCCCATCATCATGGTGTCGTTGGTGTCGCCGAGATGGCCGATGCGGAAATACCGGCCGGCCAGGGCGCCGAAGCTCGAGCCATAGGAAATATTGAAGTGCTCGAGCGCCAGCGCGCGGAACGCGTCGGCGTCGTGGCCTTCGGGCAGGATCACGGCGGTCAGCGTCGGCGAATAATATTTCGAGTCGCGGCAGACGGTCTCGAAGCCCCACGTTTTCACCGCGCGGCGGGTCGCTTCCGCCAGGCGATGGTGGCGCGCGAATACGTTGTCGAGCCCTTCCTCGTGCAGCATCTCGATCGACACCGCCATGCCTTGCAGCATCTGCGTCGCCGGCGTGTAGGGGAAGAAGCCGATCTTGTTCATGGCGATCATCTCGTCCCACGCCCAGAACGACTTCGGCAGCTTGGCGGTCTTGTTGGCGTCCAGCGCTTTCTTGCTCAGCGCGTTGAACGACATGCCGGGCGGCAGCATCAGGCCCTTCTGCGCGCCGCCGACGGTGACGTCGACGCCCCATTCGTCGTGCCGGTAGTCGGTCGAAGCGAGCGAGGAGATGGTATCGACGAAAAACAGCGCCGGATGCTTGGCGGCGTCGATCGCCTTGCGGATATCCGCGATCGGCGACAGACATCCGGTCGAGGTCTCGTTGTGCAGCACGCAGATCGCCTTGATCTCGTGGTTCTTGTCTTCGCGCAGGCGCGCTTCGACCGCCTTCGGGTCGGCGCCGGTGCGCCAGTCGGTCTTGATGAATTCGGTCTTGCAGGCCGAGCTTCTCGGCCATCTTCTTCCAGAGCGAGGCGAATTGGCCGGTCTCGACCATCACCACCTTGTCGCCGGGCGACAGCGTATTGACCAGCGCGCCTTCCCAGGCGCCGGTGCCGGTGCCGGTGTAGATGATCACCGGGTTGGTGGTCTTGAAGATGGTCTTGATGCCTTCAAGGCAGCTCTTGGCGAGCTTGGCGAATTCCGGACCGCGATGGTCGATGATGGGAGTGTCCATCGCCCGCAACACGCGATCGGGAAGGGGCGTTGGCCCCGGAATGTGAAGAAAGTGCCGCCCTACCGCACGCGAGGAATTCTTAGCCATTGCATTCGCTCCTAAACCTAAGCTTTTCACGGATTTTCGTGGCTCAATCACGTCGCGTCCCGGCAGATAGCAAGTCCGGGCAGCGGCGCTTGTGGCGTTGAACTATGAATGTAACATTGCGGTCAAGCGGTTTTCCGCAATGCAAACACGTCCTTCATGCATAGACTGAACGAGGCCCCAAAAGGAACAGCGCCGTGGCCGTTGTAATGCCCGGCCTGGAACGGCGGCTAAAGGCCGGATTGAGCGGGGATGTGCAATTCGACCGCTTCAGCCGCGGCCGTTACGCAACCGACGCCTCGCATTATCAGATCATGCCCGTAGGCATCGTTGCTCCGCGCACGATAGAGGAGGCCGAACGGGCGATAGGCATTGCCCGCGATGAAGGCGCCACCGTGCTGGCGCGCGGCGGCGGAACCTCGCAGGCCGGACAAACGGTCGGCGATTCGCTGGTCGTGGATTGCTCGAAATATTTGACCCGCATTCTCGATCTCGACATCAAAGGCGCGCGCTGCGCGGTCGAGCCGGGCATCGTGCTTGACGATCTCAACCGGCAGCTCAAGCCGCACGGGCTGTGGTTTCCGGTCGACATCTCGACCTCCTCGCGCGCCACCATCGGCGGCATGGCCGGCAATAATTCCTGCGGCGGCCGCTCGATGCGCTACGGCACCATGCGCGACAACGTGCTCGCGATCGAGGCGGTACTGGCCGACGGCACGCTGGCGCATTTCGGGCGCATCGGCGGCAGCATTAACGACGTCGCGGCTCCCTTAAGGCCGCTCGCCAAGGAGCTGCTCGCCATCGGCGCGCGCGAAGCCGACGAAGTCGCGGCGCGTTTTCCCAAGGTGCAGCGCCGCGTCGGGGGCTACAATCTCGACGCGCTGGTGCCCGGCAAGAACGACATCAATCTGGCGCATGTGCTGGTCGGCTCGGAAGGCACGCTCGGCTTTTCCACCCGCATCGAACTTAAATTATCGCCACTGCTCGGCCGCCGTGCGGTCGGCGCTGTTCATTTCGGCAGCTTCAGGGAAGCGATGGACGCCGCGCAGCACATCGTGCATCTGCTGCCGATTGCGGTCGAATTAATCGATCGCACCATGATCGAGCTGGCGCGCGAGATCCCGATTTTCCGTCCGACGCTGGACAAATTCGTGCGCGAGACGCCGGCCGCGATTCTGCTGGTCGAGTTCGGCGAGCCCGATCATGAAGAAAACCTGCGCCGGCTGCGGCGGCTCAAGGACTTGATCGGCGATCTCGGTTTTTCCTTCGACAAGAGCGGCGACAAATGGGGCGGCGTGATCGAAGTGCTTAATGCAGACCTGCAGGCCGCCATCACCGACGTGCGCACGTCGGGCCTCAATATCATGATGTCGATGAAAGAGGCAGGCAAACCGGTCTCCTTCGTCGAAGATTGCGCGGTGCCACTCGATCATCTTGCCGACTACACGTCGCGCTTGACCGCGATCTTCGAAAAGCACGGTACGCGCGGCACCTGGTACGCGCATGCCGGTTCCGGTTGCCTGCATGTGCGGCCGATCCTCAATCTGCGGCAGGAAAAAGACGTCCATGCCATGCGCGAAATCGCCGAAGAGGCCTTCGCCATGGTGCGCGAATACAAGGGCTCGCACTCCGGCGAGCACGGCGATGGGCTGGTGCGTTCGGAATTCAATGAGCCGATGTTCGGCTCACGTCTTGCCCGCGCCTTCGAAGAAGTTAAGGACCGCTTCGATCCCAAAGGTCTGTACAATCCCGGTAAGGTGGTGCGGCCGCCGAAATTCGACGACCGCGCGCTCTTTCGTTATGCGCCCGGCTATCACGGCGAGCCGATCAAGACCCATCTCGACTGGTCGGCTTATTCCGGCGCCGGCAACGGTTTCCAGGGCGCGATCGAGATGTGCAACAACAACGGTGCTTGCCGCAAGCTCGCCGGCGGCGCCATGTGTCCGAGCTATCGCGTCACCCGCGACGAGCGCGACGTGACGCGTGGCCGTGCCAACACGCTGCGCCTTGCCATCACCGGGCAGCTCGGGCCCGATGCGCTCGCCTCCGACGAGATGGCCGAGACGCTCGCGCTCTGCGTCTCCTGCAAGGCCTGCCGGCGCGAATGCCCGACCGGCGTCGATATGGCGCGCATGAAAATCGAGGTGCAGGCGGCGCGCGCCGAAAAGCAGGGCATTTCCTGGCATGACAGGTTGGTCGGCTGGCTGCCGCGCTATGCGCCATATGCTGCGAAATGGCCTTGGCTCTTTAACTTCCGCGATCGCATCCCGGTGATGCGGCGGTTATCCGAAGCCATCGGAAAGTTCTCGGCGCGGCGCAGCCTGCCGCAATGGCGGACGGACATTTACATCGACCGCTCCGATTGGACCTACAACGCCGCCGCGGCCGAACCGGCGCGCGAGGTCGTGCTGTTCGCCGACACATTCAATCGCTATTTCGAGCGCGAAAATCTCGATGCGGCGTTGCGCGTGCTTACTGCCGGCGGCTATCGCGTCCATGCCGTGACGCCGCAGGACGGCGACGCGCGCCCGCTCTGCTGCGGCCGTACGTTTCTCGCGGTCGGGCAGGTCGAGGAAGCCAAGCGCGAGATGCAGCGTACCCTCGATGCACTGGCGCCGTATGTCCTGCGCGGCGTCCCGGTCATTGGGCTGGAGCCGAGTTGCTTATTCGGCTTCCGCGACGAACTGCCGGCGTTGATGAAGGGCGAAGTGGTCGATGCATTGGCGAAACAGTCGATGCTGCTGGAAGAATTCCTCGCCCGCGAGCAGCAGGAAGGCCGCCTGCCATTGCCGCTCGGCGCGCTGCCTAAGAAGGCGCTGCTGCACGGCCATTGCCACCAAAAGGCGTTCGATGCCATGGGCGCGGTCGAGAGCGTGCTCAAACTGATCCCGCAGCTCAACATCGAGACCATCGAGTTCGAGTTGTTGCGGCATGGCTGGCTCGTTTGGCTACGACGCCGCCACTATCGAGGTCTCGCTCAAGATGGGCGAATTGTCGTTGCTGCCGGCGGTGCGAAAGGCTCCTGCGGATGCGCTGATCGTCGCCGACGGCACCTCGTGCCGGCATCAGATCCATGACGGCGCCGATCGCGATGCTCTGCATGTCGCCCGCGTGCTGGCGATGAGCGTTGCGGCGGCTGGCTTAACGGCGGGGGCGAAGCCATAATAGCCGCATGGCCGCCAAACTTCTCCTCACTTCGCTCGTCGGCTCCTATGCGCAGCCGGATTGGCTGATCGACCGCCAAAAACTCGCCGGCCGGTTTCCGCCGCGCGTGCGCGCCAAGGAGCTGTGGCGGGTTGCGCCGGAATTTCTGGATCAGGCGCAGGACGACGCCACGCTGCTCGCGATCCGCGACCAGGAGCGCGCCGGCCTCGACATCATCACCGACGGCGAGCAGCGCCGTGAAAGTTATTCCAATCGCTTCGCAACGGCGCTTGAAGGCGTCGATATCGATAATCCTGGCACGGGGCTCGACCGCTCCGGCCATCCCAATCCGGTGCCGCGCGTCACCGGTAAGGTGCGTCGTAAACATCCGGTCGAAGTGCGGGATGTCGAGTTCCTGCGCGCCAACACCGGCCGCATGATCAAGATCACCGTGCCCGGCCCGTTCACCATGTCGCAGCAGGCCCAGAACGATTTCTACAAGGACGAGCAGGAGATGGTGCTCGACTACGCGGCGGCGGTGAATGCCGAGATCAAAGACCTGTTCGCGGCTGGCGCCGACGTCGTGCAAATCGACGAGCCCTATATGCAGGCGCGGCCGGAGAAGGCGCGTAAATTCGGCCTTGCCGGCTTGAATGCCGCGCTCGACGGCGTCAACGGGACGACGGCCGTGCACATCTGTTTCGGCTATGCGGCGATCATCCACGTGCGCCCGGAAGGCTATTCATTCCTGCCCGAGTTGGCCGGCTCGCCGGTCAAGCAGATATCGATCGAGACCGCGCAATCCAAACTTGATTGCGCCGTGCTGGACAAATTGCCTGGCAAGGCCATCATTCTCGGCACGCTCGACCTGTCCGATATGGCGATCGAAAAACCGGAGACAGTCGCTGCACGCATCCGCTGCGCCTTGCCGCACGTGCCGGCGGAGCGGATCATCGTCGCGCCCGATTGCGGACTGAAATATCTGCCGCGCGAAGTCGCCTACGGGAAAATGTGCGCGATGGTCGAAGGCGCCAACATCGTGCGCGCCGAACTCACCAAATAGCGGACGGACGGATGCCTGCCAATTTGTTGCCCACCTGTCTCGTCGGTTCCTATCCGCAGCCGGATTGGCTGATCGATCGCGCGCGTCTCGCCAAGATGGTGCCGCGCGTGCGCATGGACGATCTGTGGCGGTTCGGCCCGCAAGAGCTTGAGGCAAAACAGGACGAAGCGACCTTGCTCGCGATCCGCGACCAGGAGCGCGCCGGTCTCGACATCATCAGCGACGGCGAGCAGCGGCGCGAAAGCTATTCCAACCGTTTCGCCACCGCGCTCGCGGGCGTCGACACCGAAAATCCTGGCACCACCATCAATCGCAGCGGCAAACCCATTCCGGTGCCGCGCGTCACCGGAAAAATTAGACGCAAATATCCGGTCGAGGTTCGCGATATGGAATTCCTGCGCGCCAATACCAAGAAACCGGTGAAGATGACCGTGCCGGGTCCCTTCACTTTGTCGAAGCAGGCGCAAAACGAATTCTACGCACACGAAGAGGAAATGGCGCTCGACTACGCCGCTGCGGTCAACGAGGAAATCAGGGACCTGTTCGCCGCCGGTGCCGACGTGGTGCAGATCGACGAACCGTGGATGCAGCAGCACCCTGACAAGGCACGCCAGTACGGCTTGAAGGCGCTCGATCGCGCACTCGACGGGATCGTTGGTACGGTGGCCGTGCACCTGTGCTTCGGCTACGCCGCGGTCGTGCACGACAAGCCGTCCGGCTATTCTTTTCTGCTGGAACTGGAAGGTTCAAAAGCCGCGCAAATCTCGATCGAGGCGGCGCAGCCCAAACTCGATCTCAAAGTGCTGGACGGATTGCCATCGAAGACCATTATTCTCGGCGTCATCGATCTGTCCGACATGACCGTCGAAACGCCGGAAATCGTGGCGGCGCGTATCCGAAAAGCGCTGCCTCATGCGCCCGCCGAACGCATCGTCGTCGCCCCTGACTGCGGCATGAAATATCTGCCGCGCGATGTCGCATTCGCAAAGATGCAGTCGATGGTCGAGGGCGCGCGGATCGTGCGCGCCGAACTCGGCGCCTAGTATTTCCGTCAAGCCGCTATCAGCGGCCGGCTGGCGCAGAGACCGTGGGGCTCGTAACCTCGCGTTCGGTAACGACCGAGACATCGGGATCGAGCCAGAACAGCCATACGCCCGAGCCGATGACCAACAGGGCAGCCGCGACGATGAAGGGCGCCTGCCAGTTGCCATACTGGACCAGGAAGCCGAACACCAAGGGCGACAGCGCGCCGCCGATATTGCCTGCCATGTTCATCATGCCTGACACCGTGCCGGAATATTTGCCGCCAATATCCATTGGCACCGACCAAGATGGCCCGATCGTGCATTCAAGGAAGAACATCGAGGCAGTCAGACAATAGACGGCGACGTAGGCGTCTGCGGTCATCGCGGCCGGAACAATAAAACAGCAGCAGCCCAGCATGCCGGTTATTGCAACCGAGCGGCGCGCAATCTTGGCGCTGCCGGTTTTCTTCAGTAGCCAGTCGGTCGCCAATCCGCCGACGGTGTCGCCGATGACGCCGGCAAACAGCGGCAATGATGCAAACAGGCCGACCTTGATCAAGGTGAAGTGCCGGAATTCAACGAGGTAGGACGGCAACCAGCTCAGGAAAATCCAGAGGCAATAGACGTAAGTGAAGTAGGCGCACATGATCGCCCACATATTGGGAGATCGGAGCAGGGTGCTCCACGGTACCGAAGCCCCGCTTCGTTGGATGAACGGTTCCAGGACATTGCCCTTTTCGTCGACGCCGCGGATGTGTTCGAGTTCTTCGCGATTGACCAGCCCATGTTCTTCCGGAAGGTTCCGGTAGCTGAGGTACCACCAGATCGACCAGATAAAGCCGACGGCGCCGCAGATATAGAACACCGACCGCCAGCCGAGAGTCGTAATGATCAGCACAACGAGCGGCGGCGCAATCGCGGCGCCAAGCCGGCTCGCACTATGCGTGATGCCCTGCACGAAGCCGCGTTCCTGCCGCGGATACCAAAGCTGCATCGAGCGGGTCGCTCCCGGAAATGCTCCGGCTTCGCCGATGCCGAACAGAAAACGGAGAACGACGAAGGATACCGCGCCGGTTGCCGCCGCCGTTGCCGCGGTCATCACCGACCAATAGGCGACTATCGTCGCCAGCACTGGTCTGGCGCCAAAGCGATCGCTGAGCCAGCCGCCCGGCACCTGAAAGATCGCGTAGGCCCACACGAACGCGCTGAAAATAATCCCCATCGTGATCTTGTCGAAGCCGAATTCTTTGCTGATGGCGGGTGCCGCCGTGGAAATGTTGACGCGGTCGAGATAGGTGATCAGGTACATCAAGCAGATCAAACCGAGAATGTACCAACGTCCGGCGCTGCGACCTGTCTTCTGGCCGTTCATGATGAAATCCTCCCTGGCGATGTTGCTTATTGTTGCGTCCAGATTGCCAACTTCCGGGCGGGCCCACAAGGTGAGGTAATCCGGATCGGCCTTTTTGCCCGACAGGCAAGAAAAGCGCTGATGGAACCGGAGAAAAAATCGGCTAAAAGCGCCAATTAATGCCGAGCGTACCCCATTGGGTATTTTCGCCGGTGATGTTGTGACCCCAGATCACGTCGATATCGATATTTTCTCGCGGGGTGAAGCGCACGCCAATTTGCGTTCGCGGTTCGACAATCGAATTAGGAGGAGGCGGGTCGCCCAGGTTCATCGCGGGCAGGGCGCCGGCTTGGCCGAACACCTCTCCGATCAACGTAAACTTGTCGACGAAACCCCATTCAAAGCCGGCGCCCCAGGTCGCGTAACTGATCTTGGCGACGTTGTCGTAGAGCCAGCCGCCGTTCAGGTTGATTTTGAATTTGGTATTTACCGGAATTGTGACCGGCACGTTGATGTTGCCGCCGGTGTTCATGCCACTCGCCAGATCCCAGGTACTGCTGCCCGAAATGGCGAGCCCGAACGGATGGTTCTCGGCCGGGATGATGTTGGTCTTGGCTTTGAAGCCGCCTGTTGTCTGCCAAACGTCGTCACTGCGCGAGCGTTGCAGCACGGCGCCGAGTTCGACTGGAATGCCAAGCTTCACAACGCAGGCCGGCGAGGTCACCGCGCTGAAGTCGTGATTGGACGCAGCGGACGCCCATGACTCGACTTTGCAAGCGCCGGGTTTGTCGATGTCAGTATCGTCGACCACGAAGGCGCCGCCCGCGGCCAGCGCGCTTGCCGGCGCCAGCGCCATCATCATTGCGAACAAAATGCGAGAGAATCCGCCCATCCTTGGCGATCACACCATCGACCGCTTGTTTCTACAAGTTGTACGAGCATCAAAAGTGACCCGCCCGGACGGGGACTGACCGGGCGGGTCTTTAACGATCGGCGCGAGGATGGACGGGGGGCAGGCGCCGATCGCAGCTGTTTTCGGGCTTAGTACGGGGCGACGTCGCAAACCTTCACGGCGCGCAGGTTGCCCCAGCGGTCATAAGCGGGGACGTAACGGCAAGCGGGCGCGTAGTAATAGTTGGACGCAGCGGCGGCGCCGATCAGCGTGCCGGCGACGATGCCGGCGCCGAGACCCCAGCCGCGGCCGAAATGCGGGTGCGCCTGGGCCTGGCCCGCCAAAGGCGGTGAAGGTGGTGGCAAGCGTGAGAGCCGCAAGCGCGGTGGCGACGGTACGGGATTTGGTCATAACGGTCTCCAAACGGGTTGAACGGGGGCGGCCGTGATCGACCGCGTAAGCGTGGGTCGCCCCGTCCGCGCAAAAGGTTCAATGGCGTTCGAGCGCCCGCTTGCCCGTTTGGGTCCGGCAATGACAAAGTGAGCGGATGAGAAGCATAGTCGCGATTTTATTGGCCTTTACGACTTCGGCGGCTCTGGCCCAGCCGCTCGATAAGGTTCGCTTCGGCACCAATTGGGTGGCGGAGGCCGAACATGGCGGCTTTTATCAGGCGCTTGCCGACGGCACGTACAAGAAATACGGCCTCGACGTCACCATCGTGCCGGGCGGACCGAACGTGAACAACCGCATCCTGCTGCCGGTCGGCAAGCTCGACTTCTACATGAGCGCCAACTCGCTGCAGTCGTTCGACGCAGTCGAGCACGACATCCCAACCGTGACGGTGGCGGCGAGCTTCCAGAAAGACCCGCAGGTGCTGATCGCGCATCCGGGCGTGCAAAACTTCGAAGACCTGAAGAAGCTCACGCTGTTCGTCTCCAAGGAAGGCATGGCCAGCTATTTCCAATGGCTGAAGGCCGACTATGGTTTCGACGAATCGAAAGTGAAGCCCTACACTTTCAATGCGCAGCCGTTCCTGGCCGATAAAAATTCCGCGATGCAGGGCTATGTCACCTCCGAGCCTTACGCGGTCGAGACGCAGGGCGGCTTTAAACCGAAAATCTTTCTGCTCGCCGACGAAGGCTTCAACGCGTATTCGACCTTGATCGAGACCCGGCGCGATCTGGTGGAAAAGCGGCCCGACTTGGTGCAGCGCTTCGTCGATGCCTCGGCCATCGGCTGGTACCACTATATTTACGGCGACAGTCGGCCTGGAAACGATTTGATCAAGAAACAGAATCCGGAAATGACCGACGCACTGCTGGCTTATTCCATCGCCAAGATGAAGGAATTCGGCATCGTCGATTCCGGCGACTCGATCAAGTTCGGCATCGGCGCCATGACCGATGCGCGCATGAAGAGCTTCTTCGACAAGATGGTGCGCGCCGGCGTGGTCAAGGCGGGCCTCGATTACAAGCGCGCCTACACGCTGCAATTCGTCAACAAGGGCGTCGGCGCCGATTTGCGGCCAAAATGAATCCGCTGGGCACGGAAATCGTTTCGCTCCGCAACGTCGGCAAGACGTTCGAGAGCGGAACGGTCGCGCTCGACGGCTTTAGTCTCGATGTTCGCTCCGGCGAATTCGTTTCGCTGCTGGGACCCTCGGGCTGCGGCAAGTCGACCGCGCTGCGCATTATTGCCGGCTTGAGCGCGCCATCTGGGGGCGCGGTCGAGTGGCCCGAAGGCGACAGCAAGATCGGCTTCGTGTTTCAGGAACCGACCCTGATGCCCTGGGCCGATGTCGCGGCCAATGTGCGGCTGCCGCTGAGCTTGCCCACGCGGATGAAACGCAATTGGGCGCGGCCGTGCGCCAGGCCATCGCACGCGTCGGTCTTGCCGATTTTTCACAAAGCTATCCGCGCGAACTGTCCGGCGGCATGAAGATGCGCACCTCGATTGCCCGCGCGCTGGTCACCGAGCCGCAATTGCTGCTGATGGACGAGCCGTTCGCCGCGCTCGACGAGATCACCCGCTTCAAGCTCAACAACGATCTGCTGCGGCTGTGGCAGGAGCTGCGCCGCACGGTGATCTTCGTCACCCATTCGGTGTTCGAGTCGGTCTATCTGTCGCAGCGCATCGTGGTGATGACGCCGCGCCCGGGCCGCGTCTTCACCGAAATCGCGATCCCCGCGCCCTATCCGCGCGACGAGCGCTTTCGTACCTCGGCCGAATATGCCGGCTATTGCCGGCAGGTTGCCGAGGCGCTTGGCCAGGCGATGGGAGGGGCGCCATGAGCGATCGCGCGCTCCGCATCGGGTTGCCTGTTTTGGTGTTGGCGCTGGTGCTGCTGGCTTGGGATCTGGTTGTGCGCCTGTTCGCCATTCCGCCCTTTGTGCTGCCGGGTCCGGGCCTGGTGCTCGGCACGCTGATCTCCGACAGCGGGCTGTTGTGGAGTTCGCTGCTGGTGACGCTGCCCACCACCTTCGAAGGCTTCCTGCTGGCGGCTGTCGGCGGCATCGGCCTGGCGATTCTGTTCAGCCAATCGCGGCTGATCGAATATTCGTTCTATCCTTACGCGGTCATCCTGCAGGTGACGCCGATCGTCGCCATCGCGCCGCTGCTGCTGATCTATCTGCCGCAGCCGCTGGCGGTGCTGGCCTGCGCCTGGATCGTGGCGTTCTTTCCGGTGCTCGCCAACACCACGCTGGGCTTAAGTTCGGTCGACCACAATCTCATCGCGCTGTTCGAGCTCTACAAGGCGTCGCGCTGGCAAGTGCTGTGGAATCTGAAGTTGCCGTCGGCGCTGCCGCAGATGCTGGCGGGCCTGCGCATCGCCGGCGGGCTGTCGTTGATCGGCGCGGTGGTGGCCGAGATCGCCGCGGGCTCGGCCGGCGCCGGCTCGGGGCTGGCCTATCGCATCGCCGAATCCGGCTACCGGCTCAATATCCCGCGCATGTTCGCCGCGCTGTTGCTGTTGTCCGCCGCCGGCGTCGCGATTTTCTTTGCGCTGTCGGCGCTGTCGCATCTCGCGCTGCGCCGCTGGCACGAAAGCGCGATCAGGCGCGAAACCTAGGCGCCGAGCACGCAGCCGTACGGCGACGCCGAGCGCCGCCATCGACCACGACCACTTCGATCAGGCTGCGGTGCAGCCGAACGCCAGCACGGCCGGCGATGACCGCCAACGCGGTTGCGCGGATATCGAGCGCCAGCGGATCGAAGGCGTACCAGCGCAGCGGGCCGGCATGCATTTCGGTCACCTTGCCGAACAGCACATGCAGCGCGAACCAGACCGACAGATTGAGGATGACGCCGACCACCGCCGCGGTGATGGCGGCGAGCGCGCCGGACAGCTGGCGGTTGGCGCGCAACGGCTCGATGAACGGCGCGCCGGCGAAAATCCACAGCATCGACGGCACGAATGTCACCCAGGTCGTCATGGCCGCGCCGAGCACACCGGCGGTGACAGTGGAAAACGGCGCTGCCTCGCGGAACGCGGCCAGGAAGCCGACGAATTGCGTCACCAGAATGAGCGGCCCCGGCGTGGTTTCGGCAAGACCGAGGCCGTCGACCATTTCCGGCGCGGTCATCCAGTCATGCGTCTCCACCGCCTGCTGCGCCATGTAGGCGAGCAACGCATAGGCGCCGCCGAACGAGACCACCGCCAGCTTGGAGAAGAACATGCCGACGCTGACCAGCACATGGTTCGGGCCGAGCGCTATCGCGGCCAACGCGACCGGCGCCCACCAGACCGCCAGCCCGATCACGGACGCCATCAAAAATTGCCGCCAGCGGGTTTTGTCCGGCGGTGCGGCGGCTTCGGCCTTGCTGGAAATTCCAAGATGCGCAGGCGCGGTTCGGGCGACAACGTAGCCGATCAATCCGGCGCCGGCGACGATCAGCGGAAACGGCAACGACAAAAAGAAAATGCCGATGAAGGCGAGCAGGGACAGGCCGATGAGCGTCGCAGTTTTCAGCCCGCGCCGCGCGATGCGGATCAAGGCCTCTACCACGATCACCAGCACGGCCGCCTTGATGCCGAACAGCGCGCCGTCGATCGCCGGCACGCCTTGACCCAGCGCATAGAGCAGGCTGAGGCCCAGCATCACGAACGCGCCCGGCAGCACGAACAAAATGCCGGCGGCAAGCCCGCCGCGCACGCCATGCAGCAGCCAGCCGACATAGATCGCAAGCTTGGTCGCTTCCGGCCCCGGCAGCAGCATGCAGAAGTTGAGCGCGTGCAGGAAGCGCGCTTCGTCGATCCATTTCTTTTCGTCGACCAGGATGCGGTGCATCATGGCGATCTGCCCGGCCGGCCCGCCGAAATTGATGCAGCCGATCTTCAGCCAGACCTTGAAGGCTTCGCCGAAGCTCGGCTTGGACGCGGGTCGGTGAGGCGCGTTCATGTCACGCGGCTTTCGCAGGCCAATTATGGTGCTCGTCGGCGGCAAAGCGCAGCCAAGCGAACAGTGCATCGTAGACCATGAAACCGCGTTCGAGCAGGCCATGGTCGTCGTCGCCGGAGAGCGCCGACAGGCCGAGCGAAATAGCATGCAAACCGGCCGCTTCCGGCGCGATATCGGGCCGCGCCGTATCGGCGCCGCGCACGATCAAGGCCAGCCGCGCCAGCGACGGCTCGCTTTCCAGCCCGAACAGCTTGAGCATGGTGTCGAAGCTGCAGCGCTCGCCCTCGTGCGATAGTTCGACATTGTCGATATCGAACGGAATGCCGCCGAATTCGACTGCCGAGGCTTCAACATAAGCCGGATCGACGAACATGATTTTCGCGTTCGGATCGAGGAATCGGCGGATTAGCCAGGGGCAAGCGATCCGGTCGATCTTCGGCCGCCGCCGCGTGACCCAGATGCTGGGACGGCGCGGCGCGAAGCGTTCGAGGGTCGCCCTATCGACCATCGGCAGGCTGGCATCGCTCCAGGCGAAGGTGCCGCCTTCCAGCATGGCGGCTTGATAGCCCGCGCCGCGCAGTTCGGCGGTGATGAACTGGCTCAACTCCTTCCCGGCCTTGCAGGCAACGACGATGGGCCGGGTGCGATCGAGCGCCGGACTCCAGCGCGAGAATTCGGTCGGCTCCTGCCAAATCGACCCGGGCAGTATGCCCGGCGTCGATTCATAGATATCACGCCGCCGCACATCGACGATCTGCGGCGTCTCTGCGGTACCGATCAGATGCCAGAGTTGTTGCGGTGAGATCGAATAGCTTGGAGACAGCATAGGTCTCCTCCGTGAACGAAGGAGACGGTGCTTGGGCTCCTGAGCCTGAAGCATGGGGCGACCGTCGCGGGCCCCACGTTTCAATGACTATAGGAGATGGGCAGTCGTTTCAAGGCTACCTACGCATTGCACATACGCATTATCCTCGCTCGCCTTCGGACCGCGGCTTCGGTAGTTTTGAAAAGGGAGGCAAACATGCCCAACAAAATCGATCTGAGCGGACGCAACGCGGTCATTACCGGCGGCGCGCAAGGCATCGGCCGCGCCATCGTCGAGCGCTTTCTGGAGTTCCGGCGCCGCGGTGGCGATCTGGGATCGCGATCTGGCGCTGGCGCAAAAAACCGCCGCCGAGCTCAGAAGCCGCGGCCGCGTCGCCGCCTTCGCCGTCGACGTCACTCGATACGCCGACGTCGAACGCGCGCGCGACGAAACGCTCAAGGCATTCGGCCGCATCGATATCCTGGTCAACAATGCCGGCATCGCCGGCCCGAATGTGAAGACCTGGGATTATCCGCTCGACGCCTGGCGCGACGTGCTGTCGATCAATCTCGACGGCCCGTTTCATTGCTGCCGCGCGCTCGCGCCCGGCATGATCGCGCAGAACTACGGCCGCATCGTCAACATCGCCTCGGTCGCCGGCAAGGAAGGCAATCCGAACGCGCCGGCCTATTCGGCCTCCAAAGCCGGCGTCATCGCGCTGACCAAATCGCTCGGCAAGGAAATGGCGAGCTACGACATTTCGGTCAATTGCATCACGCCGGCGGCGGCTAAGACCGCGATCTTCGATCAGATGACGCAGGAACACATCGACTTCATGCTGTCGAAAATTCCGCGCGGGCGTTTCGTCACGGTCGATGAGATCGCCGCGCTCGCCGCATTTTGCGCCTCGGCGGACTGTTCGTTCACCACCGGTGCGGCGTTCGACATTTCCGGCGGACGGGCAACCTATTGACGGACCCAGCAACGATTCGCCGCCATCGTCTTGCCGGTATCGCGCTGATGTGCTGCGCGGTGGCGTCGTTTTCGTGCCTCGACAGCACCGGCAAATATCTCAATCATCACATGGACACGCTTCAGGTGGTGTGGGCGCGCTATTTCTTCGCCTTTGCGCTGAGCTTTATATTTTCCAATCCGTTGCGGCAGCGCGGGCTGATGAAGACGTCGAGGCCGTTTCTGCAGATCGGTCGCTCGGCGCTGCTGCTGCTCTCGACCGTCCTCAATCTGTTCGCGCTGCGCTGGCTGCAACTCGACGAGGCGCTGTCCATCTTATTCGCGACGCCGTTTCTGGTCGCGCTGCTCAGCGTGCCGATGCTGGGCGAGACGGTCGGCTGGCGGCGCTGGACCGCGATCGGCGTCGGCTTCTTCGGCGTGCTGGTGGTGACGCGGCCCGGTTTCGGCGGCATGCATCCGGCGGCGTTCCTCACGATGTTGGGCACCGTCTGCTACGCGTTTTACGTGATCTCGACGCGCGTGCTGTCGCGCACCGACTTCAGCGAGACCACGCAGTTCTACACCAACTTGGTCGGCGCGGTCGCCATGACCGCGGTGCTGCCTTTCGTCTGGTCGAAACCGGACGGCATTCTCGTCTCGGGACTGATGGTGCTGATCGGCGCGCTCGGCGGGGGCGGGCATTATCTGCTGATCTTGGCCCACCGCCTCGCGCCGGCGTCGGCGTTGGCGCCCTTTATCTATACGCAGATGGTTTGGACAACGGCGCTGGGCTTCCTGGTGTTCGGCGATGTGCCGCACCGCTGGACCATCGTGGGCGGGCTGATCGTGGTGTCGTCGGGCCTCTATCTTCTCCACCGTGAAGCCGTCCGCAAAGTCGAACCTTCGGCCCCGGTTGCCTAAGCGTTGCGGGCGGCGCTAAGTTCCCCACGCAAAAGCGGCTTTCGAGGATTGCCCATGGCGACTGCAAAAGACCGGGGACAGGCCAAGCCGGCGCCGGCTTGAACGACGATATCGGCGAGGAAAAGCGCCTGGCGCTGTACCGTTCGCAGGTGCGCCTGCGCGAGGCGGAGCAGCGCGCCTACGACCTGTTCCTGCAAAATCTGGTCAAGGGCACCAGCCATCTCTCGCTCGGCCAGGAGGCGATTGCCGCCGGCTTTGCCGAGGCCATGGTCAAGGGCGACCTTAGTTTCTGCACCTATCGCGGCCATGCCCATACGCTGGCGCGCGGCGTGCCGGTCGAGAAGGTGCTGGGCGAGCTGATGCAGCGCGACAACGGCCTGATGCGCGGCAAAGGCGGCTCGATGCATCTGACCTCCGAGGAGCACGGCGTGATGGGTTCCTACGCCATCATCGGCGCGCATCTGCCGATCGCCTGCGGCGCCGCCTGGCGCGCGCAATACAAAGGCGACAAGGATGTCTCGGTCTGCTTCTTCGGCGACGGCACCACCAATATCGGCGCGTTCCACGAGGCGCTCAATTTCGCCGCGGTGTGGAAGCTGCCGGTCGTGTTCGTCTGCGAGAACAATCTCTACATGGAATACACGCCGATCGGCGACGTGACCGCGGTCGAGCATCCGGCGGCCGACCGCGCCTCGGTCTTACGGCCTCGAGCGCATCGTCATCGACGGCAACGACGCCGACATCGTCTATCGCACCGCGCAGAAGGCCTTCGCCAAGGCGCGCGCCGGCGAGGGGCCGTCGCTGATCGAGTGCATGACCTACCGCCACAGCGGCCATTCGCGCGCCGACCCGGCCAAGTATCGCCCCGAGGGCGAGCTGGAACGCTGGAAGCAGCGCGATCCGATCAAGATTTATCGCGAGCGGCTGAAGCAGTTCGGCGTCAGCGAAGACGCAATCGAAAAGATCGACGCCAGCGTGCGCAAGGAAGTCGATGACGCGACCGAGGCCTGCAAGGCCGCGCCGAATCCGCCGCTCGATATCATCACCACCGATGTCTATGCCGATGGAGGCTGGGCATGGCGGAATTGAGCTATCGCGACGCGGTCATTCGCGGCATCGCGCAGGAAATGAGCGCGCGATCCCGACGTCGTGTTTCTCGGCGAGGACGTGGCCAAGGCCGGCGGCGTGTTCAAGGCGACCGTCGGCCTCTACGAGCAGTTCGGGCCGTTGCGCGTGCGCGACACGCCGATCTCCGAGCAGGCGATTCTGGGCGCCGCCATGGGCGCGGCGATGACCGGCCTCAAGCCGATCGCGGAGATCATGTTCTCGGATTTTTTCGCGGTGTGCTTCGACTACATCGCCAACGAATTTCCCAAGAGCCGCTACATGTCGAACGGGCAGACCAAATGCCCGCTGGTGGTGCGCACCGGCAATGGCGCCGGCTCGCGCTTCGGCGCGCAGCACTCCCAGAGCGTCGAGAACTGGTGCATGATGATCCCGGGCCTCAAGGTGGTGGCGCCGTCGACGCCGCGCGACGTCATCGGCCTGCTGGCGGCCGCGGTGCGCGATCCCGATCCGGTGATTTTCCTCGAGCACAAGTCGCTCTACGCCACCAAGGGCGAGGTGCCGGACGGCGAGATCGTCGACACGCTCGGCACCGCCAAGATCGTGCGCCCCGGCAAGGACGCCACCATCGTGCGCGCTGGCGCTGATGGTGCCGCGCGCGCTGGCGGCCGCCGAGAAGCTGAAGGCGGAACACGGCATCGACTGCGAAGTTGTCGATGTGCGCTCGCTGGTGCCGCTCGACACCCAGACCATCCTCGGCTCGGTCGCCAAAACGCACCGGCTGTTCACGGTCGAGGAAAATCCGCGGCTGTGCGGCTGGGGCGCCGAGATCGTGTCGATCGTGGCCGACGAGGCGTTCTACGACCTCGACGGCCCGCCGGTACGAATCACAACGCCGCATATTCCGCTGCCGGCCGCCGATATTCTGGAAGACATCGTGCTGCCGACGCCGGATCGGATCGCGGATACCGTGAAGCGTTCACTCGCAGGATAAAGTCAGGATCATCGTCATGTACGAAAATCTTCTCGCCAATGTTCCGACCGATCTGTGGATCGGCGGCAAATGGCGCAAGTCGTCCGACAACCAGCGCTTCGACGTGATCGATCCGGCGACCGAGCGCAAGATCGCTTCGGTCGCCAGCGCCACGGTCGACGACGCCAAGGCCGCGATCGATGCCGCCGAAGCCGCCTTCGAAGGCTGGGCCGGCCGCAAGCCGCGCGAGCGCGCCGAGATCCTGCGCAAGTGCTACGAACTGATCATGCGCGACGCCGAGCGCTTCGCCAAACTGATCACGCTGGAAAACGGCAAGGCGCTGTCCGATTCGCGCGGCGAGGTGGCTTACGCCGCCGAATTCTTCCGCTGGTACGCCGAGGAAGCCGTGCGCAATCTCGGCAGCATCTCGACGGCGCCGGCCTCCGGCGCCCGCATCGTCGCGCAGCACAAGCCGGCCGGCATCGCCGTGCTGGTGACGCCGTGGAATTTCCCGGCCGCGATGGCGACGCGCAAGATCGGCCCGGCGCTCGCCGCCGGCTGCCCGGTGGTGCTCAAGCCCGCCTCCGACACGCCGCTCACCATGCTGGCGCTGATGCCGGTGCTGGAAGAGGCGGGCGTTCCCGCCGGCGTGGTCAACGTGGTGCCGTCGCGCCGCTCCGGCCCGGTGGTGAGCGCGATGCTGCACGACCCGCGCGTGCGCGTGGTCTCCTTCACCGGCTCGACCGAAGTCGGCCGCAAGCTGCTTGCACGAGGCCGCCGACAACGTGCTCAAGCCGTCGATGGAACTCGGCGGCAACGCGCCGTTCATGGTGTTCGAGGACGCCGACATCGACGCCGCGATCGACGGCGCCATGATCGCGAAAATGCGCAACATGGGCGAAGCCTGCACGGCGGCCAACCGCTTCTACGTGCACGAGAAGGTGCACGACGAGTTCGCCAAAAAGCTCACCGCCAAGATGGGCTCGCTCAAGATGGGCAACGGCCTCGACGACGGCATCAATCTCGGGCCGCTGGTCAACAAAGACGGCCGCGACAAGGTGATCGAACTGGTCGACGACGCGGTGAAAAAGGGCGCCAAGGTGCTGGCCGGCGGCAAGAAGCCGGACGGCCCCGGCTTCTTCTATCCGGCGACCGTGCTCACCAACGTCGCCGACGATTCCAAAATGCTGAACGAGGAAATCTTCGGGCCGGTCGCCTCGATCCAGACTTTCAAGAGCGAGGACGAGGCGATCAAGCGCGCCAACGACACCGAATACGGTCTGGTCGCCTATCTCTACACGAAGGATCTCAGCCGCGGCATGCGCGTCTCCGAGAAGCTCGAATTCGGCATGATCGGCCTCAACCGCGGCCTCGTGTCCGATCCGGCGGCGCCGTTCGGCGGCGTCAAGCAATCCGGCCTCGGCCGCGAAGGCGCGCAGGAGGGCATGAAGGAGTTCATGGAGACGCAATACGTGTCGGTGAGCTGGTAGGAGCGGCGCAATTCGTGGACGTCCTGATGCCGCAGCTCGGCGAGACCGTCGCCGAGGGCAAGATCGTGAAATGGTTCAAGTCGGCCGGCGATGCCGTGAAGCCGGGCGAGAACCTGTTCGAGATCGAGACCGACAAGACCTCGATGGAAGTGCCGGCGACCAGCGCCGGCACGCTCACCGATATTCGATTTCAGGTCGGCGAGGTGGCCAAGGTCGGCGCCGTGGTGGCGGTGATTTCCGGCGCGCGGCGAGACGGCGAAGCTAGCGCGTCACCTGCGCCGCCAAAGCGCGTCCAGCCGCGCCGCCGCGCGCGGGCCAGGGCCGCAGCCCGGCTCCCGGTCTCGCGGAGACGCGCGGCCGCATGGCACGCGCACCGAGCCGCATCGATCCGTTCCGCGAAGTGCGCACGCCCGAGCGCAATTACGGCCCCGCCAAACTGGCGAGCGGCGCCTTCACCACGCCGCTGGCGCGGCGGCTGGCCGGCGAGCGCGGCATCGATCTCGTCGCGCGTTTCCGGCTCCGGCCCGCATGGCCGCATCGTCGCCGGCGACGTCGACAAAGCGGCGCCCGCCGCGGCCGGCAATGGCGACCGGCGCCAGCGCCGCGCAGGTCAAGGCGCTGTACGAGGGCGTCGCTTACGAGGAAGTGCCGCTCGATGCCATGCGCCGCACCATCGCCAAGCGGCTGGTCGAGGCCAAGCAGACCATTCCGCATTTCTATCTGACCGCCGATATGGATGTCGGCCGGCTGGTCGCCATGCGCGAGGAGGCCAACGCCGCCGCGCCCGCGGCCAAGGACGGCACGCCGGCGTTCAAGCTTTCGCTCAACGATTTCATCATCAAGGCCTGGGCGGCGGCGCTGCAGCGCATTCCGGCCGCCAATGCGGTGTGGGCGGAAGACCGCATCCTGCGCTTCCGGCATTCCGACATCGGCGTGGCGGTGGCGCTCGAGGGCGGGCTGATCACGCCGGTGATCCGCAACGCCGAAACGAAATCGCTCACCGCGATTTCGGCCGAAATGCGCGACCTCGCCGAACGCGCCCGCGCGCGCAAGCTCAAGCCGAACGAATACCAGGGCGGCTCGAGCGCCATCTCCAATCTCGGCATGTACGGCGTGCGCGAATTCTCCGCCATCATCAATCCGCCGCACGCCACCATCCTGGCGGTGGGCGCGACGCGCCGCGCGCCGGTCGAAACCGAAGACGGCGGCGTCAAATTCATCAGCCAGATGACCGTCACATTGTCATGCGATCATCGCGTGGTCGACGGCGCGCTCGGCGCCGAACTGCTGGCGGCGTTCAAGAGCTTTGTCGAAAAGCCGGTCACCGCGCTGGTCTAACAGGGGGCAATCATGGGCAAGAAATGCATCATCTCCGCCGTCGTCATGTTCATCATGGCCTGGGGCTTGAGCTTCGTCGTGCACGGGGTGCTGCTGAGCGGTGACTATTCCGTCACGCAGGGCATGCGGCCGCCGGCCGAAGCCCAGAAACTGATTCCATTTTTGATCCTGGCGCAGGCGCTGTTCGGCATCGCCTTTGCCTGGATTTACGTGCAGGGCAAGGACGACAAGCCCTGGCTCGCACAAGGTCTGCGTTTCGGCATCGCGGTCGCATTTTTGACCGTGATCCCGACTTATCTGATCTATCACGTCGTCACGCCGGTGCCGCTCGTGCTTGCCTTGAAGCAGATCGTGTTCGATACGATCCGGGTCGTGCTGATGGGCATCGTGCTCGCCTGGATCAATCGCTAATTATTGGGAGAGTTTGAAATGGCTGGCGAAAAGCCGGACGTCCTGCTGGTCGGAGCCAAGAAGCCCGTCATGATGAAGGGCTTTGAGGGCAAGGTGACGCTGCATCATTGGCTCGACGCCGCCGACAAAGCGGCCTTTGCCAAATCGGTCGGCGGCAAGATCGGCGCCATCGCCATCGCGCATCACACCAAAGTGGACGGCGAATTCCTCAAGCAATTTCCCAACGTCAAGCAGGTGTCGAGCTTCGGCGTCGGCTACGATCACATCGACGCCAAATGGGCGGGCGAGCACGGCATCGTCGTCACCAACACGCCCGGCGTGCTGAATGAAGAGGTCGCCGACACCGCGCTCGGTCTGTTGCTCTGCACGGTGCGCGAATTGTCGCAGGCCGAACGCTATTTGCGCGCCGGCAAATGGCCGAAGGCGCAATATCCGCTCACCAAGGCGACGCTGCGCAACCGCACCGTCGGCATGGTCGGCATGGGCCGCATCGGCAAGGCGATCGCGCGGCGGCTGGAAGCCTTCGGCGTGCCGGTGGTCTATCACAGCCGCAATCCGCAGAAGGGCGTGAGCTACAAGTACTATCCGAAGCTCATCGACATGGCGCGCGATGTCGACACGCTGATGGTGATCGTGCCGGGCGGCGCCAGCACCGCAAACATGATCAACGCCGAGGTGCTCAAGGCGCTCGGGCCCCAAGGCATCGTCATCAACATGGCGCGCGGCTCGGTGGTCGACGAGCCGGCGCTGATCGAGGCGCTGAAAAACCGCACCATCTATTCCGCCGGCCTCGACGTGTTCGCCAAGGAACCGCAGGTGCCGAAGGAACTGATGGAGATGGACCATGTCGTGCTGTTCCCGCATCTCGGCTCCTCGACCGAGGTGACGCGGGCGGCGATGGATCAGCTCGTGGTCGACAACATCCTGGCCTGGGCCGCCGGCAAGCCGCCGCTGACGCCGGTTGCGGAAACGCCGATCAAGCGCTTCATGAGGATGCCCTGCCGGTCGCTCGTCGCGTTTGTGCTGCTGGGCATGACCGGCGCCGCGCTGGCGCAGACGCCGGCACACGTCATCTGCGAACCTTGGCGATTCCGCCAAGGCGATGATCGGTACCTGGGAATTTTCCAACGCCGACCGCGATAAAATTTGCACGGTGACGTTCAAGACCGATCCGTCGCCGGTCGGCTTCAAGCTCGAATTCAACAACGAATGCGCCGGGCTGTTTCCGCTGGTGAGCGGTGTCGTCGGCTGGAATTTTCCCGACAACGACCTGCTGCATCTGCTCGACGCGCAGGGCAAGGCGCTGGTCGAATTCAGCGAGGTGGAAGACGGCATCTACGAGGCGCCGACGCCCGGCGTCGGCGTGTTGTTCCTGCAAAATCCCGCCGGCGCCGGCGCGCCGCCGAAGCCGGCGGAACAGGTGGCTGGCGATTGGGCGATCATGCGCGCCGGCAAGCCGCTGTGTCAGTTGACCTTGGCGACCGATCCGACCGGAGACGGCATGGCGATCAAGATCAAGCCGGGCTGCGACCCCGGCGATCGCGCGCCTGAGCTTCACGCAATGGAAAATCGACCGCGACGAGCTGATGCTGGCGCCGGCGCGCGGCGCGCCGTGGCGCTTTGAGGAAACCGACGCCAATTCCTGGCGCCGGGTTCCGGAAGGCGCCAGTCCCTATTCGCTGGTGCGGCAATAGCGCGAAGGAGGAACACGCATGCGGCTTGAAGGCGGGTGCTATTGCGGCGCGGTGCGATATGTTGCGGAGGGCGAGCCGACCTTAAGAGCGCAATGCCACTGCCGCGCCTGTCAGCATGTCTCGGGCGGAGCGCCCAATCTGTTCATGCTGATGCCGGCCGAGGGATTCACCTATACGAAAGGCGCGCCGAAGACATATACGCGGCCCGACAAGGTTGACGCCGTGACGCGGGAATTCTGCGCCGCATGCGGCACGCACATGATCTCGCGGCGACCTGGCTTGCGGCCGGTGGTTCTTAAAATCGGAACGCTGGACAATCCTTCAGTCTACGGCGGCGCGCAAATGGCGATTTTCACGGCTGAAGGTCAGCCATTTCATCTTGTGGCGGACGGCATCCCCACGTTTGAAGGCCTGCCGCCGCACCGCTGAGCACGGTAATCAGATCAGCCGCAGCCCCTTGAAGCTGGCATGGCCTTCCTTGCCGACGATGATGTGGTCGTGCACGGCAATGCCGAGCGGGCTCGCGACCTCGATGATCGATTGCGTCATCTGGATGTCCGCGCGGGACGGCGTGGGATCGCCCGACGGATGATTGTGCACCAGGATCAGCGCGGTCGCCGACAATTCCAGCGCGCGCTTGACCACTTCGCGCGGATAGACCGGCGTGTGATCGACGGTGCCGATCTGCTGCACTTCGTCGGCGATCACTTGGTTGCGCTTGTCGAGGAACAGCACGCGGAACTGTTCCTTGTCGGCGAAGGCCATGGTGGTGCGGCAATAGTCGAGCACGCTCGACCACGACGACAGCACCGGCCGTTTTTTCACCTGGCCGCGCGCCAGCCGGCTGGCGGCGGCATGCACGATCTTGAGTTCGGTGATGGCGGCGTCGCCCAGGCCCTTGACTTCGGCAAGCCGGGCCGCCGGCGCCGCCACCACCTCGGCAAAGGAGCCGAATTTGGCGATCAGTTCCTTGGCCAGCGGTTTGACGTCACGCTGCGGAATGGCGCGGAACAGCACCAGCTCGAGCAACTCGTAGTCGCTGACCGCCTCGGCGCCGGCTTCGCGGAAGCGAGAGCGCAGCCGTTCGCGGTGGCCGTGATAATGCGGCGAAGCCTCGGAAAGGCCGGTCTTGCGCCCGTCGCCGCTTTGCTTTGCCGCCATAAAACCGGCCCGTCCCACGCTGCCCTGCCTGATTGTAGTTCAGGCCGTTGCAATCGACGAGGGAGGAATTGCCGCCTTGTCCGCTCATTCCCGCGCAAGCGGGAATCGAGCCTTAGGGGCTGGGTCTCCGCTTTCGCGGGCACGAACGGAATGATTTCAGCGTCGGTACGGCGGCTTGTGCAACTCCGCCGGGGAAAAGGTGAACACCTCGACGCCTTTGTCGGTGACGCCGACGGTGTGCTCGAACTGGGCCGACAGCGAGCGGTCGCGCGTCACCGCGGTCCAGCCGTCGGACAGCACCTTCACATGCGGGCGGCCGATATTGATCATCGGCTCGACGGTGAAGAACATTCCCGGCCTGAGTATGACGCCTTCGCCGGCGCGCCCGACATGGACGATGTTGGGCTCGTCATGGAACAGCCGGCCGAGGCCGTGGCCGCAGAAGTCGCGCACCACGCTCATGTGCTGGCCTTCGACATAGCTCTGGATCGCGGCGCCGATGTCGCCGGTGGTCGAGCCGGGACGGATGGTGGCGATGCCGCGCATCATGGCTTCATGCGTCACCTCGATCAGCCGCTCGGCGCGGCGCGGGATCTCGCCGATGGCGTACATGCGGCTGGAATCGCCGTGCCAGCCATCGAGGATCAGCGTCACGTCGATATTGACGATGTCGCCTTCCTTGAGCGGCTTGTCGCCGGGAATGCCGTGGCAGACCACGTGGTTGAGCGAGGTGCAGGTCGACTTCTTGTAGCCGCGATACATCAGCGTCGCCGGCAGCGCGCCGTGATCGAGCGCGTAGTCCAGCACCAGTCTGTCGATTTTTTCGGTCGGCACGCCCGGCCGGACATGCTCGGTCAGCATGTCGAGGCAGCGCGCGACCAGTTGCCCGGCCTTGCGCATGCCCTCGAAAGGGGCGGGGCCGTGGATCTTGATCTGGCCGGTCTTGCGGAGGGGCGCGACGGCTGCGTCGACATAGGTCATGACGATAATGTAAGGCTTGGGGCGCGACGCGCAAGCTAGGCCGCGACCTTTCCTCCCAGTTCATCATCGATATGCGCGCGAACGATGTCGTCGAACGTCGCTTCCGCCTTGAAACCGAGCGCGGCGGCGCGCTTGGCGTCGATGCGCTCCGACCAGCCGCTGACGATCCGCATCACCAGTTCGTCCGGCTCGCGGCGGATGCGCGCGGCCACTTTGGCGCCGGCGATGCGCCCTAGCGATTCGATCTGCTCGGCGACCGTACAGCAGACGCCCGGCATGGCGAGGTTGATGCGCGAGCCAAGCTGGTCGCGCGTCAGGCCTGCGGCGTGGATGAGGAAACCGACGGCCGAGCGCGGGCTGGCGTGGGTGTGGCGCACGCTGTCGGCGACCGGCAGGATTGCTTCCTGGCCTGCGAGCGGTTCGCGAATGATGCCGGAGAAGAAACCGGACGCCGCCTTGTTCGGTTTGCCCGGCCGCACGCAGATGGTCGGCAGGCGAATGCCGACGCCGTCGAGAATGTCGCGGCGGTTATAGTCAGCGAGCAGCAATTCGCTGATCGCCTTTTGCGTTCCGTAGGAGGTGAGGGGGGTGAGATGAAACTCGTCAGGGATCGCGTAGGGAAACGGCGCGCCGAACACCGCGATCGATGACGTGAAAACCACTTTCGGCTTGTAGCCGCCGCCGGTGCCGCGGATCGCTTCCAGCAGCGCGCGGGTGCCGTCGAGATTGACATGGTAGCCTTTCTCGAAATCGGTTTCCGCCTCGCCCGAGACCACGCCGGCAAGATGAAAAATAATCTCCGGCTTGCCGGCGATCAGCTTTTCCGCAGCGCCGGGCGCGGCTAGGTCGCCGGTCGACAGCTCGACCTTGCCGGTGAAGCCTGCCGGCTTTTCCGGCGCCACGACGTCGGTCAGCGTCAAACGGTCGATCGTCTGGCCGTTGAGCCCCCCGTCCTTGACGAGCCGCGCGGTCAATTTGCGGCCGATCATCCCTGCCGCGCCGGTGATCAGAATGTGCATTTAGGTCCTCTACTTTGTTTCCTTTATGTCCGCCGGCTCGAAGCGGTCGATGCGGCGCAGATCGGGGAATAATAGCATCCAGATGGCGGCGATCAGCAACGAGCCGAAGCCGCCGATCAGCACCGATGGAACCGCGCCCAGCCAGGCGGCGACGGCGCCGGATTCGAAATCGCCCAGCGTATTCGACGAGCCGACGAACAGATAGTTGACGGCGCTTACGCGTCCGCGCTTGTCGTCGGGCGTCTCGATCTGTACCAGCGAGAAGCGGATGACGATGCTCAGGGAATCGGCGGCACCGAGCAGCGCGAGCGCCATCATCGAGAGCGGAAGCCATGTCGAAAGGCCGAATACGATGGTCGTCACGCCGTAGATCGCGACCACGGCGAACATCTTGGGGCCGATGTGGCGTTCGACTGGAAAGCGCGACAGCAGCACGGCGGTGATCAGCGCGCCAGCCGCCGGCGCCGAGCGCAGCAGGCCGAGCCCGATCGGTCCTGCCGCCAATATGTCGCGCGCGAAAATCGGCAGCAGCGCCGTCACGCCGCCGAGCAGAACCACGAACAAGTCCAGCGTGATCACGCCGAGAAGCCGCCGCTTCATGCCGATAAATTTAAAGCCGGCCAGTACCGAGGCAAAGGATGGCGGCTCGCGCCCCGCGAGCGGCCCCTTGGCGACGATAAAGCTGACCAAGGTGATGGAAACGCAAAAAAACAGCACGCATAATCCAGCGACCGCGACCGGGCTGGCGGCATAAAGCAGCCCGCCCAGAGCCGGCCCGCTGATGATCGCCACCTGGTTGGCGGAGGTCCAACCGCCGACGGCTCGGGTCACCAGCGGCGCCGGCACCAGTGCCGGCACCAGCGCACTTCCGGTCGGCACTTCAAAGGCGCGCGCACAGCCGATCAGAAAGACGACGCCGAACAGCAGCTCCGGGGTGACGGCGTGGAGAACCAATGCCGTCGTGATCAACGCCGCGGACAGCGCATAGACCGCCTGCGCCACGCGGATGATGAGGCGGCGATCATACCGGTCGGCGGCATGCCCGATCAGCAGCGTTAAGACCACGGCCGGCACGAATTGAATAAGCCCGACCAGGCCGAGATCGAACGCGCTGTTGGTCAATTGATAGAGCTGCCAGCCGATGACCAGCGCCATCATCTGATAGCCGATTGTCGTCGAGACGCGCGCCAGCCAGAACAGCACGAAGGGCCGATGCTGCATGAGCCCCGGCGAAGCAGTGGCAAGATTGCTCATTGCCGCCGGTCACCCGCATTCATGGCGGCAAGGCTCTGCTGCGGCTTTCCGTCGGGCATGAAATTGTCCGGAACTCCGAGCCCGTCATTCCGATGTACTTTTCGTACCTTCGCGGGCAAAAAACTTGTTGAGTTCGGAATTTGGCAGCACGCCGGCGAAACTGTCGAACTTTCCGTCTTTGGCGATTTCCGTGGCCGATTTGATGAAGGCATGCATGGCGACACGCGCCAGCGTGCCGCCGACACTGATGCGGCGCACGCCCATCTCTGCAAGATCTTTGACGGTGAAGCCGAACGCGCCGCTGTTGAGAAAATTGATCGGCTTGGGCGCAACCGCCTTGACGGTGGCCTCGATCTGCTCACGGGTCTTGATGCCGGGCGAATACAGGCAATCGGCGCCGGCATCGGCGAAGGCTTTCAGGCGGCGGATGGTCTCGGCCATGTCGGGCCGGTTCTTGATGAAACCTTCGGTGCGGGCGGTGAACACCACATCGCCGCCGGCCTTGTCGATGGCCGCGCGCGCCGCCTTGACCCGCGCGAGCGCGACATCGAAATCGTACAGCGGATTGGCGTCATCGCCGGTAAAGTCCTCGATCGACAGGCCGGCGACCCCGGTCGCAATGCAACGCGTTATGTTCTCGGCCAGGCGGCCGAGGTCGTCGGCATAACCGTTCTCGAAGTCGGCGTTGACCGGAACATCGGTCGCAGCGGCAATTTCGCTGAAATGCGCGAGCACCTGATCGCAGGATTGGTCCCCGTCGGCGTAACCCTCGGAATGGGCGTGGCCCGAGCTGGTGGTCGCCAGCGCCTTGAAGCCGAGCCCCTGCAGATAGCGGGCGGTGCCGACATTCCACGGGTTTGGAATGACGAAGCAGCCGCTTTGATGCAGCGTGCGAAAGGTGCGGCGTTTGTCGGCGGCGACGGGTTTTGTCATGGTGCAATTCCGGCGGCGGAACAGGCGGCGAACCTGCCACGATTATGCGCGCTGGGACAATGGCATTCGGCGGTGCCCTGGTCTGCGGTCAGCGAATTGATTTTCTTGTATTAATCGGGTGAACTGCCGGCAAAACCGGATTTGCCTGGGAGGCTCTGCCATGCTGAAAACGATCGCGGCCTTCGACCGCATCGGCGAGGAAAATGCTTTCGCGGTGCTCGCCCGCGCCAATGCGCTGGCCGCCCAAGGCCGCGACATCATCAGCCTCGGCATCGGCCAGCCGGATTTCCGCACGCCCGACTTCATCGTCGAGGCCGCGATCAAGGCGTTGCGCGACGGCCATCATGGCTATACCGCCGCCAACGGCATCGCCCCGCTGCGCGAGGCGGTCGCCGCCGACCTGCACAAGCGTTTCAAGGTCGAGGTGTCGCCCGACAGCGTGATGATCATGCCGGGCGGCAAGCCGACCATGTTCATGTCGATCCTGATGTTCGGCGAGCCCGGCGTCGATATCCTCTATCCCGATCCCGGCTTTCCGATCTATCGCTCGATGATCGAATACACCGGCGCGCGGCCTATTCCCGTTCCGATTCGTGAAGAGAACGGCTTTGCCTTCTCGGCGGAAGAAACGCTCAAGCTGATCACGCCGCAGACGCGGTTGCTCATCATCAACTCGCCGGCCAATCCGACCGGCGGAGTCACGCCGAAAACCGAAGTCGACAAGCTCGTCGCCGGGCTGGAAAAGTTTCCCGACGTCTGCGTGATGTCGGACGAAATCTACGACCACATGGTCTATGACGGCGAGACCCATGTCTGCCTGCTGTCTTATCCATCGATCCGCGACCGGCTAATCCTGCTCAACGGCTGGTCGAAGACCTATGCCATGACCGGCTGGCGGCTCGGCTACGCGGTGTTCCCGGGCAAGCTCTACGACTATGCGCGCAAGCTCGCGGTCAATTTGCATTCCTGCGTCAACGCCTCGGCGCAATATGCCGGGCTGGCGGCGCTGACCGGCCCGCAGGACGAGGTGGACAGGATGGTCGCCGAATTCGACAAACGAAGGAAAGTCGTGGTCGAGGGCCTGAACAAACTGCCGGGCGTGTCCTGCACGGTGCCGAAGGGCGCGTTCTACGCCTTCCCCAACGTCAAACGCACCGGCTGGAAAGCCAAGGAGCTCGCTTCCGCGCTGCTCAACGATGCCGGCGTCGTCACCATCGGCGGGCCCGACTTCGGCATTCTCGGCGAAGGCTATATGCGGCTGTCTTACGCCAATTCGACCGAGAACATCCTGAAGGCGCTTGGCCGTATGGGCGAGTTTCTCTCGACCCGCAAGGCGGCTTAGGCGCGCGCGGACTTCATCTTCTTCTTGCCGGCTTCGGGCCTCGACACCATGTGCACTTCGCGCACCGGGTAGGGAATCTCGATTCCCTCGCGCTTGAACGTGTCCCACAGCGCCAGCAGCACCTCGCCACTCACATTGGTGATGCCGTCGATGGGATCGCGAATCCAGAAGCGGAGCAGGAAATTAAGCGAGGACTTCGCCGAACGCCTTGAGATGGCAGGCCGGCTCCGGCGAAATCAGCACGCGTTCCACTGACTTGGCCGCTTCGATTGCCAGCGCACAGACTTTGTGCGGATCGCTCGCGTAAGAGACTCCAAATGGCACGTCGAGACGCACCTCGTCGTTGGAATAAGACCAGTTGATCACCCGCTGGGTGACGAAATCTTCGTTCGGTATCAGGAATTCGCGGCCATCGCGCGTGACGATCGAGGTATATCGCGCGCCCATGGAATCGACCCAGCCGAAATTGTCGCCGACGGTAATCACGTCGCCCGGTTTGATCGATTTGTCGGCGAGCAGGATGATCCCGCTTACCAGATTGGACACGATCTTCTGCAGGCCGAAGCCCAAGCCGACGCCGACCGCACCGGAGAAGAACGCCAGCGCCGAAAAATCGATGCCGACGGTTGAGAGCGCGATCAAAATGGCGAAGGTGATGAGCAGCAAGCGGATCAGCTTGCCGATCAACACCTGGATCGAGGGCGTCAAATCCGCGCTGCTGCGCACGCGCCGGTCGAGGAAATCGCTGGCCGCGCTGGCCGCCCATAGCGTCAGCATCAACAGCACAGAGGTCTTGATCACCAGCAGCGGCGTGACGCGCAAGCCGCCGATCACGAACCCGATCGAGTCGAGCGCCGCCATGGTCGGCGCCAGCAGGCCGAGGATGCTGAGCGCCGCGATCGACCATGCGAACACCGCCACCAGCCGGTAGACGAATTGATTGCGGATCAGTCCGGCGACCAGCGCGATCACCACCCAGGCGGTGGCAAGGCTGGCTGCGACGCCGAGCAGATAGGAGTGGCCGGCCAAGGCGAGCGAAAGCATCGCCGCGCGCATCAACACGACCGCCAATACGAAAATGATGGTACCGAGATTGGCGAGCAGCAGCCGCGCCGCCGTTTGCAGGAATGGCGGCCAGCCCAGAGTCGCGGCGAGAAGGTCGACCCGGCGGCGGATCAGCGTGGCGGCGACCGTCCCGATGCCGGCCGCCAGGACGATGAGGCCAAGCTGACTCAGCAGCCGGACCGAGCTGAACTCATGGCCGATTGCCTGCAAGGCGTCTCTGAGGGTGCCGGCCACCTGCTGGACGTCGTCCATGCCACGCTCTCCGGTCGAGACCCCGGTGGAATTAACTTGTGATCAGGACCAATATCAGATCGGGTCCGCGCCCGGCATCCGCCGCGGCAAGCAGTCAGGGGTTATGCACATGTACGACCGGGGTTTGTCCGAAGAACAAAAGATGATGCGGCAAAGCTGCCGCGATTTCGTCGACGACATGGTGCTGCCCTACATCAAGAAGAATTGGCAAAAAGAATGGTCGATGGTCCCGGAAGATCGCCTGCCGCTGAGCATCCTGGAAGGCGCCGACAAAGTCGGCATCCGCGCTTTGGGCGTGCCGGAAGAATATGGCGGCGTGGAACTCGAAAAAGGCACCGAAGTCCGAACCTTCGCGATGATCGCCGAGGAGATCGCGCGCGGCAATTCAGGGCTCGCCGACAAACTGGTGCAGAACTGGAAAGTATCGGTGCTGCTGCGGCAGTTCGCGCCCAAGCATCACCAGGAGAAATTCTTCAAAAGGCTGGTGGCGGAGCCGCAATTCCTGATGGCGCATTGCCTGACCGAGCCGCGCGGCGCCTCCGACCGCTGGCTGCCTTACAACGTGCCGGAAGCGGCGATGCAAACCCGCGCCGTGAAAACCAACGGCGGCTGGGTGATCAACGGCCGCAAGCAGTTCATCTCCAACGGTTACGACGCTTCGCTTTACGTCGTCTACGCCAACACCAACCCGAAAGTCGGCATGCTGCAGGGCACCTCGTCGTTTCTGGTGCCGCGCGAGACCAAGGGCTTCTCGGTCGCGCGCTGCAACGAGACGCTCGGCTGCCGCTTCATGAACAATGGCGAGATGGCGTTCGAAGACATGTTCATCCCGGACGATCAATTGTTGGTGCAGGATTCAGCGATGGGCTCGGCCGCGGTGTATTTCCGTCCCGGCAAGATCATCCAGGCCGCCAAGAACCTGGGCGTCGGGGTACGCGCCTTCGAGGCGACCGCGGAATACGTGCAGAATTATGTGCAAGGCGGCCGCATTCTCATCAAGCATCAGGCGGTGGCGTTGCGGCTCGCCGACATGGCGACTCGTATCGAGGCGGTGCGTGCGCTGCTCGACCGCGCCTCGCAGGCGGTCGACGACAATGCGCCGGCGGCGGAAGTATCTGGTCAACATGGCAAAGATGTTCGCTTCGGAGGAAATCATGAAAGTTGCCCAGCACGCCATCGAGCTGCACGGCGGCAACGGCGTGATGCTCGACTTCGGCATCGAGAAGGTGCTGCGCGACGCCGTCGTGTTCCTGCACATGGACGCGACCGTCGACATTTCTAAATTCAAGATCGTCAAGAACATGTTTCCGGACACCGCCGGCAAATATGCCGGGCCGGAATGACGCTCACTGCTTCAGCATGAATCTGAAGCCGACCAGCACGATCACAAGACCGATCAGCTGAGCCGCGGTTGGAACGACGCCGAGCGCAAGAAAGCCGATGATCAGACCGAAAATCGGCACCAGCGCCGGGAACGTCGACGCACGGCCGCCGCCGAGCCGTGTAATCGCGTGCGCAAACAAATAGATCGGCAGCGCGCCGGCCAATAATCCCTGCACGACGATCTGCACGACGTTTTCCCACAATCCGATCTGCAGCAGGCGTTGGTAACCGATCGCCAGGAGATAAAGCGGCGCAACGACGATGACCGACAATGTTCCGACCGCCGCGACCACGCGCGTGCCGGGAAGGTTCCAGTGCCGTATCAGGATTCCTGCCGTCGCCCAGAAACAGCCGGCGGTGACGAACAGCAGATCGCCGCCGACGCCGTGCGTGCCGATGGTGGTGAACGATTCGAAGCCGAACACCAGCAGGCCGCAGGTGATCGCGGCAACGCCGAATAGCCGCTGTGAGGTCATCTTTTCGCGCAGCAGGAGCGTCGCGAGGATGATGCCGAACAGGGCCGCGCAGGCCGGCTGGATGGTTGTGCCGTGGCCAAGTGGCACCAGCACAAAGCCAGAATAAGCGATGAAGGCCTGGGGCGGGCCCGAGAGGATGCTCATCACCAGCCCGCGCCCCCAGCCGACGCCGCCGAGATCGGCGATGCCAGCGCGCAGCATCACCGGCAAAAGGAAAATTCCGGTCCAGAAATAGCGGTGGAAAGCAAGGTCGGCGGGCGAAAAACCGACATTGACGCCGTGCTTGGCGGCGACAAAGCCGGCCGCCCAGCCGAAGGACGCGCCGGCACCGCACAAAAGGCCAACCAGGATCGAATTTCTTGCCGCGGCAGGTTGCGTTTTTACGTCCACGGCAGTCGTCCCCGCAGGTGACTTGAGGCTGGCTGATACTCTAGGATCACGGCCCAAGTCCAATCGCGAAAACAAAACTGTCACTTCACCGGGATGGAAGGCTCATGGCGAAAGCACGCAAAGTCATCATTACTTGTGCCGTTACCGGCTCAATTCATACGCCCTCGATGTCGCCGCATCTGCCGGTGACCGCCGAGCAGATCGCCGATAACGCGATCGCCGCCGCCGAGGCCGGCGCGGCCATCGTCCATCTGCATGCGCGCAATCCGCAGGACGGCCGGCCCGATCAGTCGCCGGAGGCCTTCGCGCCGTTCCTCAAGGTGATCAAGCAGCGCTCCAACGTCGTGGTGAACATCACCACCGGCGGCGCGCCGACCATGACGGTCGAGGAGCGCGTCAAGCCCGCCGCGACCTTCAAGCCGGAGGTCGCCTCGCTCAACATGGGCACGATGAATTTCGGGCTGTTCCCGATGATCCCGCGCTACAAAGGAAAATTCAAACATGCCTGGGAGGAGCCGTATCTGGAAGGCTCGCGCAAGGGCTTCTTCAAGAACACTTTCGCCGACATCGAATACATCCTGAGCACCTGTTCGGAAAACAACACGCGCTTCGAGATCGAGTGCTACGACATCGGCCATCTCTATACGCTCAAGCAGTTTCTCGACCGCGGCGTGGTCAAGCCGCCGCTGTTCGTGCAGTCGGTGTTCGGCATTCTCGGTGGCATCGGCGCGCATCCCGAAGACGTCATCATGATGAAGCGCACCGCCGACCGCCTGCTCGGCGACAATTACCACTGGTCGGTGCTCGGCGCCGGCGCCAATCAGATGCGGGTGGCGGCGCAAGCCGCGGCCATGGGCGGCAATGTGCGGGTCGGCATGGAGGATTCGCTCTGGATCGGCGCCGGCAAGCTCGCCGAATCCAACGCCCAGCAAGTCACCAACGTGCGCGAAAATTCTCGAAGGGCTCGGGCTGGAAATCGCGTCCTCCGACGAGGCGCGCGAAATCCTCTCGCTCAAGGGCGGCGATAAAGTCGCGTTCTAGCTTGCGATACGGGCACGGCCGCGCGTTGCTAGTGCGTGCGGCCTGCCAGCGCCGTCCGGTTCTGTAGGGCCCAGGCGCCGCCGAACAGCACCGCGGTCCAGAACAGATCACCCGCCACCGTGTTCTGCAGGAACGGCAGGGCGGCCACGTAGCACTGGGTCAGGCCTGCTGTGTCGAGGCTGTAGAGTCCGCTGAACGCCCAGACCGCAAAATTCGAGATCGCGAAGAAAGCGAGCGAGCAGGGCACCATGACGGCAACCGTTGCCGGAATGCCGCTCCAGCGACGCGTTACCATGCCGACGAGGGCCGGCAGCGAAATCGCCACGATAACGACGAGCGAAATCCGCCAATCGTCGGGACCGAGCGCCAAGGCGCTGAGCCCCATGGCGGCGATCGGCACTACGAAGGCTAGTCCGGGGATGCGCATCATGCGGCCGGCGAACAGCGCACTGGCGGCAATCGGCATGAAGCCGGGTGCATGCGGCACCAGCCGGGCCACCACGTCCAAGCCGATCAGGAATGCCACCAGACCCAGATCCATCCAGAGGCCGGCGCGCGCTTTGTTCGTTTGCATCGTGTCTTTATCCTTGTGAAGTCGTCTTGATCACACCATAGCATATTTTTGGGCCCATTCGCCAATGATTCCGGCGAGCGCATCGAGCCCATCGGTGAGCGCCGCCGGGCCCGGCTGCAGGATCAGCGTCGACTTGATCTCGCGCAGCCAGCCGGTGGCGACCGCCGGAATTTGCGCAAAGCCCGGCCGGGCGGCGACTTTCGCGGGCACGAATTTCTTGCCGCACCAGGAGCCGATGATGATGTCGGGCTGAGCCCCGATGATCTCGGCGCCCGACACGATGCGGTCCTTGGCATTTTTACGGACGCTAAGCTGCGGGAACACTTCGATGCCGCCGGCGCATTCGATCAACTCCGACACCCAGCCGAGCCCGGAAATCATCGGGTCGTCCCATTCCTCGAAATAAACCCGCGGACGGCGCGGCAGGCGCACGGCTCGCTCGTGCACCGCATCGACGCGCGCGGCCAGCGTACGCGCCAGCGCCTCCGCTTTCTCCGCCGCGCCGACCAGCGCGCCGAGCGTGCGGATCATGTCGAAAATGCCGGCGACGTCGCGCTGGTTGAACGCGTGAACCGCGATGTTAGCGCGCACCAGATCGGCGACGATATCGGCCTGCAAGTCGGAGAAGGTCAGCACCAGGTCCGGCTTGAGCGCGAGGATTTTCGGCACGTCGGCCGAAATGAAAGCGGAAACGCGCGGCTTCTCCTTGCGCACGCGGGCAGGGCGCACCGCGTAGCCGGAAACGCCGACAATGCGCGCCTCTTCGCCGAGCAGATAGAGCGTCTCGACGGTTTCTTCGGTCAGGCAGACGATTCGTTCGGGGGGAAACATTCCCGATTATAACAGGTCAACGCCGCCCGTCTTCAGCACATGGCCGGCGTCCAGCATGACGACGCGATTGGCCAGGGCCTTTACCTCCGCCGGATCGTGACTGACATAGATCATCGGCAACTTGGTTTCGTCCCGCAGACGTACGAAGTAAGGCAGGATTTCGCGTTTGCGCGTGGCGTCGAGCGAAGCGAGCGGCTCGTCGAGCAGCAGCAGGCGCGGCTTCATCAGCAGCGCGCGGCCGAGCGCGACGCGCTGGCGCTCGCCGCCGGACAACGCGCCGGGCCGGCGATTGAGCAGAGGACCGATGTCCAGCAATTCGGTCATGCGCTTGAATTGCGCCTCGTCATGCTTGAGACCGCCCATCCAACGGCCGTAGTCAAGATTGCGAAAGACCGACAGATGCGGAAAAAGTCTTCCGCCCTGGAACACGTAGCCGACGCGGCGCCGGTGCACGGGAACATTGGTATTCTCGGCGCCATCGTAAACTACTTCATTGTCGATCAGGATTTGGCCGCGGTCCGGCCTTATCAGGCCGGCCACCATATTGGCGATGCTGGTCTTGCCCGAACCGGAAGGCCCGAACAAAGCCGTCACGCCGCTTTCGCCCTCAAAGTTTGCGCCGAGGGAGAATTCGCCGAGCTTTTTTTCGACATCGACGACAAGCATTTTAAACGCCGTGCACGCGTTTGCCGGCGCGCCGCCCGAACCATTCGGAAACGATCAGCGCGACGAGCGAGATGATGACGGCGATGACGACCAGCCTGAGCGCCTGCGCGTCGCCGCCGGGGACTTGCGTCAGGGTGTAGATCGCCGCCGAAATCGTCTGCGTCTCGCCCGGAATATTGGAGACGAAGGTGATGGTCGCGCCGAATTCGCCGAGCGCGCGCGCAAAGGCAAGCACCGCGCCGGCGATGATGCCGGGCAGTGCGAGCGGAAGCGTAATGGTGAGAAATACCCACGCCTTGTTGGCGCCGAGCGTGGCAGCCGCGTCCTCGAATTTGAGGTCGACGGCCTCGATCGACAACCGGATGGCCCCGACCATCAGCGGAAACGCCATCACGCCGCAAGCGAGTGCCGCGCCGGTCCAGCGGAACGCAAAGACGATGCCGAGATGCTCGGCGAGCCATGCGCCGAACAGGCCGCGGCGGCCGAAGGCGATCAGACAACAGATAACCGGTGACGACCGGCGGCAGCACCAGCGGCAGATAGATCACCGCATTGAGCAACGTCTTGCCGGGAAAATCCTTGCGCGCAAGGAGCCACGCAATGGCGATACCGAATGGCAGGGCGACCACCGTCGAGACTGACGCGACGCGCAGCGACAGCGCGACGGCGGTCCAGTCCTGCGGTGACAGCTCAAACATGCGAGGTTACGAAACCGGCTTGATCAGATAGCTGAAGCCGTACTTTTCGAACACCGACTTGGCCTCGCTGCCGCGCAGGAATTGCAGGTATTTCGCCGTATCCGGCTTGGACGATACGGTCGCTGCGACCGGGTAGGTCACTGGCGGATACGAGCCGTCCGGAAACAGGCCGATGATTTTCACCTTCGGCTCGATCTTGGCATCGGTCTCGTAAACGATGCCGATCGGCGTCTCGCCGCGCGCCACGAAGGCGAGCGTGGCGCGCACATTTTCGGCCTGCGCCAGCTTCGGCTCGGCCGCTGTCCAGGCGCCGAGTTTCTCCAGCGCCGCCTTGGCGTAAAGACCTGCCGGCACAGCTTTTACGTCGGCGACGGCAATGCGTCCGTCGCCGGCGAGCTTGGCGATGTCGAAGCCCTGGCCGATCTGGACATTGGCAAGCTTGGAGTCCTTGCCGGCGATCAGCACCAGCTTGTTGCCAAGCAGGTTGAAGCGGGTGTCGGGCTTGATCAGTTTTTTATCGGCGACGTAATCCATCCATTTCAGGTCGGCGGAAATGAAGGCGTCGGCCGGCGCGCCGGATTCCATTTGCTTGGCCAGCGCCGAACTGGCGGCATAACTCGCCACCACTTTGATGCCGGTGGCCTTGGTGAAGGCCGCATCGGCGTCGTCGAGCGCGTTTTTCAGCGACGCGGCGGCGAACACCGTCAATGTTTGTTCCTGCGCGAGGGCGCGCGGCAACGGCGGTGCAGCGGCAACCAGCACGACGGCGGCAATCAGGCGGGCAATGCGAGACATGATGGTTCTCCTTGAATTCCGTTTTAATCTTGCGTCACGACGAGGCTGATGGAACGCGCGGTCGTTCCGCTCAGTTCTATGATGAAGGGCGCTGCGGTGAGGTCGAACTTCACGCTCTTGCGCACGCCCTCGCAGCCGGTTGCGCCGCTGAACGCGGTCGACTTGGCCTCATGGCCGTCCTGTATGACGTCGATCCAGGCGCCTTGCGACAAAGTGATCCGGTACGTGGCCGCCTTCGGGAGCGCTGAAACGCGCACGTATCCTGCGTAGGAATCCGGTGATTTCGGCATGCGCGATGGCGCCATCGGTAGCTTCGCGTCGGCGAAAGGTGCGAGCATGATCATCGCCGCCGCGGCAAGCGGCTGCGCTGGGTCGCCGCCTGACTCGACGGGCCTTGCGCTCGCGAGCATGGCCTTCTCCTTGTCCAGCGGCCACTTGAATTTGTCGCAGCCGACCGGCTCCTGCGCCAAGGCAGGGCAGGCGAGCGACAACACGAGAAGTGCAGGGAGCCAGCGCACTTTAATCGACCGCCACCATGACATCGGATGCCTTGATAACAACCGTCGCGCCGCCACCGACCTTCAAACCCAGTTCGTCCACTGCCTCGTTGATGATCGAGGATGTGATGACAATACCGTTGCCGACGTCGACGCGGACATGCGACGTAGTCGCGCCTTTCCTGACATCGACGACCTTGCCTTTGATCTGATTGCGGGCGCTGAGTCGCATGGCAGCTCCTTGCGGTTGCAATAGAACGCGCACGGCCATCGCCGTGGCGAGTCATAGGTTTTTGAAAATCGACAGTCCGGAAGCGCCGTTCCGGACAAAAGGCAGGCTTACGGCGTGCCTTCGGTCAACAAGGAGCCTAGCAAGTCTCGCGGGCAGGGGTAAAGTCCTGTCCCAAGGCCGCCAAGGCACGGCAATGGCAGACGCGGCATCCATCGAAGGCGAGTTCGATTATATCATTGTGGGCGCGGGCTCGGCCGGCTGCGTACTGGCCAACCGCCTGTCGGCCGACCGCAAGAACCGCGTGCTGCTGCTGGAGGCGGGCGGCCGCGACAACTGGATCTGGTTTCACATTCCGGTCGGGTACCTGTTTGCCATCGGCAATCCGCGTTCGGACTGGATGTTCAAGACCACGCCGCAACCGGGCCTCAATGGCCGCACGCTGAATTATCCGCGCGGCAAGGTGATCGGCGGCTCCTCCGCAATCAACGCCATGGTCTATATGCGCGGGCAGGCCGGCGACTACGACCATTGGCGCCAGCTTGGCTTGCCCGGCTGGTCGTGGGACGACGTGCGTCCGTTTTTTCGCCGCATGACCGACCATTTTCTTGGCGAAAGCGAGCATCACCGCGTCGGCGGCGAATGGCGCGTCGAATTTCCGCGCATCCGCTGGGATATCATCGACGCCTGGCGCGATGCCGCCGAGCAATACGGCATTCCGAAGGTGAAGGATTTCAATACCGGCGACAACGAAGGCTCGTGCTATTTCCACGTCAACCAGAAGCGCGGCGTGCGCTGGTCGGCGGCGCGCGGCTTCTTGAAGCCGGCGCTGCACCGCAAGAACCTGCGGCTTGAAACTGGTTGTCTTGTCGAAGCCGTGTTGTTCGAGGGCAAGCGGGCCGTGGGCGTGCGCTGGCGCCAGGATGGCGGGACGCGCTCGGCGCGCTGCCACGGCGAAGTGGTGATGGCCGCGGGCTCGATCGGGTCGCCGCACATCCTGATGCTGTCGGGCGTAGGCCCTGCTGGCGATCTGGCGAAGTTCGGCATCGCGAGCGTGCTCGACAAGCTAGGTGTGGGAGCAAACCTGCACGACCATCTGCAATTGCGCACGATCTACAAAGTGAGCGGCGTGCGTACGCTCAACGAGATGTACGCCTCGCTCATGCAACGCGGCTGGATGGGCATCGAGTATGCGTTGTTCCGCAGAGGGCCGTTGACCATGCCGCCCTCGCAACTCGGCGCTTTCACGCGCTCGGATTCCTCGCAGGAGCGAGCGAACTTGCAGTACCACATCCAGCCGCTCTCGCTCGACAAGTTCGGCGATCCGCTGCACCCGTTTCCGGCCTTCACCGCGAGCGTTGCCAACGTGCGGCCGACCAGCCGCGGCGCGCTCACGCTCGCCTCGACCGATCCGGCGGCAGCGCCGAAGATCGACCCGAATTATCTGGCGACGCCCGAGGACCGGCGCATCGCCGCGGATTCGATCCGCATTACGCGAAAAATCAGCGCTCAGCCGGCGTTGCAGAGATATTCGCCCGAAGAGTACTTGCCCGGTCCGCAGGTTCGCGACGACGACGAAGCGGCGCTGGTGAAGGCCGCCGGCGATTGCGGATCGACAATCTTCCATCCGGTCGGCACCGCAAAAATGGGCCGTACTGACGATGCGCGCGCGGTGGTCGACGCCAGGTTGCGCGTCATCGGCATGGAACGCCTGCGCGTCATCGACGCCTCGGTGATGCCATCGATCACGTCCGGCAACACCAATTCGCCGACCATGATGATCGCGGAAAAAGGCGCCGCCATGATTTTGGAAGATCGCGTGCGTTGAACGTCAACATGTGGATCAAAGGAGGGGTGTCATGAATCTCGTCGAGCGTGTCAAAAATATCCTGTTGCAGCCGAAATCCGAATGGGCGGTGATCGAGCGGGAGCCGGGCGACGCCGGTTATCTGTTCACGAGCTATGTCTGCATCGTCTCGGCGATCCCGCCGGTATGCGCGTTCATCGGCACGTCGATCATCGGCTTTGGGCCCTTCCGCGTCGGCATTGTGAGCGGGTTGTTGCACGCGATCGTCGTCTATGTGCTTGGACTGGTCGGCGTTTTCGTGATGGCCTACATCATCGACTTCCTGGCCGGCGTATTCGACGGGAAAAAGAATCTCGACAACGCCATGAAGGTGTCGGCCTTCGCCCCGACCGCGGCCTGGATTTGCGGCGTCTTCAGCCTCATCCCGGTGTTGGCCATTCTCGGCATCCTGGGACTGTACAGCCTCTATTTGCTGCATACCGGCATCGCGGCGCTGATGAAACCGCCCGAAGGCAAAGCGATCATCTACACGATTGCCGTCGTGGTCTGCCTGATCGTGCTGTGGGTCGTTGTTTTCAGCATCGTCGGCGCTCTGTTCGGCGTCGGCATGATGACGCGCTATTGATTAAGGCAGCGCCTTGAGGTGACGGATCGGGCGGCCGGGCGCGATCGCCTGCGCCGCCGCGACGATGGCGTTGGCGTCAATGCCGTAGTGCCGGTACAGCTCGGTGAGCGAGCCGGTCTGACCAAAATGTTCGACACCAAGGGGCCGCACGCGGTGGCCGGCGACGGCGCCGAGCCAGGCCAGCGTCGCCGGGTGGCCGTCGAGCACGCTGACGATGCCGCAATGTGGCGGCACGTCGGCGAGCAGCCGCTCGATATGCGAGCGCGCATGAATGAGGCCGCGTTCGCGCGCGCGTTGCGCCGCGGTCCAGCCGGCATTCAAGCCGGTCGGCTGACGTCACCGCCAGCAGGCCGACGTCGCGGCGATCCTCCGCCATCAGGCCGACGGCGGCGATCGCTTCGGGCGCGATAGCACCGGTAAAGGCGACGACGATCTGGCAGTTCGGACCCGGCTCACGCAGCCAATAGGCGCCGTCGACGATCTGTTGCGCCAGCTCCGGCGTCATTTTGCGCTGGATCTGCTCGATCGGCCGCGTCGAGAGGCGCAGATAGACCGATCCGCCAGTCTCGTCGCGCAGCCAGTTTCTTTCGGAGACCTCGCCGCCGCTTTTCTGGATATAGGCGAAAGCCCAGCGCAGGATGACCGCCAGCTCGTCGACATAAGCCGGCTCGAACGACGCCAACCCGTCCTGCGCCATGCCGATCAGCGGCTCGGCGATCGATTGATGCGCGCCGCCTTCGCCGGCGAGCGTGATGCCCGACGGCGTCGCCACCAGAATAAACCGCGCATCCTGGTAGCAGGCGTAATTGAGCGCATCGAGCCCGCGCGCGATGAAAGGATCGTACAGCGTCCCGATCGGCAGCAGCCGCTCGCCGTTGATGCTGTGCGACAGGCCGAGCGCGGAGAGCAGGATGAACAGGTTCATCTCGGCGATGCCGAGTTCGATGTGCTGGCCCTTGGGCGAGAATTCCCAGTTGAAGGTGGACGGGATGTGCTCGCTCTTGAAGATGTCGGCCATCTTCTCGCGCGCGAACAGCCCACGGCGGTTCACCCAGGGTCCGAGATTGGTCGACACCGTCACGTCGGGCGAGGTGGTGACGATGCGGCGCGCGAAGTCATTGTCGCCGCGGCCGATCTCGTTGAGCAGCGCGCCGAAGCCGGTCTGCGTCGCCATCGTCGGCTGGATGGTGACCGGCAGGCTGTCCGGCACCTCGATTTCGGGCGCGTCCAGCCGGCGCGAAGAGCCCGCGGCGAACGGCACACGGTCGAGGAAAGTCTGTAGTTGTTCGGCGGGCAGCACGAGGCCTTCGAATTTGTCCCATTCGTGGCCCGTGCGCACCGCCATCGCCTTGCGGAAAACCTCCATCTGCGCCGGTGTCATCAGGCCGGCATGGTTGTCCTTATGCCCGGCCATCGGCAGGCCGAAGCCTTTCACCGTGTAACAGATGAAGCAGGTCGGCCGGTCGCTGGTGGCCGCATGGAACGCCGCACGCACCGACGGCATGTCGTGGCCGCCGAGATTGTTCATCAGCGCGGCGAGTTCGTCATCGTTGCGCGTCTCGATCAGCTTTGAAACGTCGCCCTGGTCGCCGATCTCGTCGGTCAGCCGCTTGCGCCAGGCCGCGCCGCCGGCGAACACCAGCGCCGAGTAAAGCTGGTTCGGGCAGTTGTCGATCCAGCTCTTGAGCCTGTCGCCGCCGGGCTCCTTGAACGCGGCCTGTTGCAGCGAGCCGTATTTCAGGATCACCACGTCCCAGCCGAAATTCTTGAACAGCTGCTCGTAGCGCTCCCACAGGCCTTCGCGCACCACGGCGTCGAGGCTTTGCCGGTTGTAGTCGATGATCCACCAGCAATTGCGCACGCCCTGTTTCCAGCCTTCGAGCAGCGCCTCGAAAATATTGCCTTCGTCGAGTTCGGCGTCGCCGACCAAAGCGACCATGCGGCCTTCCGGCCGGTTGGTGCCCCAGCCGTGCGCGCGCACGTAGTCCTGCACCAGCGAGGAGAACAGCGTCTGCGCCACGCCGAGGCCGACCGAGCCGGTGGAGAAGTCGACGTCGTCGGCATCCTTGGTGCGCGACGGGTAGCTCTGCGCGCCTTTGTAGCCGCGGAAGGCCTCCAGCTTTTGCCGGGTCTGTTTGCCGAGCAGATACTGGATGGCATGGAAGATCGGCGAGGCATGCGGCTTGACCGCGACGCGGTCGGCGGGCTTGAGCACGTCGAAGTAAAGCGCCGTCATGATGGTGGCGAGCGACGCGCTCGAAGCCTGGTGGCCGCCGACTTTCACGCCGTCGGTATTTTCGCGCAGATGATTGGCGTTGTGGATGGTCCAGCTCGCCAGCCAGAGAATCTTCTTTTCCAGTTCGCGCAGGATGTCGAGTTCATGGGCCATGGTGGGTAATTATACACGAATGCACGATTGCCCGCTCATTCCCGCGAAAGCGGGAATCCAGTTCTTCGACCCGTACTTTAGCAAAACTGGGTCCCCGCTTTCGCGGGGACGAACGGACTTGGATTAACGCTAGCGCGCGACCGCCTTGGGATTGGCCGGCGCGTCGATCACGGTCTTGCAGGCCGGCGGCAGGTCGGCGAGCGTGAGCGGCTTGGGCGGGACCTTCGGCGGCGGGCCGGGCTTCGGATGCAAGACCGAGTCCTTGAACCAGAAGGCCAGCTCCTTCTCGCCGCAGCCGTCGCCGGCCGGCACCGGCGGCTGCTTGCGGCAATTCGGCGAATCGGCCGGGCATTTCAGCCGCACATGGATGTGGTCGTCGTGGCCGTACCAGGGCCGCACCTTCGCCATCCAGGGAAAATGCTGCTTGCCCTCAATGCGGCACAGTTCCTTCTTGATCGCGGCGTTGACCAGCACGCGTTCGACGTCCGGCTGCTCGGCGGCCGTCTTGATGAAGGCCGCATGCTGCGGCGTCCAGACTTTCGGATTGATGCTCAGCTTGTCGGCGGCGACGACATTGATGGCCGATATGTCCTCGCGTTCCTTCTTGCTGAGTTCGTGATCGGGCTTCGGCATGAACCAGATGTCGACGTCGAGCCCGATCTGATGGCTCAGGTGCCCGAACGGCAGCGGGCCGCCGCGCGGCTGCGCCATGTCGCCGACCAGGATGCCTTTCCAGCCGGTGGCCTTGGCGGCGAGCGGCGCGAACTTTTCCAGGAAATGGATCAGTTCCGGATGGCCCCAGTTGCGGTTGCGCGACAGCCGCATCACCTGCCAGTTCGGTCCGTTGACCGGCAGTGCGACGCCGCCTTGCAGACAGCCGCGCGGGTAGTAGCCGATCGCCACGGCCTTGCCGAGGCTCGGCAGTTTGGTCGCCGAGAACAATTGCTTGGCCGGCAATTTTTCTTCGCCGATGGCAGGTTTCTCGGGCGGCATCGGCGCCGGCACAGGGGCTTGCGCAAGGCCGCGGACGGCGAACGCGCCGGCGAAAGCCAGCGCCAATCCCAGCACGGCGATGAAACGGGCGTTCATGATGTTTCCGGTCTACCGATTCCGCTTGTGTCTGTCAGGTTAAATGCGCGCGATGGCTGAAACGAGGCCGTCCATCTCCGCGAATGGCGCCGAAAATATCGTCCGCGGTTTTGGTCGCGAACGGCCATGCGTCATCGCCCGTATTCTTGAAGGCCCCGGGCAGGCCTTTCTTCCCTTTTTCCGTTTCCCCAAAAGGGGAATGGAGCGCCGGGACGGCGCCAGAGGGCTGGTGAGACCCTCTTGGCGGGTGTGGTGCGCACCCGCCGCGCGTCTGGCGCGACGCGCGAACCCTCTGGCGAGAGGGCCCGGCGCCGCCCGGGCGCTCCATCCAGGCGGCACGCATTGTCGGCGCGCCGCGCCTTGTTCCTCATCGGGCGTCACTCGAGATGACGCCCGCTGCGAACAAGGCGGATGCTAGGTAGATCGATGATAGGAATAAAGTCAAGAGCGCCAAATCCGGCCTCATACTGAGGAGCGTCGCGCAGCGACGCGTCTCGAAGCATGGGCCGCCCCATCCTTCGAGACGCCGCCTTCGGCGGCTCCTCAGGATGAGGCGGTGAGACGTTATAGCGCGTGGCATCGGCTGATCGAAAGTAGCAGGTCATAGGATGGGTTGAGCGCAGCGAAACCCACCAAGGTAGCTGCAGTGAAATCGATGGGTTTCGCAAGAACGCGATGAGCGCTTGCCTCGCGGAATGTCGACCTTGCCGAACTGCCGCATGCGTTTGCGCCTGACGTCTTCGTGCCACGCAAGGAAAACTGCTCAGATGTCTTGGTGGTGAATTGTTGATCGAATGTCAGATGGCGTTGCGTCATAAAGGCGCTTGAACGCCCTATTGAAATATGACAAATCACCAAAACCGGCCTCGAACGCGATCCACGCGATACTACGGTCGGCCCAGCGTCGATCCGTCAGCATGCGATGCGCGCACACCAGCCGGCGGTTGAGGACGAATTGCGAGAAGGATGTTCTTTCGCCTTCGAAGAGCTTGCGGATGTAACTATCCGACACTCTTTGTCGTCTCGCAACGGCGCCAGGCGAAAGGTCGTCATGGGCGAGATGCGCTTCGATGTCGCTCTTGATTGCGCGTAGCCGCGCGGCGCGTATGCCTCGGCCCTCGGCCAGTGCGGTTGCGTCACGCGTTGCTCCGAGCGTGACCGCGACCAGATCGCAAAGCTGCGCGACCGCCAATCGTCGCATGTCCGGCCGCAAAAGGACCGGATCGTCGAATAACGCGTCGACGTAATTTCTCAGCAGATTCAGCATGCCGGTGCCGCTTGGAATCGGACGCAGGACGGCATGATCGATATTCGACACAAGCGGACTGAGTAAGTTGCGTGGCAGGCGAATGACACGATGGTCCACGGGCTCAGGCCGGCTGATCTTCCGCGAAGCCGAATAACTGAGCAGCATGGCGTCGCCGTTCCGCAATGTCGTCTCGCCGCGCAGTCCCTCAACGAGGCTGAACCCATTCACATTGATGTGGAAGCTGAAATCGTCGTCGCCGTCGCCGCTGTCCCGGCGCGTGTGCTGGTGGCAAACACCTTGCACCGTCCCGGACAGCAGACCGAGGTCGGGAAATTTGCGGATCGCAAAATCGATATTGCAGGGGCGGTCCGGAATTGGGTTGAACGACACCCAGGTCAAACCGCGCTCGTAGAGCGACCATACGTCGCCCCCTTGTGCGCGTACCTGCAAAGCGTCCGCGGCTCGCGTGCTCATGTCGTATCGTTCGTCGCGTTTTGATCTCGGGTCAAGCGTTTCAATCCGTGCGCAGTCCCGTCCAGTCCTGGAAGCGTTCCCGCCACGTCCAAGCCCGACCGGACGATAGACCTTATGCCTGTATCGAACCAGGGAGGGCACCATGAAACACCTCACGCGCCGCGCGCTGCTGCCGCTGATTGCGGGCATTGCGGTCGGCCCGGGCGCTTCCCGCCTTGCTTGGGCGCAAGGCGCTCTGGCGACGCCCCGGCGCGTTCGCGTTGCAACGGGGCTGCTCGCGATGTGGCAAAGCACCGCTTGGCTCGGGGCCGAAGCGGGTCTGTTCAAGAAGCGGGGGGTCGAAATGACCTTTCCGGCGATCGCCGTCGGCGGCCCGCAGGCTGCCTTAGGCGTCATCCACGGCGACTGGGAGTTCGCGCATACCGGAGCCCTGCCGGTCGCGGAGGAAGTTCTCAAAGGAAACGACATCGTCATCCTGGCCACGCCGACGTCGGAATTCTCCAATTCGTTTGTCATGACCCGGAAGGAGATCACTCAGCTGGCGCAACTGGCCGGCAAAAAGGTCGGGGTGCTCACTCCAACCGGGCAGACAAGCGTTGCCGCCCGAATCACGGTCGAGAAGGCTGGCGCTACCGCGACATACGTGCCCTTGGGCAAATTCGATCGCATCTACGCCGCGCTTGCCGCCGGAGAAATCGACGCTGGCGCGCTGCCGATCGATCTGCGCTTCACCGGGCAGCCCCGCTATGGCTGGAATGCATTTCCGATCAAGGAATTCGGCACGCCGTCGATATTCGCGAGCACGCGTAAACTGATCGCCTCCAATCGCGCGCTCGTGATGGACGTCATGCAAGGCTTCGTCGAGACGATTCATCTGTTTAAGACGCGGCCCGACATCGTCGTCCCCCTGCTGCAACGTTATCTGAAGATCGAAGATCGGAAGGCGGCAGAGGAGTTGCACGCCTTTCATGTGCCGGTGTTCCAAAAGGTTCCCCGGCCGTCATTTCCGGGGATGCAGACGCTGCGGGAGTTGCTTGCCGCGAAATATCCTAATGCGGCGTCGCTGAAAGAATCCGACATCGCCGATTCGTCGTTCATCGACGAACTCGACCGAAACGGATTTATAGACCGGCTCTATGCGGAGAATAGCAAATAGGCTCGGTTGGGCGATGGAGATCACCCAATGCCATTGCCGAGGCCGGCGGCCATTACTCAATGAAATCGACTTTGATCAGAAGTTTTGTTGAGTATGAGCAAACATTACACATCCACCTTCAACGCCGCGATAAACGCCTCCTGCGGAATGTCGACCTTGCCGAATTGCCGCATGCGCTTTTTGCCTTCCTTCTGCTTGTCGAGCAGCTTGCGCTTGCGCGTGGCGTCGCCGCCGTAGCATTTGGCGGTGACGTCCTTGCGGAAGGCGCGCACGGTCTCGCGCGCGATGATCTTGCCGCCGATCGCGGCCTGGATCGGCACCACGAACATGTGCGGCGGGATCAGCTCTTTCAGCTTCTCCGCCATGGCGCGGCCGCGCGATTCGGCGCGGGTGCGATGCACCAGCATCGCCAGCGCGTCGACCGGATCGCCGTTGACCAGCATCTGCAGCTTGACCAGGTCGGCTTCCTTGTAGTCGGTCAGGTGATAGTCGAACGAGGCGTAGCCGCGCGACACGGATTTGAGCCGGTCGTAGAAATCGAACACCACCTCGTTGAGCGGCAGGTCGTATTTCACCATGGCGCGGTTGCCGACGTAAGTGAGTTCCTTCTGGCTGCCGCGGCGGTCCTGGCAGAGCTTGAGCACCGAACCGAGATATTCGTCCGGCGTCAGGATCGTCGCCTCGATCCAGGGCTCTTCCATCGACAAAATCTGCGTCGGGTCCGGCATGTCGACCGGATTGTGGATCTCGATCTCCTTGCCGTTGCGCAATTTCATCTTGTAGATCACCGACGGCGCGGTCGCGATCAGGTCGAGATTGAACTCGCGCGACAGCCGCTCCTGGATGATTTCCAGGTGCAGCAGGCCGAGGAAGCCGCAGCGGAAGCCGAAACCGAGCGCGGCCGAAGTCTCCATCTCGTAGGAGAAGCTGGCGTCGTTGAGCCGCAGCCGGCCCATGGCGGCGCGCAAATCCTCGAACTGCGCGGCATCGACCGGAAACAGTCCGCAGAACACCACCGGGATCGCCGGGCGGAAGCCGGGCAGCGGCTCGTCCACCGGATTGCGCTCGTCGGTGATGGTGTCGCCGACGCGCGTGTCGGCGACTTCCTTGATCGAGGCGGTGAGCATGCCGATCTCGCCGGGGCCGAGCTCGTCGACCTGCGCGAGCTTGGGCTTGTACACGCCGACGCGGTCGACCTCATAATGCGCGGCGATGCCGATCATGCGGATGCGCTGGCCCTTTTTGAGCACGCCGTCGACCACACGCACCAGCACGACCACGCCGAGATAGACGTCGTACCAGCTATCGACCAGCAGCGCCTTGAGCGGGGCGTCGCGGTCGCCCTTCGGCGGCGGCAGGCGGGTGACGATCGCCTCCAGCACCTCGGGCACGTTCTCGCCGGTCTTGGCGGAGATCTCGATCGCGTTCGAGGCGTCGAGGCCGATGACGTCCTCGATCTGCTTCTTGACCGCTTCCGGCTCGGCCGCCGGCAGATCGACTTTGTTGAGCACCGGCACGATCTCGTGGCCGGCGTCGATGGCGTGATAGACGTTGGCGAGCGTCTGCGCCTCGACGCCCTGGCTGGCGTCGACCACCAGCAGCGAGCCTTCGCAGGCGGCGAGCGAGCGGTTGACCTCGTAGGCGAAGTCGACATGGCCGGGGGTGTCGATCAGATTGAGGATGTAGTCCTTGCCGTCGCGCGCCCGGTAATTGAGCCGCACGGTCTGCGCCTTGATGGTGATGCCGCGCTCGCGCTCGATATCCATGGAATCGAGCACCTGCTCCTTCATCTCGCGCGCCTCGAGCCCGCCGGTGAGCTGGATCAGCCGGTCGGCAAGCGTGGATTTGCCGTGGTCGATATGCGCGACGATGGAGAAATTGCGGATATTCTGGATCGGGACGGCCGTCATGGCGCGCGAGATAACACTCGGGGCAGGTTGCTTCAAGCAACTCGGCGGCATTCCGGGACGCCGCGAGCGGTCGAACCCGGAATCCAGAGCCAAATAAAGGCTGCGATTTGGCCCTGGATTCGGAGTTCGCCGCCTTCAGGCCGCGCCCGGGAATGACAGTAGTGCGTGGACGAATACCGCTCCCCCATGCCATAGAGCCAACTTATGCGCTTGCTAAGCCCATCGATCGCCCTGCGCGCGCGCGCTGATCGATCCGGCGGGCTGCGAGCGCGCCGTGCTGCTGTCGCTCGCCGGTCTACGTCGTGCTGTGGACGGTCTATGGCACCATCGCCAAGTCGAGCCAGGGCCTGCACCCGGACATGACCGAGGTGATCGCCTGGTCGCGCGATCTGGCCTGGGGCTACAAGCACCCGCCGCTCGCCGCCGCTGATCGTGCGGCTGTGGTTCAGCGTCTTTCCGGTCGCCGAGTGGTCCTATTACCTGCTGGCGATGCTGATGCCGGCGATCGCGCTGTGGATCGTCTGGCGGCTGTCGGCGGATTATCTCGACATCGAGAAGCGCGTCGCCGGCCTGGCGCTGCTGATGTTCGTTCCGTTCTTCAATTTCCACGCGCTGAAATTCAACGTCAACACAGTGCTGATGCCGCTGTGGGCGGCGACCACATTCTGGTTTCTGCGTTCGTATAAGACGCGCAGCGCGGTCTATGCCGCGCTCGCCGGCTCTCGGCGCCGCCGGCTGCATGCTGGGCAAATACTGGTCGGTGTTTCTGCTCGCCGGCCTTGCGATCGCCGCGCTGATCGACAAGCGCCGCGCCAGCTATTTTCGCTCCGCCGCGCCCTGGATCACGATCGCTGTCGGTCTCGCGGTGATCGCGCCGCATCTGCTCTGGCTTTACCGCAACGATTTCGACGCCGTTCGACTACGCCATGTACGTGCACGGCGACAAACCGTTCGGCGACACTTTGTTTGCGCGCTGGGCTATCTCGCCGGCTCGGTCGGCTATGTGGCGATCCCGGTGCATCATCGTGCTCGATTGCCGCGCGGCCGAGCCGCGCGACCATGACCGACATGCTCTGGCCTGCCGACGGCGAACGCCGGCTGGCGGCGGCGGCGTTCTGGGCGCCGTTGTTGCTGCCCGCGCTTGGCGCGCTCGCCGGCGGTATCGAGATCACGTCGCTGTGGTCGATGTCGGCCTGGACGCTGCTGCCGGTGCTGCTGCTGTCGTCGCCCGCTGTGGCCATAAAGGAAATCGACACGCGCCGTATCCTGGCGGCCGCGGTCGCGTTGCCGCTGGTGATGCTGATCGCCTCGCCCGTCGATCGCCATCATGGCGCAGCGCAACGGCCCGCCGCCGGCTTCGGCGCAGGCCGATCTGCTGGCCGGCGAGGTCGAGCGCCTTTGGCATGAGACGATCGCCACAGCCGCTGCGTTTTGTCGGCGGCGACGCCGGTCTTGCCAATGGCGTTATTTCCTACGCGGCCGAGCGGCCGCGCGCGCTGCCGGAAATGCCGCCGCCGGACGCGGCCGACCTCGCGCGCAGCGGGCAGGCGATTGTGTGTTTTGCCGACGATGCCGGTTGCCGCAGCAAGGCGGCCGCACGCCGCGGTGGCCGCCGCGTCGAAACCGAGACCGTGCGCAATTTTCTGCGCTTTCCCGGCAAGCCGCAGCGCTACACGATTTTCATCGTGCCGCCGCGGCCATGAGGGCCGGCATTGGTATGGAACCCTAGACCATTCTGGCTGGCCAACGTCTTGAGTGTTCGAGGAATTACCGCAATAATTCGATGAAGAATTATAAGTAGCCGGTCTCCGGCGCGACCGGGTGGGGGATATGGAAGGAGCCGAGGGGTTAGATCGGCCGCGCATGTTGCGCGCCGGTCTCAAGCCGATTGAAAAATTGATTGATGCGCTGACCGATCCGTTACGGCGGGAACGGACGGCTGTCATCGTATTGGCTATCTATGCCGTGGTCTGGACACTCTATGGCGTCATTGCCAAGTCCAGCCAGGACATACACACCGATTCCGCCGAGCTCGCGGCTTGGTCGCATCATGTGGTGCTGGGCTATGCAAAACATCCGCCGCTGGCCGGCTGGCTCGTGCATGGCTGGTTCAGTGTATTTCCGGCCATGGACTGGTCGTATTACCTGCTGGCCATGGTCTACGCGACGATCGGGCTCTGGATCGCCTGGCGGCTGTTCGCGCAGTTTCTGGATGCCGACAAGCGAATTGCCGCGCTCGCCTGTCTGACATTGGTGCCGTTCTTCAATTTTCACGGCCTACGCTTCGATCACAACGCTGTCCTCCCGACGCTCTGGGTAGCGACTGCGTTTTGCTTTATCCGTTCCTTCGAAACGCGGAATGCGGCCTGGGCAGCGCTTGCAGGCATCGCCGCGGCGGCGGCCATGCTCGGCAAATACTGGTCGATCTTCTTGCTCGTTGGGCTGGCGGTGGCGGCTTTGCTCGACGCCCGGCGCGCCCGTTATTTCCGGTCGGCCGCGCCATGGATCACCGTGATTGTGGGCCTCGTGGCGCTCGCGCCGCATCTCGTCTGGCTTTCGCAGAACGATCTGATCTCGCTCACTTATGCGTTCAAGGCGCACGGCACGAAAGCGTCCGGCAACATCGTGCTGACCGTCATCCGATATCTTGCCGGCGCCGCTGGCTATGCGGCCGCGCCGGTGTTGCTGGTTCTGGCAACGAGCCGTCCGGGAGCCGCCACTTTAGCCGATACGCTTCTGCCGCGCGCGCCGGAACGGCGGTTCGTCGCGGTGGCGTTCTGGACGACGTTGCTGCTTCCTGCGGCCGTCGCGCTTTTGCTGGATTACGGGCTCAATCCGATCTGGTCGATGACCGTTTTTGTGCTGCTGCCGGTCGTATTGTTGTCGTCGCCGTTACTGGTTGTGAGCCGGGGGGCATTGACGGCCATCATCGGCGTCGCCGTTGCCTTGCCGCTGATCGTTCTGGCGCTGTCGCCGGTCATAGCGCTGGCTATACATATCCGCGGTGTCGACCCGGTCGGGGCGCACGCGAAGCTTTTGGCCGCGCAGGTGGAGCAAGCGTGGCGGCGGATCACCGACCGCCCGCTCCGCGTCGTCGGCGGCGATTTCGGCATCGCCAACGCGACGGCGTTCTATCTGCCCCGGCAAGCATCGGCCTATCCGGTCCTGGAACCGGAGACCGCGCCATGGGTGACGCCGGCGCTCATCGCACGCGACGGTGCGGCCATGGTGTGTCAAGCGTTTCCCGGCGACCAGGCCTGCACGCTGCTGATCCAGCAGGCGATCGACAAGGTGATTGCGCGCAATCCGCCGCCGCGTCGCGTCGAAGTCACGCTCACGCGCAACTTTCTCGGCATTGCCGGCAAGCCGCAATTCTATTTGATCCAGATCGTGCCGCCGCGGCCGTGAACGCCGGTCAGCGCCGGCCGAATTCGGCTTTGACGATCAAGCCCAGGTCGGCCAGCAGCGATGCGCGCGCGGCCATCGCATGCTCGAAAGCCGCACTCGCCGCATCGAAGCGCTTCAGCTCATTCTGCTTGTCGGCTTTATCCAAGAACGAATAGGTCAACGATGCCCGGGCAATCACTGTTCAGCGCCGCATAGTCGAGGCCATAGTCGCGCGCGGCGCGGACATATTCGTTGGTGAGATCGATGCGCTCGACCGCGGCGTCGTCGGTCGACAGGACGACCGGCACGCCGGCGGCGCGGTAGGCTGGAAACGGGTGCTCGTTGCCGCGCACGCCAAGGATTTGATCGTTGCTGGTGAGATTGATTTCGACGGCGACCTTTTTTTGCCGCATGATCTGCAACAAATCGTCGAGCTTGTTTTCAAAGGCGAGGTCGACGCCGTGACCGATGCGCTGCGCGCCGGCGATCGTGACAGCCTCATAAATATGAAAGGTGAGATCGTCGGGCGGCACCAGGCCGAGCCACAATTCGCCGGCATGGAGCGAGACATTGACGCGCTTGGCGCCGGCTGGATTGCCGGCGAGATAAGCCGCGATGCGCATGTGCTCGCTGTAATCGGCGCGCGCGACGGCCGCGTCCTCGGCCTGCACGTAGTTGAACGCCACCACCATCGGGTCCGCGCGGACCATCGCCGCGGCGATCGCGGTCTGCACGAACACGTCGTCGAGGGTGCCGTTGCGCGAGACCTGGGCGATGAAACGATAGTCGACCTTGCAACCTGGCTTCGAACGGGCGGAATCGCACGCGCGTTTTCGCTCGATGTCGCCGACAGAGGTGTCGAGTTCGGCCTTTTTGCCGGCGACGAAGGCGGCGAGCCCGGCCTTTTCCAGCGCGTCAAGTTTGTCTTTCGGATCGGTCCGCCCCTTGATTGCGGCGACCATTTGCTGACGCTCGGTGAAGCCGGAAAACGACGTCATCAGCTCGACATATTGCGCGGCCTGGTCCTGATAGTACGGCAGCAGCTCGAGTATTTCGTCGTTGAAACGTGGACCCGATACCGCGCTGAACCTGCCGAAGGTGGCGAAGAAATGATCGTGTCCGGTCGGCTCGGCCGGCGTCGGCTGGAAATCGCGCATCGAGAGCGCGTTGACGATGCGATCGCGTGCCGCCTGATCGTCGGCGACGTTTTTCATCGGCACGGTTTTGGGCTGCGGATCCGTGGGCGATTTCGCCGGCGGATCGCAAGGCGGACTGACGAACGCGTTGTCGCTCAGACGCAGGCATAGATTGTCGGCGATCGCCCATTCGATATAGCGCTCGGCATAGACCGCGCCCGTCAGATGGACGTGCAGGTCGCCGCCCTTCGGCATGTTTTTGAGGAAGTTGCGCAGCATGGTCTGGTTGCCGCGCGCGTCGGCGAAGGCGGCGGCAGTGACGGTTGCGTCCCAACGAACTGTGAGCAGCGCGGCGCCGGCCAGGACAAGAACGGCAACTGCGGTAACCAGCCACGCCAAGCCACGGCGTGGCCGCGCCGGTCGTGTCATTTGTTTTGGTGTCTTCATGTGCCCGCCCGCTTCCGGCGCAGCCTAATAGGCGTCCGGAGCGGACACAACCCTCGCGGGTAGTGCGGCAGTTACGGGCCGCTCAATACCGGTAATGATCGCTCTTGAACGGGCCCTGCTGCGGCACGCCGATATAGTCGGCCTGGTCCTTGCGCAGTTCGGTCAGCTTCACGCCGATCTTGGCGAGATGCAGCCGCGCGACCTTCTCGTCGAGCGTCTTCGGCAGCACGTAGACTTCCTTCTTGTACTTGCCCGGATTGGTGAAGAGCTCGATCTGCGCCAGCGTCTGGTTGGTGAAGGACGACGACATCACGAAATGACGGGTGGCCCATGGCGTTGCCGAGATTCACCAGCCGGCCTTCCGACAGCAGAATGATGCGGTGGCCGTCGGGGAAGGTCGATCTCGTCGACCTGCGGCTTGATGTTGTTCCACTTCAGGTTCTTCAGGTGCGCGATCTGGATCTCGTTGTCGAAGTGGCCGATGTTGCAGACGACGGCGCGGTCCTTCATCGCGCGCATGTGCTCGATGGTGATGATGTCCTTGTTGCCGGTGGCGGTGACGAAGATGTCGGCGCGCGGCGCGGCATCCTCCATGGTCACGACCTCATAGCCTTCCATCGCCGCCTGCAGCGCGCAGATCGGATCGACTTCGGACACCATGACGCGGCAGCCGGCCTGGCGCAGCGAGGCGGCCGAACCCTTGCCGACGTCGCCGATAGCCCGCGACCATCGCCACCTTGCCGGACATCATCACGTCGGTGCCGCGGCGGATGCCGTCGACCAGCGATTCGCGGCAGCCGTAGAGGTTGTCGAACTTCGACTTGGTGACGCTGTCGTTGACGTTGATCGCCGGGAACAGCAGCGTGCCGGCCTTCTGCATGTCGTAGAGGCGATGCACGCCGGTGGTGGTCTCTTCCGAGACGCCCTTGATGTTCTTGGCGAGTTCGGCGAACCAGCCCTTCGGCTTTTCCTTCAGCGGCGCTTGATCAGGCGCGAAGAAGACCTCTTCCTCTTCGCTGTTGTGCTGGTCGAGGAACATGGTGTCGCCGTGCTCGGCGCGCAGGCCGAGGTGCACGAACATGGTGGCGTCGCCGCCGTCGTCGAGGATCATGTTGGGCGTGCCGCCGCCGTGCCATTCGAACAGCTTGGCGGTGTAGTCCCAGTAGTCCTTCAGGCTCTCGCCCTTGATCGCGAACACCGGAATGCCGGCGGCGGCGATGGCGGCGGCGGCGTGGTCCTGCGTCGAATAGATGTTGCACGAGACCCAGCGCACGTCGGCGCCGAGTGCCGTCAGCGTCTCGATCAGCACCGCGGTCTGGATGGTCATGTGCAGCGAGCCGGCGATGCGCGCGCCCTTCAGCGGCTGCTTCGGCCCGTATTCCTCGCGCGTCGCCATCAGGCCGGGCATCTCGGTCTCGGCGAGCGAGATTTCCTTGCGGCCGAATTCGGCGAGCGCGATGTCCTTGACGATGTAGTCGCGGCGGCTTTGGCTTGGGTCTTGGCGGAAGCGGTCATGACGGTCCTGTTCAGCACGCGTGAAAACGCTGGGGGGATTGGCCGCGAGCCTATAACAGGCCGCCGCCGGAGCCGCAACGCATATATAAAGATTTCTTTATGTTCTCGAGCGCGACACCTAATCTTCTTCGCCGAAACGCGAAGCGACCAGCGCGCACAGGGCATCGACGGCTGCGGCCGCATCCTTGCCGGTGGCCTTGATGGTGACGGTGGTGCCCGGTCCGGCGGCGAGCATCATCAGGCCCATGATCGAGGTGCCGCCGACGGTTTCGTGCCCGCGGGTGACGGTGATGGCGGCGTCGAATTGTTCGGCGCATTGCACGAATTTGGCCGAGGCGCGGGCATGCAGGCCCTTCTTGTTGACGATCTCGACCTCGCGAATGACAGCGAGCGGCAGCCGTCCGGCAGGGGATTGCCGTCCGCTGGAACGTCGCTCATTTACCGTTAAGCACCCGGCTGGCGATGGTGCAGTATTTGCGGCCGGCTTCCTGCGCGGCGGCCACGGCCTGCTCCAGCGGGCAGGTTTCGCGCACTTTGGCGAGCTTGATCAGCATCGGCAGATTGATGCCGGCCAGCACCTCGACCTTGGGCTGGCTCATCACGGAAATCGCGAGATTGGACGGGGTGCCGCCGAACATGTCGGTGAGGATGGCGACCCCGCTCGCCGCTATCGACCTGTTTGACCGCCTCGAGAATGTTTTTCCGGCATTGTTCAACGTCATCGTCGGGGCCGATGGTGACCGTCTCGATCTGCCGCTGGGGTCCCACCACATGCTCCAACGCGGAGCGGAACTCGATGGCGAGCCGCCCGTGGGTCACTAGTACGAGGCCGATCATCCCGAACTCCTCGCGGGCGCTACGCTGCGCCGCACGAATGGGCGCGCATTGATGCCCATTCGAAGGCCCGTTGCAAGGGCCTGCCTCGCTATATAGGCGCTCTGCTGCACTGCGAAAAGATGGGGCCAAAGGGGGCTCGGAAAGGTCCGGTTTCGGCGGCCGCGATCCTAGGCCCGTTATGGTTAATTTTTCTCGACGGGACGGGCGCTGGGGGTAGCCCAGTGGCCGCCTAAGGTCAAATGGCGGCTGTGGGCCGCCTTTAGGACAGCCAGCACCATCGGCAGGGCCGGCATTCCGGCCGCGACAGCAAGCCGCGGCAGGCATACCCCGTCGATGGTCGGTTTGACCGGCCTCCGAGGCCGGGCAGCCGGGCGGCATCTTCGGCCGCCAGATCGACCACCAGTCCGACCACGGCGAGGGGTTCATAGGCCAGGCGCCGGATGCCGAGGCCGCGGATTTCGATCAGGCCGGCCAGCGCCGGCGCCGGGCGCACCAGCAGCCGGCCGAATGCGGCTTCCAGATGGACGCGATCGTCGCCGACCAGGCGCGCGAAGGGCAGCGCGCCTTGCGTCGGCCGCTTGCAGGAGATCCCAGACCAGCTGCGATTTGCCGGAACCCGACGGCCCGCGGATCAGAACGCCTTGCGCCCGATCAGAACGGCGGAGGCGTGGATCGTTGCCGTCTCGGCCGCCATTACATCGCCGGCAGCCGCACCACGAAGCGGGCGCCGAGCACGCGCGGCGCCTGACCGGCGGCGGCGACACTGATGCGGTTCTCCACCCGAATTGTGCCGCCATGGGCTTCGACGATCTGCTTGGAGATCGACAGGCCGAGACCGGAATTCTGGCCGAAGCCCTGGTGCGGCCGGTCGGTGTAGAAGCGCTCGAAGATCTTGTCCAAGCGCTTCCGGGCGGATGCCGGGCCCGTCGTCGTCGACCACGATCTCGACTTCGTTCTTGAGCCGGCGGCAGGTGACGCGCACGGTGCCGCCGGGCGGCGAGAACGAGCGGGCATTGTCGATCAGGTTGCTGACCACCTGGCCGAGCCGCGAGTCGTGGCCGGGCACCTTGAAAGCCGCCGGCGTTGCCGCCTTCGAATGCGAGCGTGACTTTGACGTCGTCGGTGCGCATTCGTTGGCGGCGATCGACCAGCGCTTCGAGCAGCTTGGCGAGATCGACGGTGCCGCCTCCTGGCGCTGCAGCTCGGCATCGAGCCGGCTGGCGTCGGAAATATCCGAGATCAGCCGGTCGAGCCGCTTCACGTCGTGCTCGATCACCTCGAGCAGCCGGTGGCGGCTGTCGTCGGTCTTGGCCAGCGGCAGCGTCTCGACCGCCGAGCGCAGCGAGGTCAGCGGATTCCGCAGTTCATGCGCGACGTCGGCGGCGAAGCTTTCGATCGCCTCGATGCGGGTGTAGAGCGCGTCGGTCATCTCGCGCAGCGCGCCGGACAGATGGCCGATCTCGTCGCGGCGGCGGGTGAAGTCGGGGATCTCGACGCGGCGTGCGGATGCGCCGGCGCACGCGCTCGGCGCCGTCGGCGAGCCGGCGCACCGGGCCGGCGATGGTGCCGGCGAGCAGCATCGACAGCACCACCATCACGCCGGCGGCGACCAGGAACACCTTGACGATGGCGAGCCGCTCGGCCTCGACCATGTCGTCGATGTCGGCGCCTTGCGTCGACAGCATCAGCGCGCCGCGCACCGCGCGGAAGCGCTGCACCGGCACCGCGACCGAGACGATCACCTCGCCGCGGTCGTTGACGCGCACCATGCTGGCGTGCAGGCCGTCGAGCGCCTGCTCGACTTCCGGATAGCCCTTGCCGTTTTCCGGCCCGAGCTCCTTGTAGAGCGGCAGGTCGCCGCGGCCGAACCAGCGGCGCATGGCGATGAAGGCGCGCTCCATGATGCCGGGCTTTTCCGCGTCCGGCGGCGGCAGGTCGAAACGCAGGACGTCGCCGCGGCCGTAGAGATTGCGGCTGTCGAGGATCAGCACGCCGTCGCGGTCGTAGATGCGCGCGCGCGTCTTGGTCGGCGAGACCAGGCGGCGCAGCACCGGCGCGACGCGTTCCGGATTGATCGGGAAATTCGATGCCGGACTGCGCCTCGTCGGACGGCCCGTAGCTTTCGCCGGCCTGCAATTCGAGCAGCCGGTCGGGATCGATGGTGATGGCGTCGGTTTCGACCGTCGCCGAGGCGGCGATGGCGCCGGCGATGATCTCGCTCTGCACCAGCAGGCTTTGCACGCGCGCGTCGATCAGGCCGGCGCGGAACTGCGAGAGATAGAGGACGCCGATCGACCAGCGCGACCAGGCCGGCGAGGTTGAGGAAGACGATGCGGCGGGTGAGGCTGGAAAAACTTTGCGCGACGAAGAACTGCCAGGCCGACGCGCAGCGGCCGCCGGATCGCGGCGAAGCGCTGCGCTCGGGACGCGCGGCCTCCTCGCCGGGCCTGTTCGGCTTCGGCGTTCTGCGCCGGAATTTCCGCGGTTCGATCGAGCACGTCGTTGATCCAGCCGGGTTGATGCGCCCTGCGAAGCCCGGCATTTTACCGCAAGCCGGGACGCTCTGTCAGTGCCGCCGATTCATGATCGCGCAGCATCTAACCGGACTGCGGCTCATCATTCCTTGAAGCGGTAGCCGACGCCGTAGAGCGTCTCGATCATTTCGAAGTCGTCGTCGACGACCTTGAACTTCTTGCGCAGCCGCTTGATGTGGCTGTCGATGGTGCGGTCGTCGACATAGACCTGGTCGTCATAGGCCGCATCCATCAGCGCGTTGCGGCTCTTCACCACGCCGGGGCGGGTGGCGAGCGCCTGCAGGATCAGGAATTCGGTGACGGTCAGCGTGACCGGCTCGTTCTTCCAGGTGCAGGTGTGGCGCTCCGGGTCCATGCGCAGCTGGCCGCGCTCGAGCGCCTTGGCGTCGGCTTCTTTCGGCGCGGCGGCGTCCTTCGGCGAGGCGCGGCGCAGCACCGCCTTGACGCGCTCGACCAGCAGGCGCTGCGAGAACGGTTTGCGGATGAAATCGTCGGCGCCCATCTTGAGGCCGAACAGTTCGTCGATCTCCTCGTCCTTGGAGGTGAGGAAGATCACCGGCATGTCGGTCTTCTGCCGCAGCCGGCGCAGCATCTCCATGCCGTCCATGCGCGGCATCTTGATGTCGAGGATGGCGAGATCGGGCGGCGCGGTCTTGAAGCCGTCGAGCGCGGAAGCGCCGTCGGTATAGGTCTGACGCGGTAGCCTTCGGATTCGAGCGCGATCGAGACGGAGGTCAGGATATTGCGGTCGTCGTCGACGAGGGCGATCGTCGGCATGGAGCCCCTCTTGGCGTGACGTCCCGCGTGTTTTGAAGCCCACAAACGGGGTCTGAAATGTGG
>CAVPOR010000006.1:0-42146 GCA_963707095.1 uncultured Alphaproteobacteria bacterium
CCGCCGTAGCATTTGGCGGTGACGTCCTTGCGGAAGGCGCGCACGGTCTCGCGCGCGATGATCTTGCCGCCGATCGCGGCCTGGATCGGCACCACGAACATGTGCGGCGGGATCAGCTCTTTCAGCTTCTCCGCCATGGCGCGGCCGCGCAACTCGGCGCGGGTGCGATGCACCAGCATGGCCAGCGCATCGACCGGGTCGCCGTTGACCAGCATTTGCAGCTTGACCAGATCGGCTTCCTTGTAGTCGGTCAGGTGATAATCGACATGAAGGCCAGCAGCGGCGCGGATACGGGATTGAGCCGGTCGTAGAAATCGAACACCACCTCGTTGAGCGGCAGGTCGTATTTCACCATGGCGCGGTTGCCGACATAAGTGAGTTCTTTCTGGCTGCCGCGGCGGTCCTGGCAGAGCTTGAGCACCGAGCCGAGATATTCGTCCGGCGTCAGGATCGTCGCCTCGATCCAGGGCTCTTCCATCGACAAAATCTGCGTCGGGTCCGGCATGTCGACCGGATTATGAATCTCGATTTCCTTGCCGTTGCGCAATTTCATCTTGTAGATCACCGAGGGCGCGGTGGCGATCAGGTCGAGATCGAACTCGCGCGACAGCCGCTCCTGCACGATCTCCAAGTGCAGCAGGCCGAGGAAGCCGCAGCGGAAGCCGAAACCCAGCGCCGCGCTAGTCTCCATCTCGTAGGTGAAGCTGGCGTCGTTGAGCCGCAGCCGGCCGATGGCGGCGCGCAGGTCCTCGAAATTGGCGGCGTCGACCGGAAACAGGCCGCAGAACACCACCGGGCTCGCCGGGCGGAAGCCGGGAGCGGCTCGTCGACCGGCTTGCGCTCGTCGGTGATGGTGTCGCCGACGCGCGTGTCGGCGACTTCCTTGACCGGCGGCGAGCATGCCGATCTCGCCCGGGCCGAGCTCGTCGACCTGCGCGAGCTTGGGCTTGAATACGCCGATGCGGTCGACCTCATAGTGCGAGTCGATGCCGATCATGCGGATGCGCTGGCCCTTCTTGAGCACGCCGTCAACCACACGTACCAGCACGACCACGCCGAGATAGACGTCGTACCAAGTGTCGACCAGCAGCGCCTTCAGCGGGGCGTCGCGGTCGCCCTTCGGCGGCGGCAGGCGGGTGACGATGGCCTCCAGCACCTCGGGCACGTTTTCGCCGGTCTTGGCCGAGATCATGATCGCGTTGGAGGCGTCGAGCCCGATCACGTCCTCGATCTGCTTCTTGACCGCTTCCGGCTCGGCCGCCGGCAGATCGACCTTGTTGAGCACCGGCACGATTTCGTGGCCGGCGTCGATGGCGTGATAGACATTGGCGAGCGTCTGCGCCTCGACGCCCTGGCTGGCGTCGACCACCAGGAGCGAGCCCTCGCAGGCGGCGAGCGAGCGGTTGACCTCGTAGGCGAAGTCGACGTGGCCGGGGGTGTCGATCAGATTGAGGATGTAAGTCCTTGCCGTCGCGCGCCGGGTAATTGAGCCGCACGGTCTGCGCCTTGATGGTGATGCCGCGCTCGCGCTCGATATCCATCGAATTGAGCACCTGCTCCTTCATCTCGCGCGGTTCGAGCCCGCCGGTGAGCTGGATCAGCCGGTCGGCCAGCGTCGATTTGCCGTGGTCGATATGCGCGACGATGGAGAAATTGCGGATATTGTTGATTGCGACAGCCGTCATGGGCGCGAGATAACACTCGGGGGGCATGCTCCTACAAGCTCGACGAGGGGTTAAAGTGCGTGGTCAGCGAATACACCCGCTGTATTTAGCCTAATGCGGAACTAAGAACGCTTAAAAAAATTTAAGGCAAATGTCGGAGGCCCAAGCCTCTATTAACGCCCTGCGCCGCGCGCTGATCGACCGGCGTGGCTCCGAGCGCACCGTGCTGCTCTCGCTCGCCGGTCTACGCCGTGCTGTGGACGGTCTACGGCACCATCGCCAAGTCGAGCCAGGGCCTGCACCCGGACATGACCGAACTGATCGCCTGGTCGCGCGATCTGGCCTGGGGCTACAAGCATCCGCCGTTTGCCGTCGCTGATCGTGCATCTGTGGTTCAGCGTCTTTCTGGTCGCCGAATGGTCCTATTATTTGCTGGCGATGCTGATGCCGGCGATCGCGCTGTGGATCGTGTGGCGGCTGTCGGCGGATTATCTCGACATCGAAAAGCGCGTCGTCGGTCTGGCGCTCTTGATGTTCGTTCCGTTCTTCAATTTCCACGCGCTGAAATTCAACGTCAACACGGTGCTGATGCCGCTATGGGCGGCGACCACATTCTGGTTTCTGCGCTCGTATAAAACGCGTAGCGCGCTCTATGCCGCGCTCGCCGGCGCGGCGCGGCCGGCTGCATGCTGGAAAAATACTGGTCGGTGTTTTTGCTCGCCGGCCTCGCGATCACGGCGCTCATTGATAAGCGCCGCGCCATCTATTTTCGCTCCTTCGTGCCCTGGATCACCATAGCTGTCGGACTCGCGGTGATTGCGCCGCAGTGCTCTGGTTATACCGCAACGATTTCGCGCCGTTCGAGTACGCCCTGTATGGTGCACGGCGCCAAGCCGTTCAGCGACACTCTTGTTTGCCGCGCTGGGCTATCTCGCCGGCTCGCCCGCCTATGTAGGAATCCCGGTGCATCGTCGTGCTCGATTGCGGCGCGGCCAAACCGCAAAACCATGGCCGACATGATCTGGCCTAACGACGGCGAACGCCGGCTGGCGGCGGCGGCGTTCTGGGGGCCATTGTTGTTGCCGGCACTTGGCGCATCGCCGAGCGGCACCGAGCTCACTTCGCTGTGGTCGATGTCGGCCTGGACGCTGCTGCCGGTGTTGCTGTTGTCGCCGCCCGCTGTGACCATAAAGGAAATCGACACGAGCCGTGTCCTGGTGGCCGCCGTCCCGTTGCCGTTGGTGATGCTGATCGCCTCGCCCGTCGATAGCCATCAAGGTGCAACGTAATGGCCCGCCATCGGCAACGGCTCAGGCTGATCTGCTGGCCGGCGAGGTCGAGCGCCTGTGGCATCAGAACGATGGCCGATGCCTTTACGTTTTGTCGGCGGCGATAGCGGTCTTGCCTATGGCGTCATTTCCTACGTGGTCGAGCGGCCGCGCGCTCTTGCCCGAAATGCCGCCGCCGGACGCGGCAGACCTAGCGCACAGCGGGCAAGTGATCGTGTGTTTTGCCGAAGACACAATTTGCAAAAGCAAAGCGAGCATTTGGCCAAGAACCACGAGGCCCGCCGTGTCGAAACCGAGATCGTGCGCAATTTTTTGAGATTTCCCGGCAAGCCGCAGCGCTACACACTCTTTATCGTGCCGCCGCGGCCATGAGGGCCGGCATTGGTATGGAACCCTAGACCATTCTGGCTGGCCAACGTCTTGAGTGTTCGAGGAATTACCGCAATAATTCGATGAAGAATTATAAGTAGCCGGTCTCCGGCGCGACCGGGTGGGGGATATGGAAGGAGCCGAGGGGTTAGATCGGCCGCGCATGTTGCGCGCCGGTCTCAAGCCGATTGAAAAATTGATTGATGCGCTGACCGATCCGTTACGGCGGGAACGGACGGCTGTCATCGTATTGGCTATCTATGCCGTGGTCTGGACACTCTATGGCGTCATTGCCAAGTCCAGCCAGGACATACACACCGATTCCGCCGAGCTCGCGGCTTGGTCGCATCATGTGGTGCTGGGCTATGCAAAACATCCGCCGCTGCCCGGCTGGCTCGTGCATGGCTGGTTCAGTGTATTTCCGGCCATGGACTGGTCGTATTACCTGCTGGCCATGGTCTACGCGACGATCGGGCTCTGGATCGCCTGGCGGCTGTTCGCGCAGTTTCTGGATGCCGACAAGCCAATTGCCGCGCTCGCCTGTCTGACATTGGTGCCGTTCTTCAATTTTCACGGCCTACGCTTCGATCACAACGCTGTCCTCCCGACGCTCTGGGTAGCGACTGCGTTTTGCTTTATCCGTTCCTTCGAAACGCGGAATGCGGCCTGGGCAGCGCTTGCAGGCATCGCCGCGGCGGCGGCCATGCTCGGCAAATACTGGTCGATCTTCTTGCTCGTTGGGCTGGCGGTGGCGGTCTTGCTCGACGCCCGGCGCGCCCGTTATTTCCGGTCAGCCGCGCCATGGATCACCGTGATTGTGGGCCTCGTGGCGCTCGCGCCGCATCTCGTCTGGCTTTCGCAGAACGATCTGATCTCGCTGACTTATGCGTTCAAGGCGCACGGCACGAAAGCGTCCGGCAACATCGTGCTGATCGTCATCCGATATCTTGCCGGCGCCGCTGGCTATGCGGCCGCGCCGGTGTTGCTGGTTCTGGCAACGAGCCGTCCGGGAGCCGCCACTTTAGCCGATACGCTTCTGCCGCGCGCGCCGGAACGGCGGTTCGTCGCGGTGGCGTTCTGGACGACGTTGCTGCTTCCTGCGGCCGTCGCGCTTTTGCTGGATTACGGGCTCAATCCGATCTGGTCGATGACCGTTTTTGTGCTGCTGCCGGTCGTATTGTTGTCGTCGCCGTTACTGATTGTGAGCCGGGGGGCATTGACGGCCATCATCGGCGTCGCCGTTGCCTTGCCGCTGATCGTTCTGGCGCTGTCGCCGGTCATAGCGCTGGCTATACATATCCGCGGTGTCGACCCGGTCGGGGCGCACGCGAAGCTTTTGGCCGCGCAGGTGGAGCAAGCATGGCGGCGGATCACCCACCGCCCGCTCCGCGTCGTCGGCGGCGATTTCGGCATCGCCAACGCGACGGCGTTCTATCTGCCCGGGCAAGTATCGGCCTATCCGGTCCTGGAACCGGAGACCGCGCCATGGGTGACGCCGGCGCTCATCGCACGCGACGGCGCGGCCATGGTGTGTCAAGCGTTTCCCGGCGACCAGGCCTGCACGCTGCTGATCCAGCAGCTGATCGACAAGGTGATTGCGCACAATCCGCCGCCGCGTCGTTTCGAAGTCACGCTCACACGCAACTTTCTTGGCATTGCCGGCAAGCCACAATTCTATTTGATCCAGATCGTGCCGCCGCGGCCTGAACGGGGGCAGCGCTGGCCAATTGGGCTTTGACGATCAAGCTCAGGTCGGTCAGCAGGATTTGCGCGCGGCGATCGCCTGTCGAACGCTGGGCTGGCGGCGTCGAAGCGGTCCAGTTGCTTGCGCTTTCGGTTTCGTCCAGAAACGAATAGGTCAACGATGCCCGCGCGATCCTCTTCAGCGCCGGATAATCGAGACCATAGTAGCGCGCGGCGCGATCGTATTCGTTGGTGAGATCGATCCGTTCCACCGCCGCGTCGTCGGTCGACAGCACCACCGGCACGCCGGCGGCGCGATAGGCCGGGAACGGGTGGTGCGGGCCGTGCACGCCGAGAATCTGGTCGTTGCTGGTCAGATTGATCTCGACCGCGACTTGACGCTCACGCATGGTCTTAAACAGATCGTCGAGGTCGCGCTCGAAGGCGAGATCGACGCCGTGGCCGATGCGCTTGGCGCCGGCGATCTTGACCGCTTCGCCGATATGAAAGGTAGATCGCCGGGCGGCACCAGGCCGAGCCATAATTCGCCGGCGTGCAGCGAGACGTTGACGCGCCGGTCGCCGGCCGGGTTGCTGGCGAGAAAAGCCGCGATGCGCATCTGCTCGCTGTAATCGGCGCGCGCGATGTCGGCATCCTCGGCCTGCACGTAATTGAAGGCGACCACCATTGGGTCGGAACGCACCAGCGCCGCAGCGATCGCGGTTTGCACGAACACATCGTCTGGCGTGCTATTGCGCGAGACTTGGGCGATGAAGCGATAGTCGACTTTGCAACCCGGCTTGCATCTGTCGGTATCGCACGCGCGTTTTCGCTCGATGTCGCCGACAGAGGTGTCGAGCTCGACCTTTTTGCCGGCGACGAAGGCGGCGAGCCCGGCCTTTTCCAGCGCGTCGAGTTTGTCCTTCGGCTCGGTCCGCCCCTTCATTGCGGCGACCATTTGCTGACGCTCGGTGAAGCCGGAAAACAACGTCATCAGCTCGACATATTGCGTGGCCTGGTCCTGAAAGTAGGCAGCAGCTCGAGGATTTCGTCGTTGAAACGTGATCCGATACCGCGCTGAACCTGCCGAAGGTGGCGAAGAAATGATCGTGCCCGGACGGCTCGGCCGGCGTCGGCCGGAAATCGCGCATCGAGAGCGCGTTGACGATGCGGTCACGCATGGCCTGATCGTCGGCGACGCTTTTCATCGGCGCGGATATCGGTTGCCGTTTCGAGGGCGATTTCGCCGGCGGATTGCAAGGCGGATTGACGAACGCGTTGTCGCTCAGACGCAGGCACAGATTGTCGGCGATCGCCCATTCGATATAGCGCTCGGCATAGACCGCGCCCGTCAGATGGACGTGCAGGTCGCCGCCCTTCGGCATGTTTTTAAGGAAGTTGCGCAGCATGGTCTGGTTGCCGCGCGCGTCGGCGAAGGCGGCGGCAGTGACGGTTGCGTCCCAGCGAACTGTGAGCAGCGCGGCGCCGGCCAGGACAAGAACGGCAACTGCGGTAACCAGCCACGCCAAGCCACGGCGTGGCCGCGCCGGTCGTGTCATTTGTTTTGGTGTCTTCATGTGCCCGCCCGCTTCCGGCGCAGCCTAATAGGCGTCCGGAGCGGACACAACCCTCGCGGGCAGGGCGGCAGTTACGGGCCGCTCAATACCGGTAATGATCGCTCTTGAACGGGCCCTGCTGCGGCACGCCGATATAGTCGGCCTGGTCCTTGCGCAGTTCGGTCAGCTTCACGCCGATCTTGGCGAGGTGCAGCCGCGCGACCTTCTCGTCGAGCGTTTTCGGCAGCACGTAGACTTCCTTCTTGTACTTGCCCGGATTGGTGAACAGCTCGATCTGCGCCAGCGTCTGGTTGGTGAAGGACGACGACATCACAAATGACGGATGCCCCATGGCGTTGCCCAGATTCACCAGCCGGCCTTCCGACAGCAAAATGATGCGGTGGCCGTCGGGGAAGGTGATCTCGTCGACCTGCGGCTTGATGTTGTTCCACTTCAGGTTCTTCAGGTGCGCGATCTGGATCTCGTTGTCGAAGTGGCCGATGTTGCAGACCACGGCGCGGTCCTTCATCTTGCGCATGTGCTCGATGGTGATGATGTCCTTGTTGCCGGTGGCGGTGACGAAGATGTCGGCGCGCGGCGCGGCATCCTCCATGGTCACGACCTCATAGCCTTCCATCGCCGCCTGCAGCGCGCAGATCGGATCGACTTCGGACACCAAGACCCGGCAGCCGGCCTGGCGTAGCGAGGCGGCGGAGCCCTTGCCGACGTCGCCATAGCCCGCGACCATCGCCACCTTGCCGGACATCATCACGTCGGTGCCGCGGCGGATGCCGTCGACCAGCGACTCGCGGCAGCCGTAGAGGTTGTCGAACTTCGACTTGGTGACGCTGTCGTTGACGTTGATCGCCGGGAACAGCAGCGTGCCGGCCTTCTGCATGTCGTAGAGCCGGTGCACGCCGGTGGTGGTCTCTTCCGAGACGCCTTTGATGTTCTTGGCGAGTTCGGCGAACCAGCCCTTGGGCTTTTCCTTGAGCAGCCGCTTGATCAGCGCGAAGAAGACTTCTTCCTCTTCGCTGTTATGCTGGTCGAGGAACATGGTGTCGCCGCTCTCGGCGCGCACGCCGTGATGCACGAACATGGTGGCGTCGCCGCCGTCGTCGAGGATCATGTTGGGCGTGCCGCCGCCGTGCCATTCGAACAGCTTGGCGGTGTAGTCCCAGTAATCCTTCAGGCTCTCGCCCTTGACCGCGAACACCGGAATGCCGGCGGCGGCGATCGCGGCGGCGGCGTGGTCCTGCGTCGAATAGATGTTGCATGACACCCAGCGCACATCGGCGCCCAATGCGGTCAGCGTCTCGATCAGCACCGCGGTCTGGATGGTCATGTGCAGCGAGCCGGCGATGCGGGCGCCTTTGAGCGGCTGCTTGGACCCGTATTCCTCGCGCGTCGCCATCAGGCCGGGCATCTCGGTCTCGGCCAGCGAGATTTCCTTGCGGCCGAAATCGGCGAGCGCGATGTCTTTGACGATGTAGTCGCCGGCTTTGGCTTTGGCTTGGGGAAGCGGTCATGACGGTCCTGTGCAGCACGCGTGAAAAGGCTGGATGATTGGCCCGAGCCTATAACAGGCGCCACTTGGCCCCGCAACGCATATATAAAGATTTCTTTATGTAATGGAGGCGACAAAAGCGTCGCGGGCCTATTCTTCTTCGCCGAAACGCTGAGCGATCAGCGCGCAGAGCGCGTCCACGGCCGCAGCCGCGTCCTTGCCGGTGGCCTGGATGGTGATGGTAATGCCGGGCCCTGCCGTCAGCATCATCAAGCCCATGATCGAAGTGCCGCCGACGGTTTCATGGCCGCGGGTGACGGTAATGGCGGCATCGAATTGTTCGGCACATTGCACGAATTTGGCCGAAGCGCGGGCATGCAGGCCCTTCTTGTTGACGATCTCGATTTCGCGCACGACCGGCGCTGGCGCTATCCGGGGGGAATTGCCGTCCGCTTGAGCGGGGCCGCTCATTTACCGGTGAGCACCCGGCTGGCAATGGTGCAATATTTGCGACCGGCTTCCTGGGCGGCGGCGACCGCCTGCTCAAGCGGGCAGGATTCGCGCACCTTGGCGAGCTTGATCAGCATCGGCAGATTGATGCCGGCCAGCACCTCGACCTTGGGCTGGCTCATCACGGAAATGGCCAGATTTGACGGCGTGCCGCCGAACATGTCGGTCAGAATGGCGACCCCGTTGCCGCTATCCACCCGTTTGACCGCCTCGAGGATATTTTTCCGGCATTGTTCAACATCATCATCGGGGCCGATGGTCACCGCCTCGATCTGCCGCTGGGGGCCAACCACATGCTCCAACGCGGAACGGAACTCGATGGCGAGCCGCCCGTGGGTCACTAGTACGAGGCCGATCATCCCAAACTCCTCGCGGGCGCTACGTTGCGCCGCACGAATGGGCGCGCATTGGGGCCCATTCGAAGGCCCGTTGCAAGGGCCTGCCTCGCTATATAGGCGCTCTGCTGCACTGCGAAAAGATAGGGCCAAGTGGGGGCTCGGGAGTGTCCGTTTGGTAGGCGGCGATCCTAGGCCCGTTATAGTTAATTTTCCCGAACTGGACGGGCGCTGGGGGTAGCCCAGTTGCCGACCCAAGGTCAAATGCCGGCCGGGGGTCCCTTTAGGTAACCCAGCACGAGGGGCAAGGCTGGCATGCCGGCAGCGACTGCCAGTCGCGGCAGGCGAAACCCCTTCAATAAAGGTCTTGGCGGCCTCCTGGCCCGGAAGCCGGGCAGCATCCTCGGCCGCCAAATCGATCACCAGACCGACCACGGCGAGGGGTTCATAGGGCAGGCGCCGGATGCCCAGACCCCGGATTTCAATCATGCCGGCTAGCGCCGGAGCCGTACGCACCAACAGCCGGTCCGAATGTGTTTCCAGATGAACTCGATCATCGCCAACGAGGCGCGCGAAGGACAGCGCGCCTTGCGTGGCCGCTTGCAGGAGATCCCAGATCAGTTGCGATTTGCCGGAGCCAGCCGGCCCGCGGATCAGTAAAGCCTTGCGCCCGATCAGCACGGCGGAGGCGTGGATCGTTGCCGTCTCGGCCGCCATCACATCGCCGGCAGCCGCACCACGAAGCGGGCGCCGAGCACGCGCGGCGCCTGACCGGCGGCGGCGACACTGTTGCGGTTCTCGACCCGGATGTGCCGCCATGGGCCTCGACGATCTGCTTGGAGATCGACAGGCCGAGACCCGGAATTCTGCCCGAAGCCCTGGTGCGGCCGGTCGGTGTAGAAGCGCTCGAAAATCTTGTCCAAGGCTTCGGGGCGAATGCCGGGACCGTCGTCGTCGACCACGATCTCCACCTCGTTTTTAAGCCGGCGGCAGGTGACGCGTACAGTGCCGCCGGGCGGCGAGAACGAGCGGGCATTGTCGATCAGATTGCTGACCACTTGGCCGAGCCGCGAGTCGTGACCCGGCACTTTGAAAACCGCCGGGTTGCCGCCTTCGAATGCAAGCGTCACGTTGACGTCGTCGGTGCGAATCTCCTTGGCGGCGATGACCAGCGCGTCGAGCAGCTTGGCGAGATCGATATTGCTGGCTTCCTGACGCTGCAATTCGGCATCGAGACGGCTGGCGTCGGAAATATCCGAGATCAGGCGATCGAGCCGCTTAACGTCATGTTCGATCACCTCGAGCAGCCGGCGGCGGCTATCCTCGGATTTCGCCAATGGCAGCGTTTCGACCGCCGAGCGCAGCGAAGTAAGCGGATTGCGCAGTTCATGCGCGACGTCGGCGGCGAAACTTTCGATCGCCTCGATGCGGGTATAAAGCGCGTTGGTCATTTCGCGCAGCGCGCCGGACAAGTCGCCGATTTCGTCGCGCCGGCGGGTGAAATCCGGGATCTCGACGCGGCTGCGGATGCGGCGGCGCACGCGCTCGGCGCCGTCGGCGAGCCGGCGCACCGGACCGGCGATGGTGCCGGCGAGCAGCATGGAGAGAACCACCATGACGGCGGCGGCGACCAGGAACACCTTGACGATGGCGAGCCGCTCGGCCTCCACCATGTCGTCGATGTCGGCGCCTTGCGTCGACAACATCAGCGCGCCGCGCACCGCGCGGAAACGCTGCACCGGCACCGCGACCGAAACGATTACTTCGCCGCGGTCGTTGACCCGGACCATGCTGGCGTGAAGTCCGCCGAGCGCCTGCTCGACTTCCGGATAGCCCTTGCCGTTCTCCGGCCCGAGTTCCTTGTAGATCGGCAGATCGCCGCGGCCGAACCAGCGGCGCATGGCGATGAAAGTGCGCTCCATGATGCCGGGATTTTCACTATCGGGCGGCGGCAGATCGAAGCGCAGCACGTCGCCGCGGCCGTAAAGATTGCGGCTGTCGAGGATGAGCACGCCGTCGCGATCATAGATGCGCGCGCGCGTCTTGGTGGGCGAGACCAGGCGTCGCAGCACCGGCGCTACCCGTTCCGGATTGATCGGAAATTCGATGCCGGACTGCGCTTCGTCGGATGGCCCATAGCTTTCGCCGGCCTGCAATTCCAGCAGCCGTTCGGGATCGATGGTGATGGAGTCGGTTTCGACCGTCGCCGACGCCGCGATGGCGCCGGCGATGATCTCGCTCTGCACCAGCAGGCTCTGCACGCGCGCGTCGATCAGCCCGGCGCGGAACTGCGAAAGATAGAGCACGCCAGTCAACAGCGCGATCAGACCGGCGAGGTTGAGAAAGACGATGCGGCGCGTAAGGCTGGAAAAACTTTGCGCGACGAAGAATTGCCAGGCCGACCGCAGCGGCCGCCTGATCGCAGCGAAGCGCTGGCGTTCGGGACGCGTAGCTTCTTCGCCGAGCCTTTCGGCTTCGGCGTTCTGCGCCTGAGTTTCCGCGGTTCGATCGAGCACGTCGTTCAGCCCGGTTGATCGTGGAGATTTTACCGCAAGCCGGGACGCTATGTCAGGGCATTAATCCGCATCATTACCGATGCGTCATGTTTCCTTGAAGCGATAACCGACGCCGTACAGCGTTTCGATCATCTCGAAGTCGTCGTCGACGACTTTGAACTTCTTGCGCAGCCGTTTGATATGACTGTCGATAGTGCGGTCGTCGACATAAACTTGGTCGTCATAGGCCGCATCCATCAGCGCGTTGCGGCTTTTTACCACGCCGGGGCGGGTGGCGAGCGCCTGCAAAATGAGAAATTCAGTGACCGTGAGGGTCACGGGATCGTTCTTCCAGGTGCAGGTGTGGCGCTCAGGGTCCATGCGCAACTGGCCGCGCTCGAGCGCCTTGGCGTCGGTTTCCTTCGGCGTGCGGTGGCGTCCTTCGGCGAGATGCGGCGCAGCACCGCTTTCACGCGCTCGACCAGGAGCCGCTGCGAGAACGGTTTGCGGATGAAATCTTCGGCGCCCATCTTGAGGCCGAACAATTCGTCGATTTCCTCGTCCTTGGAGGTGAGGAAGATGACCGGAATGTCGGTCTTCTGACGCAGCCGCCGCAGCGTCTCCATGCCGTCCATGCGCGGCATCTTGATGTCGAGGATGGCGAGGTCGGGCGGCGAGGTCTTGAAACCGTCGAGCGCGGAGGCGCCGTCGGTATAGGTCATGATCCGGTAGCCCTCGGCTTCAAGGGCGATCGAAACGGACGTAAGGATATTGCGGTCGTCGTCAACGAGAGCGATGGTCGGCATGGTCCCCCTCTTGGCGTGACGTTCCGCGTGTTTTGAAGCCCACAAACAGGGTCTGAAATGTGGCCTCTTTGCAACAACTATGTGATTCGGTAGCGAATTCAAGGTCATTTGCCGCGAGACCGCACATCGTTAACGTGTGGCCATGAAGTCCGAACCCGAATTCAATGCACAATTGGCTGCGAAAAAGCTGCTGCGGGAAGCACGTAGCGGCGCGTTGGCAACGCTGATGCCGGATTCCGGCAATCCGTATTGTTCGCTGGTCAATGTCGCGACCGATCTGTCCGGCGCGCCGCTTATGTTGCTGTCGCGGCTGGCGATTCACACCAAAAATCTGCTGGCCGACGGCCGGGTTTCGCTGATGCTCGATGAGCGCAGGGAGGGCGATCCGCTCGAGGGCGCGCGCGTGATGCTGATGGGTTCATGCTCGAAGAACCCCAATTCCTCGGCCGCGAGCAGCTATCTACGGCGACATCCGGAGGCCGAGCAATACGCCGGCTTCGCTGACTTTGCCTACTACCGGATGACCATCGAGCGCGTCCATCTGGTCGCCGGGTTCGGGCGCATCGTCGATCTCAAGCCCGAGCATATCCTCACCGACGTCTCCGACGCGCAGGCGCTCGATCGATGCCGAGGCGGAAGCGATCGCGCACATGAATGCCGACCACGCCGAGGCGTGCCGCCTTTACGCCACCAAATTACTCGGCGCGAGCGACGGCGATTGGCAATGCGTCGGCATCGATCCCGAGGGTCTCGAATTGCAGAATGGCCGCGCTGTGCTGCGGCTGTTTTTCCCGCAACGCGTCACCGGCGCCGGGTCCGTTGCGCGCAGTGTTCAAGCAACTCGCCGACGAGGCGCGTTCACGCTAGGCGCGGCGCCAAAATAAGCCGATGGCAAAGCGTGTTGCCAATTTCGATCGGGCGGGATCGCACTCCTTACGTGAGCGTTCCACAGGATCGGCGGCAGTTTCGGCCTCGCGCATGCGCTTGAGTTCGATCAGATATTGGTCGTTTTGAGCAAGCGCTTCATAATTCAGCGCGACCTTGTTCCAGGATTTTGCAAGATTGAGGAAAAACCGGCGCATTTCCCGGTTGTTGGTTTCTTGCGCCAGCAAGGTGCATTCATCGGCGCTTCGCCAGGCTTCCTGAATGATATCGGGCATGATCCCTCCCGAAACGTACCCTACGAAAAAATACCGGAAGTGCGGAAATGTTCGGGCGAAACCGTGACTCATGAACAGCTACGCGCCGTTAGCGTAAAGCTTTCATTGCACCGGTCGTAGACTCGACTTTCGTAAGGTAACATGGGTTCGTCGAACGCGGGCGGTAAACCGCCTTTAAGGCCGGTCTCATGCGTTCGTTACGCACGCGGCCGTGATGATCGCCGCCGCTTTCAGGATGGGGCACACTCGTCCCGCAAAACCTTGGGGGAAACGATGCGTAAAATCCTGTTTTTGATCCTGCTCGCCGCGGCAACGGTTCCGGCCATGGCCGCCGAACCGCTGGTGCTGCGCGAGATGGGTTCATTCCACGTCGGCGGCCGGATTGCCGAAGTCGTCGGCAAGGAACCGCGCATGATTGTCCGTCAGCCCGGCGGTCCACTCACCAAATACGACCCGAACGGTCAGTTCATCGTCGAGCAGATGTACGTGCAGTATTTCCTGCCGCAGAACCGCAAAGGCAAAATGCCGCTTTTGCTGTGGCACGGCGGCGGATTGACCGGCGTCACTTACGAAACCACCCCGGATGGCCGCGAGGGGTGGCTCAATATGTTTGTCCGCAAGGGGTGGGACGTCTATGTGTCGGATGCGGTCGAGCGTGGCCGCTCGGGTTTTGCCTCGCCCGATGTGTGGCCGTCCGAGCCGACTTTCTTGAATTATCAGGATCCGTATGAACGCTTCCGCATCGGCGAGGGCGCCGGCTCCTGGAATTCCGATCCGGCCAAGCGAAGGCCGATTCCCGGCACGCAGTTCCCGGTCGAGGCTTACGGCAACTTCATGAAGCAGAACGTGCCGCGCTGGCTCTCGACCGACGACGCGATTATCGCGGCCTACGTGGAGCTGGTCGACAAGATCTGTCCTTGTGCCGTGCTGATGCACAGCCAAGGCGGAGCGTTTGGTTTCAAGGTCGCCGAAAAGCGGCCGGATAAATTCAAAGCGATCGTCGCGATCGAACCGGCGACAGCCGGTGTCGTTGCCAATGCTCCCGCGCTGAAAAACGTTCCGGTGTTGATGGTGTTTGGCGATCACGTCGACGAGCATCCGCGCTGGGCGACATTCAAGAAAATCGACCTCGCCTATGCCGAGGCGGTCCGCGCCGGCGGTGGAAAAGTGGATGTGGTTAATTTGCCCGAGCTTGGCATCAAGGGAAATTCCCACATGATGATGATGGACAAGAACAACGGTCAGATCGCCGACCTCATCCAGAAATGGCTGACCGACAAGGGATTGACCGAGTGAAACCGTAAACCGGTTGATGCATTAAACATCGGCCGCGCATCCTTTGCCTCTATTGGTGCAGCGCAATGCGGACAGGCCCTTGTGCATGGCCTTTGGTCTTGAGATTTAGGGGTGTTCGTGGCAAGCCTCGCGCGCCTTGGAACGAGGGGTTATACTAGGTTCTTAAAGCTGCAAGACCGTCCGGGTCCCCCACGACCCGGGAAACGGCCGGCCTGTTTGGGAGGAATTCGCGTGCAGGAATTGGGGTTGAGGAACGGCGCCTATGGCGCCGACAAATTCGGTTTCAAGGGGCTCGCCGAGGTCCGCTGGAATCTGACCGAACCCTCGCTGTACGAATACGCCATCGCCGGTAACGAAGCCACGATCGTCGAAGGCGGCGCGCTCTGCGCCGAGACCGGTCACCACACCGGACGTTCCCCCAAGGACAAGCACACGGTCGTCGATGATCTCACGCGCGACAGCGTGTGGTGGGACGGCAACCGCAAAATGTCGAAAGAGAACTTCGACAATCTGCTGGCCGATTTTCAAAAGCACGCCGAAGGCAAAAAACTGTTCGCGCAGGATCTCTACGGCGGCGCCGATCCTAAATACCGCATCAAGACCCGCGTGTTCACCGAACTGGCCTGGCATTCGCTTTTCATCCGCCAATTGTTGCTGCGCCCCGAGCGCGCCGAACTGGCGGGTTTCGTCCCCGATCTCACCATCGTCGATATGCCGTCGTTCAAGCCCGACGCCAAACGTCACGGCGGCCGCGACGGCTCCGACACCATGGTGGCGATCGATTTCACCCGGAAGATCGTGCTGATCTGCGGCTCGTCTTACGCCGGCGAGATGAAGAAGTCGGTGTTCACGACATTGAATTTCTATCTGCCGGCGCAGAACGTCGTGCCGATGCATTGCTCGGCGAACGTGGGACCAGACGGCGACAGCGCGCTGTTCTTCGGATTGTCGGGCACCGGCAAGACCACACTGTCGGCCGATCCGCATCGCACTCTTATTGGTGATGATGAACACGGATGGGGCCCGGACGGCATCTTCAATTTCGAGGGCGGCTGCTACGCCAAGACCATCAAGCTTACGCGCGAGGCCGAGCCCGAGATTTACGACGCCACCAATCGCTTCGGCACCGTGCTGGAAAACGTCAGCTTCGATCCGGTGACGCGGGTTCCCGATTACAACGACGCCTCCAAGACCGAGAACACGCGTTCGGCCTATCCGCTCGATTTCATTCCGAATGCCTCGCGCACCGGCCGCACCGGGCATCCCAAGAACATCATCATGCTCACGGCGGACGCCTATGGCGTGATGCCGCCGATCGCCAAGCTCACCGACAATCAGGCGATGTATCATTTCCTCTCGGGCTATACGGCCAAGGTCGCCGGCACCGAGAAGGGGTTGGTCGGCGTGCAACCGGAATTCTCGACCTGCTTCGGCGCGCCGTTCCTGCCGCGCGACCCGTCGGTCTATGCGAATTTGCTGCGCGACTACATCAACAAGCATAAAGTGGATTGCTGGCTGGTCAATTCCGGCTGGACCGGCGGCAAATATGGCGAGGGCCGCCGCATGCCGATCAAGGCGACGCGCACGCTCTTGACCGCCGCGCTCAATGGCTCATTGAAAAACGCCGACTTCCGCACCGATCCCTATTTCGGCTTCTCGGTGCCGACCTCCGTGCCCGGCGTCGAGCCGCATCTCTTGAATCCGTTCAAGACCTGGAAGGACAAGGACGCCTTCGACAAGACCGCGCGCGAGTTGGTCGGCATGTTCCAGAAGAACTTCTTGAAGTTCGAGCCGCACGTCACGCCCGACATCAAGGCGGCGGCGCCGGAAGTGCGAATCGCGGCGGAGTAATTCTCGCTTTTGCGGGGACGAGCGGAGTGGTGATGAAAAAAGGGTGGCCAACGCGGCCGCCCTTTGTCATTTTGTGTTGAGAGAACTCAGCCGTTGTTCTGCGCTAGCTCCTGGCTGATACGGTCGAAGCGCGCCTTCTGCTCGTTGTTGAGCGAGGCATAGAAGCTCTCGAGCGCGGGCTTGACGGTCTTGGCCGCCTCGACCATCGCCTGCAGGCGCGTTTCCATCGCCGCCAGCCGGCCGGGCGGCGTCAATGGCACGTCCTCGGGGCAGGCGGCCTGCAGCACCGACACCGCCTTGGTGGTGGCATCCTGCAACTGCTTAAGGCCGGCTTGCTGGTCGTCGGTCGGCTTCACCACGTCCGCGATCTTCTCGATCGGCAGCGTGGAAAGGCCGGGCTTGCCCTCGTCGCAGCTCTTGGCGTTCTGCGGCAGCGCCGCGCTGGCCTCGGCATTGTTCGCCGTGCGCTTGGGCCCCAGCGCGTTGAAGCGTTCCTTTTGCTCATCGGAAAGCGAGGCGTAGAACTTCTCCAGCGCCGGGCGCACCACCTTGGCCGCGTCGAGCGTGCCTTGCAGACGCGCCGTCATCGCCGTCAGACGGCCCGGAGGCGTGAGTGGGAAGGCGTTTTCCGTTGGACACGAGGCCTTGAAGGTGGCGGCGGCATCAGCCGCAGCCTTGCGTACGTCACCGAGCAGCGCGTTTTGGTCGCCGTTCAGGCCAACCTTGCGTTCGATATCGGCGAAGGGCCAGGCGGTGATGCCGGTGCCGGGTTGCGTGCACAGTTCCTGCACGCCGGCATGGGTCACGCGGGCGGGCGCCGGCGCGGCGTCGGCATAGTCCTCCGGTGGTCCGCTTTGGCCCCAGAACAAACCGTCGACGAAGTCGTCATAGGCGTAATCCCAGAAACCGTCGTCATAGCCGCCGGGCCAGAACGCGTAATCGAAAATGTCGGAATAGGCGTAGGGCCAAAACACCGGCCCGTACCACGGTACGAAGCCGGCGCGGCGGTGATGCTGCCAGGCGCGGCGCGCAGCAAATGCCGAGCGCGCCGTCCGATCATGCGATGCAAAGCGCGAGGCGAAGCGGCCGTTGCGCGCCGTCAGCGGGGTGACGCTGCCGGTGGCGTTACGATGAAATGCGCGGTTGCGCAGATTGGCGTTGGCGTTCGAGCGCAGCGCATTCGAGTTGTTGAGAATATTGCGATTGGCGATATTGCCGGGTCTCAGCCATTGACCGCGCTGCACGGAGCGGTTGAACGTCGTGCCGCGATGGATGTTGGCGAAGTTCGCCGAGCGGCCATTGATGTGCGGGGTAAACGAGCGCGTGCCGACGTGCGGCGTGAATGAGCGCGCATTCACGTGTGGAGTAGACGAGCGTGCGCTGGCATGCGGCGTAAAGCTGCGCGCCGCCGGGGCATGGAATGCCGCACGCCCGCCGCCGCTGAAATGCGGCGCTCCGCCACCGACGTGCGCCGCAGGATGGCCGGCCGCCGGTCTCGCTGGCGGTGCGGCGCTGGCCGGCATCGATAGTGCGCTTGCCATCAAAAAGGCGAGCGCTAGCTTCCCAGTTAGGTTTTTCATGATCCGTCCTCCACAGCACCCGGACATGGGTCCTTCAATTCCATAAACGCGCCATAAACGCGTATCCGACTGCTGCTCATCAATTCGTGATCGAACATGAACTCCATGCAATGTTGCTGCGGCGATTATGCTGCATCGCGCAATTCGCAAGCATGACAACAGGGCATGACAAAATGCCGGGCGGGGAACCGGCGCTGAATTACGTCAATGATTTTGGTTTAGCGCTTTGCGTCGCCAGCGCGGCCGCCGCCCAGGCGCTCGAGCAATTCGACGGTCGGATAGGAATCCGCCGGCAGGCCGTACTTGATCTGCGCCTTCTTGGTGGCAGCGCGGGTGCCGGCACCGAACTTGCCGTCAACTTCGCCGACACCGTCGTAGCCCTGTTTGATCAGCGCACGCTGCAAACCCATCATCTGCTCCGATGACAGCGGAACGACTTTGGCGGCGCCGTTGCGGTCGAGCGCCGGCGCACCGTTCAGCCGCGTGGCGAAATAGGCGACGGTGGTGGAATAGACGTAGGCCGAATTCCACCCGAGGAAGGCCTTGAAGTTCGGATAGGCGAGAAAGGCCGGGCCGTGCCGGCCCATCGGCAGGATCATCGAGGCCTCTAACTTGTCCGGCGGCAACGTACCGTAAGCCGGCTTGACGCCCCAGGCCACCCACTGCGAGCGCGGATGCGTGATGGTGAGATCGGCTTCCTGCCACGGCAAGTTTTCCGGCACCCGCACCTCTTGCAGCCAGGGCTCGCCGCGGCGCCAGCCGAGGCTCACCAGGAAGTTGGCGCCGGAGGCGATGGTGTCGGGGATGCTATGGGTGAGGTCGCGGCGGCCGTCGCCGTCGAAATCGACCGCCTGCTTGAGGTAATCGGACGCCGTGAATTGCAGGCCGCCGAATTCGCCGGCCCAGTCGCCGATCATTTCATCGACGCGCTGATCGCCGCGCTCGATGATACGCAACGCGTCGAACAATTGCGTGCGGAAAAATTCCGGGCGGCGGCAGTCATAGGCCAGCGTTGCCAGCGCGCTGAGGATTTTGTAATTGCCGAAATTGGCGCCGAAGTCGCTCTCCAGGCCCCAGAAGGCAGTGAGCACCGGCGCCGGCACGCCGTATTTCTTCTCGACGTCGGCGAACAATTTGGCGTGCTGCTTGATCTTGGCAAGCCCGTTCGGGATGCGCGCGCCGCCAACCATGCGGTCGGAGAACTGGATGAAAGTCTGCTGGAACACGGCCTGGCCGTGGTCGCGCTTGATGATGGCCGGGTCGAAGGTGAGCGACGGCGAGGCGGCAGCAATCACCTTTGGCGAGATACCCTGCGCTGCGGCGTCGCGCTTGAACTGCTCCAGCCAGCTTTCGTAGCTTGCGGTGTTGTGGCAGGAAGCAGCCAGCGCCGGTCCCGCCACGACGGCACTTAACAGTACCGCTGCCATCAGTGCCGATTTGCGCATCGTTCAATCCATCTTTGCGGGGCAATTCGCGCGAATTTGCCTGAGCCGGGGGCGGGGTCAAGGTCCAAAGAGGATAACCGTTAAGATCAATTCTGGTGCAAATGATGGTTTAATGACGGCTCAATGAACGCGTTCCCGCTTATGCCCGCAAGTTGGAATCCCTGATGCAAGTCCTGGTGATCGGCGCCGGCGTGGTCGGCTTGGCGGTGGCGCGCGCCGCCGCGCGCAAGGGCCACGACGTGATCGTGGCCGAAGCCGAAAACGGCATCGGCACCATCACTTCCTCGCGCAACAGCGAAGTGATTCATGCCGGCATGTATTACCCGACCGGCACGCTGCGCGCGCAGCATTGCGTGCGCGGCCGCCGCTGGCTGTATGAATACTGCGCCTCGCACGGCGTGCCGCACAAGAAATGCGGCAAGCTGATCGTCGCCGCCAACGAAATCGAACTTGAGAAAATCAAGGCGATCGAAGTGCAGGGCGGTATCAACGGCGTCGAGGGCCTCGAACTGATCGGCGGCAATGCGGCGCGCGCGCTCGAGCCGGAATTGTCATGCCTGGGCGCGTTGCTGTCACCGGAAACTGGCATCATCGACGGCCACCGTTACATGCTGGCGCTGCGCGGCGATCTCGAGGACGCCGGCGGCGCCATCGCGCTCAATGCGCCGGTGACCGGCGCGCGGCGCAAAGATGGGCAATGGCAGGTCGATTTCGGCGGGCGTGAGGGCGGCACATTCGCTTTCGACGCCATCGCCAATTGCGCCGGCCTGCGCGCGCAAAGCGTGGCGCGGACGATGGAAGACTATCCGGCGGCGCGGGTACCGCGGCTGGTGCTGGGCAAAGGCAGTTATTTCACCTATGCGGGCAAGCCGGTGTTCAAGCGGCTGGTCTATCCGACGCCGATCCCCGGCGCGCTTGGCGTGCATGTGACGCTCGACATGGCCGGCCGCATGCGCTTTGGGCCGGATCTGGAATGGATCGACACAGTGAACTACGACGTCGATGCGACACGCGCACATTTATTCTATGCCCGCATTCGCACCTATTGGCCGGCTCTGCCGGATAACTCGCTGTCGCCGGATTACGCCGGCATCCGCCCCAAGCTCAGCGGCAAGGGCGCGCCGCAGTGCGACTTCATGATCGATACGCCCGCGCAGCACGGCTTGCCGGGACTGGTTCAGATGTTCGGAATTGAATCGCCGGGACTCACGTCGTCGCTGTCGCTGGGCGAAGCGGTGGCCGGCTACCTAGAGAGCTGAGCGCTGCGGTTGTCTTCGTGGCTGACGCCGGTGTGGCCGGTGAGCGACACCAGCTTCGAGGCGCCCGGTGCGTGCGGCATGATCTTCACGCCCGCGAGTTTGTCGCGCGTGCTCTTAGGCACGCCGCGGTCGTCGTTGATCGGCGTGAACTCCGCGACTTTATTCTTCATGCCGGTGAAAGCCACCAGGCCGGTCTTGGTTGCGACGACGTCGCCGGGCCGCAGCGTCGGATCGGTGGTGACGTCGACATGCGCCAGCCCGAAACGATCACGGCCGTTGCAAGTGGCGCCGGCGACGGACTGCTTGCGATAGAGGAACGCGGTGTCCAAATCTGCGTAGCGGTTGCCGTTGCTGGCGACCGCGTTGTCGATGCCGCCGCCGGAGTAAAGCTGCGTGCGGCTGCCCGGGCAGAACGCATGGCAGGCTTCCGCCGCGCTCACGCCGGCATGCGCCTGAACGGGGAAATAAAAGCCGTCGCTGGTGCGCACGCAGTAGGCACTGGCCGGGCCTCTCTCGCCGCGCGGCGTCTCATAGGCCACACTGCCGGACGGATCGGCATAGGAATTGAGATTGGTCGGCAGCGGCGGCCGTTCGGCATGGAGAAAGCCGCCGAATATGCGCTCGAAAATCCCAGCGGAAGCCGGCGTCAGCGAAGCAAATGTCAGCGCGGCGGCGGCGATAACGCCGGCCGACACGCGCACAATCATGCTCCCGCCGCGGGCTGCCATTGCCGGCCCCTGTTTGGTTGATCGCGCTTCGCCATGCGAAGCGGCACACCTCAACGTTCGGGCGGGCGGAAAGTTGCAGCATCTTGTCAATCCATAAGGTGTCGGGCAGCATCGCGCGGCCGCCGATAGCAACAAAAATGCGGTGCCAGTGTTCTTTTTTGGGGGAAGAGGTGGAAGCTTCGGCCGCGATTGAAATTGCTAAACACACGCTGTTGTCCGGCGGGCTTATTCTGGCCATCGGCACCCTCACCGGCCTGTTGGCGCAAAAGATCAAGGTTCCCGACGTCGCGCTATTTTTGGTCGTCGGCATCCTGATCGGTCCGGAAGTCCTGGGGCTGGTCAATATCAAGGCCAACTCGGCGCTCAACCAGATCATTCTGCTGTTCGGCGCGAGCTATATCTTGTTCGATGGCGGCGCGTCACTGCGCTTTGCCGTCTTGAAGCAGGTATGGATCACCATTGTCGTGATCGCGACCATTGGCGTGCTGATCACCGCCGCCATCACCGGTGTCGCCGCGCACGCCGTGCTCGGTGTGCCGTGGATCGTGGCGCTGCTGCTGGGCGCCGCGCTGGCCTCGACCGATCCGGCGACTTTGGTGCCGATTTTCCGGCAGATCAAAATTCGCGACCGGGTGGCGCAAACGGTGATGAGCGAATCGGCCTTCAACGACGCCATGGGCGCCATCGTCACCTTCGGCGTGCTGGCGGTGGCGATGGGCACCGGCGAATTCTCGCTGACCGCATCGCTATTCGATTTGCTCAAGCAATCTTTCCTCGGCATCGTCGCCGGCGGGGCGCTGGGCTACTTGGTTGCGCTGCTGATCGCGCATGAGCGCTGGAATTTTCTCACCGAATATGCGCCGCCGGTCACGCTGGTCGCCGTCATCGGCGCCTATTTCGCCGCCGACGGCCTGCAGGCCAGCGGCTTCATGGCGGTGTTCGTGTTCGGCATCGTGATCGGCAACAAAGATTCGTTCGGTTTTAAGATGCAAGAGGGCGAGCAGCAAAAGCTCGACCATTTCGTGACGACGACCGCCTTCATCATGCGCTTGTTTATTTTCCTTCTGCTCGGCGCGCAGGTCGATTTCGCCCTGATGCGCGAATACGCGGCCGGCGGCGTGATCGTGGTCGCGCTGTTCATGCTGGTGGCGCGGCCGGTGACGGTGTTCTTGTGCGCGCTGCCGGACCGGCGCGCGAAATGGAGCTTCAACGAAATGCTGTTCATGTGCTGGACGCGCGAGACCGGCGTCATTCCGGCCGCGCTCGCCGGGCTTTTGCTCGGCATGAAAGCGCCGGGCGCCAACGTCATCGCCTCGGTGACGTTCATCGCTATCTTGATGACGATCCTGATCGAGGCGCCGACCACCAAGTGGCTGGGAAAACGTTTGGGGCTTTTAGAGTAACAAAGGGAGTTGACCATGGCTGCCAATGTGCGTTTCAGCAATCCGAAGACGATGGCCAAGCCGCCGGGCTACACCTATGTGGTCGAGGCGACCGGGCCGAACCGGCTGATCTTCATCGCCGGCCAGCTCGGCCTCGACATGGACAACAAACTGGTCGGCGCGCCGGGCGACTTCCGCGCCCAGGCCGAGAAGGCGGTCGATAACCTCAAGCTCGCGCTCGCCGACGCCGGCGCCACCATCAAGGACGTGGTGAAGATCAACAACTATCTGGTCGACATGTCGCACATCGCGATCTTTCGTGAGGTGCGCGACCGCGCCTTCAACATGGCGGCGCCGCCGGCCTCGACGACGGTCGCGATCTCGCAACTGGCGCGGCCGGGCGCGTTGTTCGAGATCGAGGCGGTCGCGGTGCTGCCGGCGAAAGCGGCGGGCAAGGCCGCTGGCGCAAAGAGCAAGTCGTCGAAAAAGAAGAAGCGCTAGCACGCTGCACTTTCAATGCGCCTCGTCCCAGTTTTCGGCGGCGCGGGCGTCGACTTGCAGCGGCACGTTGAGCGCCAGTGTCGGCCGCGGCGCGCCTTCCATCACGTCCTTGACGATGGCGATGGTGTCCTTCACTTCCTGCTCGGGTACCTCGAAGATCAACTCGTCGTGCACCTGTAACAGCATCTGCGCCTGCAGCTTGGCCTTGGCCAGTTCGCCCTCCATGCGCATCATGGCGCGCCGGATGATATCGGCGGCCGAGCCCTGCAGGCGGGCGTTGATTGCCGCGCGCTCGTTGAACGAACGGATCGATGGATTGCTGGCCTTGATGTCGGGGTAATGGCATTTGCGGCCGAACAATGTGAGCACATAGCCGTGCTCGCGGCAGAACTCGCGCGTCTCGTCCATGTAGTCGCGGATGCCGGGGAAGCGCTCAAAATATTTCTTGATGTAGGCGCCGGCTTCCTCGCGCTCGATGCTCAGTTGATTGGCGAGGCCGAAGGCGGAAATGCCGTAGATGATGCCGAAATTGATTGCCTTGGCGCGGCGGCGCACTTCGGGTGGCATGTCCTTGACCGGCACGCCGAACATTTCGGACGCGGTCATGGCGTGGATGTCGATGCCGTCCTGGAAGGCCTTTCTTCAGCGTTCCGATGTCGGCGATTTCGGCCAAAAGCCGCAGCTCGATTTGCGAATAGTCGGCCGAAACCAGTTTCATGCCGGGCGCTGCGACGAAGGCTTTGCGGATCTTGCGGCCTTCCTCGGTGCGGATCGGGATGTTCTGCAAATTCGGATCGGATGACGACAGCCGCCCGGTCGAGGTGGCGGCGAGCGCGTAGGACGTATGCACGCGGTGGGTATCGGGATTGACGTAAGTCGGCAGCGCTTCGGTGTAGGTCGAGCGCAGCTTTGACACCTGCCGCCAGTCCAGAATCTTGCGCGGCAGGGCATGGCCCTGTTCGGCCAATTCCTCGAGTTCGCGCGCGCCGGTCGACCATTGGCCGGTCTTGGTCTTGGTGCCGCCGGGCAGGTTCATTTTGCCGAACAAGATATCGCCGAGTTGCTTGGGCGAGCCGGGATTGAGCGGCTCGCCGGCCAGCACTTTGATTTCCTCTTCCAGCGCGCCCTGTTTCTGGGCGAATTCGCCGGACAGGCGCGAGAGCACCTGGCGGTCGATGGCAATGCCGCGCCGTTCCATGCGCGCCAGCACGATCCGGCATCGCGCGCTCCAGAGTTTCGTAGACGGTGGTGACGCGCTCGGCGGCGAGCCGCGGCTTGAGCGCAGACCACAGCCGCAGCGTGACGTCGGCATCCTCGGCGGCGTATTCGGTCGCCTTGTCGATGGCGACGCAGTCGAACGTTACTTGCGATTTGCCCTGGCCGGCGACGTGGTGGAAGTGGATGGTGTCATGGTTGAGCCAGCGCTTGGCGAGATCGTCCATGCCGTGGCCGCCTTTGCCGGCGTCCAGCACGTAGGAAATCAGCATGGTGTCGTCGTAGCCGGCGATCTCGATGCCGCGTTGCGCGAACACCAGCCAATCGTATTTCATGTTCTGCGCGACCTTGAGGACGCTCTTGTCCTCGAGCAGTGGCTTGAGCACTTTCAGCGCGTCTTCTTCCTTGATCTGGTCGGCTGCGAGACCGGCATCGAACAGTCCGTCGCCGCCGCCGTCCTTCTTGTGGCCGATTGGCACGTAGCAGGCTTCGTTGGGCGCCACGCTCAGCGAGAAGCCGCACAGATGCGCGGTCATCGGATCGAGGCTGGTGGTTTCGGTGTCGACCGCGACCACGCCGAGGTCATAGGCGCGCGCGATCCATTCTCTCAAACGGGGCAGCGTGCGCACGCATTCGTATTTGCCGCGGTCGATCTTGGCGTTGCGCGCGGCCTCGGCACGCGCGGCGGCCAGCGAAATCGGGGTGAGGGCGCTGTCCGCCTTGCCGCCCGGTTTGGCTTGCGGCGGCGGCGCGAACAGATCGCCGGTTTTCGCTGCCGGCGCGCTTTGTGCGCGAGCCGCGGGCGCACCCGACACCAGCTTCACATCCGCCTCGACTTGCGAGGCATCGATCTCGGCCTTTTCGGCGACGCGGCGGGTGATGGTGTTGAACTCCATCGCCTTCAGGAACGCGATGAGATTTTTGTAGTCTGGCTCGTGCACCGCGAGCTGGTCGACCGGCACGTCGAGCGGTACGTTGCGGTCAAGTGTCACCAGGCGTTTGGAGATGCGCGCGATCTCGGCATTGTCGATCAGCGATTGCCGGCGCTTGTCCTGCTTGATTTCGCCGGCGCGCTTGAGCAGCGTTTCGAGATCGCCGTATTCGCCGATCAATTGCGCCGCGGTCTTGACGCCGATGCCGGGCACGCCCGGCACGTTGTCGGACGAATCGCCGATCAGCGCCTGCACTTCGATGACCTTGTCGGGACCGACGCCGAATTTCTCGATCACCTCGGCGGCGCCGATGCGCTTGTCCTTCATGGTGTCGTACATGGTGACGCCATTGCCGACGAGCTGCATCAGGTCCTTGTCCGAGGACACGATGGTTGTGGTCGCCTTGGCTTCGCAGGCGATGCGCGCGTAAGTCGCGATCAAATCGTCGGCCTCGAAGCCGGCCTGTTCCAGGCACGGAATTTCAAAGGCGCGCACCGCGTCGCGGATCAGTGGGAATTGCGGCCGCAGGTCTTCCGGCAGATCCGGCCGGTGCGCCTTGTATTCGGGATAAAATTCGGTGCGGAAGGTTTTTTCCGATTTGTCGAAGATCACCGCCAGATGCGTCGGTTTGTCGGCCTTCATCTCGGCGACCAGCTTCCACAACATGTTGCAGAAGCCGAGCACGGCATTGACCTGCAGGCCGTCAGATTTGCGGGTGAGCGGCGGCAGCGCGTGATAGGCGCGGAAGATGTAGCCGGAGCCGTCCACCAGGAACAAATGGTCGCCCTTTTTCAGCGGACGCGCCGCCGGATTGGCGGCGGGGGCGGCTTTGGTTTTCGCTTTTGCTGGCATGGTCCGAATGTGGCCCCGGACGCGGCGTTAATCAATCTGTCGCACGACTCGGCCACAGGAATCGCAAGCCCTCGCCACTGGGGACGCGCTCTGCTATGAACCCGCCGGCTCCGGCCTGAACAGCCATTTCGACAAGGGCACTCCATGCGCGTTGCCATGATCGGCACCGGCTATGTCGGCCTCGTCTCCGGGGCCTGCTTCGCCGATTTCGGCCACGACGTGACCTGTGTCGACAAGGACAGCGGGAAAATTGCCGCGTTGACGCGCGGCGAGATGCCGATCTACGAGCCGGGACTGGCCGAGTTGGTCGGCGCCAATGCGCGCGCCGGGCGGTTGACCTTCAGCAACGATCTGCCCGGCGCGGTGAAATTGGCCGACGCAGTGTTTATCGCGGTCGGTACGCCATCACGACGCGGCGACGGCCATGCCGATTTGAGCTTCGTCCATGACGCCGCGCGCGAGATCGCGAACGCGCTTGACGGCTTCACCGTGGTGATCACCAAGTCGACCGTGCCGGTCGGCACCGGCGACGAGGTCGAACGCATCATTCGCGACGCCAAGCCGAAAGCGGAGTTCGCGGTGGTGTCCAATCCGGAATTTCTGCGCGAAGGCGCTGCCATCCAGGACTTCAAGCATCCCGACCGCGTCGTGGTTGGAACTGAAGATACGCGCGCGCGCGCGGTCATGACCGAGCTCTATCGCCCGCTCTATCTCAACCGCTCGCCGATCATGTTCACCGACCGGCGCACCGCCGAGCTGATCAAATACGCCGCCAACGCTTTTCTCGCTACCAAGATCACCTTCATCAACGAGATCGCGGATCTGGCCGAAAAAGTCGGCGCCGACGTTCAGGAGGTCGCGCGCGGCATCGGGCTCGACAACCGCATCGGATCGAAATTCCTGCACGCCGGGCCGGGTTTCGGCGGCTCGTGCTTTCCCAAGGACGCGGTGGCGCTGCTCAAGACCGGGCTCGATCATGAAGCGCCGCTGCGCATCGTCGAAGCGGTGGTGGCGGTCAACGATGCGCGCAAGCGCGCGATGGCGCGCAAGGTGGCCTCGGCGCTCGGCGGCGAGTTGCGCGGCAAGACGATTGCCGTGCTGGGCTTAACCTTCAAGCCGAACACCGACGACATGCGCGAGGCGCCGTCGATCCCGCTGATCACCGCGCTGCAAGATATGGGCGCCAAAGTGCGCGCCTACGATCCAACCGGCATGGAGCAGGCCAAGCCTTTGCTTGCCAATGTTACGTTTTGCAAGGACGCTTATGATTGCGCTCAAGGCGCTTCCGCGCTGGTGATCGTGACCGAGTGGGAGCAATTCCGTGCGCTGGACTTCGCGCGGCTGAAAACAACAATGAAGAATCCGGTACTGGTTGACCTGCGCAATATCTACCGGCCTGAGGAAGTCACGCGCCACGGCTTCGTTTATGAAAGCGTCGGGCGCGCCAGACGTTGATAGGCCCCGCGCCGGCGCGCGGGGCAGGCAGACGTTTTCCCAAAAGTCTTCGTTGAATTCCGGGATGACGACGCCACACATGCGAACTTTCGATACACCGCTTCCGATCGACGACGCGCTGCCGCGGCTGACCGCCGCGCTGGCGGAAAACAATGCCGCCGTGCTGGTAGCGCCGCCGGGCGCTGGCAAGACCACGCGCGTGCCGCTGGTACTGCTCGATGAGCCATGGGCTGCGACTAAGAAAATCCTGGTGCTGGAGCCGCGCCGGCTGGCGGCCCGCGCCGCCGCGGCGCGTATGGCCGCGACGCTGGGCGAGCAGGTCGGCGGCACCGTCGGTCTGCGGGTGCGCTTCGGGTCCAAGATTTCCAGACGCACACGCATCGAAGTAGTGACAGAGGGCGTATTCACGCGGTTGGTACTCGACGATCCCTCGCTCGACGGCATCACCGCCGTGCTGTTCGACGAGTTTCACGAGCGCTCGCTCGATGCCGATCTGGGGTTGGCATTGGCGCGTGATGCCCAGCAGGGCCTGCGCGAGGATCTGAAAATTCTGGTGATGTCGGCGACGCTCGATAGCGCGCGCGTGGCGGCGCTGCTGGGCGATGCGCCGGTGGTCGAGAGCCAGGGCCGCGCTTTTCCCGTGGAGACGCGCTATCTCGGCCGTGACCAACGCGCGCGCATCGAAGGCCAGGTGGTGGATGCCGTGCAACGCGTGCTACGCGCCGATAGCGGTTCGGTTCTGGTGTTTCTGCCGGGCGCGGCTGAAATTCGCCGCGCCGAGACTTTGCTGAAAGAGCGCGTCGAGGACACAACCATCGATATCGTGGCGCTTTTCGGTGCCCTCGACGCCCGCGATCAGGATCGCGCCATCTCGCCGGCCCCTGCGGGGCGGCGCAAGGTCGTGCTGGCCACGTCCATCGCGGAAACCTCGCTGACCATCGAAGGCGTGCGCGTGGTCATCGACAGCGGCCTGTCGCGCGTTCCGCGTTACGAGCCGGAGGTCGGGTTGACGCGGCTGGAGACGGTGCGCGTGTCGCGCGCCGCCGCCGACCAGCGCCGCGGCCGCGCCGGTCGCACCGAGCCGGGCGTTTGCTACCGGCTGTGGGACGAGCCGCAGACCGGCTCGCTGGAGCCCTATACGCGGCCGGAAATTCTGTCGGCCGATCTGTCGTCCTTCGTGCTGGATCTAGCGCAATGGGGCGCCGGCGACGCGGGCAAGCTGTCGTTTCTCGATCCGCCGCCGGTGGCCGCGCTCAAAGAGGCCAAAGATTTGCTGAGCGAGTTGGACGCGCTCGATACCCAAGGCCGCATCACCGAGGAAGGCAAGAGGTTGCGCCAACTGCCGTTGCCGCCGCGCCTCGCGCGCATGGTGGTCGATGCGGCGGCCGAAGGCGCCGGCGTGCAGGCGGCGGCGGTTGCCGCCGTGCTCACCGAGCGTGGCCTTGGCGGCGATGATCCCGATTTGCGGCATCGGCTCGATCAGTTCCGCCGCGATCGTTCGCGCCGCGCCGAGGACGCGCGCGCGATGGTAAAACGGTGGGCCGATATGGTCGGCGGCAAAAACGAGGGTGACGTCAGTGTGGGTTCGCTTCTCGCGCTCGCTTATCCCGACCGCATCGCTAAGAGTCGTGGTGGCGGCACAGGCGTGTTCCTGCTGGCCAATGGCCGCGGTGGCGCTGTCGATCCGGCTTCGCCGCTCGCGCGCGAGGCATTTTTGGTAGTGGCCGAGGTTAGAGGCGTAGCGGCGGCCAGCCGAATTATTCTGGCGGCGCCGGTTACTCTTGCCCAGATCGAGGCGCGCTTTGCCGGCAAAATCGAAGACCTCGAAACGGTAACATTCGACGCCGCATCGGCATCTTTGCGCGCGCGGCGCAGCCGAAGGCTTGGCGCTTTGGTACTGGCGGAGCAGATCAAGCCGGTCGCGCCGGATGCCGGCAGCGCCAAGCTCTTGGCGGAAGGCATCGTTGCGCTCGGCATCGCCAGGCTGCCGTGGAGCAAGCCACAACTGCAACTGTGCGGCCGCGTGCAATTCCTGCGCAAGGCCGAAGGTGAGGACTGGCCCGATCTATCGAACGAGGCGCTTGCGCGCACGGCCGCCGACTGGCTGGCGCCGTTCCTCGCCGGCAAAACCGCGCTGTCGCAAATCGGCGCCGATGATCTCTCCGCCGTGCTCGATACCGTGTTGTCGTGGTCTTTGCGCAAGCGGCTGGATGCAGAGGCGCCGACCCATTTCATCGCGCCGTCCGGCTCCTCTGTGCCAATCGACTACGAGGCCGAACAGGGGCCGACGGTCTCGATTCGCGTGCAGGAATTGTTCGGGCTGGCGCGGCATCCCACCATCGCCGGCGGGCGCGTGGCGCTTGTGATCGAATTGCTTTCGCCGGCGCATCGGCCGGTTCAGGTGACGCGCGATCTGCCGGGCTTCTGGCGCGGCAGTTATAAGGACGTGAAAACCGAGATGCGCGGGCGTTATCCGCGGCATCCCTGGCCCGACGATCCGCTGACTGCAGCCGCGACCCGGCGCGCCAAAAAGCGTGGTGAGTAAAATTGCCGACAGGGCGTTAACCGGCTCCTCACCATCGGCCAAAACCCGCGGCCGCGTTAAGGCGCTCTTGAGCCCGTTTATGCGATAGTCGCCGCGAAACAAGCGGGCTCTATCATGCGCCAGATTCTTTTCCTTGTCGTCGCTGCCCTCGGCATCGGCGTCTATGTTGCGCGCGTCGCGGACAAGACGGTTGTGGACACTCCGTCGCAGGCCGCGGCGGCGCAGGTGTCGGAGCAGCAGACTCAGTCGTCGGCCGGCCAGCACCGGATGGCGCTATCGAGCGGCCGCGACGGCCATTTCCACGCCGACTCCCGTGTGAACGGCCGGATGATCGACTTCCTGGTCGACACAGGCGCATCGCTGGTGGTCCTGCGTGAGACCGACGCCGCGATGATCGGTATCCGCCCGATGCGCGGCGACTACACGGCCACGGTCGTCACCGCCAACGGCAAGACCAAGGCCGCGCCAGTCAAACTCGAACGCGTCGAGATCGGCGATATCACCGTGTTCGATGTGCCGGCGCTGATCATGCCCGACGAGGGGTTGTCGCAAAACCTGCTCGGCGTCGCGTTCCTGTCCAAGTTGCGGCGCTACGAAGTCGCCGACGGCCGGATGATGCTCGAGCAGTAGGCTTTTCCACCGATCATTTATGACAGGATCGCTTTGCGGGCCCCCGGCGTTGGGGTATTGATCCGTGGCCTGCTTCGATTTGAGGACCTGATGTTTCCGACGCCGAAATCCGCGCTCACGCCCAATACCTATGCTTATGAGTCCTCGCCGCTGGTCAAACCGACCGGCTTTCGCGAATACGACGCGCGCTGGCTCTTGGAAAAAGAAATCAACTTGATGGGCGTGCAAGCGCTCGGCATGGGATTGGGCACGCTCATCAGGGAAATGGGCGTCAAGCCGGAAATCGTCACCGGCCATGATTTCCGTGGCTATTCGGCCTCGGTGAAAATGGCGTTGGTCAACGGCCTGATGGCGGCGGGCTGCAAGGTGCACGACATCGGATTAGCCATCACGCCGATGGCCTATTTCGCGCAGTTCGACTTGGATGTGCCTTGCGTCGCCATGGTCACCGCCTCGCACAACGACAATGGCTGGACCGGCGTGAAGATGGGCGCCAACCGGCCGCTCACCTTCGGGCCAGACGAGATGAAGCGGCTCAAAGAGATCGTGCTCGGCGCCAAGTTCGATTTCAAGGGCGGCGGCAGCTACGTGTTCGTCGAGAATTTCCCCGACCGCTACATCGCCGATCTCACCAAGCGGCCGAAGATCAAACGCAAGCTCAAAGTGGTCGCCGCCTGCGGCAACGGCACCGCCGGCGCCTTCGCGCCGCGCATCCTGCAGGCGATCGGCTGCGAGGTGGTACCGCTCGACTGCGAACTCGATCACACGTTCCCCCGTTACAATCCTAACACCGAAGACATGAAGATGCTGCACGCCATGCGCGACGCCGTGCTGGCCAACAAGGCCGACGTCGCGCTCGGCTTCGACGGCGACGGCGATCGCTGCGGCGTGGTGGACAACGAGGGCGAGGAAATTTTCGCCGACAAGGTCGGCGTCATGCTGGCGCGCGACATGTCGAGCCAGCACAAAGGCGCGACCTTCGTGGTGGACGTGAAATCGACCGGACTGTTTCTCACTGACCCCGTGCTCAAGGCCAACGGTGTCAAGGCCGACTACTGGAAAACCGGGCATTCCTACATCAAGCGGCGGGTCAACGAACTGGGCGCGCTCGCCGGCTTCGAGAAGTCGGGGCATTTCTTCTTCAACAAGCCTTACGGCCGCGGCTATGACGACGGCATGATCTTCGGGCTGGCGGTGTGCGACATGCTCGACCGCAATCCGGGAAAGAGCATGGCCGATCTGCGCAAGGCGCTGCCGAAGACCTGGGGCTCGCCGACCATGTCACCGCATTGCGACGACGAGAAGAAATACGGCGTCGCTGACGCAGTGGTAAAATATTTCCAGGACGCCAAAGCCAAAGGCGGCAAGGTCGCCGGTCAAGCCATCCGCGATCTGGTCACCGTCAACGGCGTACGGGTCACCGTCGAGGATGGCACCTGGGGCCTGGTGCGCGCCTCCTCCAACAAGCCTGAGTTGGTGGTGGTGGTGGAAAGCCCGGTGTCGGAAGCGCGCATGCGCGAGATGTTCAAGGCGGTCGATACCGTGCTGCGCCAGCATCCAGAAGTAGGCGAATATAATCAGACGATTTGAGGCCGCTTTCGCGCGGCGCGGCAGTCTGCAAGACTGACCTTATGCGCATTGCCATTCTCGGCGCCGGGCCGGCCGGGCTTTATCTCGCGTATTTGCTCAAGCGTCGCCGCCCGGGCGCTGACATAACCCTTGTTGAGCAGAATCCGGCCGACGCCACGTTTGGCTTCGGCGTGGTGTTCTCCGATCGCGCGCTTGAATTCCTGCGCGAAGGCGATGAGGAGACCTTCTCGGCCATCGCGCCGCAGATGGAAGCCTGGAATGACATCACGCTCGTGCACAAGAACGAGCGCGTCGTGATCGATGGTATCGGCTTCGCCGCCATCGGGAGGTTGAAGCTGCTACAATTGCTGCAACAGCGCGTGCGCTCGGTCGGTATCGAGCCGATGTTCTCGCATGCGCTGACGTCGCTCGACGAATTCGACGGCGCCGATCTTGTGGTGGGCGCTGACGGCATCAATTCGCTGGTGCGACGCACGTTTGCCGACGAGTTCGGCGCCGGACTGAGCTATGGCGCCAACCGGTTCGCATGGTTCGGCACGCCGAAGGTTTTCGACACACTGACGCAGACGTTTCGTCATACGCCGATCGGCGATTTCAATGCGCATCATTATCGCTACGCGCCGGGACGCAGTACCTTCGTCGTCGAAGTTGACGATGCGACATTCAACCGCGCCGGTTTCGAGCGCATGGAAGATTCTGAATCGCGCAGTGTCTGCGAAAAAGTCTTTGCCGACGTGCTCGAAGGCAAACGCCTGGTATCCAACAATTCGATCTGGCGGCGGTTTCCGCATCTCAGCTGCGTACGCTGGCACCACGGCAAGCATGTGCTGATCGGCGATGCCGCCCACACCGCGCATTTTTCCATCGGCTCCGGCACGCGGCTCGCGATGGAGGACGCCATCGCGCTCGACAAGGCGCTGGCCGCGCACGACGACGATGTCGCCGCCGCGCTTCCTGCGTTCGAGGCGGTGCGCCAGCCGGTGGTGGAAAAAATCGTCGCCGGCGCCAATGCCAGCGCGGCCTGGTACGAACGTTTCGCCGAGCATATGGAGCTCTCGCCGGCCGACTTTGCGATGAGCTACATCACGCGCTCGGGCCGCATCGATATTGAGCGGCTGCGCAAGCTATCGCCGCAGTTTGTCGAGCGTTACGAGCGGGAGCGCGGCTAACACCCGCCGTTGCCACCGGACCGGTTTTGGAGGAAAGTGTCGGCAACACAAAAGCCGGGGAGACGCGACCATGGAAATCGTCCCGCTAGGTCCAGGCTTCGCCGCTGAGTTGCGCGGCATCACGCTTAGCGATGTTGCCGCTGACGATGCCGCCTATGCGGCGGCCCGCGCGGCCTTCGAGGAACATTCGGTTCTGGTGTTTCGCGGCCAGAACGTGACCGACGACAGCCAGCTTGCATTCTCCCGCCGTTTCGGTCCGCCGGAAGTGACCAAAGTCGGCTCGCTCGGCACCGGCAGCCATTTCGTCATCCTCAGCACCATCGGGCCGGACGGCAAAGTCGTGCCGCCGGATCACCGCTACGCGCTGCGCAACAGAGCCAACCAGCTCTGGCATACCGATTCGTCGTTCAAGAGCGTGCCAGCGCTCACATCGATCCTGTCGGCGCGCATCATTCCGGCGCGCGGCGGCGAAACGGAATATGTCTCGACCCGGCTGGCGTTCGAACGGCTCGATGCCGGGCTACGCAAGAAGCTGGAAAAGTCCTTCGCCTGGCATGATTACGATCATTCGCGCAGCAAGATTGCGCCCGGCCTCGCCAGCCCGGAGGAACGCGCGGCGCTGCCGCCGGTGTGCTGGCGCATGGTCTGGAAAAATCCGGTCAATGGCCGCGGCGCGCTTTATCTCGCCTCGCACGCTTACGCTGTCGAGGGCATGGATGCGGCGGCGGGTAAAAAGCTGATCGACGAGCTGACCGAAGCCGCGACCGCGCCGGCGACCAGCTACGTGCACCAATGGCGCGCCGGCGACGTCGTGATGTGGGACAACCGCGCCACCATGCATCGCGGCCGGCCGTGGCCTGCGCACGAGGCGCGGGTGATGGTGCGCACGACGATCTCGGCCACCGCGGCGGACGGACTTGAGTCGATGCGCCCGCCCTCGCAGCAGGCGGCGGAGTAACCTTAAGCCGCTTTTCGTCTCAGCATCTGGCGTGCGTCGGCCGGCGTGGCGACGCTATCGCCCAGAAGCTCGACGATCTTGGCAGCCTTCTCCACCAGCGCGGCGTTGCTTGGCGTCAGTCTGCCTTTTTCCAGATAGAGATTGTCCTCCAGCCCGACCCGCACGTGGCCGCCGAGCAGCACGGTCTGCGCCGCGATCGGGAACTGGTGTAATGAAATGCCGAAGGCGAACCAGACGCAGTCCGACGGCAGCAGGCTGCGCATGTAGCTGACCGCCTCCGACGTGGCGGGCTGGCCCCAGGAAATCCCCAGGCAAATCTGGAACAGGCCGGGAGCTTTGATATGGCCGGTTTCGATCAGCTTTCTGGCCAGCATCAAGTGGCCGGCCTCGAACACTTCAAGTTCGGGTGTCACGCCGGCATCGCGGATCGCCACCGCCATGGCCTCGAGGTGCGCCGGCGTGTTGACGAAAACCTGCCCGCCCATGTTCATGCTGCCCATATCGAGGCTGCAGATGTCAGGTTTCAACTCGACCACGTGTTGCACGCGCGTTGCCGGCAGCGCCAAGGTGCTGCCGGGCGCGGCTTTGAGCGGCTCTTCGGCGCCGGGAATGAAGCGCGCGCCGGGGCCGGTGGTGAGGTTGATCAAGACGTCGCTGCCGCTCGAACGGATGCGCTCGACGACCTCGCGGTAAAGCGCGGGATCCATGCTGGGCTTGGTCGTCTTCGGATCGCGCACATGGATGTGGACGATGGCGGCGCCCGCCTTGGCGGCGTCGAGCGCGGAAGCCGCGATCTGTTGCGGCGTCACCGGAACCGCGGGATTGCGGGACGGCGTATCGGCCGACCCCGTTACCGCGCAGGCGATCATTACTTTACGTTGCATGACTTTCCGGCCGATTTACTCGATGCGCAGATGCGCGTCATGCACGACCTTGCCCCACTTGGCGATCTCGCTCTTGATGCGCGCCCCGAACTCTTCGGGTTTATTCGCCACCGGCACGAAGCCGAGTTTCATGAGTTGTTGCGTCACATCAGGTTCGGCCACCGCCTTGGCGATTTCGCTGTTCAGCCGGTCGACGATCTCCTTGGGCGTCGCCGCCGGCGCCACGATGCCGGTGAGGGTGTCGGCTTCCTGGCCGGAGTAGCCGGCTTCCTGCATGGTCGGCACGTCGGGGAGTTCGCTGCTGCGCTTGAGCGCCAGTACCGCGAGCGCGCGTAATTTCCCGCTCTTGATATTGCCGAGCGCGGGCGGCAAGGCGGTAAAGGCGATCTGAGTATGGTTGCCGATGGTGGAATTGATTGCGGTCGCGGCGCCGGGGAACGGGACGTGCGTCATGTCGAGGCCGAATTGTTGCTTGAACAATTCGCCCGACAGATGCGGCGTCGAGCCGATGCCGGGTCCGGCGAAATTGTATTTGCCCGGATTGGCCTTGATCAGTTCGATCAGTTCCTTGACGCTTTTGGCCGGCACCGACGGATGAACCACGATCACATTGGGTGAATAGGCCACCATCGTGATCGGCGCGAAATCCTTGACCGCGTCGTAGGGCACCTTGGCGTAGAGCGTCATGTTGACCATGAAGCCGGTGCTCACCATCGTCAGCGTGTAGCCGTCGGCCGCGGCCTTGGCGCCTTCGGCGTTGGCGATGTTGCCGCCGGCGCCCGGCTTGTCGTCGACATAGAATTGCTGGCCGAGCGAGGCCGACAGTTTCTGCGCGACGATGCGGGCGATCACATCGGTCGGGCCGCCGGCGGCGAAACCGACCAGGATACGCACCGGATGATCGGGGTAGGGCCCGGCCATGGCGCTGCCGGCAACGAACAGGCTAAAGCAGAAAGCAAACAAGCGGATCATGGTCTTCATGACGTCCTCACTTGAATTGCAGCTCAGTCCTTCTCTTCCTTGAAGGTCTCGCGGTACGGATGCGCGGGATAGACGCCGAGGATGGTGAGCTCCTTGGAGAAGAAGGCGAGTTCTTCGAGCGCGAATACCAGCGCGTGGTCGTCGGGATGGCCTTCGATGTCGGCATAAAATTGCGTGGCGAAGAAATTGCCGCCGACCATGTAGCTTTCCAGCTTGGTCATGTTGACGCCGTTGGTGGCGAAGCCGCCCATCGCCTTGTAGAGCGCCGCCGGCACGTTGCGCACGCGGAACACAAAGGTGGTGATGGTCTTGTTTTTGCCTGGCGAGGCCCATTTCTTTTCGCGCGACAACACGATGAAGCGCGTGGTTGAATTGGCTTCGTCCTCGACGTTTTCTTTCAGGATATCGAGCCCGTAGATTTCCGCTGCCAGTCGCGAGGCGATCGCCGCGCGCGCCACATCCTTGCTTTCGGCCACCTCGCGCGCCGAACCGGCGGTGTCGGCGGCGACTATCGGCTTCAACTTCAATTCGCGGATGATCTTGCGGCATTGACCGAGCGCCATCACGTGGCTTTCCACGGTCTTGATGGTTTTTAGCGTCGCGCCCTTCGGCGCCATCAGCTGATTGCGGATCGGCAGAAACCATTCGGCGATGATGTGCAGTTTCGACGTCGGCATCAGATGATGGATGTCGGCGACGCGGCCGGCGACCGAATTCTCGATCGGGATCATGCCGAGATCGACGTCGCCGCCGGTCAGCGCGCTGAAGCAGTCCTCGAAGGTCGGGCAGGGCACCGGCTCGTGATCCGGATAGGCTTCGCGGCAGGCAAGATGCGAATTCGCCCCTGGTTCGCCCTGGAAAATGATCTTTTTCTTGGTCATCTCGCTCAGCCACCCGCTTGCGCCGCAGTGGGTTGCAGACCTGACAGCCCGAGTCAACGCCAGCAACCGGTTGCCCCGAACGGGCCCGCGCCATGCGGTTTTACGGTCCGCGAAGGAACCCGGCGGCACTTTACAAGTTAGCTGATGGGGCGTCGCGGACAGCAATCTGAATATGTTGCATCGTCGCGAACTGTTGGCTGGAGTTGCGTGGCTCGCGCTTAGCGGAGCATCCGCCCATGCCGGCCTGATCTCAGGCCAGCTTCCCTGGGAGCCGAATGCAGGCCATCCGCCCGATCCCGTCAGGCCGGGGCCGTGGCTCTATTTCACCAGCCAGGAGGGCGCTGCGGTCGAGGCGCTCGCCGATCGCATTATTCCGCCGGATCCCGAAACACCGGGCGGCAAGGATTCGGGTTGTGCCGTTTACCTCGATCGTCAGCTCGCAGGTCCGTACGGTCGGGACGAGGGCCTCTACATGCGGGCGCCCTTCATGAAGGGCACGAAGCAGCAGGGCCCGCAATCGCAAAGCGTCATGGCGAAGACTTATCGCGGCGGTCTCGCGGCGCTCGATAAATATTCGCAATCGAATTATTCGGGAAAACGCTTCGCCGACTTGGCCGACAAAGAGAAGGACGAAGTCCTGAATGGCCTTGAGAGCGAGAAGATCAAGCTCGATGGCGCGGATGGCAAGGCATTCTTCACCCAGGTCATTACAGACATACAGGCCGGCTTTTTTGCCGATCCGATCTATGGCGGCAATCGCGACATGGTGTCGTGGAAAATGATCGGCTATCCGGGCGCGCGCTACAATTATCTCGACTGGGTCGAACGCCATAACGAACGCTTCCCGCTGCCGCCGGTCAGCCTTGCCGGCCGCATCGACTGGACGCCGAAGAGGTAGCGATGGCCCGTATCCTTCCCAAAAAAGATGTCGTCATCATCGGACTAGGCTGGACTGGCTCGATTCTCGCCAACGAACTTACCGATGAAGGCCTCGACGTGATTGCGATCGAGCGCGGCCCGTGGCGCGATGCGCCGACAGATTTTCCGACCACCTATGCGCAGGACGAGTTGCGATACCACATCCGTCACGAGCTTTTCCTGCGGCCGGACCAGACCACTTTTACATTCCGCAACAAGATGGATCAGACGGCGTTGCCGATCCGCACGTGGGGCGCATTTATGCCGCCAAACGGCGTCGGCGGCGGCGGCGTGCACTGGAATGGACAAACCTACCGATTTCTGCCGTCCGACTTCGTGCTCAGGACTCATCTGACGGAGCGCTATGGGGCATCGTTTCTCCCGCAAGACATGACGATCCAGGACTATGGCGTCACCTATGACGACCTTGAGCCGTACTATGACGCTTTCGAATACCTCTGCGGCACATCCGGCACCGCCGGCAATCTAAACGGCAAGATTCAGGACGGCGGTAATCCGTTCGAAGGTCCGCGCTCGCGGCCTTATCCTAATCCGGCGCAAAAGCAGGGCTTCGGACATGCATTGTTCGGCAAAGCCGCCCGCGAGCTTGGCTACAAGCCGTTCCCGCAGCCGTCGGGCAATTTGTCGCAAGCCTATACCAACCCGCTCGGCGTCCGGCTCGGACCCTGCACTTATTGCGGTTTCTGCGAATGGTTCGGCTGCGCCAACTATTCCAAGGCCAGCCCGCAGACCACCGTCCTGCCGGTGCTGGTGCGCAAGTCGAATTTTGCGGTGCGTGACAATTCCGAAGTCACCAGGATCAATACCGACCGTTCCGGCAAGCGCGCCACCGGCGTCACCTTCGTCGACTCCTCCGGGGAGGAATGGGAGCAGCCCGCCGATCTGGTGATTCTTGCGGCCTATTCGATGTTCAACGTGCAGCTTCTGTTGCTGTCCAAAATCGGCCAGCCCTACGATCCGGCTGCCAATACCGGTGTGATCGGCCGCAACTTCACGCATCAGACCATGTCGGGCGTGGATGGATTTTTCGACAAGTCGAAATTCAACTTCAATCCGTTCATCGCTTCCGGTGCCATTGGCATGATCATCGACGAATTCAACGGCGACAATTTCGACCACGGCCCGCACGGTTTCGTTGGCGGCGGCTATTTCGCTCATGCCCAGACCAACGGCCGCCCGATCACCACCACGCCGGTGCCGCCCGGCACGCCAAAGTGGGGCGCGAAGTGGAAGGAAGCGGTTCGCGACAATTATCTAAGCACAGTGAGCGGCGCTGCCGTTCACGGCAGCTTCTACAGTTATCGCGACGTCTATCTCGATCTCGATCCGACTTATCGTGACCGCTTTGGCCGTTCACTGATGCGGATGACGATTGATTTCCATGACAACGAACTCAAGGCCGCCGCGTATCTCACGGATAAATTGGATGAGATCGTCAAGGCGATGGGCGCCAATCAGACCGTGAAGAAGCCGCGCAAAGGTCCTTACGACATCACGACCTACCAAACCACGCACCTCAACGGCGGCGCCGTCATGGGCACGGATCGCAAGACCAGCGCGCTCAACCGTTACCTGCAGAGCTGGGACGTGCCGAATTTGTTCGTGATGGGCGCGAGCGCGTTCCCGCAGAATGCTGGCTACAACCCAACCGGCACGGTCGCGGCATTGGCTTTTTGGTCGGCCAAGGCGATCCGCGAGCAGTATCTCAAAAATCCGGGGCCGCTGGTCGATGCATAAATATGCGACCAGATCGGCAGCGATCGCGGCGGGCGCGTCGCTGCTGTTGTTTGCCGCCTCGGTCGCTGCCAGTGAGCAGGATTTCACGCAAGTCGAAAAGGGCCGTTATCTCGCAACGGCAGCGGATTGTGTCGCCTGCCATACCGTTCCCGGGTCCGGCAAACCGTTTGCCGGCGGCCGGCCGATCGAGACGCCGTTCGGCAATATCACCTCGGCCAACATCACCCCGGACAAAGACACCGGCATCGGCGCCTGGACCGACGACCAGTTCGAGCGCGCGGTACGCAAAGGCATCCGCCCCGATGGTTCGCGGCTCTATCCGGCAATGCCGTTCAATGCCTATACCAAGATGTCGCACGACGACGTCGTCTCGATCCGCGCCTATCTCAAAACTTTGCCGGCCGTTCACAATCCGGTTGTCAGCGATACATTGCCGTTCCCGTTCAATATCCGCACCGGCATGCGCGCTTGGGACGCGCTCTATTTCACCGAGGGCGAGTTCAAGCCCGATCCGAACAAATCGGCGGAATGGAATCGCGGCGCGTATCTGGTCGAGGGCCCCGGCCATTGCGGCGCCTGTCACACGCCTAAATCATTTCTTGGCGGCGATAAAAGCAGCGAATACCTGCAAGGGTCGCAGCTTCAGGGTTGGGTGACGCCGAACATCACCAATGACAATGCCGCCGGGCTCGGCGCCTGGTCGGTGGACGACGTCGTGACCTATATGCGCACCGGCCACAATCGCATCACCGCCGCGACCGGTCCGATGGCGGAGGAAGTCGAGAATTCCAGTTCAAAGATGACCGACGGCGACCTCAAGGCGATCGCGACCTATCTCAAGTCCCTGCCGGGCGATTCAGCCAATCCCCAGCCGCTCAAGCCCGATGACCCGATGATGACGGCCGGACAGGCGATTTTCCGCGATCAATGTTCGGCCTGCCATTCGATCGACGGCAAGGGCGTCGCGCAGTTGTTCCCCTCGCTCGCGGACTCCTCGATGCTGCGCTCACGCGATCCGCGCAGTGCGATCCGGCTGGTTTTGCGCGGCGCGCGTAGCGTTGCGACCGATGCGGAGCCGACAGCACCAGGCATGCCGTCGTTCGGCCGCCAGCTCGATGACGATCAGGTAGCGGCGGTGCTGACGTATGCCCGCAACGCCTGGGGACGGCCCGCACCGGCGGTCACGGCAGCGGACGTCAGCGAGGCTCGACGCGCGCTGCACGCACGGACCGACTAACTCAATAACTTCCGCGCTTTCGCCAGTTCCTCCGGCGTATCGACGCCGAGCGGCACGCTTTTGACGATGGCGACATCGATGCGCATGCCGGCATCGAGCGCCCGCAACTGCTCGAGCTTCTCGCGCTGCTCGTTGGCGGAGGGCGGCAACTTGACGAAATGCGCGAGCGCCGCGCGCCGGTAGGCGTAAAGCCCGATGTGATGATAATGCGGCCCGGGGCCGGTGGCATTGGCGCGCGTGAAAGTCGTCGCGCGGAAGCGGCCGGGCGCGACGCGTGGCGCCGGACGACCTTGACCACGTTCGGATTGGTACGATCGGACGGGTCGGTGATGACCGCGGCGATTGTCGCGATGTCGACTGCGGGATCGGCCAGCGGCCCAAGCGCGGCGCGGATGTCGGCGGGATCGATGGTCGGCAGGTCGCCTTGCACATTGACCACCTGTCCGACACGGCGCTCGGGATCGATCGCTTCCAGCGCTTCATAGATGCGGTCGGAGCCGGATACGTGGTCGGCCCGTGTCAGGATGGCGCGGCCGCCCGACTTTTTCTACAGCCGTAGCGACACTTTCCGAATCGGTCGCCACCACCGCCTCGCCGATTTTCGCGGCCTGCGCGCGGCGCAGAACATGCACGATCATCGGTTGGCCGGCGATATCCGCCAAGGGCTTGCCGGGCAGGCGGGTGGACGCCATGCGGGCAGGGATAAGAATGACGGTGTCGGGCAT
>CAVPOR010000007.1:0-623860 GCA_963707095.1 uncultured Alphaproteobacteria bacterium
GGGCCTACCGGACCGGCTCGAGCGCCGAGGTCGACGAAGCCATCGCCTTTCACAAGCCGCTGGAGGCCTTCCTGTCCCAGCTTAAGGAAGATCAACCAGTATGGCGGAGGGCTACCAGCGGCTGGAGCAAATCCTCGCCGGACAATATCCGATCAGCCCTGATGGCGCGGTTTGTCGGCAATTGGAAACCGAAAACTAACGATATTGCCCCACAGTCGGTCCACTGAACGTCCGGGACGTCCGCGCGAAGGCCGTTTGTATGGCCTTTGCCGGCCGCCAATTCGGGGCTTCGGGGGAGTATTTAGTCGATGAAGTCACGTGAAACCCTTATCCGCCTGAAGAAATTTCAGGTCGACGAGAAGCGGCGCAAGGTCGCCCAGATCGAGGCCATGATCGCCGAGTTCGATCGCATCGCGACCGAGCTCGAACGCGAGATCAAGCTCGAGCAGGACCGCGCCGGCATCCATGATCCCGCGCATTTCGCCTATCCGACTTACGCGAAGGCGGCGATGGCGCGCCGCGAGAACCTCAAGCGCTCGGCCGACGAGCTCAAAGTCCAGGTCGACGACGCCAAGGCCGTGCTCGGCGAAGCGTTCGAGGAGCTCAAGAAAGTCGAGATGCTCGACGAGCGCGACCACGCCCGTGAAAAGGCCGAGGAGAACGCGCGCGAGCAGGCCGAACTCGACCGCATCGCGGCGATGCGCTTCTCGACCAACGGCGCGCACGCTTAAATTTTAAATTCGCAAATAAAAAACGGCGCCCGCGTGGGTGCCGTTCGTTTGGGCTATTCGTGCCAAAGCCATCGCGCGAGCATCACGGCAGCCCCATTCCGGCGAACTGCGCCACGATGAAGGCCAGGCACGCCGGCAGGCGCGATGCCGGCGAAGGTGTCGGACAGCGAGCGCGCGATGGTCACGGCGGGATTGGCGAACGATGTCGAGGCGGTGAACCAATAGGCCGCGGTGATGTAGAGCCCGACCGCGTAGGCGACCGCGCCCGGCGCGCGCGCGACGCAGCCGAAGATCGTCAGCAGCAGGCCGAAGGTCGCGACGGCTTCCGCGAGCCATTGGCCCGGACCCGTTCGCGACATGTCGTCGACGAATTGCCAGACCGGCAGTTCGAACATCAGATGCGCCGCCCATACGCCGAGCAACCGCGCCGCAGATCTGCGCCGCCAGATATAGGCAGCCGCATCCGGCCACGGCAATTCGCCGGCGCAGCGCAAAGGCGAGGCTGACGGCCGGATTGAAATGCGCGCCCGGACACCGGGCCGAACATCAGGATCAGCACCGACAAGGATCGCGCCGGTCGGCAAGCGTGTTGCACAAGCAGCGCGAGCGCGTCGTTACCGCCGGACAAGCTTCTGCGCCATGATGCCCGAGCCGACCACGGCGGCCAGCAGGAACGCCGTGCCGAGCGCTTCGGCAACGAGCGCGTTGCGCCAGCGACGGCATCAGGTCGGCTCTTTGGCTGTCGCGTCGGTCATGCGGCCGATCTCCTTCAAGCTGCGTTTGCAGGCTGAGCCTGATCGAGGCTGCGGATCGGCAGCGCGGTGAAGATCGCCGATGCGCTGATGCAGCATCCGGTAGGCGTCCTTGAAGGCGAGCGCGATCTCGGCCGGCGTGCCTTGCGCTTCGGCCGGATCGGGAACGCCCCAATGCGCGGTCATCGGCTGGCCGGGCCACACCGGGCAGGCTTCGCCGGCCGCGTTGTCGCAGACGGTGAACACGAAATCGAGCGCCGGCGCGCCGGGCTTGGCGAACTCGCTCCACGACTTTGAGCGAAAGCCGGACGTGTCGTAGCCGAGCCCTTGCAAGCAGCTGGAGCGTGTTCGGGTTGACTTGGCCCTTGGGCTGGCTGCCGGCGCTATAGGCGCGGAATTTTCCCTGTCCCGAGCTTGTTCAGGATCGCTTCGGCCATGATCGAGCGCGCCGAATTGCCGGTGCAGAGAAACAGCACGTTGAACGGCGGTCGGTCATGGCTCACGCCGTACGCAGCAGGTCGAGCATGCGCTGTTCTGCGGCCGGGCTGCGGCGACGTGGGACGCAGCACGCCTTGGCATGAGCAACGCGCGCTTCGTTCTCGCCGCTGCCGTCGCCGTAGTTGGTACTTTCGCCGGTCGTGAGGAACGTCTCCCACGAGATACCCGCCGGATCGTCGATCCAGGATTTTTCCGACTTGGCGTAGCAGCAGGTCGTTTGCCTTGCTCGATGACGTGCGCCGCCCGCTTCTTGCAGCCGGGCATAGACTTCGTGCAATTCGTCTTGGTTCTCGACCTGGATGCCAAGATGATCGAGGCCCGGCTCGCGGCCGCGTGTCGAGATCGCGAAATTCACGCGCGGATCGTCAAGCATCCACTTGGCGTAGTCGTCTTTCACAACCGCCGGCTTGGCTGCGAACAGCGCCGAATAGAAACCGATGGCGTTGTCGATGTCGTCGACCGAGACGTGAACGTGCATGCGTTTCATGGGCAGCTCCTGCAGCACTCCTTTGTGCGTTTGGAACGCGCAGGCTTGCAAGCCGGCGGCGCGCACGCTTCGGCCGCGCCTTGGCAGCAGTTTTCGGTGAGGAAGCCGAGCAGCGCGTTCATGGCCTCGAAGCGCGCCGCATAGATCATCGAGCGGCCTTCGCGTCGCACGGTGACGAGGCCTGCGTCGCGCAGGCGGTCGAAATGGAAGGTCAGCGTGTTCGGCGCGAGATCGAGCGCGGCAGCGACATCGCCCGCCGGCATGCCGTCGGGCCCGGCCTGAACCAGCAGGCGGAACACATCGAGGCGGTTATCTTGCGCAAGCGCGGCCAACGCCGCGACAGCATCTAGGTTTTTCATATTTCAATGATTATTGAAATATATTTGCGATGTCAAGAGATATTTCAATAATTATTGAAATGATAAGCGGGCCGGACCTTTGGCCGGTTCACTGCTTCTTGGCGGCGGGTTCGGCCTTGCTTTTGAGCTTAGCCATCTCGTCGTTGAGCTTGGCCAAGGCGGCCTTGAGCGCGGCGATCTCGGTGCGGGCCGCTGCGACATCGGCCGCGGCAGCCGCCATCTTGGTCTGCGTCTCTCTCGCCAGTTTGGCCAGCGCCTGCTGCAGGAATTCGTTATTGGCCTGCAAGCAGCCGGTGCGCCGTTCCATCTGCTTTTCGGCGGTGCAGACTTCCAGCCCGCGAATATCCTGCGCAGCGGCCGGCGCAATCGCTAAGAGCGACAGCACTGCAAGGGCGGTCGCGCGGCTCACATTCAACCGACGACGAACCTGGAATGCTCGCTCTGACCTTCGGTCAGGCCGCGCGCCTTCATCCAATCGTAGGTCCGGCCGAACAGCGTCGAGTCGTAATAGTCGACGTGCTTGTAGCGCACGAAGGCCCGCAGCAGTTCGTTCGGCTGCAGGGCGCCCTTGGTGGCCGCCGCGACGTGGTGGGCGTATTTGTAGAAATCGGCATTGATCAGATCGACCGCCTGGTTCTCGGCCTCGTAATAATCCTTGCGCTGCTCCTCGCTCAGATCCGCCGAAATCACTTCGCCGCCGCGATAGAATGCCGACGCGATGATGTGCGCGCCGTCTTTCAGGCCGAGGCTGATGAACGGCTCCATCACCGTCACGACGCGATAGCTGCCGTCTTTCAGGCCGGCATAGCGTTTTTGCGGCAGGCCGCCGCGCGCGATGTTGACGTGCTTGGCGCCGATGGCGCTCTCGAGCATTTGCAGCGTCGTGTAGTGCGAGCCGGTCAATTCTTGCACAACGACGGGTACGTCGGCGAGATCGCGCGGCACTTGCAGCGTCTCATCGAAGGTCAGGATCGCCTGCGCCGCCACCGAGGCGCGCAGCGCGCCGATGTTGCCGCCGCGGGTGCCTTTTTCCAGCCGGTCGATGCTAGCCCATTCGCAGACATTGTAACTGTCGGCGGTGCCGCGATCGAACATCTGTTCTTTCATCCGCGTCATGACCGGCCGTTCGATGCTGTCCTTTTCGCGATCGGCATAAGTCGCCGTGAAGCGGACGTCGAGTCCGGCTTTGTCGAACAAGTTCTCTTCGATGCCGACGATCACCGGAAGGTCGAAAACCGGATTATTCGGCGCGATTCTGACCAGAGGCTTATCCATCGAACGGGTGTCCTTCATTTGCCGAGGCCGCGGGCAGCCGACGCGAATGCTATCAAATTGCCGGGCATGCCGAAAGGCGGCCTATTGCGGGACAATTCCGGCGGCCTTGACCAGTTCCGAATTGGTTTGAAGTTCTTCTTTGACGAACTTGTCGAACGCGGCGGTATCCATCGCCATCGGCTGGACGCCGAGTTTTTCAAGCTTGGCGCGGACCGCGGGCGCCTGCATCGCCTTTTCTATTTCGGCGTTCAATTTGTTGACGATTGCCGGCGGCGTCTTGGCCGGCGCGAACACGCCGATCCAGAACCGGTAGGACGAGTTCGCGTAGCCGGCTTCCTGCGTCGTCGGCACGTTCGGGATCGTCGGCGCGCGCGTCGGGCTGCTGACGGCCAAGGGCAGCAGCTTGCCGCTGCTGATGTAGGGCAGGGCGGCCAGCAACGGCGAGTAATAGGTGTCGACGCGGCCGGTCATGACCTCAACCAGCGCCTCGGGCGCGCCTTTGAACGGAATGTCCTGCACTTTGAACCCGGCGCTCAGGCGCAGGCGCTGCATCGCCAGCGTGATCGGGCTGCCGGGTCCGATCGAGCCGAAGGTGATCGGCCGCTGCTTGCCGATGGCGACCAGCGCTTGCAGGGTTTTGATGTTGGCCGAGGGCGGGATGACCAGCACATTGGGCAGATTTCCCAAGGGAGCTACCGCGGCAAAATCCTTGATCGGATCGTAGGGCAGGTTGGCGACCGTGGAGGGCGCGATGATGTGAGCCGACGAATGGGCCAGCAGGGTATAGCCGTCGGGATCCGCCGTTGCGACCGTGCGGGCGCCGATGGTGCCGCTGGCGCCCGGCTTGTTTTCGACGATGATCGACTGCCCGAGCTGCGCCGATAATTGCTCGAAGACGATCCGTGGAATGATGTCGGCAGCACTTCCCGGGCTCAGCGGCACGATCACGCGGATGGGTTTCGCCGGCCATTCGTCGGCGCGCGCACTGGCAATCGCGGCAAGCGAGGCGAGGACGACGAGAGCCAGAATTTTTCGCATCTTGCCTCACTGAAAACAGGCCGGGCTTCGAATAAGGTTGATCCACTTTCGCAGCGCGGGCAAGGACTGGCGCGATGGCAAGTGACGGCGAACTGGTGTTGATAGCCGGCGGCGGACCGGTCGGATTGCTGTGCGCCTGGCTGCTCGGCCGGCGCGGCATCCGCGTGCGGCTGTTCGACAACAATGCCGCGGTGCAGGCCGATCCGCGCGCCGCAACCACCCATCCGGCGACGCTTGAATTGCTCGCCGAAGACGGGCTGGCGGAGGACATGGCGCGGGTCGGACTTGTCGCGCCGATTTTCCAGTTCTGGGACCGGCCGAGCGGGGAGCTGGTGGCGCAGTTCGATCACGCGCTGCTCAAGGACGACACGCGTTACCCTTTTGTCGTGCAGTGCGAGCAGTTCAAGACCGCCGGACTGCTGCTGGACCGGCTGCAAAAATTGTCGAACGTCGAGGTGCTGTTCGGGCATGAAGTCGTCGACGTCGTGCAAGGGGAGGGGTCCGTGACCGTCGAGGTGCGCGGGCCGCAAGCAACTGAGGCCCATGAGGGCGGCTATCTGATCGGCGCCGATGGCGGCCGCAGCGTGGTGCGCAAGCAGTGCGGGATTGCATTCGAGGGTTTTACCTGGCCGGAGCGTTTCATCGTGTTGACCACGCCCTACGATTTCGAGGCCGAGCGCGGCTACTGCTATCGCAGCTATTTCGCCGACCCCGGCGCCTGGTGCAATTGCTTCAAGGTATCGGCCGACGGGCCGCCGGGCTTGTGGCGCACGGTTTTTCCGGCCAGCGCCGAGCAGGCCGAAGCTGACATCATGAGCGATGCCGGCGTGCAGGCGCGCATGCAATCGTTTTTCCCCGCGCCGCGGCCTTACGATATCGTTCACCGCAATCTCTACGTGACGCATCAGCGCGTGGCGGAGACTTTTCGTAAAGGCCGCGTGCTGCTCGCCGGCGATGCCGCCCACGTCAATAATCCGATCGGCGGCATGGGCCTCAATGGCGGTATCCAGGATGCGGCCAATCTGGCGGAGAAGCTGGCGCAAGTCGTGCGCGAGCGCGCGCCGGACGATTTGCTCGATCTCTATAGCCGGCAGCGCCGCGCCGTGGCGGTCGAGTTCGTGCAGGAGCAATCGATCGCCAACAAGAAACGCCTGGAGGCGCGCGATCCGGCGGCGCGGCGGCGCAATCTCACCGAACTGCGCGAGACCGCGGCCGATCCGGCGCGCGCCCGGCAATTTTTGTTGCGCACGTCGATGCTTGCCAGCCAGCGGCGCGCCGCCACGATGACGTGCCCATGAAGATCGCCGTGCCCGACATGATTTCGAATTCCTACTTTCCGGCGGAAGCCGCCGTGGAGCTCGGCTTCTTTCGCGACGAGGGCTTGGACGTCACGCTGGAAATGATCTTTCCGGTCGACAAGGCCTACATGGCGTTGCGCGACGGCGCGGTCGATTTTGTCGGCGGTTCGGCCCATTCGGCGCTGGCCGCCTTTCCGCAATGGGACGGCGTCAAGCTGATCTGCGCGCAGGCGCAGGGCATGTACTGGTTTCTGGTCATGCATAAGGATTTTGCCGTAAAGCGCGGCGATATCGGCGCGGTCAAGGGCCGCCATATCGGCGCCGCGCCCTGGGTGGAGATGGGGCTGCTGCGGCTGTTGATCGCGGCCGGCATCGACCCGGTGCGCGATGGCGCGATCATCACGCCTGTGCCGGGCGCGGCCGGCGCCGGGGTCAATTTCGGCCTGACCGCGGCGAAGGCGCTGGAGGAGCGCAAGATCGACGGCTTCTGGGCCAACGGCATGGGCGCCGAGGTGGCGGTGCGCCGCGGTGTCGGCACCGTGGTGCTCGACGTGCGGCGTGGCGACGGGCCGAAAGGGTGTTTCGACTACACCATGGCGTCGATCGCGGCCACCGAGCGGTTGATCGAAAAATCGCCGGAGGTCGCCGCTGCGGCGGTACGCGCCATCGTCAAGACGCAAGACGCGCTGAAGAAAGATGTCGCGCGTGCGGGCGAGGTCGGAGCCAAGCTGTTCCCGCCGGCGGAAGCCGCGTTGATCGTCGAACTCATTCGCCGCGACCTGCCATATTACGATGCGTCGATCTCGGAATCGTTCGTGGCCGGCATGAACCGGTTTACCGCTGAGTTGGGGCTGCTGACCGCGCCGGTGGCTTACGAGAACGTGGTGGCGACGCAGTTCAGCCGGTTTTGGCACGCTTAAGCGATCGTTGCGACGTCGCGATCCAGATGCCGGCAAACACCGCGATCAGCCCGACAACCAGATTGAGTGTGATCGGCTCGCCGACCAATTGGGTCGCCAGCAAGCCCGCCGCAATCGGATTGACCGTCATGGTGTTGGCGACGAGGGTCGGGGGTCGTGCGTTGCAGCGCCATCACCCAGAGAATGAAGGCGAGCGCGCCGCCGCCGATGCCGAGATAGAGCCCGGCGATCCATTGCGACTGGCTGAAATCGCCGAGCACCGCAGACGCGGCCGGTGACAAGGCCGGCCGCGACCAGCACCGCGGCGCCGGCGCCCATGCCGACCGCCAGAAATCCCAGCGCGCTCGAGCGCTTCGGATGAAGGGGCGCGACCACACGTTGTAAAACGCCATGCAAAGCACCGCGCCGGTCATGATCAACTCGCCGCGCCAGGCGCCGGGCGGCGCCGCGGCCAGGCCCGAGGCGAGCGCGGCGAAGACGCCCAGCACGGCGATGCAAACGCCGATCGTCTTGCGGGTCGTCAATGGCTCGATGCCGAGCAGCGCCGCCGACGACCATGGTCTGCAGCGGCAGCGTCGAAAGCGCGAGGCTGGCGCGCGCCGCCGTCGTGTAGCCGACCGCGATATTGTAGAGAATGAAGAACAGGCCGAAGAAACAGACGCCCAAGCGCCGCGACGGCGGGCCAGTCGGCGCGCGGCGGCCACTTCACGCGCAACAGCAGCGCGACCGGCAGCACGAATAAAAAGCCGATGCCCCAGCGCAGGATGGCGAGGGTGATCGGATCGGCGCTGCCGACGAGATAGCGCGTGACCGCGGCGGCGGTTCCGCCGAGGCAACTCGACACGATCGCGATCAAGACGCCGGCGGTCTGGTCCACGGCCTAGCGCCCGTGGCCGGCGTCGTATTCGTCGCTGCGTATAGGTGCCGCCCTGGTAGAGGTCGCCGACGGGATCGGGCGGCAATTTGGCCTGCGCCGCCATGGCAGAATCGCGGAATTCTTCGGCCTTGCCCTGCGGCTTGTAGCCGAAACGGCGGGCATTGCTGTTGTCCCACCAACTGTCGGCATTGTCGGAGACGCCGTAGAAGATTTCGAAATGAATATCGCGGTGCTCGAAGCCGATGCGGATGAGCTGCACCAGGTCCTCCGGCTTGAGCCAGATCGCCAGCCGGCGTTTGTCGATCGGCGCGTCGCCGAAATTGCCGATGCGCAAGCACGTGACGCGCAGCCCATGCTTGTCGGCGTAGAGCGCGCCGAGCGCTTCGCCGAACGCCTTGCTGACGCCGTAGCGCGAGTCCGGGCGCGTCGTGACGTCGACGCCGATGGTTTTGTTGCGCGGATAAAAGCCGACGGCATGATTGGAGGAGGCGAATACCACGCGCTTGACGCCCTGCGCGATAGGCGGCCTCGAACACGTTGCGGCAGCCGACGATATTGGCGTTGAGGATCGTTTCCCACGACCCTTCGATCGAGACTGGCCGCCGAGATGCACGATGCCGTCGATGCCGGCGCACGATCTTTTCTGACCGCGGCATAGTCGGCGAGATCGGCTGGCATGAACTCTTCATCGGCCGCGAGATCGTCCGGCTTGCGGATGTCGCTCCAGCGGATGTCGTTGTAGACCGCTGGCAACAGCTTGCGCATGCTCGTGCCGATGCCGCCGGCCGCCCCGGTAATGAGGATTTTCTTCATCGTGCCTCTCGTAATTTCGCTCGTGGTCTGGCGAACGCTATTTGATCCCGGCACTCGGCCGCGAGCTTTTCATAGCGGTTGCGGCTGTTGAGCAGGTGCCGCTGCATGGCGTCGCGCGCTTGCGTCACGGCGTGCGCGCGGATCGCCTGCAGAATATGCTCGTGCTCGCGCTGGAAGATTTCGAGATGGGGCCGATTGGTGGCCGGCGCGGAGGAGCCCCATACCGTTCGTCGCGGGATGATGAAACGCCCGAGGTATTCCAGAAAGCGCCTGAATTGCGGATTGCCGGTGGCGTCGGCGATGGCGCAATGGAACGCGAAATCCTGATCGACGGCGTTCTCGCCGCGGTCGATCGCCGCGCGGATCGCCGCGAAGCGGTCGGCGATTTTCTTGATGTGGGCGGCCGAGGCGCGCTCGGCGGCAAGCCCCGCCGCCTCGACTTCGACCCCGGTGCGCAGCTCCATGACATTGAGCACGATTTGCAGCGGCGAGTTCTCGTCGAAATCGACCCGGAACGGCCGCCGCACCTGGTCGGCGACGAAGGCGCCGACGCCCTGGCGGGTCACCACCAGCCGGTCGGCGCGCAGCGCTGCAACCGCCTCGCGGATAACGGTGCGGCTAACCCCGGTGGCGGCGATCATTTCCTGTTCGGTCGGCAGGCGCGAGCCGGGCGAAAGCTTGCCGCTGGTGATATCGGCGGTCAGCCGCGTCACCAACTCGGCCGTCAGGTTGCGGGGCGCCTGCAGCGGCTGGAGCAAGGCCAGATTTTTTGAGGCGCGCTTGTTCAATGACTTGACACCGAGGGATCAGGTAAGGTCATCATATGACATGATGAATAGCACGCACGCCCGCGTGGATCAATGAGCCGGGCCGGTCGACGCCCACACTAGCGCTAAAACAACGAACCTCGGGAGGAAGTTTTTGCCATGAAATTCCATACCACACTGATCGCCGCCGGCGCGCTTGCCGTGGCGGCTGTCGTTTGCGTCCGGCGCGGCGCAGGCGCAGCAGAAAGTCGTACTCAAGGCCTCCGACGTGCATCCGGCGGGCTATCCGACCGTCGTCGCGGTCGAGAACATGGGCAAGAAGCTCGAGAAGGCGACCAACGGCCGTCTCAGCGTGCAGATGTTCGGCTCGATGCAGCTTGGCGGCGAAAAGGAAATGATCGAGCAGGCGCAGATCGGCGCCATCGCCTTCGCCCGCGTTTCGGTCGGCGCGCTCGGCCCGGTGGTCGACGATCTCAACGTGTTCAATCTGCCTTACGTGTTCCGCAACACCGAACACGCGCAGAAGGTGATGGACGGCGAGATCGGCAACGAGCTGCTCGACAAGGTCACCAACAGCGGCAAGGGCATCGTCGGGATTTGCTGGATGGATGCCGGCGCGCGCAGCTTCTACGACACCAAGAAGCCGATCAAGTCGATGGCCGATCTCAAGGGCCTCAAGGTGCGCGTGATGGGCAACCCGATGTTCGTCGACATGGCGAATTCGATGGGCGCCAACGGCATCGCGATGGGCTACGATCAGGTCTTTACCTCGCTGCAGACCGGCGTGATCGATGGCGCGGAAAACAACCCGCCGAGCTTCGTGTTCGACAACCACTACCAGGTGGCGAAGTTCTACACGATCGACGAGCACCTGATCGTTCCGGAAATGCTGGTGATGTCGAAGAAGGTGTTCGACTCGCTGTCGAAGGACGACCAGGCGCTGGTCAAGAAGTTCGGCCGTGAGGCGCAATTCGAAGAGCGCAAGCTGTGGGAAGAATACGAGAAGAAGGCCATGGACAAGGCCAAGGCGAACGGCGTGCAGATCATCCGGATTTCGGCCGCCGACAAGAAGCAGCTCCAGGATGCGGTGAAGCCGGTGTGGGACAAGTACGGTCCCAAATACGCCGCCATGGTCAAGCGCATCCAGGAAGTGAAGTGACCTGATCAGGCCGCGGTTATTCCGCTCATTCCCGCGTCAGCGGGAATCCAGGGTTCAGCCACGTAGCCTTAGCGCCCTGGGTCCCCGCGTTCGCGGGGACGAGCGGATGAGCGGCCATCGACCGCCGAAGGATCGACTTTAATGGCCGCTCTTTATCGCAAGGGGATGGATTTCCTTTATCTCGTCTGCGTGTGGATCGCGGGCACCGCGCTGGTGCTGATTTCCGCGGTGCATCCCGTGGGCGGTGTTCACGCGCTACGTGCTCAACAGCGCTGCGTCATGGCCGGAGCGGGCCGCGGTTCTGCTGACGATCGTGCTGACGTTCATCGGCACGGCGGCCTGCTACCGGGCGCGGCTACACATGAACGTGTCGTTCTTCGCAGCCATGCTGCCGCCGTGGTGGCGGCGCTGGGCCGATCTTCTGGTCGAGGTGCTGGTCGGCGCGATGGCGCTGTTCATGGTGATCTACGGCGTCAAATTGGTCGCAGGCCACCTGGCTCAATACGATCGACGAATTCCCGGAACTGTCGGTCGGCCTGACTTATCTGCCCATTCCGCTCGGCGGCGCTGCGCTGCTGCTGTTCGTCATCGAGCGCATCGCCATCGGCGCGCCGCCGGAAGAATTCGTCAAGCATAGCCCCGTCGAGCATGCTGCTCCCGGCCATGAGACGTTGCTGTAGGAAGCGCACCGATGGACATTGCCGTTCTGCTGGTGACGATGTTCTTCTGTTTTCTGATCGGCGTGCCGATCGCCTATTCGCTCGGGCTCGCGGCCATCGCCGCGGCCCTTTGGATCGGCATTCCGCTCGAAGCGGTGATGCTGCAAATCTCCAACGGCGTCAGCAAAGTTGCGATGCTGACGATCCCGTTCTTCGTGCTGGCCGGCGCCATCATGGCGGAAGGCGGCATGGCGCGGCGCATGGTGGCTTTCGCCGACGTGCTGGTCGGCTTCACGCGCGTGCGCGGCGGGCTTTCGGTGGTCAACGTGCTGGCGACCACGCTTGCTGAGCGGGATATCCGGCTCTTCGGTCGCCGACGTCTCGGCCATCGGCTCGGTGATGATCCCGCAGATGGAGCGAAGCGGCTATCCGCGGGTCTATGCCACCAATGTGACGATCACCGGCTCGGTGCAGGCGCTGCTGGTGCCGCCCAGCCATAACGCCATCATTTATTCGCTGGCGACCGGCGGCAGCATTTCGATCATCAGCCTGTTCATTGCCGGCGTTATACCAGGCCTGTTGCTCGGTCTCTCGATTGTCATTCTGTGCCTGGTGATTGCGTATCGCGACGGGCATCCGAAAGGGACTTCGGTGCCGCTGCGTGACGCGGTCAAAATCAGCATCGAGGCCGCGTGGGGCCTGATCACGCTGGTCATCATCCTCGGCGGCATCCTCGGCGGCATCTTCACCGCGATCGAGGCCGGTGCCGTGGCCTGCATATGGGCGTTTTTCGTGACCATGTTCATCTACCGCGACTACAAATGGCGCGACTCTGCCGACCTTGGTCCACCGCACGCTGCGCACCGTCGCCATGGTGATGACGCTGATCGCCTGCGCCTCGAGCGTCGGCTATGTGATGGCGCTGACGCAGATGCCGGCGAAGATCACGGCGTTCTTCCTGACCATCTCCGACAACAAATACGTCATCCTGTTTCTCATCAACATCCTGCTGCTCGTTCTCGGCTGCCTGGTCGACATGGCGCCGTCGATCCTGATCTGCACGCCGATCCTGCTGCCGGTGATGATCAATTTCGGCGTCGATCCGGTGCATTTCGGCATGATCATGATGCTCAACTTAGGCATCGGATTGTGCCATCCGCCGGTCGGCGCGATCCTGTTCGTCGGCTGCGCGGTCGGCAAAGGTGACCATCGAGCAGGTCATGCGCACGATCTGGCCGTTTTACGGCGTCATGTTCGTCGTGCTGATGCTGGTGACCTACATTCCGGCGCTGTCGCTGTGGCTGCCCTCGATCGTCATTAAAGTGAACGCTAGAACGCCGCCGCCAGTTCGCGCGCGCCGGGGGTTTGTGCGTTGCGGTTCATGTGATCCTGGATCTCGGCGATCAGCCCGGCCACCACCACGGTGCGCCGCGCCACCGGATTGCGCGCATAGCCGTGCGGCTGGAAGAAATTCGCCGTCGGTACCTTCACGCGGAAGGCCTGCGGCATGCTCACCATGTCGAAGCCGTTGCCGTCGCCGGTCAGGTTCATCAATTCCAGTTCGCCGGCGGAGAGCGGCGTCATGTAGCCCTTGGTGCGTGCGAACAACGACCGAGTCCAGCAGCTTCTGCACCTGCAGCAGCGGACCGATATCGATGTCGAGGATGGCGGCATGGATGCCCCAGCCCTTCGGCGTTTTTTTGGCGATCTCGTCGTATTCGCTCCAGCTGTGCGGCAGGCTGCGGCAATAAGCGATCATGCGGCGAAGCGCCGCGATCTTGCGCTCCAGCCGTTGCCGTGCGTCGCCGGTCAGAAGGCGGGCCTTGTGCTCGAGTGCGGCGAGGAAACGATGGCCGCTCTCGGCGAACAACGAGACGGTATTGGTGCTGAGCAACTGATTGTAACCCATCGCGGGCGAGATTGCGTGCGCGCCGGGTCGCGGCGGCTCGAGGCCGGCTTGCGTGTCGTAGAAACCCTTGCCGCCGGTCTCGAAGGCGTAGACGCCGACGATCTGCTCGCGCGTCAGCCCGGCGGCGCGCGCGGCCGCCGCATAGGCGCGCTTGAATTCGGCGTCGCTGGCCTGCTCCGGCACAAAACCCCAATGTTCGCGCGCGGCCTGCAGGAAGTCGGCGGCAACTGGAATTTCGGGCCGCGGCGGGACCGGCGGCCGAGGAGGCGGCGGCAAAGGACTGAGCGGCCGCGGCGGTCCCGAATAGACTGGCGGCTGGGCGAGTACGTAGTCGGTAAGCGCGATGGCTTCATGGTTGCGGCGCTTGGCATTGCGCAGTTTGCGTTTCTCGCTGACTGAATTCCAATAGCGGCTGGCCTCATCTTCGTAGGCGTCGTGTGCCTGCTGATAGACCGCGAGCCTGGCCTGGTAATCGGCGAGCGTCGGCGGCGCTCGGGGCGTTTTGCGCGCCAGCCGGCTGCGCCGCCAGCAAGAAAACAGCGGCGAGGAGGATCAAGGCGCTGCGTGGAATGTGGCGCTGCATGTCCGGCTTTGTCGGCGATTTTTCACGATTCGGCTATGTCACAAAAAAACGCGCCGCAAATGCGGCGCGTAGTGAAGGCGGGAGGGTGATGGCAAAAATCGTCAGCGGATGGTCGCGCCGGCGCGGTTTGTGAACAGCACCGGGCCGCCGGCCTTGATAACGGTCGGGGCCTGCGCGGTCATGATATCGGTGCCGAGATTGAGTTGCTGCGCGGCGATGCCGATCACCGAGATCAGCAGCGCGGCGGCAAGGCCAACCACCACGATCTTGAGGTGGGTGGTGCGGTCGGCGGTGTACATGGACCAGTTCATGGCAGCCTCCAAGGTCATGGCCGTTCGTCGGCCCAGCCTTGAGAAAGGTTCAAGGTTTCGCAGGGCTAACGTAGGTACGCCGCCACAGTTCCCCAGGACGCATCACGGATGGTTGAAAACGCCGTGAAAAGCGGTGTTTTTGGCTTTGAAGTGTCCGGATCTTGACGCCGAAGGGCGCGCTTGGACGAGGGCCTATTAGGGCCGGGTCAGTTGGTGTTCCTCGGCGATGCGCTCGAAGGTCTCGGCAATGCTCTTGATCCGATAGGCCAGCCGGTTGTCGTTTTCGACCGGCAGCGGACGGACGATGGTGTATTTGCCGCGCGAGGCGGCATTACCGTAAGTCGGCTCGTAATAGACGTCCTGGCCGGTTGAGTATTTGTGCGCCATGGCAAACCCCCAGCAGCGGTTTGAAGAAAACGCGCGGTCGCGGCCGGGCGTTACAGGCTTTCGACCGGAGGCGCAGCGATTAGCTGGCGCGCTTGGTGAGCGGATAGTCGGCGCTGTCGTAAAGCGCACGGATGTCTTTATGGCCAAGCCGCTCGTCGTCCATTTCGATGAATGCGCCGAGCAGCAGCGGCTCCGGCAATTCCTCGACGGCGTAACGGATCGCCTCGGCCGCGCGATCGAAACGGCGGTATTTCACCTTCTTGGCGATCTTGCGGTTGCGCGAGGGAAACAACTCCGCCGGCGCGTTGTAATTGAATTTATCCACGATCAACTCCGAATTCGTCGGCAAGGCCGAATTGCATGAAACATTGCGCTTTATATGGGCGCTAAAGCGGCATTTATCCAGTAGCGGCTGCATCTCATTTGAAACAGGGTGAAAAATCGCAGCTATTAGGTCCGATTAAACGGCGAAGGCCACAAAACTCGACTTATCGAGGCAAATAGAGCATTTTGCCGCCAGCCGGCGGCAGTTTTCCACGCGGGGCAGGAGCAGGAATGTCGCATTCGACCGCTGAGGGGAGCCCGTCGCTCTTCCACTTTGTGATGATCAAGCCGTCGCATTACGACGATGACGGCTATCCGATCCAGTGGCTGCGCTCCGCCATCCCCTCCAACACGCTGGCCTGCCTGAATGCGCTCGCGGAAGATGCGCGGCGGCGCGAAGTGCTGGGCACCGGCGTCGAAATCCGCCTGCACACCTACGACGAAACCAACCGCCGGGTGAAACCCGGGCAGATCATCCGCATGATCCGGCGCGCAGGCGGGCGTTGTCTGATCGGACTCGTTGGCGTGCAATCGAACCAGTTTCCGCGCGCGGTCGATCTGGCCAAGCCCTTTCTCAAGGCCAGGCTGCCGGTCTGCATCGGCGGATTCCATATCTCCGGCTGCATCTCGATGTTGCCGGAATTGCCGGCGGATATCCGCGCGGCGCAGCAGATGGGCATTTCATTTTTCGCCGGCGAGGCGGAGGAACATCGGCTCGATCAAGTTCTGCGCGACGGCTTCAAGGGCGAGCTCAAGCCGCTGTACAATTTCATGAAGGATTTGCCGCAGCTTGCCGGCGAGCCGCCGCCGTTTTTGCCGCGCAAGCACGTCAAGCGCACCGTCGGCAATCTGTCGAGCATCGATCTCGGCCGCGGCTGTCCTTATCAGTGCTCGTTTTGCACCATCATCAACGTGCAGGGGCGCAAGAGCCGCATCCGCTCGCCCGACGATCTGGAAAAGATCGTGCGCGAGAATTACGCGCAAGGCATCAAGCGCTTCTTCATCACCGATGACAATTTCGCCCGCAACAGCGATTGGGAATCATTGTTCGACCGCCTGATCCAGATGCGGCACGGCGAAGGCATGAATATCGGCTTTACCATTCAGGTCGATACGCTCTGCCACAAGATCCCGGGCTTCATCGAAAAAGCGACCAAGGCCGGCGTGCGGCGCGCCTTCATAGGGCTCGAAAACATCAACCCGGACAATCTGATCGCCGCCAAGAAACGCCAGAACAAAATCACCGAGTATCGTGAAATGTTGCAGATGTGGCGCAACCACGGCGCCATTACCTATGCCGGCTACATCCTCGGCTTCCCGGCCGACACCAAGGAATCGATCCTGCGTGACGTCGAGATCATCAAACGCGAATTGCCGATCGACATTCTGGAGTTCTTTTTCCTGACGCCGCTGCCCGGATCGGAGGATCACAAGGTTCTCTCGGCCAAGGGAATCTGGATGGATCCGGACATGAACAAATACGACCTCAACCACCGGGTCTCGCATCACAGCGGCGGTATGTCGGACCAGGATTGGGAAGACACCTATCGCGCCGCCTGGGAAACGTTCTACACGCCGGAACACATCTACACGATCATGCGGCGCACCTGCGCCAGCCCGATCGGGCGGCCGGGAACGACAATGGGGACCATCCTGTGGTTCTACCTGACGATCCTGTTCGAGGGCGTGCACCCGCTGGAAAGCGGCGCATTCCGCCTCAAGTACCGGCGCGACCGCCGCGCGGGCATGAAGCGCGAGAACCCGCTTCTCTTCTATCCGCGCTACTGGGGCGGCATTGCGGTGAAGGCCGTGCAGTATCTGCGCGTTTACCTGCGCTGCAAGGCGATGCTCAAGGCGACGTTCACGGCGCCCGACCGCTGGACCTATACCGATCTGGCGATCGCGCCGCCCAAGGCCGACGAGTTCGAGGCACTCGATCTCTATCACCAGACCACCGGCGGCGAGGCGGCCTTAAAACGCAAATACCGCGACGACAATATTCGCGCGACCGGCCACGCGCAGGATGAGGCGGTGGCGACGGCGGCAGAGTAACGGACGTGGTCATGCCCGGCCTTGTGCCGGGCTCCACGCATTTTGCACATTGACAAGCAAGGCGTGGATGGCGGGGACAAGCTCCGCCATGACGGTATGCGATTCAGTGCCGGCTTGAAGCGGCTTAAATGCTTGAGACGGTCTTCAGCCTCGCCCGCGGATGAATCTCGCTCTGCGACATCACCGGCGTTTGCGAGCGGAAGCGCTCGACGATGCCGCGCACGAACGGCCGGATATTGGCCGAGGTCACCAGCACCGGCGCCTCGCCTTCGCGCGCCGCCGCCTCGAATTTCTCGCGCACCAGCGTGATGAATTCCGACAGCTTCGACGGCTGCATGGCCAGTTGCCGCTCGTCGCCCTGACCGACCATGGATTCGGCGAAGGCCTGCTCCCACCTCGCCGTCAGCGCGATCAGCGGCAGGTAGCCGGTCGAATTGGTGTGCTGCGCGCAAATTTGGCGCGACAATCGCGCGCGCACATGTTCGGCCAGCGTCACCGGATTGCGCGAGCCGCCAATGCCGTCGGCGATGCCTTCCAGGATGGTGGCGAGATCGCGGATCGAGACGCGCTCGCCCAGCAAGATCTGCAGCACGCGCTGGATGCCGGAGGTGCTGATCAGCGACGGCACCAGGTCCTTGAGCAGATCGGCCTGCTCCTTGGGCATTTCCTTGAGCAGCTTCTGCACCTCGCCATAGGACAACAGTTCCGCCATGTTGCTCTTGAGCAGTTCGGTGAGATGCGTCGACAGCACGGTGGCGGCGTCGACCACCGTGTAGCCGCTCATGGTGGCCTCTTCCTTGGAGGCGGCGTCGATCCAGGTCGCCGGCAGGCCGAAGGTCGGCTCGGTGGTATGGGTGCCGGGCAGCTTCACCTGGCCGCCGGCCGGATCCATGACCATGTATTGACCGGCCCAGACCTTGCCGCTGCCGGCTTCGACTTCCTTGATCTTGATGACATAGGCATTGGCGTCGAGTTGGACGTTGTCGAGGATGCGCACCGCCGGCATCACGAAGCCCATCTCGGCGGCGAGCGAACGGCGCAGCGCCTTGATCTGCTCGGTGAGCCGATCGCTGCCGTCGGGCGAATTGACCAGCGGCAGCAGCGCGTAGCCCATCTCGACCTTGAGATCGTCGATCTTGAGCGCCGCCGAGATCGGCTCGTCCTTGGCCTCGCCTTTGGCTTCGGCGTCGCTCTTGCGGGCTTCGGTCGCGGCCGCGAGCTTGCTGCGCTTGTCCATGACATAGGCCAGCGCCCCTGCGCCGCCGCCGAGGAACAAGAACGGCAGCATCGGAATTCCGGGCAGCAGCGCCATCACGATCATCACCGCGCCCGACATGCCGAGCGCCTGCGGATAGCCGGAGAGTTGCTTGAGCAGCGCCTTGTCGGCTGCGCCGGCGACGCCGGCTTTGGAAACCAGCAGGCCGGCCGAGGTCGAGACGATCAGCGCCGGGATCTGCGTGACCAGCCCGTCGCCGACCGTGAGGATCGTGTAGGAATGCGCGGCGTCTGCGAAGCTCAGGCCCTGCTGCGCGATGCCGATGATCATGCCGCCGATGACGTTGATGAAAACCACCAGCAGGCCGGCGATGGCGTCGCCGCGCACGAATTTCGAGGCGCCGTCCATGGCGCCGAAGAAGCCGCCTTCGTCCTCGAGTTTCTGGCGGCGCTCGCGCGCTTTTTTCTCGTCGATCAGCCCGGCGGACAGATCGGCGTCGATCGCCATCTGCTTGCCGGGCATGGCGTCGAGGTGAAAGCGCGCGGCAACTTCGGCGATGCGGCCGGAGCCCTTGGTGATGACGACGAAATTCACGATCACCAGGATCGTGAACACGATGATGCCGATGACGAAATTGCCGCTCATCACGAAATTGCCGAAGGCCTCGATCACATGGCCGGCGGCGTCGGTGCCTTCATGACCGTGCGCCAGGATCAGGCGGGTGGAGGCCAAGTTGAGCGCCAGCCGCAGCATGGTGGCGATCAGCAGCACGGTCGGGAACGAGGAGAATTCCAGCGGCGTGTGGATGAACAACGCGGTCATCAGGATCAGCACCGAGATGATGATCGAGATGGCGAGCGCCAGATCGAGCAGCAGCGGCGGCAGCGGCAGGATCAGCACCACCAGGATGGTGAGCACGCCGATGGCGAGCGCCAGGTCGCCGCGTTTCATAAACGCGCCGATGTCGCCGAGGCCGGGTAGCTTGATGCCGCGGATGCCGGATGCCGGTGCGGCGGTGATGTCGCTCATTCAACCCAATTGCCGCCATGCCCCCGGCGGCCCGGACTCGAAAGACAATACGAAGGTCATCAAACAAGAAGCGGGCGCCGTTGCCGGTGCCGGAGTAATGAGCCGCGACGGGCGGATTACCCCTATACCCCGGCAATATTTGCCCATTTTATGGTTAGCGGCGGGTTAACGCCGATTTCGGCGCCTTTGCCGACGCCAAATGGATGTTTACTGCTTACCGGCGGCACAGATAGGTGGCCTGCGACAGGCCAGGGCGATGAACCAGAACATCCGATTTTGCACCACAGCCGACGGCGTGCGGCTGGCCTATGCATTGAGCGGCGAGGGGCCGCCGCTGGTCATGCCGGCAACATGGCTGTCGCATCTCGAGCACCAGTGGAAGAGCCTGGCGTGGCAGCCCTGGCTGGAGACGCTGTCGCGAAACTACACCTTGCTGCGCTATCGACTCTCGCGGATGTGGTCTGTCCGACCGCGATCCGGCGGAGCTCTCGTTCGACGGCTGGATGAAGGACATCGAGGCCGTCGTCGATGCGGCCGGTTTCCGGCAATTTGATGTGGTGGCGACATGCTGGGGCGGGTCGATCGGGATCGAATATGCCGCGCGCCACCCCGACCGCGTCAATCGGCTTGTCCTTTACGGGGCCTACGCCTTGGGACGGCTGCGCGGTAAATAACCGATCGAAGCCGAGACCGCCCGCGTATTACTCGATATGGTGCGCCTCGGCTGGGGCCAGGAGAACCACGCCCTCGGCCAGGTCTGGGGTTCGTATTTCCAGCCCGGCGGAACGCTCGCGCATTTCCGTTCATGGTCCGAGCAACAGGCGCTGTCGACATCAGCCCGGACAGCCGTGCGCCTGCTCCAGATCGGCTGGCAAGTCGATGCGCGCGCCGCGGCGCGCAAAATCAAACGTCCAACCTTGGCGCTGCATGTCGAACGCGACACGGTGGTTCCGATCGACGTCGGCCGTGAACTTGCGACGCTCATTCCCGACTGCCGCTTCGTGCAGATCGACGGCGGAAATCACATGCCGCTCACGGACGAACCGGCATGGCCGCAAATCGTCGCCGAGATTGAAAATTTCCTCAAGCAGCCGATCAAGGCAGCCATTCAGCGCCATAATTTGCCACTTGGCGACCTCACCGAGCGTGAGCGCGACGTTTTGGAGGCAATCGCCCAGGGTCTCGATAACAGTGAGATTGCCGCTTCACTTGGCCTATCGGAAAAGACCGTGCGCAATCATATAACCCGCGTGCTCGACAAGATCGGTGTCGAACATCGCTACCAGGCGATCGTGCGGGCGCGCGAAGCGGGACTTGGGATGAAAAGCAAGCTGACCAGCGCCCGCTGAACCGGGACATCTGTCCCGGTTTTTTCGCTCAAAAATCAACGCGCCAGGGACTATCGCCTCAATACATCCCGCCGTGTAAATCGCATTTATCTGCGCGAGGCATGCATCACGCATGTCACGGAAACCAAAAGAAGGATATGGCAATGCCTAAATTTGTAATCGAACGTGAAATCGCCGGCGCCGGCAAATTGCCGAAGCAAGAGTTGCAGGCCATTTCGCAGAAATCGTGCAGTGTCTTGCAAAGCATGGGCCCGCAGATTCAGTGGCTCCATAGCTACGTCACCGACGACAAGGTCTACTGCGTCTATGTCGCGCCCGATGAAGCGGCGGTGCGCGAACACGCCCGCAAAGGCGGATTTCCGGCCAACGTGGTCTCCCGCGTTCGCACGGTGATCGAGCCGATCACCGCGGAATAATCCGCAACGAAATGGTCCTCTCCCCGGGGATAGGGAGAGGACCTTTCGCCGTTACCGGGTTGCGAGGACTGATCAGCCCGGCAACAGCACGGTGTCGATCACGTGGATGACGCCGTTCGACTGCATGACGTTGCGGATGGTGACCTTGGCGGTGTCGCCCTTGGCGTCCTTGATCCACAGCTTGCCGTCCTTCTGCTCGAAGGTGAGTCGGCGCCTTCGACGGTCTTGAGCATGGCCTTGCCGTTGCCGTCCTTGATCTTCTCCATCAGTCCTTGGTGGTCAGGCGGCCGGGCACGACGTGGTAGGTCAGCACGTTGGTGAGGTTCTTCTTGTTTTCCGGCTTGAGCAGCGTGTCGACGGTGCCCGCCGGCAGTTTGGCGAAGGCTTCGTTGGTCGGCGCGAACACCGTGAACGGGCCGGGCGATTCAAGCGTCGGCACCAGGCCGGCGGCCTTCACGGCGGCGACCAGCGTGGTGTGGTCCTTCGAATTGACGGCGTTCTGGACGATGTTCTTGGACGGATACATCGCCGCGCCGCCGACCATCTTGGTCATCTCTTTGGCGAAAGTCGGCGTGATCGCTGATTGCGCCGAGGCCGAGCGCCAGCGCGGCGACTCCGGCCAGGGCGATTGAGCGAATGCGTGTCATGGTTAACTCCGTTTTCTCTGTTTGACGTCCCCAATCCCTGAATTGGCGGAGACATTGAGAGCTACGGAGGCGGCAGGCTCAAGGATGCACGGCGGCGGTCACAGGCTCGTGAGCTTGCCGGTGCCGATCACCGGCCCGGTCGGCTGACCGGTGGGCGAGCCGCCCGGCGGCTCCAGCGATACCGCCAGCACGGCGTTGCTGACGGTCTGCGCGGCGAATTCCGGCGGAATAGCGATGGTCACGGCGCGGTCGGCGCGCAGCAGGCCGAGCGGGCGCGGCTTGCCGTCGGCCGGGATCAGCCAGAGTTCGGGCACGCGCGTGGCGTCGGCGCTATAGGCCGCCGGCACCACCGCGACGGTGCCGCGCTTGGCGTCGATGGTGGCGACGAAGACGCGGTTGCCGCCGCCTTCGATGGTCGCGATCAAGGGCGCCTCGCGATTGACCGCGCCGAGATAGATCAGCCCGCCGAGGCAGGCGGCGGCCAGCGCGCTGGCCAGCGCAAAGCCGCGCCAGAAGGCGAGGCTCTGCCACAGGCTCGGCGCTTGCGCGGCGCCTGCGCGGGCAGGGCGGCGGCGATGCGCCTCCCACACCTGCGGCGGCGGCGAAACCTCCGCGATTTCGCCGGCCCAGGGCGCCAGCCGCTGCTCCCATGCGGCGACCATGCGGGCGAAGTTGCGGTCGCGCTCGCAGCAGCCGTTTGCGCCGCCGCGCGATCGGTGCCCGCCAGCACGCCGAGCGCATATTCGGCGGCGAGCAGTTCGTCGTCGGGCAGTGCGCTATGGTCGCTGGTGTCGCTCATTGTTCCAGACAGCTTTTCAGTTTGATCATCGCGCGCCGGATCCAGCTTTTCATGGTGCCGAGCGGCACGCTCATGCGCGCCGCCAGGTCCTCATAGGTATTGCCGTCGAAGAACGCCCCGCGCAGCGCGTTGCGTTCGCGGGCCTCCAGGCCGTCGAGGCAGCCGTGCAGCCGCGCGTGGTCTTGCGCGCTTTCCAGCGCGTTGTCGGCGGCAGGCGCGCCGTCGGCCACCTCGGCCGCCTGTCGATCGGCTCCATGCGCCGGCTTTGCCGCGTGGCGCGCAGACGGTCGATGGCGCGGTTGCGCGCAATCGCGATCAGCCAGGTCATCGGGCTCGCCCGGTTGGGGTCGAAATCGGCGGCTTTGCGCCAGACCGTCACAAAGACCTCCTGCAACACGTCCTCGGCCTCGCTGCGTTCGCCCAAGATACGTAAGGCAACGCCAAAAAGCTTCGCCGAGGTCAGGCGATAGACGGTTTGCAGCGCCGCGCGGTCGCCGCCCGGGATGCGCCCGAGGGCGGCGGCGATCAGCTTGCGGTTGGCGTCAAGGTCCATCAGGCCGGGCTAGAGGTTATTCGCGGTGCCAGACCTCGGTGCCGATCTGGCGGCCGTTGGCATAGGTCCAAACGCCCGACCAGTTGCCGCCGTTGGCGCCGTAGAGGGCGAGGCCGGTCTCGTTGCCGGACCGGTAGGACACGGCGAGGAAGTCCTTGTTGCCGATGCCGGTGCCGATATAGCGCGTGGCCGCCGACCACCCAGACCACGCGAAAGGTTTGGCCGGTCTTTTCCACGGTCACGGTGCCGCCGTATTGGCTGCCGCTGCCGGGATTGCTGCCGGTGACCGAATATTCGCCGGTCGGGTCGGCGGCGAAAGCGGTTGCGGCGCTCCACAGTAACGCGGCGAAGCTGATGGCGAATAGCTGGCGCATGAACGATCCCCCCAAAAGCCGGTGCGACTGCCGCCCGGTTCTTAATCGGAGAACTCTAGGGCTTTGTTGGCGTGCCGACAATTGCCGCCGAAGGGCCGTTCAATCTCAAGCGCGGGAAACGCATGGCGTGCCGTCCGGTCCGAGCGGCAGCGGATCGATTTGACGTCACGGCCTTGACGTCGAGATCGCCATAGAGATGTGGAAACAGCGCGCCGCCGCGCGAGGGCTCCCATTTCAGGCGGGCGCCGAGCTTGCCGGCATCGACGCGCAGCAGCACGAGATCGCGCTGCCCGGCGAAATGTTTCGCGGCGGTCTCCACGACCTGTTCGGCGGTCGAGAAATGGATGAAGCCGTCGCGCAGATCGACCTCCGAGCCGCGGAAGACGCCGCTGCGCTCGGCTTCGCGCCAAAGGGAACTGGGGCAGATTTTATAGAGAGTGGGCATCTCTGTGGATTGGCTAAGTAGTTGGGGTCCCAACGATTATCACAATTATTCCGGTTACGCATGGCGCCATGCGCAATTCAAGCTTGAACACATATGCATTTGTATGCATATCCCGGACAAATCATCACGGAGATATCATGCTGAAGACCGAGGAATATCTGGTCGAAACCGCCGACCGCTGCACCAATCTGGCTCGCGAAGGGCGCGGCCTGATCGAGAAGCTTGAAGCCATCAGCCACGAACTCATGGCCAAGGCGGTCGAGCTCGACACCAAACGCGACAAGAAGCGAAGGCCTCACCGGTAAAGCCGAGGGGACTTCCGCGTCTTAGTCGCAGACGTTTCGTTGCAATTAAAAAAGCCCGGCGGTTGCGCCGGGCTTTCTGTTTTTAGAGATGGGCGGGCCGCTGCTACGCCGCGCCCTTGAGTTCGCCGCCGCCGGGCGGCGGCACCGGCACGCCGTCATGGGCGTATTCGTTGAGCTTGTTGCGCAGCGTGCGGATCGAGATGCCGAGGATATTGGCGGCGTGGGTGCGGTTGCCGAGGCAGTGCTTGAGCGTCTCCAGGATCAGGTCGCGCTCGACCTCGGCCACGGTGCGGCCGACCAGATTGCGCGTGACCTGCTCGGCGGCCATCGCCGCAAGTGCGGCAGCGCCGGCGCCGCGCGCCTGATCGAGCCGCCCGCCATCGGGCGACAGAATGCCGTCGACGCCGATTTCCGGCCCGCTCGAGAGCAGCACCGCGCGATGCAGCGTGTTCTCCAGCTCGCGCACATTGCCCGGCCAGCGGTTGCACGGCCAGCATGCGGCGCGCATCCGCCGACAGCGGGCGCACCGGCAGGCCATTGGCTTCGGAATATTTCTTGGAGAAATATTGCGCCAGTTCGGCGATGTCGGACGGGCGCTCGCGCAGCGGCGGGATTTTCAGGTTCACCACGTTGAGCCGGAACCAGAGGTCCTCGCGGAATTTGCCTTCGCGCACCGCGTCGGTGAGGTTGCGGTTGGACGTGGCGATGATGCGGATATCGACCGGTACCGGCTTGCCGCCGCCGACGCGGTCGATGACGCGCTCCTGGATCGCGCGCAACAATTTCGCCTGCAGCCGCACGTCCATCTCGGAAATTTCGTCGAGCAGCAGCGTGCCGCCATTGGCCTCCTCGAACTTGCCGATGCGGCGGCCGAGCGCGCCGGTGAAGGCGCCCTTCTCGTGGCCGAACAATTCCGATTCCAGCAGGTTTTCCGGGATCGCCGCGCAATTGACGGTGATGAACGGCTTCTTGGCGCGCAGCGAGCGCGCGTGCACGTAACGCGCCAGCACTTCCTTGCCGGTGCCGCTTTCGCCGGTGATCAGCACCGAGGCATCGGAGCCGGCGATCTGCTGGGCGAGCTTGACCACGCCGGCCATCGCGTCGTCGCGATAGATCATCTCGCGCCGGTCGTCGGTGACGGCGGCGAGCACCGCCGCGATCAGCTCGGGATCGGGCGGCAGCGGGATGTATTCTTTGGCGCCGGCATGGATGGCGTTGACGGCGGCGCGCGCGTCATTGGTGACGCCGCAAGCCACGATCGGCACGTGGATGCGCTCGGCATCGAGCCGGTTCACCAGGTCGCGGATGTCGAGGCTGACGTCGACCATCAGCAGGTCGGCGCCGCGGCCGGAGCGCAGCACGGCGAGCGCCTGCTCGTTGCTGTCGGCGTGGGTGACGGATGCGCCCTTGTCCATCGCGATCTTGCTCGCGATGGTGAGCTGGCCTCCGAGCGTGCCGACGATCAGGAGTCGCATGGCTTAATCCTTTTAACGTTCACGCGCAGGGCTTCGACCTGCGCTAGTTCTGATCCGCCTTGATGATTTCGGTCATGGTCACGCCCAGCTTGTCCTCGACCAGCACGACTTCGCCGCGCGCGACCAGGCGGTTGTTCACGTAGATGTCGATGGCCTCGCCGACTTTGCGGTCGAGTTCGAGCACGGCGCCGGGCCCGAGCTTGAGCAGGTCGCCGACCGGCATGCGGGCGCGGCCGAGCACCGCCGACACCTGCACCGGCACGTCGAACAGCGCTTCCAGATCGGCGGCGCCGCGGTCGACCGAGCCGTTGTCGGCCGGGCGCAAGCGCTGCCTGCGTCCTCGACGGTCTGCATTTCGCTGCCGGCTTCCAGTTCGGGGAGCGGGACTTTGCTGTCGTTGTCACTCATCGCGTCGGTCTCCAGAATTCCTAAGTGTTGACGCTGGCGCGGGCCGCCACGTAGCGGCCGACCACGTCATCGATGATGGCAATTGGGTCGCGGCGCGGTCGCGGGCTACCCCGCCATCGGCCCATTCGATGCGGCAGTCGCCGGGCGCCATGGCCGGTTCGCTCAGAACCACCAGCCGGCCCTCGAAGCCGCGCGCGTGCGCGATTTCCTCGAGCTTGGCCTTGGCGGTTTCGTAGATATCGGCGCCGATGTGCACGACGACATGCGGCGTCTTGACCAGATGACTGAAGCGTGCTGGTGGCGAGCGCGGAAATCTCGGCGAAAGGCTCGCGCGCGATCAGTTCGGGCGCGAGCTTGCCGGCGACCGCGACCGCCACTTCCACTGCTTCGGTTTCCAGCCGCGCCTCGATGCCGGCAAGCGCCTTGTGCAGCCGTTCCATGCCGTCGGCGATCAGAGTCAGCGCCGCGGCGGCGCTGCGCCGCTGGCTCTGCGCCTGTTGCTCGCCGGCGGCAAAGCCCTTGCGATAGGCCTGCGATTCGGCGTCCGCGCGCCGGCGCTCGGCCTCGACCAGCGTGATGGTCGGCTTTGCGCCGGTGGCGAAGTCCTCGTCGAACAGATATTTGGCGGTCTGCCTTGTCATGTCTAGTAGATCAGCTTCGTCGTCGCCGCGGCTCTTGGCGATCAGGATTTCGCCCTTGGCGGCCAGATCCTTGGCGATATTGACCAGCAGCGTCTGCGCCTCGTCGACGTCGCGCAGGCGCACCGGCCCGAGCGCCTGCATGTCGTCGACCAGCATCTTGGCGGCGCGCGTCGACATGTTGCTGAAGAAGAACTGGCGCACGGTTTCGGAGGCGCCTTTGAGCGCGATGCGCCAGCTTGTCCTTGTCGATAGTTGCGCATCAGCGTCTGCGCCGAGCCGGTATCGAGCTTGATCAGGTCGTCGAAGGTGAACATCAGCGCCTTGATGCGCTCGGCGGCGTCGCGGTTTTCCTCCTCCAGCGCGGTCAGGAAGCGCGTTTCGGTCTGCCGGTCGAAATTGTTGAAGATTTCCGCCATCGACTTCGTGCGCGTCGCGGCGGCGGGTCTGCGACAGATTGGACATGAATTCGGTGCGCAGCGTCTGCTCGACGCGCTCGATCACTTCCTTCTGCACCGCTTCCATCTTCAGCATGCGGTTGACCACGTCGAGCGACAAGATCCTCGGGCAGGATCGAGAGCACGCGCGCGGCATGTTCGGCGCGCAGCTTGGAAAGCACCACCGCGACGGTCTGCGGATATTCGTTCTTGAGATAGTTCGCCAGCACCTCTTCCTGCACGTTGGCGAGCTTTTCCCACATGTTGCGGCCGGCGGGCCCGCGGATTTCGTCCATGATGCCGCCGACGCGCTCCTGCGGCAGGTATTGCTTGCAGCAGGCGCTCGGTGGCGTCGTAATTGCCGAGCAGCGCGCCGGAGGCCGACATGCGGCAGACGAATTCGAGCAGCAGTTCCTCGACCGCGTCGGCCTCGATCGTTCCGAGCGACGACATCACGATGGAGATTTCGCGCAATTCGTCGTCGTCGAGCAGGCTGAAGATCTTGCCGCCGTATTGCTCGCCCAGCGCCAGCATCAGCACGGCCGCGCGTTCCGGGCCGGTGAGCTTGCGCCGCCCTTGATTGACCTGCGGGCGGCTGGCGAGTTCGGCCATCAACCCGCCGATGTCCTCGCGGACGCGCCTTGTCCTTGCGTGCTGCGGTGCTGTAGGCGGAAGGCATGGCTAGGCGGCGTCCTCGTGGAGCCAGCTGCGGATGATGGAGACCGCCTCGTGCGGGTTTTTTTCGGCGAGTTCGCCGACCTTCTGCACCGATTGGGCGTGCACCTGGCCCTGCACCTTGGCGACGTCGATCATCGCCGAGGTGCGGTTGGAAATGGCGACCGATTCGTCGCCGCCGACGATCGAGATATTGGCGCCGCCGAGTGTTGGTGATGCTGCCGCCGCTCGCCGGTAATGGTCATGCCGCCGGAACTGGCGATGTCGGCTCCGCCAGCGCGCCGGCAACGCCGGCAGCGCCGGCAGCGCCGGCAACGCCGGCAGCGCCGGCGGCCGCGTCGCCGCGCCGCCTGCGCGCCCTCCGGCGTCACGATCCGGCGCACCAGCGGGCGCACCACCATGAACAGCACGATCAGGCCGAGCAGCACCATCACGCCCATGTTCGGCGTAACGCATGATGTCGTCTTTGGTGAATTGCAGATAGCTCATCCAGCCGGTCGGCTCGTTGATCGGCACCGGCGTGGCGTTCGGCAAAGCGCAGGTTGACCACTTCGACCTGGTCGCCGCGCTTGGCGTCAAAGCCGATGGCCGTGCGCACCAGCGCGGCGATGCGGTCGATCTCTTCCTTCGAGCGCGGCTGGTAGGCGACCTCGCCTTTGTCGTTCTTGCTGTAGATGCCGTCGACCAGCACCGCCGCGGAAATGCGGTTGACGCGGCCGGCCTCGATCACTTCGGTCTTGGTGGTGCGCGAAATCTCGTAATTGACGATTTCCTCGGTCTTGCGGTTCTGGTCGCCGCGAGCCGCCGCCGCCGCCGCTTGGCGCCGGAGCCGGGCAGTTCGTTGCCGACCGAAACCGGGCCGCCGGCGCTCGCCGCCGCTGGCCGACTGTTCCTCGCGCGTCTGGCTCGAGCGCACGACGCGGCCGTCGGGATCGAATTTGTCGGAGGTTTCGCGTGATGCGGTTGATGTCGAAATCGGCGGTGATCTCGACGCGCGCGTGGCCGGGGCCGACCACCGAGGAGACGATGGTTTCGACCTGGTCGCGCATGCGTTTTTCGTAGGCCGCCTTGCGCTCGTCGGCGCCGGCGCCGTCGAGCGGATCGTTCTGCGTCGGCGCCGTCGGCGAGCAGCTTGCCGGTCTCGTCGACCACCGAAACGCGCTCGGGCTTTGAGCCCGTTGACCGCGGTCGCCACCAGATGGCGGATGGCGCGCACCTGCTGCGGCTCCAGCGTGCCGCGCACTTTGAGCACGATCGAGGCCGACGGTTCGATCTTGTCGCGCGAGAACAGCGGCCGGTCCGGCAGCACCAGATGCACGCGCGCGGCCTGCACGCGGTCGAGGCTGCGGATGGTGCGGGCGAGTTCGCCTTCCAGCGCGCGCAGATGATTGATGTTCTGGATGAAGGTGGTGGAGCCGAGCGCGTCCGACTTGTCGAAAATTTCGTAGCCGACGCCGCCGCCTTTGGGCAGGCCGCTCTCGGCGAGCTTCATGCGCAGCCGCGCGACGTTGTCCTTGGCCACCAGCACGATCGCGCCGTCGTTCTTGATCTGATAGGCGATGCCCTGCCGGTCGAGATCCTTGATGATCGAGCCGGTGTCGTCGAGCGACAGATCGGTGAACAACGGCACCATTTGCGGCGTCGTCATCTGGATCATCAGGAACGAGAAGAAGCCGATCAGCGCCAGCGTCACCGCGGCCATGGCCGCCATACGCGCAGCACCGAGCGACTTCACGAAATGGAAGAAACCTTGCACCGGGTTCCGTCCCAATCTTGATGGCGCCGACGATCGCGCGCGTCACCCGGCAAGATTTGCCCAGTTTATGGTTAGCGTCCGGTTAATTCAGGCAAAGAAATTCGGCGCAATGCGACCGGGCGGCAAGGGGAATGTTCTCGAGCTGCGCGCGCAAACGAAAATCGCCGGCGCATGACCGGCCGGCGTAAGCGCAAGTCAAGTCGTGATAGTGAACTACTGGCGGTACTGCTGGATGCGCGTGGTGCGCAGGCCGGCGAGGCCATGCTGGTCGATGGAATACTGCCAGGAGAGGAATTCTTCGACTGTCAGGGTGTAGCGCGCGCAGGCTTCTTCGAGCGACAGCAGGCCGCCGCGTACCGCGGCGACCACCTCAGCCTTGCGGCGGATGACCCAACGCTTGGTCGACGGCGGCGGCAGGTCCGCGATCGTAAGCGGACTGCCATCGGGCCCGATGACGTATTTGACCCTCGGGCGGTGGGGTTCGGTCATTGGTATACTCACACAACTCGACTGACAGACACTGACAGTTACTGGCCGGAAACTACAGTCCGCGACTTAAAATTTGCCTAAGCCAGGGGCGCGGAACGGGAAATCTTTGCCCTGTTTTTGCTAACCTTTTGGTTACGGATGGGGCCGCGTCGCCGCCTGAGGAAGTACCTGGATGCCCGGTCGTTGGCCATCGGATATATGCGTCCGAGCGGGGATATTGAGGGTGCGCGTGTGAAGAGTTCCCTGCCGAGGCAGTCCGACTTCGGCGTGGCGCGCGGGCTCGCGCTATGCCTGTGACCCTGGTGCTGGTCGCCGGCTGCCTATTTCGTGCTGGCCAAGCTCGGCCTGCGGTTCGCCTCCATCAATCCGAGCGCCAGCCCGATCTGGCCGCCGACCGGCCTTGCGCTGGCCGCGGTGCTGCTGGGCGGCTACCGGATCTGGCCGGCGATCTTGGTCGGCGCCTTCGCCGCCAATGCCACCACCGCCGGGACACTGGAAACCTCCGCCGTCATCGCGCTCGGCAATACGCTGGAAGGCGATGGTCGGCGGCTACCTGATCGAACGCTGGTCGGGCGGCCGCGACACCTTCGCCACGCCCGGCGCGGGTGGCGAAATTTGCGCTCGTCGCGGTCGGGCCGGCCACCATCATCAGCGCCACCATCGGCGTGCTCACGCTGAGCGTGGCGGGCTTTGCGGCCTGGGACAATTTCACGCCGATCTGGATCGACCTGGTGGCTGGGCGATGCCGCCGGCGCGCTGGTGGTGACGCCGGTGATCGTGCTGTGGGCGCGAACCGACTGGCGCGCGTTCGGCCGCCGACGAACTGCTCGGCGATCGTCGCGGTGCTGGGCTCCGCCGTTGCGCGTGGGCTTGATCGCCTTCAGCCCGCTGCTGCCGCGCTCCGAATATACCAGCCCGCTCGGCTTCCTCGCGATCCTGCCGCTGGTCTGGGCGGCGCTGCGCCGCGGCCCGCGCGACACCGCGACCGTCGGGCTGATCCTCGACCGGCTTTGCGATCTGGGCGACGATCCAGCACGCCGGGCCGTTCGGCGATATCGGCCTCAACGAATCGTTCCTGCTGCTGCTGACCTTCATGATCAGCGTGTCGGTGCCGAGCCTGGCGCTTGAGCGCCGACGTGGCGATGCGGCGGGCGACCGAGGACAACCTGCGAGCGCACCCAGACCGAACTCGACAGCCGCGTCAAGGAGCGCACCGCGGCGCTCGCCGACGCCAATATCCATCTACGGAAGCCCAGCGGCTCGCCAATCTCGGCAGCTGGTCGTGGGACATCGTTGCACAACACGATTTCCTGGTCGGACCAGCTGTTCGAGATTTACGGCGCTGCGGCGCGGCCGAGTTCGGCGGCACGGTCGAGGATTTCATCGGCTTCATTCATCCCGACGACCGCGCGCAGCGTCGGCGCCAGCATCGGCGCCGCGCTTAAGTCCGGCACGCGAGTTCAGCCACGAGGAGCGCATCGTCCGGCCCGACGGCGAGCATCCGCCATCTGCAGAGCGTCGGCGAGGTGGTCCGCGACGAAAACGGCGCCGCGGTGCGCATGCTCGGCGTCTGCCTCGACGTGACCGAGCGCAAGCAGGCGGAAAGCGCGCTGCGCGAATCCGAGCAGAACTATCGCTTGCTGCTGCAAGGGCGCGCGCGATTACGCGATCTACATGCTCGACGCCGAGGGCCATGTGCGCAGCTGGAACGACGGCGCCCAGCGCATCAAGGGCTACGCGGCCGAGGAAATTGTCGGCCGCCATTTCCGCGTCTTCCTGCCGCCAGGAGGCGCGCGCCGGCGGCATGGCCGGCGACAGCGCTGGTCACCGCCGCGCGCGAAGGCCAGTTCGAGGGCGAGACCTGGCTGGTGCGCAAGGACGGCAGCCGCTTCTATGCCAGCATCGTGATGGACGCGATCCGCAACGACGCCGGCGAGCTGATCGGCTTTGCCAAGCTGATGCGCGACATCACCGAGCCAGCACGAGGCGCAAGCTCGCGCTCGAGAGGCGCGCGAGCAGATGGCGCAGGCGCAGAAGATGGAAGCGCTCGGCCAGCTGACCGGCGGCATCGCCCACGACTTCAACAATCTGCTGATGATCGTGTCCGGCTACGCGCAAATCCTGCAAGGCCGGCTGCGCGAGGCCGAAGGACATGCAGGCGGTGGAGGCGATCCGCGCCGCCGCCGGCCGCGGCGAGAGGCTGACGCGGCAATTGCTGGCCTTCTCGCGCCGCCAGCAATTGATGCCGGTGGTGGTCGATCTGCGCGCAGCGCATCGAGGCGGTGCGCGACATGCTGGCGCCTTCGCTGCGCGGCAATATCGAACTGATCGTGCGACGTCGAGGACAAAATCTGGCCGGTCGAGGTCGATCACGGCGAGCTGGAACTGGCGCTGGTCAATATCGCGGTCAATGCGCGCGACGCCATGCCGGATGGCGGCACGCATCACGCTGTCGGCGCGCAACGTGCGTGCTCAAGCCCGGCTCGGCGGCGGGCGCGCTGGAAGGCGACTTCGTCGCGCTCGCCATCATCGACACCGGCACCGGCATGCGCGCCGGACGTGCTCGCGCGCGTGTTCGAGCCGTTCTTCACCACCAAGCCGGTCGGCAAGGGCACGGGCCTCGGCCTCTCGCAGGTGCACGGCTTTGCCAACCAGTCGGGCGGCGCGGTGACGGTGACCAGCGAGCCGGGCAAGGGCACCGTGGTGACGATCTATCTGCCGCGCAGCACGCGACATGCGGCGGCGGCGAATGCCGGCGAAGCCGCTCGGACATCGAGCGCGGCGCAAGGCACCGTGCTGGTGGTGGAGGACAGCCGCGACGTCGCCGAGGTGACAGCAGCGTTGCTCGAGCAGCTCGGCTATCGCGTGGTGCGCGCGGAAAACGCCGCCGAGGCGCTGCGCCATCTGCAGCAGGGCATCGAGGTCGATCTGTTGTTTTCCGATATCGTCATGCCGGGCACGATGAACGGCCTCGGCCTGGCGCAAACCTGCCAGGAGCGGTTTCCCGATATTCCGGTGCTGCTGACCAGCGGCTATTCAGCGACGCCGCGCAGCGCCGCCGACGGCCGCTTCGACATCCTGCGCAAGCCGTTCGAACTGTCGGCGCTGGAGCGCGCGATCGAACACGCCATGAATGATGGCCATGGACGAAGGCCGGCCGCATCGGCTTGATGAACGTCGTCCGCGCGCGATCGGCCGGTTAGCTGCCGGGCGCGACGATCTGCTGGATCTGATTGATCGTGTAGTTCTGCCCGTCGATGGACAGAAGCGGCGGCGTCTGCGTGAGATCGACCGAATTGACCGTGCCCTGCACCTGGGTCGAGATCGGCGGTGGACTGGCCGCTGGCGTCGATGCCGCGTCGCGGTCAGGGTATAGGTGCCGGCCGGCCACAGCGTGCCGTCGTTGCCGCGGCCGTCCCAGGTGAAGGTTTGGGCGCCGGAATTGACCGTGCAGGTGCCGGTATAGGCGGTCCGGCCGGATGGCACCGTGATGGTGATCGGTGGCGGTCGCCGGCTTGGTGGCATTGAGCGTCCAGCTCGCCTGGCCGTTGGCCAGCTGCGCGGTCGTGCCGTTGACCACCACGGTCGCGCCGACCAGCGCGAGCGCCTGCGTCGTTTGCGCGCTCTGCTGCAAGCGACACCAGCGTGCTCAACGTGGTCGTTCGACTTCATCTGCTGCTCGACCTGCGCGAATTCGACCAGTTGCTGGGTGAACTGGTTGGTGTCCATCGGGCTGAGCGGATCCTGATTCTGCAATTGCGTCGTCAGCAGTTGCAGGAATGTCGGTGAAATTGCTGGCGATTTCGGTGTTGTCGCCGCGGTCGCTGGCCGCAGCTGGCGGCGGCCGGGATTGCGTCGTCGTGACGGTTGGAGTGGTGCTGGTGGCGGTTGGGAAGGATCGTGGTCATGATCGGTCCTCAAACTCGGATGTCGATGCCGCCGCCGAGTCCGGCGAGCGGCTATAGCTGGCGTGGCGGCAGGTCGGCGGCGGCCAGCGGCATCGTCCTGTGACGACGATCTGCGCGGCGCCGGGCGTCGGGGTGTTGTTCTGCTCGCGGCCCATGGTCTGGTCGCGCAGCGAGAATTGCAGGCCGTTGTCGGCGGTTTTCAACCCGGCATCCTGCAAGGCGCGTTCGAGGCCCGAGGAGTCGCGCCGCAACAGATCGAGCGTGTCGGAGCGGTCGGCGATCAGGCGCGTAGGTGACGTTGCCGTCGCGGTCGACGTCGAGGCGCACTTCGATGCGGCCGAGCTCGGGCGGATCGAGCCGGATCTCGAAACGGTTTTTGCCGGCGAGCGCCTTGCCGGCGATCTCGATGGCGACGCCGGCGAGCGGGACCGCCGGCCTGCGGCGCTTGCGGCGCGGGGGCGGCCGGATTGGCGGCGGTGGCGTGCGACGTTCTGCGACGGCGCGCTGCAGCGCCGCCGTCTGCGCCGCGTCGGCGGCTATTTTCGGCGCGGCGGATTGGGCATCGGCGATTACCGTGGGCGGCGTTTCGGCGGTCACGATATGACGGCTGTCGTCCGTGGTCTCGGCATGCATCAGGGGCGCGGCCGTGCTTATCCGCGTCTCCGGTGGCCGGCTGCGGCTTGGTGCCGGATTGCGACGCCGATGCCGTTTTGATCGGCACCATCGTATCGCCGATCGGCTTTGGCTGGGCGATTTTCCGCCACGGCGATAGCGGTGTGCAGCGCCGTGGTGGGCGCTACCACGGCTGCAATGGCGGCGACGGCAGTGGCGGTGACGGCGGGGATCGCCGTCTGGTTTGAGTTGGTGGCCGTCGCATCGGCCGCGATCAGGCTGTCGGTGGCCTTGTTGACCGTCGCCGGCTTGGCATCATCGGCGCCGTCAGTTTGGCCGGCGGTCTTGGTGGCCGGCTTATCGCTGACGGCCTTGACGGACCGCCGCGACCAAGCCTTCGGGTTTGCAGACTTTGGCGGTCGTACTGGCAGCGGTGCGAATGTGTGGCGTCATCTGTCTGCGGCGCGCTGGTGTCTGCAGCCTTAGCCAGCGGCGGGGACTGATCGGCTTGCGCCACAGGTTGCGTTTTATCGTTGGGTGGCGGGGGTGCCGGCGGGGGCGGGTCGTTCGCGGTTTGCGTGCCGTCGTTGAGCAGCGTTTCGAACGGCTGATCGGGCGTGCGTCCGGAACTCGGCGCGCGACCGGCCCGGGTTCGGCAGCGAAGGCTGATACGCAGGTGTGGACGCTTCTGACGCAACGGGCGGCACGGCTGGTCTCCGGATATCCGGTCTTTGGTCTGCAATCGTCAGGCCACGCGGGGAAACTATAAAATATGCCTTCAATCAATGACTTATCGGGCAATCTCTCGGGGGCCGAGAGCGTCGCTCGGCAGCGCCTGCTGGCGGAGCGGCAATATTTGCCGGTCCCACATGGCTCGCATTGCGCGCCAGCCATCGCCACCTGTAGTAAGAAGCACCATGCCAAACAGCCTCGATCTCGACGGCCGTCCGCAAGACACCCGTGTCGTCGTCGCCATGTCCGGCGGCGTCGACTCCTCGGTGACCGCCGCGCTGCTCAAGGCCGAAGGCTATGACGTGGTCGGCGTCACGCTGCAGCTCTACGACCATGGCGCCGCGACCCATCGCAAGGGCGCCTGCTGCGCCGGCCAGGACATCTACGACGCGCGCGCCGTCGCCGAGCGCATCGGCATTCCGCATTACGTGCTCGACTACGAGAGCCGCTTCAAGGAAGCGGTGATCGACCGCTTCGCCGAAAGCTACATCGCACGGCGAGACGCCGGTGCCCTGCGTCGAATGCAACATGTCGATCAAGTTTCACGATCTGCTGATCACCGCGCGCGAACTCGGCGCCAAGGTACTGGCCACCGGCCATTACGTCGCCTCGCGCCGCCTTGCCGGCGGCGGCCGCGCGCTCTATCGCGCGCGCGAAGAAGAGCGCGACCAGAGCTATTTCCTGTTCGGCACCACGCGCGAGCAGCTCGACGTGCTGCGCTTTCCGCTCGGCGAGCGCGCCAAGGCCGAGACGCGCGAGCTGGCGCGCAAGTTCGGGCTGGCGATCGCCGACAAGCACGACAGCCAGGACATCTGCTTCGTGCCGACCGGGCACTACGCCGACGTGATCGAGCGGCTCAAGCCGGGCGCGGCGGAAGCCGGCGAGATCGTCGATCTCGACGGCAAGGTGCTGGGCGCGCATGCCGGCATCATCCATTTCACCGTCGGCCAGCGCCGGGCCTCGGCGTCGCGACCGGCGCGCCGCTCTACGTGGTGCGGCTCGATGCCGAGCACCGCCGCGTCGTGGTCGGTCCGCGCGAGGCGTTGCGCACCAGCCGCATCGTGCTGCGCGACGTCAACTGGATCGGCGAGGGCGCGATCGACGAGGCGCTCGCCGACGACCGGCGCGAGGTGTTCGTGAAGGTGCGCTCGACGCGCCCGCCGCAGGCCGGCTGGCTGCGCACCGCCAACGGACGGCTACGAGGTCGAACTGGTGGATGGCGAGGACGGCGTTTCGCCCGGCCAGGCTTGCGTATTCTACGATGCCGGCGCAAGGCCAGGCGCGCGTGCTCGGCGGCGGCTTCATCAAGAGCGCGGTGGCGGCGATCGCATCTGCGCGCCCGCGGCGACGAGCGCCATGGCGGCGGTAGCCGCGCGCGGTTAAAGTCGCGCACATGGGGGCCGACATCGACAAAGCCAACGTCGAGCGCGCCTATGCGCGCTGGGCGCCGGTCTACGATCTGGTGTTCGGCCCGGTGTTCGAGCGCGGGCGGCGCGCCGCGATCGCCGCCGCCGAGCGGGCTTGCGGGTCTTCCGGGGGCCGCATTCTGGAAGTCGGCGTCGGCACCGGAATTTCGTTGCCCGATTACGCGCCCGTCAACCGGCTTGTTGGCGTCGATTTATCCGAGCCGATGCTGCGCAAGGCGCAGGAGCGCGTCGCCGAACACAGGCTCGACCAATGTGGACGCGCTGGCGGTGATGGACGCGACGCGGCTGGCGCTGCCGGACGGCTCGTTCGACGTGGTGGTGGCGCAATATGTCATTACCGCGGTGCCCAATCCGGAAGCGACGCTCGACGAATTCGCGCGCGTCCTGCGAGCCGGGCGGCGAGATCGTGCTGATCAATCACATCGGCGCCGAGAGCGGACCGCGCGCCGCGTTCGAGCAGTGGTTTGCGCCGCTGGCGCGCCAGCTGCGGCTGGCGCCCGGAATTCCGCTTCAGCCGGCTCGCCGCGTGGGCTAAAGCGCCACGGTGGCGTCCGCGTGATCGAACAACGGGCAATGCCGCCGCTCGGGCATTTCTCGCTGATCCGTTTCGGGCGCATCAACTAAAGGGAACTCCGGCTCCCGCTTGCACGTTGTGTGGGCGAAGGAGCTCGCGATGAACCGGAAATGCCATATTCTCGGCCTGACGCTGGCGGCCGTGATTTTGACGCCGGCGCTGGCGGCGGCGCAGTCGCCGCCCAAGGTCAACCCGCCGATCGCGCCCAAATCCGAGCAACTCGATCCGAACGCCTGCGGCCAGAATCGCGCGACGGTCGGGGAGGGTGGTGAACTCAATACTCAAAAAGCCGGAGGGCCGCACTCTGAGCGACCGGCTTGCCCAATCCGGCGGCGTCATCTGCCCGCCTTCGCAGGTCGATCCCGCCATCAAGGCGCCGACCCCGCCGGGTGGCTCGATGCCGGTGATCCCGCCGCCGGGCAGCCCGGGCGGCGATCCCAGTGTTGCGCCGAAGTAAGTGTTCCGGAAGGACTTTTGCCCGGTTTGCTTGACAGTCTTCGACCGCCCTTCCTATATCCGGCCATTCCGGCCGCGGCCGGTACGGTGGCGGGGTAGCTCAGCTGGTTAGAGCAGCGAAATCATAATCCGGAGGTCGGGGGTTCGAGTCCCTCCCCCGCTACCAATTCAAACTCAAAGCAGCGATTTCAGGCGGGACAGGTCGAGATTTCCGCCGCTAACGACGCAGCAGACTTTGCTGCCCGGCGGCAAATTTATGCGCCCGTTGACGAGCGCGGCGACGCTGGCAGCGCCTGCGCCTTCCGCCAGCCACTTGCAGCGCGCCAGCAGAATTTTCATCGCCTCGGCGATTTCGGCGTCCGTCACCAGCGCGACTGCCTCGACGTGATCGCGCACGATCGGAAAGGTGCGCTCGCCGGCAAACGGCGCGCCGAGGCCGTCGGCGATGGTCTCGACCTTGTCGAGCTTGACCGGCTTGCCGGCTTCCAGGCTGCGCGTCATGACCGCGGCGCCGGTCGGCTCGACGCCGAAAATCCTGGCGCGCGCGGAGAGGGCATTGCGCGCCAGCGCAGTGCCGCCGATCAAGCCGCCGCCGCCGATGCCCACGATCATAGCGTCGAGGTCTGGAACATCGGCGAGAATTTCGAGGCCGAGCGAGGCATGGCCGGCCATCAGATCGTCGTCGTCGAACGCCGATATGAAGACGAGATTCTCCGTTTCCTTGATTTCCATGCAGCGCGCATAAGCCTCAGCGATCCCGCCGTGCAACACGACGCGGGCGCCATAGCCGCGCGTCGCCTCGGCCTTGGCCGGGCTCGCCGCCGCCGGCATCACGACCGTGACGGGCGCGCTATTGATCGCGCCGGCATAGGCCAGGCCTTGCGCGGCATTGCCGGCCGAGAACGTGATCGCGCCGCGCGCGCGTTCTTCCGCGCTGAGCGTATGCAATTTCGCCAGCATGCCGCGCGGCTTGAACGAGCCGGTTTTCTGAAGCAGCTCGGCTTTGAGATAGACATCATGCCCGGTCAGCTTACTCAAAAAGGCGGAGCGCACGACCGGCGTGCGGTGAAGATAAGGCGCGATCGCTTTCGCGATGGTCTCAAGCTGTTCCGGGTCGGCTGGGTTTGCGTCATGCCAAACTATCTATCGTTCGCGCGGATCGAGCGCGTCGCGCAAGCCGTCGCCGACTAGATTGAACGACAGCACGCTCAGGAAAATCGCAAGGCCCGGCCAAACCGCCATCCACGGCGCGGTCGTCAGAAAGCGCTGCGCCGAATTGAGCATCGAGCCCCAGGACGGATACGGGCGGCTGCTGGCCGAGGCCGAGAAATGAGAGGGCGGCTTCGGCAATAATGGCGGCGGCAATCGACAGCGTCGCCTGCACCAGCAGCGCCGGCAAAATATTCGGCAGGATATGCACCAGCGCGATGCGCCAGCGCGGATTGCCGACCGCGCGCGCGGCCTCGATATATTCCTCGACCTTGACCGCCATGACCTGTCCGCGCGTCAGCCGCACGAAAATCGGCGTCGTCGTGATGCCGATCGCGATCATGGCGTTGCCGAGGCTCGGTCCGAGAAAGGCCGCCAGCGCGATCGCCAGAATGATGAACGGGCAGGCCAGCATCGCGTCGGTGATGCGCGACAGCAGCGCATCGATGAAGCCGCCGCGATAGCCGGCGAGCAGCCCTAGCGGAACGCCGATCGACGAGCGCGATGCCGACCGAGATTACGCCGGCAAACAGCGAGGCGCGGGCGCCATAGATAACGCGCGAGAGAACGTCGCGCCCGACATCATCGGTGCCGAAAATATGCGTCCAGCGACGGCGCTTTCCGCACCGCCGACCAGCTTTGCACGATGGGATCGTAAGGCGTGATCAGCGGCGCAAAGATTGCCGCCAGGATGAACAGCGCGATCACGCAAAGCCCGACAACGGCGCCTTTGCGCCGCAGCAGGCGGCGCCAGGCGCGCGCGGCCGGACTTTCGGCGGCCGCGGCCGTCGAGCGGCACGTTCAACGCGGTGTCGGTCATGCCATCTCCCGCAGCCGCGGATTGACGAGGTGATAGGCGATATCGGCCAGCAGATTGAGAAAGATGAAGGTCGTCGCGGTCACCAGCACGACGCCCTGGACGACGGCGTAATCGCGATTGAACACGGCATCGACGATCAGTTTGCCGAAACCCGGAATGGTGAAAATCTGCTCGGTCAGCACCGCGCCCGACAGCAAGGTGCCGAATTCAAGCGCGCCCAGAGTGATGACCGGCGTGAGCGCGTTGCGCAAAGCGTGCTTGAGGATAATGCGGCGCTCGAGCAGACCCTTGGCGCGGGCGGTGCGCACATAGTCGCTTTCCAGCGCTTGCAGCATGGCGCTGCGCGTGTGCCGCATCAGGATCGCGGCGATGGCGTTGCCGAGCACAAAGGCCGGCATGATGGTGGAGGCGAGACTCGCGCGCCAGTCTTCGCGCAAGCGGCACATAGCCCGACGCCGGCAGCCAGCCGAGCTTCACGGAAAAAAGAAAGATCAGCATGATGCCAAGCCAGAAATTCGGCGTGGAAATTCCCCATAGCGCGAACACGTTGGCGGCGTAATCCCAGACGGTGTTCTTTTTCACCGCCGAAATAATGCCGGCCGAGATGCCGATCGTCAGCGCGATGATGATCGCCATGCAGGCAAGTTGCGCGGTGACCGGCAGCTTTTCCAGAATCAAGCTGAGCACCGGCTCCTTGATCCGCATCGACTCGCCGAGATCGCCCGACAGGATGCCCTTGACCCAATAGACATATTGCAAGCGGGATCGGCTGATCGAGGTGATACTGCTGGCGGATCTGTTCGACGACGGCCGGGTCGTTTTCTTCCCCGGCCATCACCAACGCCGGATCGCCCGGCAACAAATGCTGCAGCGAGAAAATCAGCACCGACACGAAGAACAGCGTCGGAATGAGCTGCAGCAATCGTTTGCCGATGAATTTCAGCATCCGCGATCCAGCTCTCCCGTTTCCGGCGCGCGAGTCTTACTTGAACTTAAGCCCGATGACGCGCACCAGGCCGTCCGGCATCTGCTTGTAGCCTTCGAGCTTGGCGGTATGCGCGATCAGGATGCGGCGGTGATAGAGATAGATCTTTGGAATGATCCGCCAGCAAGATCTTGGTGAGCTTCTCGTAGATCGCCATGCGCGCGGCGGGATCGGACGGAATGCGCGACTTCGTCGAGCAGCTTGTCGACTTCCGGATTGCAGTAGCCCGGATAGTCCTGCGGCGCCTTGCATTTGTCGAAGATGTAGAGATTGCCGTCCGGATCGGTGCGGCCGCTCCAGGCCAGCAGATAGGCCTGATATTCGCCGGCTTCCGCTTGCTTGAGCGAGGTCGCGAATTCGGTCACGCGGATCTTCATGTCGATGCCGATTTCCGCGGCCATCGCCTGAATGACTTCCGCTACCGCTTGTGTTTCGGCGCCCTTCGGCACCATGAAGTCGACCGGCACGCGGCCGGTGACGCCGGCCTCTTTCATCAACGCTTTTGCCTTGGCGACGTCGCGCGCCGGCACCGGAAATTTCTTCTGGTAGTACGGGTTCTCGGGGCTGACCCATTGGTTGCCCGGCACGAACTCGCCGTTGAACACGACTTGCGTGAGCGCCTTGCGGTCGATCGCGAGATTCGAGCGCTTGGCGTACTTTGGCGGACTGGCCGAGCGGGCCCTTGGCGGCGTCGCCTTTGCCGACATTGATGTCCATGCCCTGATAGCCGAGCTCGAGCGCGGTCGCGAGCCGGAGATTTTTGTCGGCGCGCACTGCCTTGATGTCGGTGGCGAGCAAGCGCTCGATCAGGTCGAGACCGCCGGATTTCAGGTTGGCCAGCCGCACCGTGGCGTCGACGATCGGCAGATAGACGATCTGGTCGATGAAGACATTCTTTGCGTTCCAGTAGCCGGCATATTTTTCGACGACGATGCGGTCCTGCGCCACGCGCTCGACGAATTTATAGGGCCCGGCGCAGACCGGATGCAGGCCGAATTTGTCGCCTTCTGCTTTGGCCGCTTTTGGCGACACCATCATGCCGGCGCGGTCGGTCAATTGCGCGATCAGCGGCGCGTATGGCGCTTTCAGCACCAGCCGGATGGTCAGCGGATCGACCACGTCGATATGATCGACGGCGGCAAGCTCCGGCTTGCGGAACGAGCCGGTCATCGTCATGTGGCGCTCGAGCGAGAACTTGGCCGCTTCGGCGTCGAGTTTTTCGCCGTCCTGGAACGTCACGTTCGGTCGCAGCTTGATGGTGACGGATTTTCCGTCCGGCGACGTCTCATGCGAAAGCGCGAGTTGCGGCACCACGTTGAGCTTTTCATCGATGTCGAACAGCTTGTCGCAGATCGACGAAAACACGATGCGCCCGACATAGGTGCGCGCCAGCGTAGGATCGAGGATGTCGGGGTCTTCGGCGAGCCCGATGCGAAGCGTGGTCTGCGCCTGCGCCGCTGAGGCGACAAGCGCCAGCAACAGGGCCGAAATGGCGATCTTGAGCATTTTCATGGCTATCCTCCCCCTCGTGATCCGGCGGCTTCGGGCGGTTTCGGCCGGCTCTCACTTTGGCTCGATCATATCAACCCCGGCAGCGGCCTGCACGTCCGCATTTCGGGTGAAGGCCGCCATCAGGCGCTCCAGCGAAGGTGAGAAACGGGAGCCCTGGACCGGCTCGGCGGGCGCCAGTTCGCCGACACGATGGCAGGCGGCGGCATGCCCTGTTGCGTCGAATTCAAGCCGCGGCTGCTCGACCCGGCAGCGGTCGATGGCAAAGGGGCAGCGCGTGTGGAAACGGCAGCCCGGCGGCGGCGCCAGCGGGCTCGGCAGCTCGCCGTGCAGAATAATGCGCTCGCGCCGGGCCTGCGGGTTCGGCACCGGGATAGCCGAGAGCAGCGCCCGGCTATAGGGGTGGCGCGGCGAGGAGAACAACTCGTGCCGCCGGAGCCAGTTCGACGATCTGGCCGAGATTCATCACGGCCACTTTGTTGGCGATGTGTTTGACCACCGCGAGATCGTGCGAAATGAAAATGTAGGTCAGGCCGAAGCGGCGCTGCAGGTCGCGCAGCAGATTGAGCACCTGCGACCGGATCGAGACATCGAGCGCGGAGACCGGCTCGTCGCAGACGATGAGTTTCGGCTCGACCGCGAGCGCGCGCGCGATTGCGATGCGCTGGCGCTGGCCGCCGGAAAATTCATGCGGATAACGCTGGCCGGCGGATGGCGACAGCCCGACCAGGCGCAGAAGTTCGCTCACGCGCTGCGAGCGGCGCGGCGCCGGCACGACAATGTGCAGCGCCAAAGGTTCGAGCAGGATCTGTTCGACCGTCAAACGCGGATTGAGCGAGGCGTAGGGATCCTGAAAGATGAGCTGCGCGTCGCGGCGAAATGCCCGCAATCCATTTTCTTTAAGATCGGTAATGTCGCGGCCTTCGAAAAAAATCCGGCCGTCCTGCGGCTCGATCAGCCGCAGCATCAGCCGCCCGAGCGTGGACTTGCCGCAGCCGGATTCGCCGACCAGCGCGAAAGTGTCGCCCGCCTCGATCGCAAGACTGACGCCGTCGACCGCTTGCACGCTCGCAAGCGGGCGGCCGAACAGCGAGCGCCGCACCACGAAATGCCGGACGAGATTTTCGCACTTCGAGCAGCGGCGCTCATGCGACGTTCTTTTCCAGCGGCGCGTAAAAGCAGCGCGACCAGCGGCCGCCGTCAAGCTGCACGACTGGCGGGCGCGTCGGTGTGACAGCGTTCGTCGGCGAACGGGCAGCGTGGCGCGAAGCGGCAGCCGGCCGGCAGCTTCCGCCATTTCCGGCACCATGCCGTCGATGGCGGCGAGCTCGTCGGTTTGCCGGTCGAGCCGGGGGATAGAGCCGAGCAGCCCGACCGTGTAAGGATGCTCGGGCTGCTCGAACAGGGCCGCGGCCGGCGCTCGCTCGACGATTTCGCCGGCATACATCACCGCCACTTCGTCGCAGATTTCGCCGATGACGCCGAGGTCGTGCGAAATCAGAATGATGGCCGGCGCCGGACTGCGCCCGCAGTTCGCGCATCAGATCGAGGATCTGCGCCTGGATGGTGACGTCGAGCGCGGTGGTCGGTTCGTCGGCGATCAGCAATTGCGGATCGCAGGCCAGCGCGATTGCGATCATCGCGCGCTGGCGCATGCCGCCCGACAGATTGTGCGGATATTCGTCGAAGCGTTTTTCCGGCGAGGGAATTTTGACGCGCGCCAGCAGATCGATGGTCCTTTCCCGCGCCTGTTGCGGCGACAGACCGCGGTGGCGGATGAGCACCTCGGCGATCTGATCGCCGATCGTCAGGCTGGGGTTGAGCGAGGTCATCGGCTCCTGGAAGACCATGGTCAGCCGGTCGCCGCGCAAATCGCGCATGTCGTCATCGGGAAGCTTAAGCAGATCGCGGCCGTTGAACACCACCGAGCCGTGGACCTCGGCGTTTTCCGGCAACAGGCCCATCAGCGCGAGCGCCGTGACGCTCTTGCCGCAGCCGGATTCGCCGACGATGCCGAGAGTGGCTCCGAGCGCGACGGAGAGATCGACCTGATCGACTGCATGCGTCACGCGGCCGCGGTCGCCGTGGAAGGTGACGCGCAGGCCGGAAATGTCGATCAGCGGCGCTTGCGCTCATGGCTTGGCTGCGCGGCCAGCGCCTTGGCGATTTCGGCTTCGATGCTTCGCGCGGTCGGTGATGCCGGCCGGATTGTTTGCGGCTCGGCAGGAAGCGCATGAAATGGACGAAGCGCTCGCGGCTCACGCTTTCCAGCCGTTCAAGTTCGGCCAGCGGGTCGGCGTGATCGTCGACGCGCAGATCAAGCTCGGGCCAATCTTCGTCGCCCTGGATAACCAACGCCGCCGATTGCTTGCCGCGCTTGTCGCCGCCGGCGGCTTCACCGGCCTTGAGGGCGGCGATCAGCCGCTGCGCGAAAGGGCGGATGAAATCGCTCGCGGTAGGCGGCGGCGGTGGCCGCGACGACGTTTGCATTCGCCAGCATATTGCCGGCGACCGACAGATTCGCTTCGCATATCCCGCCGCACCAATCAATGCAGGACGCGCCGGTATGGATGCGCGGCGCGTCCTCTCGCATCCATCACATGCACTTGCCGGTGCGCGCGGCCGTCGTCGGAAGCGACCAGCTTCGACAGCGTTTCCGCGGCGGACAGCCCGTCGCGCAAAAATTTCAGTCCGTAGCCGCCGAAGAACGGATTGATCAAAGCTTGCGAGGCGATCGCGCCGACGCCGGCCTGGGTATAGGGGACAAGCGCGCCGACGGCGAAAAAACGCGTCGCGACCGCGATACCGAATTTTCCGGTTTGCGCCTCGCGCGCGATGATCGACCAGGTCATGCAAACGGTCCCTGAAAACGGCGGTTTCGACGGCGGTGCGGCGGGCGGCGCTGGCAAATTACCGTGTGCCGAACTAAAAGACCAACCATGTACCAGCCCCCAGCGTTTCGCGAGGACCGGCTCGAAGTCCAGAGCGTACGCGCCCATCCGCTCGGCCTGCTGATTTCGGCGGGGCCGGGCGGGTTGATGGCGAACCTGCTGCCGTTCCTGGTCGATACGAACGGCGCGCGCGGCACGCTGCGCGTCCACATGGCGCGCGCCAATCCGCAATGGTGCGAGTTTGAAACGCTTGAAGAATGCCTGGTCGTGTTTCAGGGCCCACAGGATTACGTCACGCCATCGTGGTACGCAACCAAGCGCGAAACCGGCAAAGTGGTGCCGACCTGGAATTACGCCACGGTGCACGCCTGGGGCCGGCCGCGCGTGATGAACGATGAAATGTGGCTACGTCGCCAGATCGAGGATCTGACGCGCTCGCGCGAAAATCTACGACCCGCGCCCTGGGCCGTCGACGATGCGCCGGCGGATTTCGTGGCGATGCAGATGAAAGCCATTGTCGGGATCGAGATTGAGATCGGCCGCATCGAAGGCAAGTGGAAAATGAGCCAAAACCGCCCGGAGCCGGACCGCGCCGGCGTGGTCGAGGGCTTCCTTGCGGAAGGCGAAGCGGGTGAGGCGCTGGCCGCCTTGGTCGCCGAACGCGGCGGCTTCAAGAAGTAGGCGAAACCGCTCCTCACGTCGTCCGAAAATCACGGTTGCCGGTCAATTAAGCCCATTTGCCGCCCTAGACGAGTTGATCGCGCTGCCACTAAACTCGGCTCGGGATGTTGCTCGGCTGAACCGCAAACGCGGCGCCGGGTGCTGCGTCAACTCGGCGAGGGGAACCATGAAAATCAGGACAGCGATTTTGGCTATCGGCTTGGCCTTGGCGTTTTGGGCAGGTCCCGCATCTGCCGTCACATTCAAATTCGCCTTCCAGGGCGATTTGAAATCGCTCGATCCGTACTCGCTCAACGAGACCTTCACGCACGGCGTGCTCGGCAACGTCTACGAGGGCCTGACCAAGCGCGGCAAGGATCTCGAAAATCATTCCCGGGCTGGCCGAAAGCTGGGAGGTGCTCGAGCCGACGCGCTGGCGGTTCCATCTGCGCAAGGGCGTCAAGTTCCACGACGGCGAGGATTTCACCGCCGACGACGTGGTCTTTTCCGCCGATCGTGCGCGCGGACCGTCCTCGGACGTCAAGACGCGGCTGCCCGCCGACGCCAAGGTCGTGAAGGTCGACGACTACACGGTCGATTTCATGCTCTCCGGTCCCAACCCGATCCTCAATGCCGAGTGGGACACCTGGTACATCATGTCGAAGAAATGGTGCGAGGAGCACAATTCGCTCACGCGCGCAGCCGGCAGGCCGGCCAGCAGATGAATTATCGCCGCGCTGCACGCCAACGGCACCGGCCCCTTCATCATCACCGAGCATCAGGCCGGCGTGCGCACGCGTCTTCAAGCGCAATCCGAACTGGTGGGGCAAGCTGGAGAGCAATTTCGACGAGGTGATCTTCACCACGATCTCGAACGACGCGACCCGCGTCGCCGCTCTGCTGTCGGGCGACGTCGATTGGGCCGACCCGATGCCGCTGCAGGATATTCCGCGCGTGAATGCGAGCGGCGCGGCGAAGGTGCTGCAAGGGCCGGAGCTGCGCACCATTTTCCTCGGCTTCGATCAATACCGGCCCGAGCTGCGCTACTCGAACATCAAGGGCAAGAACCCGTTCAAGGACGTGCGCGTGCGCGAGGCCTTCTATCTGGCGATCGACGAGAACGCGATCGCCGACAAGGTCATGCGCGGCGCGGCGACGCCCTCCGCGCTGATGATCTCGCCGCTGTTGTTCGACCTGTCGAAGGACTTCAAGCGTCCGGCCTACGATCCGGAGAAGGCAAAGAAGCTGCTCGCCGATGCCGGCTATCCGGACGGGCTTCGAGGTGACGATGGATTGCCCGAACGACCGCTACGTCAACGACGAGGCGATCTGCCAGGCGGTCGTCGCCATGCTGGCGCGCGTCAACGTCAAGATCAATCTGCTGGCGCAGCCCAAAGCCAAATATTTCGCCAAGGTCCTGGTCTCGGGCGGCTACGACACCTCGTTCTATCTGCTCGGCTGGACGCCCGGCTCGTTCGACTCGTGGAACATTCTCGCCAACATGTATCGCTGCCGCGACGAGAAGGGCGTCGGCGGCAACAACAATCTCGGCAACTACTGCGATCCGAAGGTCGAGGAACTGACCAAGCAGGTCCTGGTCGAGAGCGACAAGGCCAAGCGCGATCAGTTGATCAAGCAGGCTTACGACATCGGCCAGGTCCGCGATTGGGCCTACGTGCCGCTGCACCAGCAGGCTCTGGCCTGGGGCGTGTCCAACAAGGTCAAGGTCGTGCAGCGTCCCGACAATCAAATCCTGTTCTATTGGTTCAGAAAGGAATAGCGCGGCCACCATCGCTCCGGACTCGCCGCGCGGGGACGCCGCAATGACAAGCATCGTTTGAAGGTTGGAACGGAATGCTCGCCTTCATCATCCGCCGCGCGGTTCAGGCCCTGCTTGTGATGATCGTGGTGGCGTTGATTGCCTTCACGCTGTTCCGTTTCGTCGGCGATCCGGTCAACCAGATGGTCGGCATCGAGACCAGCGCGCGAGGAGCGCGAGCTGCTGCGCCAGCAACTCGGCCTCAACGATCCTGTCATCGATCCAGTTTGCGCGCTTCATCTGGCAGCGCGGCGCATTTCGATTTCGGCGTCTCCTACCAGTTCAAGCAGCCGGTGATCGACCTGATCGCCGATCGTTTTCCGGCGACCATGGAGCTGTCCATCGTTTCGGCGCTGTTCTCGCTGGTGTTCGGCATCCCGATGGGCGTCTACACCGCCTTGCAGCGCAATTCCTGGCTGTCGCGATTCTTCCTGACGGTGTCGCTGGTCGGCATTTCGCTGCCGACCTTTCTGATCGGCATCCTGCTGATTTTCGTCTTCGCGGTGGCGCTCGGCTGGCTGCCCTCGTTCGGGCGCGGCGACGTGGTGGCGCTCGGCTTCTGGACCACCGGCCTGCTCACCAAATCGGGGCTGAAGGCGCTCATCCTGCCGGCGGTGACGCTCGGGCTGTTCCAGATGGCCTTGATCATGCGGCTGGTGCGCTCCGAGATGATCGAGGTGCTGCGCACCGACTACATCAAATTCGCCCGCGCGCGCGGCCTGCCCGACCGCGTCGTCAATTTCGGCCATGCGCTGAAGAACACGCTGGTGCCGGTGATCACCATCGCCGGACTGCAACTCGGCTCGATCATCGCCTTCGCGATCATCACCGAAACCGTGTTCCAGTGGCCCGGCATGGGCCTGCTGTTTCTCAAGGCGGTGCAGAACGCCGACATCCCGATCATGTCGGCCTATCTGTTGCTGGTCGCCTTCATCTTCGTGGCCATCAATCTCATCGTCGATCTGCTCTACGCCGTCGTCGATCCGCGCATCCGGATCGATGGCGCGCCCGGCCTGATGCGATGAGCGCCGAGCAGGACGCTAGCCCGCCGTCTCGCCGTTCAACGGCGCTGGCTCGCGAGACTGCTCGACAGCGATATCGTGCTATTCGTTCTGGCGGTCGAAGATCAACCGTGGTCGGCGGCGCTCGTCGCGCTCATCATCGTGCTGGGCGCCGTGCTGGCGCCCTGGATCGCGCCGCACGACCCGTTCGATCTCAAGACACTGAGCCTGCTCGACTCGCATGTGCCGCCGGCCTGGCAACAGGGCGGCGACCCGCATTTCCTGCTCGGCACCGACGATCAGGGCCGCGACGTGCTGTCGACGATCCTCTACGGCTCGCGGCTGTCGCTCGCCGTCGGCATGATGTCGGTTGCCTTTGCCGCCACGCTCGGCATCACGCTCGGGCTGATCGCCGGCTATGCCGGCGGGCTCGGTCGACGCGCTGATCATGCGCGCCGCCGACGTGCAGCTGACGTTTCCGGCGATCCTGATCGCGCTTCTGATCGACGGCACCGCGCACGCGCTGTTCGGCCAATACAGCGACGAGAGCGCGACCATCTGGGTGCTGGTGCTGTCGATCGGGCTGTCGTTCTGGGTGCAATATGCCCGCACCGTGCGCGGCTCGACCTTGGTCGAGCGCAACAAGGATTACGTTCTCGCCGCGCGGCTGATCGGCGTCCATCCGGGCCTCATTCTGGTGCGGCAATCCTGCCCAACGTGATCGGCCCGGTGCTGGTGATCGTGACGATCAACCTGGCGCTGGCGATCATCCTCGAGGCGACGCTGTCGTTTCTCGGCGTCGGCCTGCCGCCGACCCAGCCCTCGCTCGGCACCATGATCCGGATCGGCAACAATTTCCTGTTCTCCGGCGAATGGTGGATCGCGATCTTCCCCGGCATCACGCTGGCCGCGCTCGCGCTCTCGGTCAATCTGCTCGGCGACTGGCTGCGCGACGCGCTCAATCCGAAACTGCGATGAGCCGCTCCGGTCCTCAGCGTGCGCCACCTGCGCGTCGAGTTTCCCCGCCGGCACGGCACGACTGGTCGCGGTCGACGACATCTCGTTCGACATCGCGCCGCGGCGAAGTGCTCGGCGTGGTCGGCGAGTCGGGCGCCGGCAAATCGCTGACCGGCAACGCCATCATCGGCCTGCTCGAGCCGCCGGGCCGGATCGCCGGCGGCGAGATTCGGCTGTCCGGCGAGCGCATCGATCGCTTGCCACCGAGGCCATGCGGCGCATTCGCGGCAAGCGCATCGGCATGGTGTTTCAGGATCCGCTGACCAGCCTCAATCCGCTCTACCGGATCGGCGAGCAACTGATCGAGACCATCGAGACCCACACCAACTTCCAGGGCGCCGCGGCGCGCCAGCCGCGCGATCGACCTGCTGGGCGAGGTCGGCCTGCCGGCGGCGGAAGCAGCGCATCGACAATTATCCGCACCAGTTCTCCGGCGGCATGCGCCAGCGCGTGGTCATCGCGCTCGCGCTCGCCGCCGACCCCGAACTGGTCATCGCCGACGAGCCGACGACCGCGCTCGACGTCTCGGTGCAGGCGCAGATCATCGCGCTGCTGAAGCGACTGTGCCGCGAGCGCGGCACCGCGATCATGCTGATCACGCACGACATGGGCGTGATCGCCGAGGCCGCCGACCGGGTGGCGGTGATGTATGCCGGCCGCATCGTCGAGATCGGCGCGGTGCGGCGACGTCATCAAGCAGCCGCTGCATCCCTATACGGCCGGCCTGATGGGCTCGATCCCCAAGCTCGATGCCGATCTCGACCGCCTCGTGCAGATTTCCGGCGTCGATGCCGCGGCTGACGGCGATCCCGTCGGGCTGCCCGTTTCATCCGCGCTGCCCGCGCGTCTTCGATCCTTGCGCCCGAGCTGCGGCCCGAGTTGACGCCGTCGGGCCGGTCGCAGGTGGCGTGCTGGCTTTACGAGAGCTCCCGCGGCGGAGGGCGGCGCAATGACCGGCGCGCCACTCGTTCAGGTGGACAATCTCAGCCGCGTTTTCGACGTGTCGCGGCCTGGCTCGATCGCGTGATCCAGCGGTTGCCGCGCCAGTATCTGGTGGCGGCGGCCAATGTTTCCTTCGCCATCGATCGCAAGGAGACCTTCGGGCTGGTCGGCGAATCCGGTTCCGGCAAGTCGACGATCGCGCGCATGGTGGTCGGCCTGATCCCGCCGAGCGGCGGCAATGTCGTCATCGACGGCCTGTCGATGACTGACGCGCGTGCAGAGCGGCCGTCGAAAAACTCCGCCGCCGTATCCAGATGGTGTTTCAGGATCCTTACGCCAGCCTCGATCCGCGCTGGCGCGTATTCGACATCATCGCCGAGCCGATCCGCGCCTTCGGCCTCTGCGAGGGCCGCGCGGCGATCGAAGCGCGCGTCGGCGAACTGCTGCGTCTGGTCGGGCCTCGATCCGGCGGACGGCTACAAATATCCGCACGAATTTTCCGGCGGCCAGCGCCAGCGCATTGCGATCGCGCGCGCGCTCGCCTCGCAGCCTGAGTTCATCGTCTGCGACGAGCCGACCTCCGCGCTCGACGTCTCGGTGCAGGCGCAGGTGCTCAATCTGATGCGCGACCTGCAGGACCGGCTCGGGCTGACTTATCTGCTGATCAGCCACAATCTCGCCGTCGTGCGCCACATGGCGAACCGGGTCGGCGTCATGTATCTCGGCCGCATCGTCGAGATCGCCCCCGCGAAGGCGCTGTTCGACACGCCGCGTCATCCCTATACGCGCATGCTGCTCGACGCCGTGCCGCAGCTCGATCCGGACGGCAAACGGCGCGGGCAGGTTGAAGGCGAAATTCCGAATCCGATTGAATCCGCCCAAAGGCTGCCCGTTCCATCCGCGCTGCCCGCATGCCAATGAGCGCTGCCGCGTCGAACCGCCGACGATGATCGCGGCCGGCGCGGCCACCGTGTCCTGCCACGCCGTTGAGGAAGGCCGGATTTGATTCTGCGCCGTGGCGGCTTTTAAATTTCATGCCGCCAGGCTTGCGAAAATTACGGTTAATTAAACGTTAAAGAATTTGCCGCAATTTTACCGGCAGCCGCCAATTTCAAAATTCAGCCAGCCGTCGGCACGTTCGGCGGCCAAGCGTTCTCGATCGAAGCTGCCAGTCAAACCCTTGCTCGCTTCAGCTTTTCGATAGGGGTCACCTCAATTGCTCAACCCGATAAGCGAGCCCGCCCGCAGGGAGAAGATCTATCGGTTTTTCTTGTGCATCACATCGCGGCCTGGGACGCCTTGTCCGGCATCTACGCCGCAATGGCGGCTAGCGCCGATTTTCTGCCTACCGTGATCTCGATCCCGTTCAATTTTAACAGCCAAAGGCATGGTATTTTCGACGGCGAGGAGGATGTTCATCGCGCGCTCGACGCGATGAACACGCCTCATCTGCGCTTCAACTTTGATGACCACGCGCAAGGTCTGGCAAAAATAAAATCCATCGGGCCGGACATATTATTCCGACAATCGCCGTGGGACCCGGACATTCCAGCGGCTTATTCAACTGGCGCGTTGGAATTCACACGTCTCGTCTACACCGATTACGGTATCGGTATACTGCAGGACAATCCGGGAAATATTCGCATCGACTATGACCAGGAGCTGCATCGCCGGGCCTGGATGCTGCTGTGTGCCAACGAAGAACAGAAGCGCATCTACGAAACCCGCACCGAGCATAGGGGCCGTCAGGCGGTCGTTACCGGTTATCCGAAATTCGACAGGCTGGTCCAGCGCGGCCGTGACCAACAATTCTGGCCGATCAAATCGACGAATCGGAAATTCAGACTTATCTGGGCGCCGCATCATTCCGTTCGGCCCGGCCATCTCGGCTTCGGGACGTTTCCGCATGTCTATCGGGAAATCCTGCAATGGGTATTCCGCAATCCGGAAGTCGAGGTCGTGTTGAAGCCACATCCGATGCTTTTTGAGTTGTGCGCGCACGGGATGATGAAGAAGGAAGGTATCGATGCCTTCCTCGCGTTATGGCAGACGCTGCCAAACACCGCCTACGTCACCGGCGGGGACTATGGACCTTTGTTGGCCGCATCGGACGCGATGCTGACCGACGGCATCACCTTTCTCGTCGAGTACCAGCTCTTCGACAAACCCCTCATATGGCTCGATAGCGGTCAGCACATCGGCTTCAACAGTATCGGAGAGCACGTTCTACATGGGCTCCACACGACGAAATCCGCATCCGATGCGCTGAACCTGGTCGATGAAATTCGCAAGCGGACCATCGATCCGCTACAGGAAAAGCGCGCTGAAGTGGTGCGAAGCCTGATGCCCTATCCGGGCGCAAGCGCCGAACGCGTTCTGACTGCGATACGTGAGCGGCTGGGGGCTCGCCAGCCGTGAGCAAGATACTCTTTACCCCCGGGCCGGTCATGATGTTTCCCGAGACCCTCGCATCCGCTGCGATTCAAATCCCTTATTCCCGAACGGCAGCTTTTTCAGAACTTATGCTGAGGGCGGAAGCCGCACTCCTGTGGCTTGTTTCCGCACCGCAGGGAAGCCGTGCTGTGTTTCTGACGGGCTCGGGCACGGCGGCGATGGAGGCGGCGGTCCTGAACTTCGTCGATACCGACGGTTCCGCCGCTGTCATCAACGGCGGAACGTTCGGGCAGAGATTTTCCGATATATGTGCCCGGCACGGGGTTCCCGTTCAGGAAGCAAGAGTGGACCGTGACCCGCTAACCGACGGCAACGTGCTGAAGAAACTGCACGCGCCGGTCAGCGCTCTTTTCATCAATGCGCATGAAACGAGCGTGGGCCACGTCTATGACCTCCAGGCGACCGCCCGTTTCTGCCTTGAGCACGATTGTCTTCACGTCGTTGATGGCATCGGCCTTTTCGTCACCGACCGGATCGAGATGACGGCCAGCAACATCGACGTGCTGATCTTGTCGTCCAACAAAGGACTTGCGTTGGCGCCGGGCCTTTCGATGCTGGTCCTGTCGCCCAAGGCGCTCAGGCGGATGATCGCGCAGCCTCGCTCCTATTATCTGAACTTGGGGGTGATGTTGTCCGAAGGAGCCCGCGGGCAAACGCCCTTCACGCCCGCCATCGGCATCATTCTGCAGCTCGAGCAGCGGCTGTCGGGCCTGTTGAAAACAGGCCTCGACGCATCGATCGAGCGGGCCCGCCGGTTGGCGGCTCATTTTCGAGCCGGGATCGAGCCGCTGCCGCTGCGGCCTTACTCGCGCCACATGCCAAACGCGATGACAGCCGTCGAGATTACCGAGCCTGGTCTGTCGGCGCGCATCATCGTTGATCGGCTCGACGCCGAACACGACATCGTCGTCGCCCCGAATGGCGGAAAACTCGAGACCAAGCTGTTCCGGGTCGCGCACATGGGAAACCTCACGACCGGGGATGTCGACCTTCTCATCAAAGCCCTCAAGCAAATCTTCCAGAGCGGATTACGGAGCTGACAAAATGATAGCCGGAAAGACGGTCGTCTATACATCCGGAACTTTCGACATGTTGCACATCAATCATCTGCACATGCTCGACTATGCCAGAGGCCTCGGCGATATTCTCATCGTCGGCGTTAACACCGACGAACTGGTGATCCGGCACAAGTCGGTGCCCATTATCCCCTTTAAGGAAAGAATCGCATTGATCCGGGCGCTCAAGGGACCGGACATTGTCATACCGCAGGAACTCGCTCATTCATACCGACAAGGTGGCGAAGCTTAGATTCGACGTCTTCGTGGTCGGTGACGATTGGGACAAGAAATACGACTATCTCGGAAAACAGGGCGTCGATGTCGTGTATTTCCCCTACGGCAAGGGGGTGAGCAGCACGCGCCTGAAGAAGCGTATTGTGACGCGCCATCAATCGCTCATGCGCAAAGCCACCAGCCATTTCGACGCCAACACAAAGACGCGATAAGCCAGGTTATCCGGGCAACGCATACTCGACCAGAAATCGATATTGCGCGCCGGTGTGAAACGAAACGCCCAGACCGGCTTCGTCGGCGATCCGGACTTTCACGTTTAATGTCTTGGCGGCATCCCGAAAAAATTTCTTGGTGAAAAATAGGTGCGATGTCTTTTGATCTGTCTTCTTGACGGACTCGCGCTTTTCGACCGACCGAACTCGTTCATAAATGGCCTTTTTACGCGCGTCGTTGATGTCGAAGATGAAGATGCGGCCGTCCGGGCGCGCAACCCGAACCATCTCGCGAAGCACTCGCTCGGCATATTCTGTCGAATTGAAATAGAAGAAAACCCCAAACGAGAAGACGATATCGAAGGACTTCGCAGGGAAGGGGATGGCGGTAGCCTCCGCGCACATGAAGTCTCCCGGCAAATTCAGCTTTGCAAGCTCGATCGCGCTGCCCGAATAGTCGATGCCGGATAGAGATTTGGCGCCCTTGATGTTGCCGAGGAAAGCGCCTGCACCGCAGCCCACTTCAAGAATGTCAAAACTGGAAACCGGCGCCATGATCCGGCAGAACCGCTCGGCGAGACGGCGCCATTCTGCCGCCGTGAGCAAATCGAAGCCGTCCAGTTTATGGACCGGGCCTTCGGCAGTCCGGTATTTGTTCTCCCAGATGCGCTTCCATGTTTCGGACCGCGCGTCGGCCATGGTGTAACGCCTCGCGTGTGTACCACGGCTGCGTTTGCGGTGGTTATCGGCGAATCATACGCTTTCGCTGGGAAGAGTAGCGCGTCGCGCCGTCATTATGTGTAAAGCTTTGTATTGACCGGCAATGCGTCACCGCCCCTGATAAGACGGCGTCCGCACGATCAGGCCGTCGAGCGCTTCCGTTACCTTGATCTGGCACGACAGCCGCGAAGTAGACTTTAGCTCGAAGGCGGTGTCGAGCATGTCTTCTTCCTCGGCCGAGGGCGGGCCGACGACCGCAAACCACTTTTCATCGACATGCACCAGGCAGGTCGCGCAGGTGCAGCCGCCGCCGCATTCCGCGACGATGCTGGCGACGTCGTTGCGCAGCGCCGTCTCCATCACGGTCGAGCCGAGTTCGGCCTCGACGGTGTGCGTGGTGCCGTCGTGTTCGATGTAGGTGATCTTCGGCATAATCGTAGGCGACGCCGAGCTTCTTCTGCAGGCTCGTGGATGACGTGGTGTATTGGAACACCAGCTTCTTTTCGGGGTGCACGTAATGATGCGCCTTCTGCGCCATCAAGGCGACCTCGTGGAAGCCGGACAGAATAAGCTTGAGCTTGCCCGGATAGGTATTGATGTCGCCGACCGCGAAGATGCCGGGCAGGTTGCTCTCGAACGTGCTGACGTCGACCTGGATCAACTCGTCGTCCATGGCGAGACCCCAGTTGGCGACCGGGCCGAGCTTCATGGTCAGCCCGAAGAACGGCAGCATGGCGTCGACCTCGACGCGCGCCGGCGCGCCGTCATTGCCCTTGATGTTGACGGCGGACAGTTGTCCATCCGCGCCTTCGAGTTCGCTGACCTGGCCGATCTTGAGGTCCATGTCGCCCGCGGCGACCAGCGCGCGCATCTTGTTGACGCTGTCGGGCGCGCCGCGGAAGTCGTCGCGCCGGTGCACCAGCGTCAGCCGCTTGGCGATCGGTTGAAGATTGAGCGTCCAGTCGAGCGCCGAGTCGCCGCCGCCGACGATCAGCAGCCGCTTGTCGCGAAACGCGTCCATCTTGCGCACGGCATAATGCACCGACTTGTTTTCGTACGGCTCGATGCCGTTGATCGGCGGACGTTTTGGCTGGAACGAGCCGCCGCCGGCCGCGATCACCACCACTTTGCATTCGAAGGTTTTGCCGCCGTCGGTGGTCACGCGATAGAGCGGGTCGCCGACATTCTCGATGCTCGTGACCATCTCATTGAGATGAAACTCCGGCTTGAACGGCTTGATTTGCTGCATCAGCGCATCAGTCAGCCCGTGGCCGGTAATGTAAGGAATGCCGGGAATGTCGTAGATCGGTTTTTCCGGATAAAGCTCGGCGCATTGCCCGCCGACTTTGTCGAGGATGTCGACCAGATGCGTCTTGATGTCGAGCAGCCCTAATTCGAAAACGGCAAAAAGCCCGACCGGCCCGGCGCCGATAATCAAAACATCGGTTTTGATGGTCTCGCTCATTCTTTACGCCCGGCGGCGGCCGGCTCCTCGCGAAGGATTGTCATGCTGATTGCAGCGTCAGTCGGTTACCGGGAACCGCGATGAGACGCAATAGTTCCGCCAGATTCTGTTCCGGCGATTTGCCGGTGGTGGCGATGACGGCCTCCGCCTTGGCGTAGAGCGGCTCGCGGCTTTTGAGGATCGACACCAGATCCTCCATGGCGCGGGCGTTTTTGGCCATCGGCCGCATGTCGCCTTGCGCCATCACGCGTTTCATGTGCTCTTCCGGTTCGGCGCGCACCCAGACCGTGAAGCACGACGACAGTAGCAATTCGAGCGTGCCCGGTTCGGTAACGATGCTGCCGCTGGTGGCGATGACGAAATGCGGGTGCCGGCGCAGCACGTCGTCGAGCGCCTCGCGCTCGGCGCGGCGGAAGGTTTCCTGGCCGAACATGTCGAAGATTTCGCTCAAGAGCGCGCCGCTGCGGCGTTCGATCTCGCGGTCGAGTTCGATAAAGGGCACGCCGAGCTTGTCGGCCAGCAGCTTGCCCAATGTCGACTTGCCGCCGCCGCGCAGGCCGAGGAGGGCGATGCGGCGGCGATCCTCGGAAGCCGAGGAGAAATGCTCGGTCACAAGCTTGCGGGCTTCTACGAGCATGTCGGGCGCTAATCGCTCCAGAAATTGCGTCAGCAGCACCATATCCAGCGGCGGCTCCGCGCCGTCACGTACCAGCTGCGTGACCGGCAATCCGATGGCACGCGCAATTCTGCGCAGCAAGACGATGGAACAATTGCCTTTTCCGACTTCGAGCTGCGCCAAATAGCGCTCCGACACCTTGGCGTGCGCGGCCAGCGCTTTGCGCGTCATGCCGCGCTGATTGCGCAGCGTGCGCACGCGCTCTCCCAGGCGGCGCAAATAGGGATCGTTATCGCGGCCAGGTTTCATGGCTTTCGGTTAACATGCATTATAATGCGAAGCAAGAGGTTATGCGAACTCAATGTTAGTGGCTGTATTGAAGAGATGCTGTTCTCATGCTATACAGTATGCAAAATAATGCATAGAGGGAGAAGGCGATTGGACGAGTCCATCGCCGGTTGTAGATCATGCCGATCATCGATTTCCAGACCGATCCATCGCGCTACCGCCACTGGCGCATCGAGCGCGACGGCGACGTCGCCTATCTCATCATGGACGTCGATCAGGCCGGCGGGCTTGGCGACTACGAGCTCAAGCTCAACTCCTACGACCTCGGCGTCGATATCGAATTGAACGACGCGGTGCAGCGGCTGCGTTTCGAGCACCCGGAGGTGCGCTGCGTCGTCATCAAGTCCGGCAAGGACAACGTGTTCTGCGCCGGCGCCAATATCCGCATGCTCGGAAAATCGACGCATGGGCAGAAAGTGAACTTCTGCAAGTTCACCAACGAGACACGATTGGCAATCGAAGACGCATCTGAAAACTCCAAACAGGTTTATCTCTGCGCTATCAACGGCAATGCCGCCGGCGGCGGCTACGAGCTGGCGCTCGCCGCCGAGCACATCATGCTGGTTGACGACCGCCGCTCGGCGGTCGCGCTGCCGGAGACGCCGTTGCTCGCCGTGCTACCCGGCACCGGCGGGCTCACGCGCGTCACCGACAAACGGAAAGTCCGCCGCGACCGCGCCGATGTGTTCTGCTCGATCGAGGAGGGCGTCCGTGGTGCCAAGGCCGTCGAATGGCGGCTGGTGGACGAGGTGGTGCCCAATTCGAAATGGAAGGAAACGGTGGCCGCGCGAGCCAAGGAGATCGCCGCGCGCTCGGACCGTCCGAAGGACGCCAAAGGCATTGTGCTGACGCCGCTCGACCGCAAGATCGAGGGCGATCGGGTTTCTTATTCACATGTGGGCATCGACATCGACCGCGCGCGCGGACTCGTCAACATCACCGTGAAGGGTCCGTCGCAAAGCGTTCCGGCTTCGGTCGAGGCCGCCCATACGCTGGGCGCCAAGTTCTGGCCGCTGGCCGTCGCCCGCGAACTGGAAGACGCCATTCTGCATTTGCGCGCCAATGAGCAGAGCATCGGCGTCGTGCTGTTCCGGACCGACGGCGATGCCAAAGCCGTGCTTGAACACGACGACTTTCTCGCCAAAGCCCACGGCGACTGGTTGATGCGCGAGATCCGCCATTATCTCAAGCGCGTGCTCAAGCGCGTCGACGTGACGCCGCGCAGCATCATCGCGCTGATCGAGCCGGGCTCCTGCTTCGCCGGCACTCTGGCAGAACTCGCCTTCGCCGCCGACCGTTCGCTGATGTTGGTCGGCAATCGCGAAGGCGACAACCGCAAGGCCGCGGCGGTCACGTTGGGCCAAGCTAATTTCGGTTTCTGTCCGATGGGCAACGGCCTGACGCGCCTGCAGATTCGATTTCTGGGCGAACCCGACACAATCAAAACCGTTCAGGGCAAGATCGGCACGGCAATCGAAGGCGAAGAGGCCGCCGAGCTTGGCCTCGTCACCGCCGCTTACGAAGATTTCGACTGGGACGACGAACTCCGCGTCATGCTGGAGGAGCGTGCCAGCTTCTCACCGGACGCCATGACCGGCATGGAGGCCAATCTGCGTTTCGCTGGCCCCGAGACCATGGAAACCAAGATTTTCGGACGGCTGACGGCCTGGCAGAACTGGATTTTCCAGCGGCCGAACGCGATCGGCGAGCAGGGCGCGCTCAAACTCTACGGCAGCGGCGTGTCGCCGACCTTCAATAAGGAAAGGGTGTAGCCATGAATATCCAACAGGTCGACTATGACGGCTTGATCCCGAACAATGTCGCTCTCGGGCAGGATGTGCGCGTCAAGCGCGCGCTGGAGAAATGGCACCCGGGCTACATCAACTGGTGGAACGACATGGGGCCGGAAGGTTTCCAGGAATCGCTGGTCTATCTGCGCACCGCGGTCAGCGTCGATCCCAAAGGCTGGGCCAAGTTCGATTACGTACGCATGCCGGAATACCGCTGGGGCGTGCTGCTGGCGCCGGCGCTCGAAGGCCGCAAGATTCCGTTCGGCACGCATAAGGGCGAGGACGCCTGGCAGGAAGTGCCGGGCGAATACCGCGCCATGCTGCGCCGTCTGGTGGTGATCCAGGGCGACACCGAGCCGGCTTCGGTCGAGCAGCAGCGTTATCTCGGCAAGACCGCGCCGTCGCTCTACGACATGCGCAATTTGTTCCAGGTCAACGTCGAGGAAGGCCGTCACCTGTGGGCGATGGTCTATCTGCTGCAGAAATATTTCGGCACCGACGGCCGCGAAGAGGCCGAAGCGCTGCTGCAGCGCCGCTCGGGCGATCCCGACACGCCGCGCATGCTCGGCGCCTTCAACGAGAAGACGCCGGACTGGCTGTCGTTCTTCATGTTCACCTTCTTTACCGACCGCGACGGCAAGATGCAGCTCGAGGCGCTGGCGCAATCCGGCTTCGATCCGCTGTCGCGCACCTGCCGCTTCATGCTGACCGAGGAAGCGCATCACATGTTCGTCGGCGAGACCGGCGTCACGCGCATCATCCAACGCACCTGCGAGGCCATGAAAGAAGCCGGCATCAGCGACCCGAACGAGATCGAAAAAGTGCGCAAGCTCGGGGTGATCGACCTGCCGACCATCCAGAAAAAAGCCAATATGCATTTCTCGCTGACGCTCGATCTGTTCGGCAACGAGATTTCGACCAACGCCGCCAACGCCTTCCACGCCGGTTTGAAGGGCCGCTACCGCGAGGACCGGCTCAAGGACGACCATCAGCTTGAGACCGGCACCTATCCGGTGCTGCGGCTGATCGACGGCAAGATTCAGAACGAAGATTTGCCGGCGCTGTCGGCGCTCAACATGCGGCTGCGCGACGACTACGTCGTCGATTGCAACAATGGCGTTTCCCGCTGGAACAAGGTCATCGCCGACATCGGCATTCCGTTCGAGATCAAGCTGCCGCACGTCGCGTTCCACCGCCACATCGGCGAGTTTTCGAACGTCAAGGCCGATGCGACCGGCAATGTCCTGGGCGACGCCGATTGGCAGAAACGCCGCGGCGAATTCCTGCCCTCCGACGAGGACCGCGCGTTCATCGAAAGCCTGATGCAGCCGCAGATGGAGCCGGGCAAGTTCGCCAGCTGGATCGCGCCGCCCAAGGTCGGCATCGACAACAAGCCGGGCGAATTCGAGTATGTGAAGATCGCCTAGCGCGCCGGCGAGCGTAAATCCTCGTCGCGCAGCTTGAAGCGCTGAATCTTGCCCGTGGCAGTGCGCGGCAGTTGCTCGCGCAATTCGATCCAGCGCGGATATTTCCAGGGGCCGGCCTGTTGCTTGACGTGAATTTTCAGCGTTTCGAACAGGCGCTCGTCTGCGGTGTAGCCGTGCTTAAGCACGATGAAGGCCTTCGGCTTCACCAGCCCGTCGGCATCCTCTTTGCCGATGACGGCGGCCTCCAGTACGGCTTCATGTGAAGTGAGCGCGGCCTCGACGTCGAACGGCGACACCCACATGCCGGAGACCTTGAACATGTCGTCGGTGCGCCCGCAGTAATAATAATAGCCGTCGCCGTCGCGGCGATATTTGTCGCCGGTATAGGTCCATTCGCCGACGAAGGTGCGGCGGCTCTTGCCGCGCTGGTTCCAGTAGCCTTCGCCGGCCGACGGCCCGCGCACGATTAGTTCGCCGATTTCGCCGTCGTCGAGTTCGCGGCCCTTCTCGTCGACGATGCGCGCCTCGTAGCCGGGTACCGGTTTGCCGGTCGAGCCGTAGCGGATGTCGCCCGGCCGATTGCTCAGGAAGGTTTGCAGCAGTTCGGTCGAACCGAGCCCGTCGATCACGTCGACGCCGACAATATCGCGCCAGCGCTCGCCGATATGCGCCGGCAGCGTCTCGCCCGCCGACACGCAGAGGCGCAGCCGGTCGGAGCCAGCGCCTCGGCATATTTGCTTGTGCGCGAGCAAGGCAGTGTAGAGCGACGGCACGCCGTAGAAGATGGTCGGGCGGTGCTTGCGCATCATTTCGAGCACGGAGTTGGGGGATGGGCGCTCCGGCCAGAGCGCCGCGGTGGCGCCGACCGACAAGGGAAACGTCATGGCGTTGCCGAGCCCGTAAGCGAAAAACAATTTGGCGGCTGAATGCACGACGTCGTCTTGTGTGATGCCGAGGATGCCTTGGCCGAACAGTCTGGCGGTCGCCATCAGATTGGAATGGACGTGCTTGACGCCCTTGGGATCGCCGGTCGAGCCCGAGGTATAGAGCCAGAACGCGACCTCGTCGGACACCGTGTCGGCGGTGAAAGGCGCGGGGTCAGCGGCGGCAAGAACATCCTCGAACAGGTGTATCTCGCGCCCGGGGAAGGCGGCTTTGTCGTCTTCAATGGCGCCTACCAGGATCACGGTTTTCAGATGCGGCAACCGCGCGAGTAGCGGCCAGATCGTCTGCGCCAGCGGCGCGGCGACGACCAACGCGCTGGCGCGGCAATCCGCCAGCATGTACGCGTATTGCTGGACGTTGAGATAAGTATTGAGCGGGATTGCGATGCTGCCGGCGCGAATTGTGCCCCAGAACGCCACAGGATAATCCACCGTGTCGTGCAGCAGCAGCGCGACGCGGTGCTCCTGCGCGACGCCGAGCGCGCGCAGCGCGTGGGCGAAGCGGATGCTGCGGGCCTGCAAATCGTCATAGCTGAGCGATCGGTCAGGGTCGATAAAGGCAGTTTTATTGCCGAGACCGCGTGCCATATTGGCGTCGACGAAATCTGTGACGGCGTTGTAGGGCCGGCGCTCGGTAATGTCGTCCAGCCCGCCCCCCATCTGGTCAGCCTTCGAACAAACGCGTGAGCAAGCGGCGTGCCAGCACGCCGGCGACGCGCCGGCGGTAATGGCCGGGCGTGAACGTGGTCTTCATGGGCATGATCTGGTCGCGCACCAGCGCGTCGAGGCGCTTGAACGCGCGGTCGCTGAGTGGGCCGCCGGTCAGTTCGCCGGTGCCTTCGAGCAGCACGGGGCGCGGATTTGTGCCTGTGAAGGCGACGCGCAAATCGGCGAGCGCGTCGCGCTCGCGCTTGAGCGCCACCGCGACGCCGGCGACCGGGTATTCGATCGACTTTCGGATGCGGATCTTGTCGTAAGCCGAACGCAGACCGGGCGTGTTGTTGGCGCGCACGGCGGTGATGATCTCGCCGGGCCGCAGCGAGAGATAAAATTTGCCGTCACCCTGCGTCTCGCTGACCGGCACATCCTGACGCGCGAAGCCGATGTAGAGTCCGTTGAGCGGAATGGTGCGCTTGCCCAAGGGACCCGCTATATCGACTTCGGCGCCGAGCGTCAGCAAGGCGGGCGCCAGATCGCCGCTGAAGGTCGCGAAGCACACGCCGCGGCTCTTTGGAGCCACGTGGCAGATCGTGCCGGTGGTCTTCAGGCAATGGTTATTGGCCCCGCGCCACCATTCGCTCTGGTTATAGAAAATGCAGCGGGTGTCGAGCGCAAGATTGCCGCCGACCGTGCCCATGTTGCGCTGGGTGGGGCCCGCGATGTGCGCCGCGGCCTCCGCCACAACGGGATAATGCTCGATGACGCCGGCGCTCCCGGCCAAATCTGCAAGCCGGACCGATGCGCCGATCTCCAGCGTCTTGGCGTCTGCCTTGATCGCGTGCAATTCCTGCACCCGGTTCATATCGATCAAGACCGGTGGCGCCACGATGCCGCGCCGGATGTTGACCACCAGATCGGTGCCGCCGCCAAGCGGCAGACTCTCCGGATTGGCCGCGCGCGCGGCCAGCGCCTCGTCGAGCGTCGCCGGATGCAGCAGGCGGAACTCGGGCAGGGCGTCCATCAGTCGCCTCCATTCCCTTTGCGCCTGCGCTTCTCGATCGCCTCGAACACGCGGTCGGGCGTCACCGGCAGATCGTTGAAGCGGATGCCGATGGCGTCGGCGATGGCATTGGTCAGCGCCGGCAGGAACGCTGCCAGCGAGCCTTCGCCGGCCTCTTTGGCGCCGAACGGCCCATGCGGATCGATGCTCTCGACGATGCCGACCTCGATCGGCGGCGAATTCTGGATGGTCGGCACGCGGTAGTCGAGCATGTTGGCGGTGACCATCAGGCCGTCGTGATAGGCAGCTTCCTCGCTCATCGCCTGGCCCATGCCCATCCAGACCGAGCCCTGCACCTGGCCCTCGACGGTCAGGCGGTTGAGCGCCTTGCCGCAGTCATGCGCGACCCAGACTTTGTCGACGGTGACGACGCCGGTCTCCTCGTCGACGCTGACTTCAACGACTTGCGCCGAATAGCTGTAGCCCATGGTGCCGCCGATCGCCGAGCCGCGATATTTCTTGCCGCCGTGCGATTGCGGAATGGTCGAATAATTGCCGGTGACCGTGATGGTGCCGGAATCCTTCAGCGCCTCGGTCACCACCTCGTCGAACGTCGCGCCCTTGTCCTGGGCGCCGGCGCGATAGACTTCGCCCAGGCATTCGATGTCCTCGGGCTTGGCTTCCAGTTTGCGGGCGGCGGCGCTGATCAGCACGCTTTTGAGATTGCGCGCGGCATCGAGCGCGGCATTGCCGACCATGAAGGTGACGCGTGAGGAGTAGGAGCCATTGTCTTTCGGCACCACTTCGCTGTCGCCGGTAACGACTCGCACGCGGGAGAGATCGAGGCCGAGAACTTCGGCGACGGTCTGCGCGAGGATCGTGGTCGAGCCTTGGCCGATATCGGCGGCGCCCGACAGCACCACGATCGAACCGTCAAAATCGAGCTTGATCTTGACGGTGGCGTGCGGTTCGCCGGTCCAGTTCACCGGCTTCGATGCGCCGCTGATGTAATGCGAACAGGCCATGCCAAGTCCTTTGAGAACTTGGCCTTTGCCCTTGGCCAACTTGCCCTTGCGCTTGCTCCAGCCGCTTTCCCTCTCGACCCAATCCATGCATTCCGGCAGGCCGTAGGAATTCACCATCAGGTCGTTGTCGGTGAAGGTCGGCGCCTGAAGAAAATTCGCGCGCCGCACCGCGAACGGGTTGAGCCCAAGCTCGCTTGCCATCTCGTCGATCAGAGCTCTCGAAGGCGAAGCGGATATCGACGGTGCCGTGACCACGAAAGGCGCCGCAGGGCGGCGTGTTGGTGAGCGCGCGCCGGCCGGCATATTTGACGTTATGCAGATCGTAAATCGCGTACAGCATCGAGCCGGCATAGAGAATGGTCACCACGCCATAGCCGGAATGCGCGCCGCCGCGCTGGTCGCAGTCACATTCGACCGCGGTAATGCGGCCATCCTTGCGCATGCCGATCTTGAGCTTGATGTCGGTTTCCGGCCGGCCGCGGTGGGTGATGAAGGTTTCCTCGCGCGTCGTCACCAGCCGCACGGTGGCGTTGGCCTGGCGCGCCAAGAGCGCCGCGATCAATTCGATCGCCAGTGTCTCGGTGCGGCAGCCGAAGCCGCCGCCGACATGTGGCTTGATCACGCGGATACGCGACATTTCCATGCCGAGGATTTGCGACAGCATCAGGTGGACGTAGTAGGGCACCTGCGTCGAGGCGTGCACGGTCATACGGTCGCGTACCGCGTCGTATTCGGCGACGGCGGCGTGCATTTCCATCTGGTTTTGGCAGACTTCGGCGCAGTTGTACGTGCCCTCGCGCACCAGATCGGCTTCGCCAAAGCCCTGTTCGGTCGAGCCCAGTTCGAACAACACGTCGCGTTCGAGATTGCCGGGCTTTTTGTCGTGCAGAAGGACGGCTCCGGGCGCCAGCGCGTCCTTCGCCGTATAATAGGCCGGCAATTCGCGCACCTTGAATTTGATGCGGCGGATCGCTTCGCGCGCGATGGCGTCGTTGCCGGCAGCGACGGCGGCGACCGGCTCGCCGCGGTAGCGCACTTTATCGCGCGCCAGCGGGTATTCGCTGCGCGCGATAGGAAGCACGCCGAAAGCCTTGTCGCAGTCGGCGCCGGTGACGACAGCGCGCACGCCAGGCAGCTTGCGCGCCTCCGAGACATCGACCTCGACGATCTCGCCGTGCGAATACGGACTGCGGTAAATGCGCCCGGCAAGCTGACCGGGTGCCAGCACATCGGCGGTGTATTTGGCACGGCCGGAAACTTTCTCCGGTCCGTCGATCATGGGCACATACTGGCCGATGTTGTGCGCGGGTCCGATCTCGTTCACGGCGATACCCCTTGCGCGTTTAACGCGATGGCGTATTTCACTGCCTCGATGATCTTCACGTAGCCGGTGCAGCGGCAGATATTGCTGCCGAGCGCTTCGAGAATTTCGGCTTCGCTTGGATTGGGATTTTTCCGCAGCAGGCCGGCCGATGCCATGATAAAGCCCGGCGTGCAATAGCCGCATTGCGAGCCGAGCTTTTCGTGAAAGCCGCGCTGCACCGCGGAAAGCTGGCCGTCATGCCCGAGCGACTCGATGGTGTCGACGTGCTTGCCGGCGACGGTCGCAGCCAGCGTCAGGCAGGACAGCGTGGGTTTGTCGTCGATCAGAACCGTGCAGGCGCCGCATTCGCCGCCGTCGCAGCCGGTTTTGGTGCCGGTGAGGCCGATTTGTTCGCGCAGGAAATCGAGCAATAAAATATTGTCGGCGACCGCGTCGGCGCGGTCGCGCCCGTTGAGCGTGAACTCAAGCAGCCGGGTCAATCGTTTCTTCCCTGGTGGGCGCGTTAGCGATTTGCGCCTTTTCATTATTTCAACTTACGACACACCAGCCGGCCCACTCCCTCCAGACCCATTATCGGGAATGGCTGGGACGATTGGACGCGATGGATGCTGATTTATCCAAAGCGGGTAATGACATCGGCCGGGATGGCGACGGCGCCGATCTTCTCGGGGTTGACCTTGTCGCGCGCCGCCCAGACCCGGGTCTCGGCGCCATCGACCGCCAATTTATCGCCGATGGTAAGCTTGTGCTCGACGTCGAAACTGGAGCGGCGGAATTCGCCGACGCGCGAGGCGATCTCCACCACGTCGCCAAATTTCGCTGGTGTGAGAAAATTGGCGCGCGCGTCCACCAACGGAATGCCGATGATGCCGAAAGTCTTCGCCAGTTCGTGCGGCTTAACGCCAAGCGCGGCCTCGAACAGCATCCAGGTGCTGGTGTCGAACATTTCGAAGAACCGGCTGTTGAATACGATGCCGGCCGGATCGCACTGGCCCCATTCGACGGTCAGTTTCCTACGGAATGTGAAAGATGCCACGCCAGTTATCTCCGGCCTTTGATCGACAATAACATTATTTGGTCTTTTTCACCCGCCGCGAGCGCGGAACCGGCCATTCGGTCACGTCTTGCGACTTCAGTTCGACGCGCGTCGTGCGCCGCATCCGGCGCAAGGCGGCCTTCGGCGCCAGCGGCAAATGCGGGGAGTCATCAATATCCTCCATCAGCCAGAAGAGATCGCCGGGCGCGATCAGCCAGCGCGACGGCGCGTAACGCGCGAGCGAGAATGGCTTGGAATAGGCGCGCATCGATTTCTTGCCGTAATTTAGATTGTATTCGTGCGCGTAGCTCATCGCGAGTTCGCGGACGCTGCGATAGATCGGATCGCGCCAGCGCAGCACGGCGTGATTGGTCTTGCTGATCGCGCCCCACAGGCCGCCCTGCTTGAACAACGTGACGATGTGGTCCTGGTCGCTCGGCAGCGCCTGGATATCCATCAGCCATGCCGGTTTGCCGTGATAGATCAGCGCGGCGACGGCGAGCACCGCCGCCTCCGCGCAGTGAGCGGTGCGTATCTTCAGCACGCTCCGCGGCGACATGCAGGTGTCGCCCTTGAGCTCGAAATTGGGCGGCAGCTTTTCGATGAAGGTTTGAATCTTTTGCGGTGTGTCGAGGCGCGCAAATGCCCGGTGCTCGGCCGGTGTCAGCAGCGCGCGTAGGCGTTTTCGGTAGGCGGGACTGGTCATGCGCGCGGCACTTTATCCGGACGGCGTGAACGAAGGGGTGCCGGTGCCGGTGGTTCCACAGGTTCGTTGGCGTGAAATTTGACAGCACCGGCGTTCTCCCTGGAGCAGTTGGGAAAGGAAATTGTTGCGTCTCCAGCGGTAAAAAACAGGAAATATCTTCTTATTTTCCAGGGCTTATTGCGGTTGCGCAGAATAAGCTTCTATTTAGCCGCTCCTGTCGAAACGTCCGGAGCTGGACCCATGACCGACCATACCCACGACACGCAGCGCTTCCTGGCGCGGTTTTCCCTGGATAGCTGGGCGGTAGCAGCCGCCAGTGCGCTGGTGGTGCTGATCGTCCTCGGCGTGCTGCCGCATATTTCCTGGTAGCGCAGCAATGACCGATACCACGATCACCGCACCGTCGCGGATTTCACTGCCGCAGCGTTTTGTCGAGCTGTTGCCCGGCGTCGCTTTGCTGCTGACCATCGGCTACGCCGGCAAGGTGATCGAGCATTCGATCGCGGTCTACGGCAAGACCAACCACCTCGCATTGCCGAATATTGAATACGTGCTGTGGGCGATCATCATCGGTCTGATTGTCTCCAACACCGTCGGCGTGCCGAAGATCTTCAAACCCGGCATCGCCACTTACGAATTCTTCCTCAAGTTCGGCATCGTAATGCTAGGCGTGCGCTTCCTGCTCGGCGACGTGCTCAAGCTTGGTGGCATCAGCCTGGCCGCAGTGGCGCTCGAACTGACGATTTCGATCGTGCTGATGACTTGGCTCGGCCACGTCTTCAAGCTGTCGCCCAAGCTTACCAGCCTGCTGGCGGTCGGCTCGTCGATCTGCGGCGTCTCGGCCATCATCGCCGCCAAAGGCGCGATCAATGCCAAGGACGAGGATGCCTCGTACGCCATCGCGGCAATTCTTGCGCTCGGCGCCATCGGGCTGTTCACTTATCCGCTGATCGGCCATTTCATCGGCTTCAGCGAACACGCCTATGGCCTGTGGGCGGGCCTGTCGATCGACAATACCGCCGAGGCGGTTGCCGCCGGCAATCTTTGGTCCGAGCAGGCCGGCAAGATTGCCGTGCTCGCCAAGACCACGCGCAACGCCACCATCGGCTTCGTCGTGCTCGGCTATGCGATCTACTGGGCGACCAAGGGCGAGGCGAGCACCGTCGAGAACAAGGCGGCGTTCCTCTGGAACAAGTTTCCGAAATTCGTGCTCGGTTTCATTGCCGTTTCGCTGCTGGCAACGTTCGGTGCCTTCAGCAAGGCGCAAGCCGACGACATCGCCAATCTGTCGCGCTGGGCGTTCCTGCTGACGTTCGCGGGCGTCGGTCTCTCCACCGACTTCCGCGCCATGCGCGCGCAGGGGCTTTATCCGTTCATCGTCGGCGCCGTCGGCGAAGTCGGCATTGCCATGGTGACGCTGGGCATCGTCATCGCGATCCAGCCCTGGTTGCCGGCCTAAGGAAGAAAGAATGTCGTCAGGCTTCGCTACCATCCCGAAGACCGCCCCGTTCGCCGAGGACGAGATCGATCTGCTTAACCGCGTGGTCGGGCCGGCCAATGCAGCTGCAGCGCGCCTGGCTTGGCGGGCTTTCTCGCCGGTGTCGAGTTGGTCACGGGGCAACCGCAGCCGAGCCGGCACCGGCGCGACCAGCCGAGCCGATCAACATTGTCTATGCCAGCGAATCCGGAAATTGCGAGAAGCTCGCCAACGATCTGGCGAAGGCGGCGCGCAAGAACGGCCTGAAGCCGACGCTGATTGACATGGCCGATCTCGAACTGGCCCAGCTTGGCTCCGCCAAGCGGCTGGTGTTCATCGCCGCCACTTGGGGCGAGGGCGATCCGCCGGCGCGCGCGGTGCGCACCTATGGCGAGTTGATGGGCGAGGGCGCGCCGCGCCTCGATGGCGTCGAATTCGGCGTGCTGGCGCTCGGCGACACGGCCTATGTGGAATTCTGCGCGATCGGCAAGAAGATCGACGAGCGGCTGGCCGCGCTCGGCGGCAAGCGCGTGGTCGATCGCGTCGATTGCGATCTGGATTTCGCCGAGCCGGCGGCGAAGTGGCTCGGCGATGCGCTGAAAGTTCTGACCCCGCCCGACGCAAACCGCGGCCGGGTCATCGAGGTCGATTTCGGCAAGCCGGCGGCTGCGCCCGAATACCGATATCGTCGAGGCCGAGATTTCCGAGCACGTGAATCTGAATTCATCGCGCTCGAACAAGGAAACCATCCATCTCGCGCTGACCTTCGACGGCGCCATGCCGGCTTACGAGCCGGGCGACTCGCTCGATCTCTATGCCGAGAACGATCCGGCCTATGTCGACGAGCTGCTGAAGCTCGCCGGGCTTGTCAGGCGACGACAAGTTGCGCGCCGAATTCATCAAGTCGCGCGACGTGACGACGCTGTCGCTCAAGACTCGTCGAGACTTATGCGGCGCAGACCGGCCATCAATACGTCAAGGCACTGATCGCCGAGGGTCAGGCCAAGGAATGGATCGTCGGCCGCCAGCTGATCGACCTCATAGCCATGTTCCCGATCGCGCTGACCGCCGACCATTTGCGCGCGGTGACGCGCCCGCTGGCGCCGCGCGCCTATTCGATTGCGTCGTCGCGGCGCGACGTCGGCGACGAAGCGCATCTGCTGATTTCGGCCGTGCGTTACGAAACCCACGGCCGCGCCCGCAAGGGCGTCGCCTCGAACTACGCCGCCGAGCGGCTCAAGCGCGGCGGGCGCGTACGGGTCAAGCTCAAGCCCAACAAGCATTTCGCGCTGCCGGCGCAGGACAAAGATATCATCATGGTCGGGCCCGGCACCGGCGTTGCGCCGTTCCGCGCCTTCGTGCAGGAACGCCGCGCCGTCAAGGCGGAAGGGCGCAACTGGCTGTTCTTCGGCGACCGCCAGTTCACCCACGATTTCCTCTACCAGCTCGACTGGCAGGACGCGCTCAAGGACGGCGCGCTGACCCGCATGGATGTCGCCTTTTCGCGCGATACCCCGAAGAAAGTCTACGTCCAGGACAAGATGTGGGAAAAGCGCCACGAACTGATCGAATGGCTCGACGGCGGCGCCGTTTTCTATGTATGCGGCGATGCCAAGAATATGGCAAAAGACGTGCGCGCCACGCTGGTGCGCGCCTATGCCGACGTGAAGGCGCTGTCGCGGCGAGGCCGCCGAACAGGCGGTGGCGGCGCTGGAGCGCGACAAGCGCTACCTGCAGGACACCTATTGATCCTGCGCCGATTGGAAGACCCATGACTGACGAAGTCTCGCGCAACGAACGCTTGAAAGAGGCGAGCGACTACCTGCGCGGTACGGTCGCGGAGGGCCTGCGCGAGGAAATCACCGGCGGCATCATCGAGGATGACCAGCAGCTGGTGAAGTTCCATGGCATGTACCTGCAGGACGACCGCGATCTGCGGCCTGAGCGCACGCGCAAAAAGATGGAGAAGGCCTTCGGTTTCATGATCCGCGTCCGGATCACCGGCGGCTGTCTTAGCCCGTCGCAGTGGTTGGCACTCGACCAGGTGGCGCGCGATTACGGCAACCACACCATGCGGATGACGACGCGGCAGACGGTGCAGCTGCATGGCGTCATCAAGTCGAACGTCAAGGACACGATCAAGGCCATCGACGCGGTTCTGCTCAATTCGATCGCGGCCTGCGGCGACGTCAACCGCAACGTGATGTGCAACGTCAATCCGTTTCAATCGCGCGCGCACGCGCAGGCGATCGAATTCGCGCGCCAGACGGCGGTTCATTTGCTGCCGCGCACGCCGGCCTATCGTGAAATCTGGCTCGACGGCGAGCGCATCGCCGGCGGCGAGCAGGAAGTGGTCGAGCCGATCTACGGCAAGACCTACATGCCGCGCAAGTTCAAGATCGGCGTGGCGGTGCCGCCGTCGAACGATATCGACGTGTACGCCAACGATCTGGGCTACATCGCCATTCTTGACGACGATGGCAATATCGCCGGCTGGAACGTCGCCGTCGGCGGCGGCATGGGCATGACCCATGGCGAGCCCGAGACCTATCCCCGCATCGCCGATGTCATCGGTTACTGCGAGGCCAAGGACGCTCTCGCGGTCGCCGAGGCGGTCGTCACCGTGCAGCGCGATTGGGGCGACCGCGCCAACCGCAAACACGCGCGCTTCAAATATACTGTCGACGACCGCGGGCTCGATGCGGTCCGTGCCGAGGTCGAGAAGCGCGCCGGAATCAAGTTCGCGCCCGCCAAGCCCTTTACCTTCACGTCGAATGGCGATCGTTACGGCTGGTCGCAGGGCGACAACGGCCGCGGCCATCTCACGCTTTATATCCCGAACGGACGCGTCCACGACATCCCGAATGGGCCGCAACAGATGTCGGCCTTGCGCGAGATCGCCAGGACGCATGACGGCGATTTCCGCATCACGCCGAACCAGAATCTGATCGTCACCAACGTGCCGACCGAAAAGCAGGCCGAGGTCGAAAGCATCGCGCGCGAGGCCGGGCTGCTGGCGCCGTGGTCAGGCTTAAAGCGTAATGCGATGGCCTGCGTGGCGCTGCCGACCTGCGGTCTCGCGCTCGCCGAGAGCGAGCGTTACATGCCAAAGCTGCTCGACGCGCTCGACGAGCGGCTCGCGGCGCATGGGCTTTCCGCCGACGACATCGTCATCCGCATGACCGGCTGTCCGAACGGCTGCGCGCGGCCTTACATCGCCGAGATCGCTTTGGTGGGGAAGGGACCGGATCGCTACAATCTCTATCTCGGCGGCGGCTTCGACGGCTCGCGCATGAACAAGCTCTATGCGGAAGATCTCGAACACGAAGCAATCGTCACCGCGCTCGATCCGATTTTCGCGGCCTACGCCAAGGACCGGCAGAAGGGCGAGCGCTTCGGCGATTTCACCATTCGCGCCGGCTACGTCGCGGCCACCGCCAATGGCCGCGATTTCCACGCCAATGTGCGCGCCAAAGCCGGCCTCGCGACGCGCTAAGCGCCGTGCCGGCGCCGGATTCACCGATGCCTATAATTTCAACCGCTGATGCTGCATTGCACAGCAATGGCGTAAAAATTGGCGCGGCTTCCTTAATAACCGCGCGAAAATCAAGAGCTTCCCGGCATCTCCGACTGGCACGGTCCTTGCTGCTTTGCAGCATAGGTCAAGCGAGGGCCAGTCGGATTGCCTCGCACAGCAATCCTGGCGGCCTCCATAAAAAGGAGTCCAGAGATGGATTACGTAAAGCCCGTCGACGTCGCCTCGGCCATGGTCGAAACCGGCCGTCGCAAGCTCGGCATGACCGCGACCGATTGCCTCATCCGCGGCGCGTTGGCGGGAAGCATTCTCGGCGCGGCCACCAGCCTTGCTTTTACCGGGACGTTGCAGACCGGCGTGCCGCTGGTCGGCGCGCTGATCTTTCCGGTCGGCCTCTGCATCATTGTCATCCTTGGTCTCGATCTGGTTACCGGCAGCTTCGGCCTGCTGCCCTTGCCGTTGCTGCAGCAGGAATTCTCCGGCCAGACCATGCTGATGAACTGGGTCTATGTGTTTATCGGCAATCTGCTCGGCAGCATGGGCTACGGCGCATTGTTGGCGATTGCGCTGACCAATTTCGGCGCCACGGCGCCGGCGGGCGTCGCTGCGCAAATCATCGCGATCGCGCAAGCCAAGACCACCGGCTACGAAGCGCTCGGCTTTGCCGGCCTGGTCACCGTCTTCGTCAAGGCGATTTTGTGCAACTGGATGGTCTGCCTGGCCATCGTCATGACGATGGCCAGCGCCTCGACCGTCGGCAAGATCGCGGCCGCCTGGATGCCGATGCTGATTTTCTTCGGACAGGGCTTCGAACATTCGGTGGTCAACATGTTCGTCATCCCGACCGGCATGTTGATGGGTGCCAAGGTCACGGTCGCGCAATGGTGGTTGTGGAATCAAATTCCGGTCACGCTCGGCAATCTGGTGGGCGGCTCGATCTTCACCGGCCTCGCGCTCTATATGACGCACAAGCCGCGCACGGCCGCCGCGCCGTTGACCATGCCGACGCAGGTGCCGGCGGAATGACGACGGAGGCCGGCGTCAATCTCAAGTCGGCGGACGAGGCGGCAACCGGCGACTTCGAGCCCGAACAGAAGCGCTATCTGGAGGGCTTTGCCGCCGGCGTGCAGATCGCCAGAACGGCGAAGGGGCTTGCCGTTCCGCCGGGGCTGGCGGGCGCGCTTGGCGCTCGAGCCGGTCGGGCCGGAGGCGGCGGCGCTCAAGGCGCAGGACCGCGTGCTCAAGGCCGGCGGCAAGCTGTCCGACCCGGAGAAGTTCAAGCGCGAGCGAGCATCCGTTCGATGCCTACGAGCGGCTCAAGGACGCAGGCCGCCAAGAACGAATATCCGAAGCCGCCGGACAATTTCCGCTGGCGGTTTTTCGGCCTGTTCTACGTGGCGCCGAACCAGAACTCCTACATGTGCCGGCTGCGCATGCCGAACGGCATTCTCAAGGCCGAGCAGTTTGCCGGCGTCGCCGATCTCGCCGAGCGTTACGGCGGCGGCTACGCCCATGTCACCACCCGCGCCAATCTGCAGATCCGCGAGATCGAGGCCAAGAACGCGGTCAATATGATCGAGGCGGTGCAGGACCTCGGCCTGTGCTCGCGCGGCTCCGGCGCCGACAATATCCGCAACGTCACCGGCACGCCCACCGCCGGCATCGACCCGCAGGAACTGATCGACACGCGGCCCTATGCGCGCGAATGGCACTTCCACATTCTCAATGACCGCTCGCTCTACGGTCTGCCGCGCAAGTTCAATGTCGGCTTCGACGGCGCCGGCATCATTCCGGTGCTGGAGGATACCAACGACATCGGCTTCCAGGCCGTGCAGGTGAACGACGGCTTCGGGCTCGAGGCCGGCGTCTGGTTCCGGCTTTGCCTGGGCGGGCTCACCGGGCACCGCAGTTTTGCCGGCGACACCGGCGTCTTGGTCAAGCCCGCCGACGCCACCAAGGTGGCCGACGCGGTGGTGCGCGTCTTCATCGATCACGGCGACCGCACCGACCGCACCAAGGCGCGGCTCAAATACGTGCTCGACAAGATGGGCGTCGAGAAATTTCTCGGTCTGATGGAGGAGAAGCTCGGCCGCAAGCTCGACCGCGCCGTGCCCGGCGCGATTGCGCCCCGGCCGGCGTTTTCGCGCACCGCGCATATCGGCATTCACGCGCAGAAGCAGGACGGCCTGCACTGGATCGGCGTGGTCGTGCCGGTCGGCCGCATGACGGTCGCGCAGATGAAGGGTCTCGCCGACATTTCGCGCGATCTGGGCGACGGCGATATCCGGCTGACGGTCTGGCAGAATTTGCTGATTTCGGGCGTGCCGACCGACAAATTGCAGGCGGCACAGGCGAAAATCGAAGCCTTGGATATGGCGATCGAAACCAGCGCGATCCGCGCCGGGCTGATCGCCTGCACCGGCAATACCGGCTGCAAATTCGCCGCCTCCGACACCAAGCGGCACGCCGAGGAGATCGCGCGCTGGTGCGAGACGCGCGTCGCGCTCGACACGCCGGTCAATATCCATCTCACCGGCTGCCATCATTCCTGCGCGCAGCATTTCGTCAGCGAGATCGGCCTGCTCGCCTGCAAGGTCGACGTCGGCGAAGACGCCGACCCGGTCGAGGGCTATCACCTGCTGATTGGCGGCGGCTTCGGCCCGCAGGCACCGCTCGGCCGCGAGCTTTATCGCGACGTCAAGGCGGAGGATGCGCCGAAGACGATCGAGCGCATTCTCAAAGCCTATCTGGCGCACCGCGCCTCGCGCGAGGAGAGCTTCATCGCCTTCGCGCGCCGGCACGAGATCGAGGCACTCAAGTCCATGGTCGAGCACTGGAGGCGGCCGAATGAGCATCAGCCAGCGCCCGCCGATCCCGTCACTGATCCCGGAATCCGCGCCGTTTTCGCCGGAGCAACGCATCTGGCTCAACGGCCTGTTCGCCGGCATGATCTCGCTGGATGAGAGCGTGACGCCGCTGTCCGGCGAAGAAGCAGCCAAGCTGATGCCGGGCTTGCTGCCCGCGCAAATCGACGATGGCGCGCCCTGGCACGATCCCGCCCTGTCGCTGCCCGATCGCATGAAGCTTGCCGACGGCAAGCCGATGCCGCGCCGCCTGATGGCGGCGATGGCGCAGCAGGATTGCGGCCAATGCGGCTATAACTGCAAGGATTACGCCGACGCGCTATTCGTCAAAAAGGAAGAGCGGCTGAATCTATGCGTCCCGGGCGGCAAGGACACCGCCCGCATGCTCAAGAAGCTCTATGAGGAATTCGAAAAAGCGCCCGCGGCGCCGCAGGCCGAAGTCGCGCCCGCGCCGGCCGGGACTCCGGCTCCGGCGCCCGGGCGTTCGCGCGACAATCCGGCTTATGCGACGTTCCTGTCGCGCTATCGCCTCAACAAGGCAGGCTCCCAAAAGGAAACCTGGCACGTCGAGTTTGATCTTGCCGAAAGCGGGCTCGACTATGTCGTCGGCGACTCGTTCGGCGTCTATCCGGCCAACGATCCCGCACTCGTCGACGCGGTGATTACCGCGCTCGGTGCGCCGCCGGATTTTCCGATCGGCGGGCGGACCCTGCGCGAGGTGCTCACCGACGGTGTCTCGCTGTCGCCGGCGCCCGACATGTTGTTTCAGTTTATTTCCTATCTCACCGGCGGCGACCGCCGGAAAAAGGCCAAGGCGCTGGCCGACGGGCAGGACCCCGATGGCGACGCGGCGACGCTCGACGTGTTGGCGGCGTTGCAAAAATTTCCCGGCATCCGGCCCGATCCGGAGGCTTTCATCGAGTCGCTCGACGTGTTGCAGCCGCGCGTCTATTCGATATCGTCCTCGCTCAAATGCAATCCCGGCCGCGTCTCGCTTACCGTCGACGCGGTGCGCTACCAGGTCGAAAAGCGCACGCGGCTCGGCGTCGCCTCGACTTTCCTCGCCGGCCGCGTCAATCCGGGCGACAAGATCAGGGTCTATGTGCAGAAGGCGCAGCATTTCGCGCTGCCCGCCGACCCCAACGTGCCGATCATCATGATCGGTCCCGGCACGGGGCTGGCGCCGTTCCGCGCCTTCCTGCAGGAGCGTCAGGCCACCAAGGCGGCGGGCCCTAACTGGCTCTATTTCGGCCACCAGCGCAGCGATTACGATTTCTTCTATAAGGATGAACTGGTGGCGATGCGCTCGTCCGGCCTGCTGACGCGCCTGACGCTGGCTTGGTCGCGCGACGGCAGTGAAAAAATCTATGTGCAGCATCGCATGCGCGACGACGGCCGGGATCTGTGGGCCTGGCTCGAGCGCGGCGCGCACATATATGTTTGCGGCGATGCCTTGCGCATGGCAAAAGACGTCGAGCGCGCGCTGATCGACGTGGTCGCCCAGCACGGTAAACGCAGCCCCGAGGACGCCGCCCGGTTCGTGAACGACTTGAAGAAGAACGACCGCTATCAAGCCGATGTGTATTAGAGGACCGCCGTGACCGAAAACCGCACACCTTCCGAAACGCGCCCAGGGCGCATGGATCCGCTGGCGCGGCTGCCGGTATTTCTGGCGCTCGACGGCAAGCGCGCGGTGCTGGCCGGCGGCAGCCCGGCAGCGGCCTGGAAGGCGGAACTGCTGTCGGCCGCCGGCGCGCGCGTCGAGGTTTATGCCGATGCGCCGTCCGACGAACTGTTGCAGATCGTCGCGCGATCCGCCGAGGGGCGCGATCGTATTGAACCGGCGGGCGTGGACGGCGGACGATTTGCGCGGCGCGGCGGTCGCCATTGGCGCATTCGATGATGATGAGAGCGCTTCAGCTTTCGCCGTGGCCGCCCGCGCCGCGGGCGTTCCGGTCAATGTCATCGACAAACCGGCGTTCTGCGATTTCGCTTTCGGCGCCATCGTCAATCGCTCGCCTTTGGTGATCGGCATCTCGACCGATGGCGCCGCGCCGGTATTCGCGCAAGCGATCCGCGCCAAGCTCGAAGCGCTGCTGCCGAAGGGCTTTGCCGATTGGGCCGCCGCCGCCGCGCGCTGGCGTCCGGCCCTGAAGGCGTCCGGTCTGCCGTTTTCCGGGCGGCGCAAGTTCTGGCATCTGTTTACCGCGCATGCCGTCGGCCAATCCCGACAGCGAGCCGACGCAAAACGACTTCGACCGCTTTATCGCCGAGGTAAAGGGTCTCGGACACTGCGGTCGAGAACGGCTCGGTGACTTTGGTCGGCGCCGGTCCGGGCGATCCGGAGTTGCTGACGCTGCGCGCGGTGCGCGCGCTGCAATCCGCCGACGTGATCCTGTTCGACGATCTGGTGTCGCGCGATGTGCTCGACTTCGCCCGCCGCGAAGCGCGCAAGATGCTGGTCGGCAAGACCGGCTTCGGGCCGTCCTGCAAGCAGGACGACATCAACGCGCTGATGGTGAGCCTTGCGAAGCAGGGCAAGCGCGTGGTGCGGCTCAAGGGCGGCGATCCGTTGATCTTCGGCCGCGCCGCCGAGGAAATCGCGGCCTGCAAGGCGGCCAATATCGCGGTCGACGTGGTGCCCGGCATTACCGCGGCACAGGGCGCGGCGGCGAGGCTCGGCATTCCGCTCACCGACCGCAAACATTCCCGCCGGCTGCAATATGTCACCGGCCACGCCAGGAGCGGCGGCGTGCCGGCCGACATCGACTGGCGCAGCCTCGCCGATCCCGCCACCACGACGGCAATTTACATGCCGGCCCGCACGCTTGCCGCGCTGGTCGAGAAGGCTGTCGCCGAAGGGCTCGATCCGCGCACTCCCGCGATCGCCATTGCGCGCGCGACGCGGCCCGACCAAATGGTGGTGTCCGGTCCGATCGGCGAATTGCCCGAGCGGTTGGCGCAAGCGGCGCTGCCGGGTCCCCTGCTGGTGATGCTGGGCCGGGTGCTTGGCGAGCAAGCCGATATCCGCTCTGACGACGCGCGGACGGATCAGAAAGCCGGCTGAGCGCTCGGCGTCAGCGCAAATTATAGCGGATCGGCACGCTGATCGCGATTTGCGAGCCGGAGATTTCCGGCGGCGGTGGCGGCAAAGGTGCCGCGCGCTCGACCAGCGCCAACGTCGCCGAATCGAGCGCGCTTGAGCCCGAGCTGCGCACGATGCGTGCGCCATGTACGCCACCGCTGCGGTCGACACTGAAGGCGAGTTGCGCCACGCCTTGCTCGCCGCGCGATTGCGCTTCCGGCGGATAGCGCTTGGCGCGTTCGAGCCGGGCGACCAGTTCCGATTTCCAGTTCGGCAGTGCGTTCGGATTATGCGAGGAGGCGCCCGGTGAGGGCGCCGCGGCGCGTTCGGCCTTGCGCTCGGCCGCGCTCGGCGCGGCCGCCACGCTGGCGTGCTTTTGTTTCGGTTTTTTCTCGACCTTCTTTTCGACCGGCTTGGGCGGCGGCGACCATCTCCATCTCGCCTTGCGGCGCAGGCGGTATCTCGAGCTTCTCGACCGGCTTCGGCGGTTCAGGCTCGGGTTCGGCCTCCGTGCTCAGCACCTTGTCGGGCGGCACTTCGGTCGGTGTGATATCGGGCGCGACCGGCACCGGCGCGAGTTCGATCATGATCACCGGCGCATTCGCCACCAGATCGGAGTCATCGTTCCAGCGCGCCAGCAGCGCCGCCGCGCCGGCCGCATGGAAGCAGAGCGCGAGCGCAAAGCAGACGCCCCAGCGCAGGCCCTCCGGCCAGCGCCGCGCCGGCAGCGGGCGTATCGCGTTCATGGCGTGACTTTATCGGCTTCGAGCCCGACCAGCGCGACGTGCAGGTAGCCGGCGCTGCGCAGCTCATTCATCAGCGTCATCAGCTCGCCGTAAGGCACGGTCTTGTCGGCGCGCAGGAAGACGCGCTGCTGCTTGTCGCCCGTCGGTCGCCTGGTCGAGCGCGGCGGCGAGCGCGCCGCGGCTGACCGCGTCGTTGTCGAGCAGCAGGCTCAGGTCGGATTTGAGCGTCAGGAACAGCGGCTTATCGGGGCGCGGCGTGCGCTCGGCATTGGCGGCCGGCAGATCGACCGAAATATCGACCGTCGCCAGCGGCGCCGCGATCATGAAGATGATCAGCAGCACCAGGATCACGTCGATGAACGGCGTGACGTTGATCTCGTGGATCTCGCTTAACGCTTCGTCGCCGTGATCGAGACGCACGCTCATGGGCTTACTCGGCGGCTGTCACGTTCCGGCGGCGTTCCGCCGGGCGATGCGTCAGAGCGCCGCGGTCGAGATCGCGGCTGACGATGCGCAGGATTTCCGCCGCGGCATCGGCATGCAGGGCGCGATAGCCGGCGATCCAGCGCGAGAACATGTTGTACATCACCACCGCCGGGATCGCCGCGACCAGCCCGAGCGCGGTCGCGAGCAGCGCCTCGGCGATGCCGGGCGCCACCACCGCCAGATTGGTGGTGTGCGACTTCGAGATGCCGATGAAGCTGTTCATGATGCCCCAGACCGTGCCGAACAGCCCGACGAACGGCGCGGTGGCGCCGATGGTGGCGAGAATGCCGGTGCCGCGGATCATCTGCCGGCCGGCGGCGGCCTCGATGCGCTCCAGCCGCGAGGCGATGCGCTCCTTCACGCCGTCCGGCGACATCGCGTCGGCCGACAGCCGCAATTCGGTGTCGGCGGCGCGGATCAGCTCGGCGGTGCCGTCGTTGTGTCCTTGCAGGCGCGCCGCGGCGTCGCTCCATGAGCGCGCTTCGTTGAGCGCGTCGATCGCCGCGCGCATGCGGCGGCGCGCGATCATCAATTCGATCGCCTTGGCGAACCAGATCGTCCAGGTCAGCACCGAAGCGAAGACGAGGCCGATCATCACCGCTTTGACCACGATGTCGGCCGCCATGAACATGCCCCAGGGCGACAGATCGCGCGGCAGCTTGAGCACGACCTCGGGCACCGGCGCGGTTGGCGGCGCCGCCAGCGGCGTTGAAGGCGCTGGCGCAGCCGCTTCTGCCGGCGCGGCGGCAGGCGTCGTCGGCACAGGAGCCGGCGTTTGCGCGAAGGCCAAAGCGGGCAGCAGCAGGCCGACGGCGAGCAGCGGCCGCCAACAAAGGCAGTCTGAAGCAACGAAATCTGACCGCGCGCAACAAAATCATGACTGTCTCTCAGTGGCGGCAGCTATAGCAGCAACATGCGGCTTGCTGAACCGAAAAGACCAACGAAACCCTAGATTTGAGCCGTTCCAATCAAGACGTACCGCTGCCGGTCAGAAGCTTGCCGTCGCCGAAAGACGTATGGTGCGCGCGGCGCCCGGCGAGATGTTGTTGTTGCCGTCGGCCGACGCCCAATAGCCCTTGTTGAAGATGTTCTCGATGTTGAGCTGCGCCTTCCAGGTCTTGTCGATCTTCACGTAAATCGCGGCGTCGAAGCGGACGAAGCCGGGCAATTTGACGGTGTCGTCCGACGTGGCAAAGGAATCGGAGAAGTAGATGGCGCCGATGGCCGCGGCCCACATCGGGGTGAACTGATATTTGTTCCACCACGAGAATTGATGGAGCGGCACGAGTTGCACGCGGTTGCCGGCGACGATCGTCGCCGAGGTGTCGCTTGTCGATCGCGCGCGTCGGTATAGGCGTAGCCGAGCACGGATTGCCATTCATCGGTGACATAGCCGTTCAGGGCGGTCTCGAAGCCGCGAATTCTGGTTGCGCCGATTGGGAGAGAGAAGCCGGCATTGTTCGGGTCCGGCAGCGGAACGTTCGGTGCGTTCGAGTTCGTACACCGCCGCCGTATAGAGCAGCCGCGGCGTGATATTCCATTTGACGCCGACTTCTTTGTTCTCGAACTTCTGCGGATCGAGAATCAAAGTGCCGTTGTTCAACGAGCTGAACTGATCGCCGGAGGCCGGCAGATAAGAGACGCTGTAGGCGCCGTAGAACGACAGATTGTCGATCGGCTTCACGATCACGGCGGCTTGCGGCGATACTTTGGTGTCGACCCGGGCGCGGTTGGTATTGGTATTCTGGTCCAGCGCCGACATGTCGAAGCGATCGATGCGGGCGCCGCCGATCAATTGCAGCCAGCGCGTGATTTCGACCGTATCCCGCGCATAAGCCGACTCGGTGTAGAGGGTATATTTGCTGTTGGAGTCGGCCGCGGTGACGCCGTCCGCATTGGTCGCCGTGGAGTGATGGACGAAGTTGATCGGTCCGAAAAAAGTCGGATTGAACGGATCGTCGGTGATCGTGTTCATGCCGTTCGGCAAAAATTCCGGTGTTGCGGTAGTCAATGCCGGCCTGCCGGCCGAATTCCGTTCCGAACGCAATCGAGTGAAGCACCGGCCCGTCGAGGTCTTGTAGAAGAAGTCGGTCTGGTTGATGAGATTCTGTCGATTGGTCCAATGCTGATAGGCCGCCAGATTGAATGAGGTGTGGGTCGGATTGACCGCGCCCGCCAGCGTGCCGTTGCCGGGATAGACGTTCTGATAAAACTTCTGGTAGTCGGCGAAGATCGCCGAATTCTTCGCCGTCAATCCATTGCCGAAATCGTGCTCGATGACGGCCATCAAGGTATTCACGTTGGCGCGCGCGACATTGTAAATTCGGGCTGCCGAAGAACGTCGTCAGGTCGCCGTTCGGCGCGAACGGAGTCGCCGGATTGGCCCGATAATCGCTGCATTCTGGGCGGCACTCGGGCCCGTCAGCGGCAGGCCCAATGGTGAATAGGACGGATTGCCGCGATCGGCCGTGCGTTCGTCGTGATAATATTCGTAGGAGAGCTTGACCTTGGTGCTGTCGTTCGGCTTCAAGGTCACCGTCGGATTGACGCCGTAGCGCTCGAGTTGGCCGTAATCGCGGAACGTGTCGCTTTTCTCGTAGAACATGTTCAGCCGCGCCGCGACGTTCTCATTGATAGCCTGGCCCGCATCGAGCGAGACCCGCCTGTCCCAGAAGGATCCGGTCTGCGCCGTCACGTCGTAGACCCGCGTGCCGTCGGCTTCCTTGAGCGTGCGGTTGACCAGGCCGCCGCCGGCGCCGCGCCCGAAGGTCAGCGCGCTCGGCCCTTTGCAGCACCTCGACGCTCTGGGCGTTGTAGAAGTCGCGGAAATATTGAACGTCGTCGCGAAAGCCGTTGACGAAGAAGTTCGCGCTTGAATCGACGCCGCGAATGACGAGTTCGTCGCGGTTGCCCTCGCCCTGATGCACGGCGACGCCCGGAACGTAACGCGTGAAGTCGGTGAAGTTCTGGAAGCCTGCGTCCTTGATGAAATCCTTGGTCACGACCGAGAGCGACTGCGGAATATTGATCACCGGCGTATTGGTTTTGGTCGCGACCGACGTGCTGTTGGCGACATAGCCGTCGGTGCCGCCGGAATTGCCTTGCACGTCGATCGGCGATAGCGTGATGGCCTGCGCGTTGGCGTCGAGACCTTGATCGCCCTGGACCGGCTTTGCTTGGGCCGGCGTTTCTTGGGCAACGGCCGGTGCCGATCCAAATCCCGACACCGCGATGAGAACTGTCGTGGCCAGCAAAACGCGAACGCGCTGGCGTGCTTCCCGTGTACGCATAGCCCACCCCTTTACGGGGCGTTTGCCGCTGTGCGCTCGTCACTGTGACGTTCGGCGCCGCCCCTTATGGATGCGCTTTACGGATGTTACAAAAACTCTTTCAATATCAATGATTTAGATAGGTTCCAATGTATAATTAGAAGTATTCGAGAATCCGGGTTAGCGCGTGAAGATCGCTGGGTTTTTGGCGGTGTGTCGGCAAAGCCAGTCGAACAAAAAAAGTTTTGGTTTTCGCCGGTGCTTGCGCGATTGGACCATGGATCGCGCGCGTGCAATCGTCGCGCCGCGCCGGCATTCTCCGGCACCGCAATCAAGGACATCTTCATGCCGTTCACAATGTCTCAGAGTTCCCTGCCGGTCTTCGAGATCGGGCTCAATGCGCTGTCGGCCGTGCTCGACAAGGCCGCGGCTTTTGCCGCCGCCAAGAAGGTCGATCCGGCGGTGCTGCTCGGCTGGCGGCTGGCGCCGGACATGTTCGCGCTTGCCCGCCAGGTACAGACCGCTTGCGACCAGGCCAAGAACGGGTCGGCGCGCGTCTGGCCGGCATCGAGCCGCCGAAATTCGAGGACAACGAAACCAGCCTCGATCAACTCAAGGAGCGCATCGCCAAGACCGTGGCTTTTCTCAAGACGCTCGACGGCAAGGCGATCGACGCCTCAGCCGACCAGCGAGATCACCTTTCCGCTCGGGCCCAATAAAGGCCAGATGAAAGGCGGCGACTACCTCAATCATTTTGTGCTGCCGAATTTCTATTTCCATCTCACCGCCGCCTACGCCATCGTCCGCCATTGCGGCGTGGAGATCGGCAAGCGCGATTTCCTCGGCGCCATTCCGCTCAAGCGGATCTGACAATCGTTTTTCGGTAAAGATCACGCACCAATAAAAACCGCCCCGCCGGTATCCCGGCGAGGCGGTTTTGCTGTTCCCCGAATAGCGAAGTCTGGTCTCGTGTCGATAGGAGACCTGTTAGTCGTACGCTTGCTCGCTCTGGTAGCTGCTGTGCTGGAACAGGCCGCGTTCGGAGCCGCAACCGCAGGGGCGGGCCTCGCGCCGTTCAAGCTCATGGCGCACCCAGCCTTGCGCGTAGCGATTGACGACCTCGTGGCGGTACTCGTCGTGCAGCCGGTTGGTGGTGTTGACCCGGTGCAGCAAGAGGTCCTTGACGATGGTGTTGGTGCGATGGACCACGACCTCGCGGTTGATCACCGGCCGCACGTGGACGATCAGGCGATTTTCCTGGACCAGCCTGGTCTCGCCGCGCACCACCTGGGTGTGATTGACGACGCGCTCGTGGGACCGCACGACCGGCGCCTCGCGAACATAGCGGCGGGTGTTGTATTCGGAATCCGGGCGATGGCAATTGCAGGCGGCATCCCAGTGATAGCCGTCCGCCAGCAGCCGGTTGCGGTGTGATGCTCGCCAGCCCGAGGACGAGCAAGGCACCGTAGAACGCCTTGACCATTTGTTTCATTTTTAACGCCCCGTTAACCATATAAGTTGTGTAGCTGTCAGCATTTTTTCCCCTCTCGACGCACTTTGTAAAGCACTAAATTTTGCGGTTGTATGACCCCCAATAAATTGACCCCGGAGGCTCACTCCGGGGTCAAAAATACCAGATGTGGTAGGTGAAAAAGCTGTGCCTATTTGAGACGCTTTGCCGCCTCCCGCACCAGGCTCAAATCGGCGTATTTCTTGATGTCGATCGGCTTTTTCACGAAGCCCAGATCGCGCGTGGTGTCGACGTTGTGCTGGAGCGCGTCGAGGTTGGGCAGCAAGTTGGGATCGCGATAGGTGTCGGCCTTGGTGAACAGCCAGCCGAAGCGCTCGGGCGGCGCCTTGGTGATCTTGGATGCGATCTGGGCGACTTCGGCGTGGTTGTTCGGATCGAGATACCAGTGCACCACGCGCATCAGGTCCTCCATGTAATCGACCATGGCGGCGCGATGGGCGTCGATGAAGGATTTGCGTGACGCGAACACGATCATCTGCGTCGGACCCATCGCATCCTTCAGATCGAATAGAACCTTGCCTTCCTCGCGCAACTTCGGATTGAGCGCGAAGGGCAGCACCGCCGGAATCAGGTCCGCCTTCTTCTCCAGCAGCATGGCCGGCATCGCCGGCAGCGGGCCTTCCAGCAAAGTGTAGTCGCGCTTGTCCTCCAGACCGTGCTTCTTCAGCATGGCGCGGACCGCCACGTCGACGGCGCTGCCGCCGCCGTTGGTGCCGATGATCTTGCCCTTAAGGTCCTCGACCTTGTTGATGCCGCTGTCCTTGCGCACGTAATACTGCTGGCTGAAATAGCCCGGCACGCCGTCCTGGAATTCGTCGCTGATGACGCGCAGATCGTCGAGCCCGGCGTTGTCGATGGCGATGGCGAGCGAGGAATAGGCGAGGCTGGCGACTTCCAATTCGTTATTGGCGATCGCGGTGATCATCTGCGGCGTGCCTTGATAGCGAACCGCTTCGAGCGTGTAGGACTTGCCCATGTGGGTGAGCAGGTCCTTCTTCTCCAGAACGATCGAGCCCCAGTTTGCCAAGGGGGCCACCCACGACATGCGGATCTTGACCGGCTCCGCCTTGACGGTGCCGGCAAGTCCAAGCACGCACAGGCCGGCCAGCAGAAATTTCGATAGGCGCATAGTGTCCTCCCAGTTTCGCCGGGCCTGCACTTGAGATTGGCAAGCTTCACGCCGCGAAGGACAAGATTGTCGGGGGTCCAACCGATTTTGGCAAGCCTCGGCCGTAGCGGCGTTTTACCCGCCAGGCTGGTGGTCCTGCGCCGGTCCCTGTTCGCGGTAGGCCCAAAGGACGTCGCGCGGCAGTGAAACGGCGGCGTCGGCGCCGACTTCATGGCGCGCGGCGGTGCCGAGTTCGAGCACTTCAAGTCTATGGCCGGCCAGATCGATATCGTAGATGGTCTGCGTACCCTGATAGCGGCGGTCGAGCACGCGGGCGCGAAATCCGTTGGCGTCATTCTGCGCGCCAAGCGCGATATTCTCCGGCCGCAAGGCAATGCGCACCTTGTCGCCGGCCGCGAGGCCATGCAGGAGCCTCGCCTCAAGGCGATTGCCGCCGCCGATATCGACCATGCCGAATGTGCCGTTGCGATCGAGCAAGGTTCCGGCGATCTCGTTGGTGGCGCCGGTGAAGTTGGCGACGAACAGTTCGGCCGGCCGGTTATAGATCTCGTCCGGCGTGCCCATCTGCAACAGCTTGCCGTCGCGCATCACGCCGATGCGGTCGCCCAGCACGACCGCCTCGGCCTGATCGTGGGTGACATAGAGCGCGGTCATCCCGGTCTGCTTGAGAATGCGCCGCAGATCGTCGCGCAGCCGCAGGCGCAGCTTGGCGTCGAGATTGGACAGCGGCTCGTCGAGCAGCAAAAGCTGTGGCCGGTAGACGATGCTGCGCGCCAGCGCCACGCGCTGCATCTGGCCGCCCGACAGCGCGACCACCGGCCGGTCGGCATATTCCGACAGGCCCACAAGCTCCAGTGTCTCATCCACCATGCGGCCGGCGTCGGCGCGCGCGATTTTGCGGTGCTTGAGGGGATAGATCACGTTCTGCCGCACCGTCATGTGCGGCCAGACAGCATAGGATTGGAACACCATGCCGATATCGCGCAGGCGCGGCGGCAGCAGAATGCCGTGCGCCGGCGACGACACCACGCGGCCGGCGATGCTGATGGTGCCGGCTGTCGGGTGTTCGAGGCCGGCGACGCAGCGCAAGGTCGTGGTCTTGCCGCAGCCCGAGGGCCCGAGCAGAACCACGATCTCGCCGGCCGGCACGGCGAAGCTCACGCCGTCGATCGCCGGCCGGCCGACCGAGAACTGCTTGCGCAGTTCGTTGACGTCGAGCGTCGCCGTCATGGCATCACATCCGTGCCGCTGGTCACTGGCGATAGTTGTAGTCCTTGTTCCAGTCCTCGACCCACTCTTTGTGCAGCTTGACGTAGTCGTCCATCTTCGGCAGCCAGACCTTGACCACCTTGGGGTCGAAGCCCTCGGGATAGAACGGCGCCACCTTGAGCGAGGTGAGGTTGCCGAGCTCCTTGATCATGAAGGTCTGGCCTTCCTTGGACAGGCACCAGTTCAGGAACAGCTTGGCGGCATTCGGATGCGCCGCCGTCTTCGGGATGCCGGACGCGTATGGGTTCACCGGCGCGCCTTCCGGCGCAAAGAAAATCTTGATCGGTGCGCCATCCTTCTGCTTCGGATAGATCGCGTTGTAGAGCAGGGGACCCATCGCCGTTTCGCCGCGCACCATCGAATCCGACATCGGTGCGCCGGACGGGTAGAGAGTGGGATGCGTCGCCGCCTGCTTTTTCCAGTAATCCGCGCCGAGCACCTGCTTCTCGAATAGAATGCGGGTCCAGGTGGTGCCGCCGGAGGACGCGATCACCTGCGAGGTCATCTTGTCGTATTCCGGCTTGGTCAAATCCATCCAGCTTTTCGGCGGGTTTTTCACGAGCTCGGTGTTGTAGGCGATCGACCAGACCAGCGTGGCGCGCGGCCATAGCTTGGGCGAGATTTGCGCGTCCGGATTGTAGTCGGCCGCGTTCGGCGGCGTGTAATCCTGGAACATGTCGACCAGCGGGGTCATCAGCGCGCGGTCGGAGTGATCGATCACGTCGGCGGCGAGTTTGCCGGCGGCGGCTTCGGTCTTCACGCGGGTGATGAGCTGTCCGCCCGGCGCGCGCACCATTTCGACCTTGATCTCGGGGAAACGCTTGTTGAAGGCGTTGATGACCTGCTGTTCGACCTCGGCGAAATTCGCCGTGTAGTAGACCAGCTTGCCTTCCTTCTTGGCCGCCGCGATCAGATCGGCTGAGCCGAATTCGGTTGCTTGCTGCGCCAGCGACCTCACGCTGGGCATCGCCAGCGCCACGCCGGTTGCGCCGGCGAGTTTCAAAAAGTTTCTTCGTTTCATCACGTCCTCCCTTTGTTGTCTTTTATCCGGTGCGGGCGACGCTGCCCTGCGCCGCGCCGCGCGTCAGCCAATTCGCGCCCCCGATCAACACGCCAAGCAACACCATTTGTACCAGACTGAACGCAGCGGTCTTTCCGAGATTGCCGCCTTCATAGTAGTCGAGCAGCAGCACCGACATCACCATGGTGTTGCTGGTGTAGAGAAACAGCGACGAGCCAAGCTCGCGGATCGCCAGCACGAACAGCAAGGTCATCGCGGCGATCACGCCCGGGCTCGCCAGCGGCAACACGATGGTGCGGATGGTGCCGAGCATGCCCTTGCCGCACACCCAGGCCGCTTCTTCCAGCTCGCGATGAATTTGCAGGAACGAGGTGGACAGCGACTTTACCGTGTCCGGCATGAAGCGGGCGATGAAGGCAAGCGCCAGGATCCAGATGGTGCCGTAGAGCCCGCCCGGAATGCCGATCCAGGCCCACAGATAGGCGACGCCGATCACCAGGCCCGGGATGGCGACCGGCAGGGTCGACAGCAGGTCGATCGAGCGCCGGCCCGGCACGTGCGAGCGGTGAATCGTGTAGCCGATGGCAAACGCAAGCACGCCGCCGGCAAGCGCGGTGATGACGCCGACCTCGACCGCGTTGTAGATCGAATTGAGCGTGAGCGGATTGTCGAAGATGCTGTGGAAGTGAAACAGTGAGTATTGCTTCATATCGAACAGGCTGGCGACATCGCGGATGAACATGAACTTTCGGAACGCCGCCACGATCAGCGCCAGCATCGGCAGCAAGGCGACGACGATCAAATAGACGATGCTCAAACCGAAGGTGAGCCAGCGCCATGGCCCGAGATCGAGATTGCGCGGCCGGTAGGCCTTGCCGGCGACGGTGGTGTAGCTGCGCCCGCTCAAGACCTTCTGCTGGACGAAAACGAGCAAGCCGGTCACCGCCATCAGAATGATCGCAACCGCCGCCGCGGTGTTGTAGAGCGGCGGCGACCAGTTGGTGAGCTTGAAGATGTAGGTGGTCAGCACGTCGATATTGGTCGGCGCGCCGAGCACCGCCGGAATGCCGTAAATGCCGAGCATGACGATGAACGACAGCAGCATGCCGGAGATGATCGCCGGCATGATCAGCGGGAACGTCACCGTGAACAGCGTCGCAAAGGCGCTGGCGCCGGAAATCTCGGCGGCTTCTTCCAGGCTCGGGTCCATGTTGCGCAGCGCCGAGGCGGTGAACATGTAGACGTAGGGCGCGTAATAGATGCCGAACACGACGACCAAGCCGGTCAACGAATAAAAATCGACGTGCCAATTCAGGCCCGCCCATTTGAACATGGTGTTGATCAGGCCTGTTCTGGGCGAGCCGAGAATCGACCAGGCGACACCGGCGACCAAGGGCGGGGTGAACAGCGGCAGGATGCTGGCTGCTGCGATGAGCCGCTTGAACGGCGTGTTGGTGCGCACCACGATCCAGGAAAACGTCAGCCCGATCGTCACCGCGATCGCGGTGCCGCCGGTGCAGGCCACCAGCGTGTTGAACAGCGCCCCGGCGACGTTCGGGTTGATCAGCACGGTGATAAAGTTCGCGACCGAAAGATGGCGCAGGCTGAAGCCTTCGACCACCGGATTGGTGTCGGTGAGTGCGCCGAGCAGCAGGGTCAGGATCGGATAGATGACCAGGAAGGTCAGAATCGCGAGCAGGAACACGACCCAGGCCGCCGACAGGACACCGCGGCGGCGATCCGCACGCGTGTCTTGCACCGCGCCTTGCAGCGGCGTTGCCAACTCGGTCAAAGCGTTCCCCTTAGGCCACGATTAGTTTGTTTTTTGCCCTTGGGCCTTATCCCACACCATCGGCGCGCGGTCTGCAATAACCTCAATCAAGCCGTGGTCGGCTCGTTGGCTTCCTGGTGCCAGATCAAGAGCCTGCGGCGGATCAGCGCCATCGTCTTGACCAGGCAATAGCCCACCACCGCGATCTCGACGATGCCGGCGAACACGCCGGTCGAATTGGCAAAGCGCGAGGCCGTCATCATGGCGCCGCCGAGGCCATAACCGCCCATCAGCATCTCGGCCACTACCGCCACGATCAGCGACAGCGGCAGCGCCACTTGCAGGCCGGTCATGATCTGCGGCAGCGCCGCCGGCAGCACGATCTGGGTCAGCAGTTCGCGGTTGTTCGCTCCCATGTTGCGCGCCGACCAGAGCAGCTCCCGCTCGACCCCCTGGATGGCGATGACGGTGGCGGCGATCACCGGAAAGATGGCGTCGATCACGATGATGGTGATCTTGGAGACGTCGTAGACGCCGAGCCACAGGATCACCACCGGCAGGAACGCGATCTTCGGCATCGGAAAGCCGACCGAAATGATCGGATCGAAAAACCAATTGGCAATGACGTTGCGCGACATCGCCATGCCGATGATGACGCCGAACACCGCGCAGATCGCGAAGGCGGCCAGCGCACGGTAAAGCGTCAGCGCGGTATTGATCCACAGATCGCCCGAGACGCCGTCGCTCCAGATGCGTTCGACCACGTCGCTCAGCGCCGGCAATTGGAAGTGGGTGAAGATGCCGCTGCGCGCCAGGATTTCCCACCCTGCCAGCAGCAGCACGATCGAAGCGACGCGCGCGAAAGCCCACAGCAGCGTGCGTGCGATCCGCGCCGCGCCGGTCTCTACATCGGCGGATTGTTGCTACTCGCGCCATGCCAGCGTCCGCTTGGTGATGGCGAGATAGATCCGGTCGGCGGCGAAGCCAAGAAACGCCACGGTGAGCACGACCGCATACATCGCGTCGTAATTGCCGTTGGCGCCGAGATAACCGATCAGGTAGCCGAAGCCCTTTTGCGCCACGATCAATTCCGACGACACCAGCAGGATGAAGGACAGCGCCAGCGCGGTGCGGATGCCGTTGAGCAGTTCCGGCATGGCGCTCGGCAGCACCACGTCCCACAACATGCGCAGCCGGTTGGCGCCCATGCTGCGCGCCGACCAGACCAGCGCCTGCTCGCTCGAGCGCGCGCCATTGAAGGCGCCGATGGTGACCGGCAGCATGCAGCCGAGAAAGATCAGCAGAATTTTGGAGCCGTCGCCGTAACCGAGCCAGATCACCGTCACCGGGATCAGCGCCGATTTCGGCAGGGGGTAGAAAATCTCCACGATGGGCGCGAGCAACACGTTGACCGGCTTCCACCATGCCATGAAGATGCCCAGCACGCCGCCAACCAAAATCGCCAGCGTCAGACCGGCGCCGGCGCGGTAAAGCGACGATAGGCTATTGCGTGATCAGTTCGCCGTCCTTGATCATGTCGATCCAGGACGCGATCACCGCGGATAGCGGCGGCAGCGCGGTGGTCGAAACCAGTTCAAAACGCGCCGTCAGTTCCCAGGCGATGGCGAGCAAGACAAGCGGCAGATAGCGCGTAAAATGTTTCATGGCGCGCGCTTCCCCTGCGCCTTGATGGCTTCGTCCTTCACCAGATTCCACAGCTCGTCGACTTTTTCGACGAAAGCCGGCGACTTGTGGATGTTGGGGTCGTTCTTGTCGAATTTGGTATCGACGATGGTCTTGATGCGGCCGGGCCGCGCCGACATCACCGCCACCCGATCGGCGAGATAGACCGCCTCCTGCACGTCATGGGTGACGAAGATCACCGTCTTCGGCGTGCGCTGCCAGATGCGCAGCAATTCGCTTTGCATCAGTTCGCGCGTTTGCGCGTCGAGCGCGCCGAACGGCTCGTCCATCAGCAGGATTTTCGGGTCGAAAGCGAGCGTGCGCGCGATCGCGGTGCGCTGCCTCATGCCGCCGGAGAGCTGCGAGGGATAGCTGTCCTCGAAGCCGGTAAGGCCGACCAGCTCGATGAAATCCTGCGCGCGCTTTTCGCGCTCGTCTTTCGGCATGCCCTGCCGCTCAAGCCCGTACAGGATGTTGCCGCGCACGGTCTTCCACGGGAATAGCGCGAAATGCTGGAACACGATGCCGCGGTCGGGCCCCGGGCCGGTGACCGGCTCGCCGTCGACCAGGATTGCGCCTTTCTCGACCGGCAGAAATCCGCCGATCAGATAGAGCAATGTCGATTTGCCGCATCCGGACGGCCCGAGCAAAGCGACGAATTCGCGGTTCGCCACCTGAAGCGACACCTGGTCGAGCGCCAGCACCTCGCGTCCGTGCGGCGGGCGATACATATGGCTGACGCCGTCGATGACGATTTGTGCTGGACCGGTCATGGCGTTTGAAGCGTCCCCAATGGCCGCCGTCCGGTCAAGCGCCGAGGTTGCTGGCCGGACTGCCGCGATGCCCTATAATGCGGGACGCCGACGACAATCGCCAAAAGAGGAAACGTCCGTGCCCAATACGCTTAAAGAAGCCCGTGCCGAACTCGCGCTTGCCAACCGCATTGTCGCCCACGAGGGCATCATCGATGCCTTCGGCCATGTCAGCATGCGCCATCCCGACGATCCGAACCGCTATCTGCTGTCGCGCTCGCGCGCGCCCGAACTGGTGACGCCGGACGACTTCATCGAATACGACATCGAATTCGCGGCCGCTGCGCGATCCGGGCGTCGGGCAATATTCCGAGCGGGTGATCCACGGCGAAATCTACAAGGCGCGGCCGGACGTCGATGTCGGTGTGCCATCACCATTGCCCGGCCTTCATGCCGCTGCTCGCCACCGGCACCGATTATGTGCCGATCTTCCATCTCGGCGCGGTCGGCGGCATCAAGCCGCCGTTCTGGGACCAGCACGACGAATTCGGCGACACCAACATGCTGGTGGTCAAGCCGGAGGAGGGCGCCTCGCTTGCCCGCGCGCTTGGCGCCGGGTGCATGGTGTTGATGCGGCGCCACGGCGTCACCGTCGCCGGCACCAGCGTGAAGGATTGCGTGTTCCGCTGCGTCTTCTCGGCGCGCAATGCGGAGTACCAGGTGCGCGCGCTGACGATCGGCGGCAACGTCGCCTCGCTGACGCCGGGCGAAACCGAATTGGCCGGCCAGATCAGCGCGCAAGACCACCGGCCTGATGCGCTCCTGGGAATACTGGTCGATGCGGGTGGCCAAATCCGGTGGCGTGCCGGAAGCCGCGCAGCAGGCCCGCAAAGCCGCGGCAAAGCCGCGCAAGGCGCGCAAGAAGGCGCCGCCGCTGATAATTTAGGCTTCCCCCGCGGGCGGCTCCCGGTGTTGAATGCTGCCCACAAAGGGGGCGGTCGTCGAACGATAGAAAATAATCGAGGGAGGAACAGCATGCAGACCTTCAAAAATATTGCCGCGCGCGCTCGGCCTCGTCGTGCCGCTAGCGCTCGCGGCCGGAACGGCATCGGCCGAAGATCAGCTCAAGGTCGCGATCGGCCAGATCAACAACTGGGAAAACCAGGCGCCGACGCTCGGTCAGGACGCCGGCATCTTCAAGAAGCACGGCCTGGTGCTGGAGAACGTCGGCACCTCCGGCGCCGGCGAGACCATGCAGCCGATGATTTCCGGCAGCGCCGATATCGGCGCCGGCGTCGGCGCCGCCGGCGTCATGCGCGCCTTCTCCAAGGGCGCGCCGGTGCGCATTCTGGCGCCCGCCTTCACCGGCACCGGCGATCTTTATTGGTACGTCAAGGCGGATTCCAAACTCAAAAGCCTCAAGGACGCCACGCCCGACAACACCATCGCCTATTCGACCAACGGCTCGAGCTCGAACAACATCGTCGTCGCCTTCGTCAGCGAGCTCGGCGCCAAGGGCAAGCCGACCGCGACCGGCGGCCCCGCCGCCACGCTGACCGCGGTGATGTCGGGCCAGGTCGACATCGGCTGGGCGGCGCCGCCGTTCGGGCTGCAAGGAAATCAAGGAAGGCAAGATCCGCATCGTCGCGCATGGCAGCGACGTGCCGTCGCTGCGCGGGCAGACCGTGCGCGTCCTGATCGTCAACGCGAATTCGCTGAAGACCAAGCACGACGCCATCATGCGTTTCATGGCAGGCCTATCGCGAGTCGGTGGACTGGATGTATTCCGACCCGAAGGCGGTCGAGATGTATTCGGCCAAGATGAAACTGCCGATCGAACTGCTGAAGGAATCGATGGCCAAGTTCCAGCCGAAAGAGGCGCTGCAAACCGACAAGATGGCGGATCTCGACGGCATCATCCGCGACGCGGTGAAGCTGAAATTCCTCGACAAGCCGCTGACCAAGGAACAGCTCGCGGAGCTAATGCAGATTCCGCCGCGCAAGATAGCCGGCGCGCACCAAACGGAAAACGGGCCGCTGCATCACAGCGGCCCGTTTTTTCGTCGAACGGCGCGAACGTTTACATCTTCTTCTTTTCTTTCTTCATCGGCTTTGCCATTTTCTTGGCGTGCATCTTGTGCTCCTTCGGAGCGGGGCAGGCCTTGTTCGATATTACTTTGGCGCCGTCGTGGGCGGCGAAGCATGCGTCCGCGTATGTGTACTTCATGCCGCCCTTTATCGCGCACACCGGCTTGTCGCCGTTGCCGGGCACGCAGAACACCGGCGGCTCCGCCGCGGCTGCCATTTTCCTTTTGCCTTTGGCCTCGCCGGTTGCCGCCGAGCCGATCACGAAAGCCGCCGCCGTGGCGGCGATGAATGCAGCGTATGCGATATTCTTCAGTTTCATTTTCACCTCCCAGGATGTTGAGGAAGCCATAGTAGGAGGGAACACATTGCGATGACAAGAATTTCGCGCTTATGCAGCAGGCTTCAATCTGAACGCGCGTTCATGTCGGCGTGAATTTTCAACCCCGGCCCTTCGTCCTCACGAATCCGCCACGCCCTTGACCGGCGGCGTGCCCTTGGTGTGGAACGATTTGATGGTCTGCAAGCCCCAGGCCTGGCCCTTTTTGCGCTCGGCCTCGGTCCAGGTGATCGGCTTCCAGTCCGGCGCCAGCACCAGCCGCGCGCCGGCGCAGGAGACCTCGACGCGGTTGCCGCCCGGCTCATACACATAAAGAAAGAAGGTCTGCTGGATCGCGTGCTTGTGCGGCCCGGTCTCGATGTAGACGCCGTTCTCCAGGAAAATATCGGCGGCGCGCAACACATCCTCGCGCGAGTCGAGCGCATAGGTGACGTGGTGCAAACGGCCCTTGGTGCCGGTGTGGTCGCGGGTATAGGCGAAGTCATAGGATTTGTTGGTGGCGGTCATCCACAGGCCGGCCTCGGTGCCGTCGTCGAGCACGATCTGCTCGGTCAGCATGAAGCCGAGATAGTTTTCGAAAAATTCGCGGTTGGCCTTGATGTCGACGGCCAGCCCGTTGAAGTGGTCGATGCGCCGCGCATTGATGCCGCGCGCCGGATAGCGCTGCGCCTGGTTTTTCAGCGCCGGTTTTTGATCGGCCGGCGGGTCGTACCATTCGGTGTCGTAATAAAGCTCGATCACGTGCCCGTCGGGATCCTTGCACATGAAGCTCTTGCCGTGGCCGAGATCGCCGTCGGTCCAGCCAACGTCGAAACCGGAGCCTTTCAGCGCCGCCGCGCGCCGCTCCAGCGCCTGCGGCGAGCGGGTGCGGAACGCGGCGTGGCCCAGGCCGGAGGTTTTCGAATCGGTGAGCTTGAGCGAATAGCGCTCGTAGTCGTCCCAGCCGCGCAGATAGACGCTGTCGCCTTTCTCGCCGCTCTGGGTCATGCCCATCACGTCGATGAAAAATTTGCGGCTTTGCTCGAATTTCGGCGTCAACAGTTCGACATGGCCGAGATGGGCGATGTCGCGAATAGGTTCGCTCTGCAAGGGCGTCGCTCGCTTCGGTTCGGGTTTGTGGGCGCTATAAGGCCATGGCCGATTGAGCCGGTCAAAGGCCATTTTGTTGAAGCGGCGGCGGGACTACGCGGCCTTGTTTCGTTGTTTTTACAGGCATGATCGGGCAATATCCCGCCTTCGGTGGGCAAACCGCCGGCCGGTCCGTTGTCGTGGAGAGCCGCGGGCAGGGCAAATAAAAACCTGGGAGGATTCACATGCGCAAACTTTGTCCGACGCTGGCGATTCTGGCCGCGGCAGTTCTGGGGCTACCGGCCGCGGCCTCGGCGCAGACCAAGATCGTCATCGGCATCCCCACCTCGCCGCCCAATATCGTTCACATGCCGCCGATCGTCGCTCTCGAGCTCGGCCTCTACAAAAAGGCCGGCCTCGACGTCGAGATCGTCTCGCTCGGCGACGGTACCAAGGTCTATCGCGCGCTGCTCGCGGGCAATATCGACTTCGGCCTGACGCCCGGCGCGCCGACCATCATCGGCACCTCGAACGGCGCGACCGTGAAAGCGCTGTCCGCCAACCTGCCGAAGTTCGAAGCCTCCCTGGTCGTGCGCGAGGACATCAAGACGCTGGCCGACCTCAAGGGCAAGCGCATCGGCATCCAGGAGCCGGGCGGCTTTGCGGATATCCTGAGCCGCAGCGTGCTGCGCGCCGCCAAGATCGATCCGAAGGACGTGAACTTCGTCTCCATCGCGAGCGAAGACGTGCCGGCGCTGGTCGCCAACCAGGTCGACACCGCGATCCTGCACGTCGAGCAGGAAATGCTTCGCCAAGAGCAAGGTGCCGAGCCTGCACGCCGTCGCGCGCATGTGGGAGCTGCAGCCGAAGACGCTCTACACGTTCCTGTCGGCGACCGAGAAGACCATCAAGGACAAGCCGCAGATCGTGCAGGCGGTGGTCGAGGCCAATATCGAGGCGACGCGTATCATGTACACCGACCGCGCCAAGATCATCCCGATCCTGGTCAAGCGCACCGGTTATCCGGAGAAGATCCTCGCCGACTCTTTCGACTATCTGGTGAAGGAATGCATCTGGGATGCCAACAGCGGGCTCTCGCCAGAGCGCGTCAATTTCACCGCCCAACTGATGACCAAAGTCGGCAATATCAAGCCGGACAAAACGCCGAAATACGAAGACGTGGTCGACACCAGCTTCGCCAAGAAGGCGATCGAGAAGCTCGGCGAGTGGAAAGGACCGGTCTGCCCGACGGCGGCGTTCTGAACGCGGATTTATGCTATAAGCTCCGGCCATTCCCGTCGGCGGTCTTGCGCGGGAACGCGCTGAAGGAGATTTCGAGGTAAGCGACGATGAGCGTTGCCAACGAAGTCCACACCGGCGCCATGGCCGCCGAACGCGCAGCCCCAGCGCCGGCCGTGAGCACGCCATGGTGGCAGCACCGCGCATTCTTCCGTTACGGCTTCGTCACCCTGATCCTGATCGTCTGGCAGTTGGTCGGGCCGTTCGTCAGCCCGATCTTCTTCTCCTATCCCACGAAGATCGCGGAGGCCGCGTATGAAGTGACCGCGTCCGGCGAACTGCCTTATCTTTTAGGGCAGAGCCTGGAGGTCATGTTTTACGGGCTTTTGAGCGCGCATCGTGGTCGGCATCCCGCTCGGCATTGCGATGGCGCGCATACGCTGGCTCGACTGGGCGCTCGATCTGCCGATCAACGCGCTCTACGCGACGCCGCTGGTTGCCGTGGTGCCGATCCTGGTGTTGTGGTTCGGCATCTATCTCAAGGCCAAGATCATCGTGGTGTTCTTGTTCGCGGTGTTCCCGGTGCTGATCAACACCTATCAAGGCGTGCGCGAATGCGACAAGAACATGCTGGAAGTCGCGCAATCGTTCCGCTCCGGCGAATGGCAGACGTGGAAAGACGTGCTGCTGCCGTTTGCGCTGCCCTACATCCTCGCCGGCACGCGGCTCGCCATCGGGCGCGGGCTGATCGGCATGATCATTGCCGAATTCTACACGACCATCTCCGGCCTTGGCTTCATGATCACTAAATATGCGAACGTCTTCGCCATGGACAAGACCTTCGTGCCGGTGATCGTGCTGATGTTCCTCGGCGTGTCGTTGACGTCGCTGTTGAAATGGGTCGGCCGGCGCATCGCGCCGTGGAGTCAAGCCAATCGCTGATGGGCGCGGCCGAACAGGCCGACAAAGCCGGCGCCGAATTTACGCGACAGTCTCACCGCCAGATCGTTGACCGGGCAGAACGCGATCGCGCTTAAGATCGCGACCGGGACGGTTGCCGCGCCGACGATCCAGCGCGCCGGCTCGTCGGCGACGCCGAAGCTGCTGAGATAGTGCAGCGCATTCACGGAGAAGGCATAGACCACGGGCGCCTGCACCAGATAAAGCGGATAGGACATCCAGCCGAGAAAATCGCTCAAGCGATTCTCGAACAAGGCCCGGATCGGACCGCAGAACGCGACGCCGGCCACCAGCAACATCGCGACCGCGATATAGACTGCGTTGAACCACGGCGCCAGCGACAGTCCCAAAATCATTCCGCAAGCGCAGAGCGCCGCGCCGTAGCGGTTGACGGACGGCCAGGCGCCGAGCCGGGCGAACAGATCCGCGATCAGGATGCCGCCGACGAACAGCGCGAAATAACTTTGCCAGAGCGTCAGCGCCAGGAACAAACCGGCGAATACGATGGTGCGCGCATGCCAGCCGCGCACGCTGGCCAGAATGATGAACACCATGAACGAACCGAAGAACTCATAAGACATGGTCCAGAGCGGCGGGTCGTAGGTCTCGGCGCTCGAATAGGCGAAGAACACTTTGAACAGGCCGAAGCCGAACAGGCTTTGCAGTGACGGCGTGAAGGTCAAATAGGTATCGAGCGGGGTGGGGCGCGTACTCGCCGGTCCGATCGCGCCGGACACCATCAGCACGTAAGAAATCGCGCAGATCGCGAAAATCGGAATCGCCAGCCGCAGATAGCGTCCGCCGGCGATCCGCGCCAGACCGCGCGCTTCGCCGGTTTCCAGATAGCGGATCGAGAGCGAGAAACCGGAAACCACGAAAAAAATGCACACCGCCAGCGTGCCGTTGAGCAGGAACGCCTTCGACCACAGCACGCGGTCGGCCATGAAGCCGTTGGCCGGCAGGCCGTCGATGAAGATGTGATAGATAAGCACGGAGAACGCCGCCCAGCCGCGCAAGCCGTCGAGAAACCGAAAGCGCTTTACTCCATCCGCCATGGCCCGGATTGAAGGCTTTTCCGGTTAATTTGACGTGTAAGGGCCTGCCAGTAATGAGGAAATGGGCGCGAGACGCGCCGCCTTACACGTCTTCAGGCTTATCGACGTAGCGCAGACCGGCTTTCTCCAGTCCCTCGCGCATCTTGTACATGTCGAGGCCGAGCGCCCCCTTGGCGAGCTGCTGGCGCTTGCCGTCCTCGTCGTCCTTGCGCTTCTGCGCCTTGGCGGCGGTTTCGACCGCGAGCTTCTTTGGAATAATCACGACGCCGTCGTCATCGGCGACCACGACATCGCCCGGCTCGACATTCACGCCCGCGCAGACGACCGGAACGTTCACCGCGCCCAGCGTCGCCTTCACGGTGCCCTTGGCCGACACCGCCCGCGACCACACCGGAAAGCCCATCTTGTGCAGTTCCTTGACGTCGCGGCAGCCGGCATCGAGCACCAGGCCCTTGATGCCGCGCGCCTGCATTGAGGTCGCCAGCAATTCGCCGAACATGCCGTCGGTATTGTCGGTGGTGCAGCCGGCAACGACGATGTCGCCCTTCTGGCACTGCTCGATCACCACATGCAGCATCCAGTTGTCGCCCGGTTGCAGCAGCACGGTCACCGCCGGCCCCGCGATCTGCGCGCCCGCCCAGATCGGCCGCATGTAGGTCTTCATCAGTCCGGAGCGTCCCAGCGCCTCATGCGCGGTGGAGACGCCGCAGCCTTCCAGCGTGCCGATGGCGTTGGCATCGGCGCGTTTGATATTGCGGACGACGACAGATTTCATTTCAAAATCTCCGTCGCACGGTCGGGAACAGCCGCTGATAGGCCTCGCCATAGGTCATCGGCACGCCGGTGTTGCGCGAGCCCTGGATGCCGCGGTTGAGCGCGACGCGCTCGTAATAGCCCCACAGGTGCTTCTGCGCGGCCAGAATCTGGAAGGCCTTGTATTTCTGCTCCCACACCTCATCGATTTTCAAAATGAGATTGGGCTTGTAGTTGCACATTTCCGGCTGGTGCGGCTCGAACAGGAAAACCGGCGGCGCCGAATATTTGTACTTGGCGCCCGGCTTGTGGCCCATGGCCTGCGCCACCACGCGCGTTTCCTGCGCGAAATGCGCGGCGTTGGGATGATCGAAATTGTACGGGTCTTCCAGCGCGTGGGTGAGCACGAAGGACGGGTTGGTCTCGCGGTAGATATCGACCATGCGGTCGAAATGTTTTTCGGTGAGCTTGAGCGGATAGTCGCCGCAGTCGAAGAACTCGATCTCGGCGCCGAGCAGGCTGGCGGCGCGTTCGGCTTCGTCCTTGCGCCCGGCCTTCACTTTTTCCAGCGTGGCGCCCGGCTCCTTCCAGGCGAACTGGCTTTCGCCGCGCTCGCCGAAGGACATGCAGACGATCTTGACGCGATAGCCGCGCTTGGCATGCAGCGCGATGGCGCCGCCCGCGCGCCAGACGAAATCGCCCGGGTGGGCGGTGATCACGAGCCCGGTGTTTTGCTCCGGCATGAACGTAAGAACTCCCTTTTGCAATGCGGGTTCTTTAAACGCGCTGGTTAGCCTGGCGGTCAAGCATCCTGGAGACGTGAGAAAATCTGAAGCAGGATGCCTATTATTTAATCAGGCGCCCCCGCCCGCATTTTGGGCAATCCACAGCCGAACTTAAAAATAGTTCGTCTTTCCAATATGTTAGATGGAGACTACGGCCTTGGCACAAGCCTTGCGAAACCCGTTCTGCGCGGAAAAGTCGCCGGGACCGATCGCGCGCGTCAAACCAGGGGTTTCGCTCATGCTCAACAAAATTCAGACGGTCGCTCCGCGACCGAATGCCCGGTGGTGGCTTTCAGCCGCTGCGGGATTGGCTACTGACTGCCACGGCCGCGGTGCAGCCCGCCAAGGCCGAGGACACCATCAAGATCGGCATCCTCCACTCGCTCTCCGGCACCATGGCGATCAGCGAAACGACGCTGAAGGACGTGATGCTGATGCTGATCGACGAGCAGAACAAGAAAGGCGGCCTGCTCGGCAAGAAGCTCGAAGCCGTCGTCGTCGATCCGGCCTCGAACTGGCCGCTGTTCGCCGAGAAGGCGCGCGAACTGATCTCCAAGGACAAGGTCGCCGTCGTGTTCGGCTGCTGGACCTCGGTGTCGCGCAAGTCGGTGCTGCCGGTGTTCAAGGAATTGAACTCGATCCTGTTCTACCCGGTGCAATACGAGGGCGAAGAGTGCGAGCGCAACGTGTTCTACACCGGCGCCGCGCCCAACCAGCAGGCCATCCCCGCCGTCGACTACCTGATGAGCAAGGACGGCGGCAATGTGAAGCGCTGGGTGCTCGCGGGCACCGACTACGTCTATCCGCGCACCACCAACAAGATTCTCGAGGCCTATCTGAAGCAGAAGGGCGTCGCGCAAGAAGACATCATGATCAACTACACGCCGTTCGGCCACAGCGACTGGCAGACGATCGTGTCGGACATCAAGAAGTTCGGCTCGGCCGGCAAGAAGACCGCGGTGGTCTCCACCATCAACGGCGACGCCAACGTGCCGTTCTACAAGGAGCTCGGCAACCAGGGCATCAAGGCGACCGACATTCCGGTCGTGGCGTTCTCGGTCGGCGAAGAAGAACTCGCCGGTCTCGACACCAAACCGCTGCTCGGCCATCTCGCCGCCTGGAACTACTTCGAGTCGATCAAGACGCCGGCCAATGCGGCCTTCATCAAGGAATGGCACGAGTTCACCAAGAATCCGAAGCGCACCACCAACGATCCGATGGAAGCGCACTACATCGGTTTCAACATGTGGGTGAAGGCGGTTGAGAAGGTGAAGTCGACCGATCCAGACAAGGTCATCGACGCGCTGCCCGGCATCGAGCAGGCGAACCTCACCGGCGGCATCTCGAAGATGCTGCCGAACCATCACATCACCAAGCCGGTCTTCATCGGCGAAATTCGCGCCGACGGCCAGTTCGACGTGGTGTGGAAGACCAAGGGTCTGGTGCCCGGCGATGCCTGGTCGGCCTATCTGCCCGGCTCGAAGGATCTTGAAGCCGATTGGGTGAGCCTGAAGTGCGGCAACTACAACAAGGTCACCAAGAAGTGCGGCGGGGCTTCGTAAAGCCCGTATACTGAAAACGCGACTGACGATGACATCCACGGAGGCGGCAGGTTAAGCTGCCGCCTCCAATTCTAAATTTGAGGCCGGGATCGATTGCAATGCGTGCTCTTTACGATCGCATCATAGCGTTCGTATTCGTCCTTGCTTTGCTCGTCCTCGGCCCGGGGCTCGCGCATGCCGGTCCCTACGAGGACGCGCTGGCGGGCTTCACCACCGACGATTTCAGCGACACCATCGATTCCGTCAACGCTGTCGTCGCCAGCGGCAATCCCGCTGGCGGCGCCGTTGATCGAGGCGCTGCAGGATTCGCGGCTGATGTTCAGCGCCACGGACAAGAAGGTCTTCATCAAGACCAAGGACGACAAACTGCTCGACGCCGCGACCGGCAAGCCAGCCGAAGGCGCCGCTCCCGACGATATCGACGCGGTTCGCCTCAATAATCGCCTGCGCGGCATCCTCGATGCGGCGGTCGGCGGGCTGACATTGATGGCGTCCGATCCGAACCGGCGCTACGACGCGGCGCAGGCGGTGTTCAAGTCGCGCGCCGCGAGCGTGCTGCCGGCGCTGGACAAGGCGCTCGCCGCGGAAACCAATCCGCGCGTCAAAAAGGCGATGAACGAAGCGCGCGCCGCCATCGTCCTGACGGCCGAGGACAGCCAGCCCGGCGGACAAGATCGCCGCCATCGCGGTGATCCGCGACCGCGGCGACCAGGATGCGCTCGGCCTGATCGACAGCCTGCCGGCGGACCAGCCGGCCGACGTGCGCAAGGCCGCGCTCGCGGCCATCGCAAAGATCCAGAGCAACCTGGCGATCTGGAACGCCGTGCAGAACGCCTGGTACGGGCTTTCGCTCGGCTCGGTGCTGCTGCTGGCGGCGATCGGGCTCGCCATCACCTTCGGCGTGATGGGCGTCATCAACATGGCGCATGGCGAAATGGTGATGCTCGGCGCCTATACGACCTTCGTCGTGCAGGAATTCATCCGCGCCAGAAATCCGGCGCTGTTCGACTATTCGCTGGCCATCGCGATTCCGCTCGCCTTCCTCGTGTCCGGCGCGTCGGCGTCGTCATCGAGCGCACCGTCATCCGTTTCCTCTACGGCCGGCCGCTGGAAACGCTGCTCGCCACCTGGGGCCTGTCGCTGGTCCTGCAGCAGGCGGTGCGCGCCATCTTCGGGCCGACCAACAAGGAAGTCGGCAATCCGTCCTGGATGACGGGCGCCTTCGATCTCGGCGGCATCACCATCACCTATAACCGGATGTGGATCATCGTGTTCACCGCGATCGTGTTCGTGGCGCTGCTCGGCATGCTGCGCTTCACGCGGCTCGGCCTGGAAATGCGCGCGGTGACGCAAAACCGCGCCATGGCGGCGGCCATGGGCATCCGCACCGCGCGCATCGACGCGCTCACCTTCGGGCTCGGCTCCGGCATCGCCGGCATCGCCGGCGTGGCGCTGTCGCAGATCGACAATGTCAGCCCGAATCTGGGCCAGGGCTACATCATCGACAGCTTCATGGTGGTGGTGTTCGGCGGCGTCGGGAATCTGTGGGGCACGCTGGTCGGCGCCTTCACGCTCGGCATCGCCAATAAATTTCTCGAACCCTTCGCCGGCGCCGTGCTCGCCAAGATCGCCATCCTGGTGTTCATCATCCTGTTCATCCAGAAGCGCCCGCGCGGCATGTTCGCGCTCAAGGGCAGGGCGATCGAGGCATGACCGCCTCATCCGCTCATCCGGACTGCTCGATCGCGGCGCCGTGCTGTTTCTGGTGCTGCTCGGCGCCTTTGCCGTCGTCATTCCGGTGCTCAATCTGCTGGTGCCGGCGGGCTCGGCGCTGCACGTGTCGACCTATCTCGTCGCGCTGTTCGGCAAATACATCTGCTACGGCGCTGCTCGCGCTCTCGATCGATCTGATCTGGGGCTATGTCGGCATCCTGTCGCTCGGCCACGGCGCCTTCTTCGCGCTCGGCGGCTACGCCATGGGCATGTATCTGATGCGCCAGATCGGCACCCGCGGCGTCTATGCCAATCCGATCCTGCCGGACTTCATGGTGTTCCTGAATTGGCCGGAACTGCCGGTCTATTGGTACGGCTTCAATTATTTCGCCTATGCGGCGCTGATGGTGGTGCTGGTGCCGGGCGTGCTCGCCTTCGTGTTCGGCTGGTTCGCCTTCCGCAGCCGCGTCACCGGCGTTTATCTCTCGATCATCACGCAGGCGATGACCTACGCGCTGCTGCTCGGCTTTTTCCGCAACAATTTCGGCTTCGGCGGCAATAACGGCCTGACCGATTTCAAGGACATCCTCGGCTTCAACGTGCAGGCGGAAACGACGCGCAACGCGCTGCTGGTGATCTCGTGCCTGGCGCTGGCGATCGGTTTCCTGATCTGCCGCGCCATCGTCACCTCGAAATTCGGCAAGGTGCTGGTCGCGATCCGCGACGCGGAATCGCGCACGCGCTTCCTCGGCTATCGCGTCGAGGCCTACAAGCTGTTCGTGTTCACGCTGTCGGCCTGCATGGCGGGCGTCGCCGGCGCGCTCTATGTGCCGCAGGTCGGCATCATCAATCCGAGCGAATTCGCGCCCGGCAATTCGATCGAAGCGGTGATCTGGGTCGCGGTCGGCGGCCGCGGCACGCTCACCGGCGCGGTGCTCGGCGCCTTCGTGGTCAACTACACCAAGACCTATTTCACCTCCGGCGTGCTCGCGCCCTATTGGCTGTTCGTGCTGGGCGGGCTGTTCATCGGCACCACTTTGCTGATGCCGCGCGGCATCATCGGCACCTACAACTATTGGCGCGCCGGCCGCGCCGAGAAAAAAGACGCCGCGATGGACGCTCGCCGCGCCGCACGCGGCGGAGTAGGGACGCATGATCGACAAGCAAACCACCTCCGCGCTGCTCTACCTCGACGGCATTACCGTCTCGTTCGACGGCTTCAAGGCGCTCAACGAATTGTCGTTCATCATCGAGCCGGGCGAGATGCGCGCCATCATCGGCCCGAACGGCGCCGGCAAGACCACCATGATGGACGTGATCACCGGCAAGACCCGGCCCGATGCCGGCGACGTCTTTTTCCAGGAAGGCGCCTACGATCTCTCCAAGCTCGACGAGACCGAAATCGCCGAACTCGGCATCGGCCGCAAATTCCAGAAGCCGACCGTGTTCGAGATGCACACGGTCGAGGACAATCTGCTGCTGGCGCTGAAAAACGACCGGCGCGTGCGCGCGACACTGCTGTGGGAATCCTCGGCGCCGCAGGAGAAGCGCATCGACGAGGTGCTCGACACCATCCGCCTGAAGAGCCTGCGCTCGCGCGTCGCCGGCAGCCTGTCGCACGGGCAGAAGCAATGGCTCGAGATCGGCATGCTGCTGGCGCAGGAACCGAAATTGCTGCTGGTCGACGAGCCGGTCGCCGGCATGACCGACGTCGAGACGCGGCAGACCGCCGAGCTGCTCAAGGAAATCAACCGCGACAAGACCGTGGTCGTGGTCGAGCACGACATGGCCTTCGTGCGCGATCTCGGCGTCAAGGTGACCTGCCTGCACGAAGGCTCGGTGCTGGCGGAAGGCACCATCGACCAGGTCTCGCAGAACGAGCGCGTGGTCGAAGTGTATTTGGGGCGCTGATCATGCTCGAAGTCGACCAACATCGATCTCTACTACGGCGCGGCGCAGGCGCTGCGCGGCATTTCGCTCAAGGCCGAGCTCGGCAAGGTGACCTGCGTGCTCGGCCGCAACGGCGTCGGCAAGACCAGCCTGCTGCGCGCGCTGGTCGGCCAGCATCCGGTGAGCGCCGGCATCGATCATGTTCGACGGCAACGACATCACCAGGCTCTCCACGGTCGAGCGCGCGCGGCGCGGCATCGCCTATGTGCCGCAGGGCCGCGAGATTTTCCCGCTGCTCACGGTCGAGGAAAACCTGGAGACCGGCTTCGCGCCGCTCAGCGCGACGACCGCGCAGCGTGCCCGACGACGTGTTCTCGCTGTTTCCGGTGCTGCGCAGCATGCTCGGCCGGCGCGGCGGCGATCTGTCCGGCGGCCAGCAGCAGCAATTGGCGATCGGCCGCGCGCTGGTGATGCGGCCGCGGCTGTTGCTGCTCGACGAGCCGACCGAAGGCATCCAGCCCTCGATCATCAAGGATATCGGCCGCGCCATCGACTATCTGCGCTCGCTCAAGGAAATGGCGATCGTGCTGGTCGAGCAATATCTCGACTTCGCGCAGGAGCTGGGCGACCAAATGGTGGTCATGGATCGCGGCGCGATCGTCTATTCCTGCGACAAGGCCAACATGGACGAGGCCGCGCTCAAGCGGGCGCTGGCGATTTGAGATCGGCGCGCACAAGTGCGACAGTAGGCGGGGGACGGGCGTGAGTATGACCGCAGCCTTGCACAGCAACGCCGAAATCTTTGCCGCCAATCGCGCGACCGGGCACATCGCGTTGCGCGTCGCCGCGGCGGGCGGCCGCACGCCGGCGCACCCGCGTGCACGAAGACGGTTCGCTGCGCGTGCGCTTTCCCAATGCGGCCAGCGACGCGCTGGAAGCGGTGATCGTCAACACCGGCGGCGGCATGACCGGCGGCGACCGCTTCGCCATCGACATCGCGCTCGGCGCAAGGCGCCAGCCTGATCGCCGGCACGGCGGCGGCGGAAAAGGTCTATCGCTCGACCGGTCCGGATGCCGAAATGGACGTCACGCTCGAGATTGGCGAGGGCGCGCGGCTCGCCTGGCTGCCGCAGGAAACCATTCTGTTCGACCGCGCCCGCCTGTCGCGGCGCATCGACGTCGATCTTGCCGAGAGCGCTTCGCTGCTGATGGCGGAGGCGGTGGTGTTCGGCCGCGCCGCCATGGGCGAGGCGATGAGCCAAGGCTTCTTCGCCGACCGCTGGCGCGTGCGCCGCGCCGGCAAGCTGGTGTTCGCCGACAGCGCGCGGCTCGACGGCGCTATTGCCGAAAAACTCGGCCAACCGGCGTCCGCGGCCGGCGGCATCGCCATCGCCACCGTGCTGATCGCGCCGGGCGGCGAGGCGACCGCTCGCCGCGGTGCGCGCGCTCAGCGATCAATTTGCCGGCGAGGTCGGCATCTCGGCTTGGAACGGCATCGCGGTGGCGCGGCTCTGCGCCAAGGACGGCGCTGCGCTGCGCCACGATCTGATCGCCGTGCTGGCGGCGCTCGGCGCGCCGTGCCGCGGCTGTGGCTGCAATGAGGAGGAAGATGAATTTAACGCCGCGCGAAAAAGACAAGCTGCTGATCGCCATGGCCGCGATGGTGGCGCGCCGCCGGCTCGAGCGCGGCGTCAAGCTCAATCATCCGGAGGCGGTGGCGCTGATTTCGCGATTTCATCCTGGAAGGCGCGCGCGACGGCAAAAGCGTCGCCGACCTGATGCGCGACGGCGCGCATGTGCTCACGCGCGCGCAAGTGATGGATGGCATCCCCGAGATGATCCACGACATCCAGGTCGAGGCGACGTTTCCCGACGGCACCAAGCTGGTGACCGTGCACAATCCGATCCGCTGAGAGGACGCACCAATGAAATAGAATTGCTTCCGATCGTCGCGCTGCTGCATGCTCGGCGCCAGTCCCGCGCTCGCCCATGTCGGCGTCGGTTCGACGGCGTCTTTTGCCGCCGGCGTCGCGCATCCGCTCAGCGGGCTCGACCACATGGCGGTGATGGTCGCGGTCGGCCTGTGGGCCGCGCTCAAAGGCGGCCGCGCGCTGTGGGTGTGGCCATGCGCCTTTGTCGGCGTCATGCTGGTCGGCGGCGCGCTCGGCATGGCGCATGTGCCGGTGCCGTTCGTGGAGCCGGGCATTCTCGCCTCGGTGGTCGCGCTCGGCCTGCTGGTGGCGCTCGCCGTCGATCTGCCGGTGTGGCTCGGCGCCGTGGTGGTCGCCGTGTTCGCGCTGTTGCACGGCCACGCGCACGGCTAGCGAGGTGGCCGAGAACATCGGCGGCGTCGAATACATGGCGGGCTTTGCGCTCGCCACGGCGACGCTGCATCTGATCGGCATCGGCTTTGCGCTGACGATGCAGCGCGCGCTCGCTGCGTCCGGTCATTCGGATCGCCGGCGCTGCCTGCGTGGCGGTCGGCGCCGGCCTTTATGCCGGAGTCATCTCATGATCCCCGGCGAAATGTTCATCAAGGACGGCGACATCGAGCTCAACGCCGGCCGCAAGACGGTGACGCTCACCGTCGCCAATTCCGGCGACCGGCCGATCCAGGTCGGCTCGCACTATCATTTCTTCGAAACCAATCCGGCGCTGAAGTTCGACCGCAAGAAGGCGCGCGGCATGCGGCTCGATATCGCCGCCGGCACCGCGGTGCGCTTCGAGCCGGGGCAGACGCGCGAGGTCACGCTGGTCGCGCTCGCCGGCAAGCGGACGGTCTACGGTTTTCGCGGCGATGTGATGGGGAAACTGTGAGGTCCGCACACAAAAAAGGACCCCTAAAAGCCATAACGGGCAGACCGTCGTCTGCCCGTCACAAGCTCTCGGATCCATTTCCGGCGTTTCGGGGCGTGAGCCCTTCCGCGTCGTACCCAGTTACTGAGAGCCAGGGCCGGCAAACATGGACCACGAATACAGCAAGCTGCACCCACGTCCCATGCCCGCTCCGGTCATGGCGGCCATCCCTGTCCGGCGTGAGCCGAAGATGGCTGACCTGTCGAGAAGCCTATCCGGCTTCGCGTTCCAGGCAAGCGCGGAATTTCCGGCGATGTGAACTGCGGGGATAAAGTTATGGCGACATCCATGAAACGCGCGGCCTATGCCGACATGTTCGGCCCCACCACCGGCGACCGCGTGCGGCTCGCCGATACCGACCTGATCGTCGAGGTCGAAAAAGATTTCACCACCTATGGCGAAGAGGTGAAATTCGGCGGCGGCAAGGTGATCCGCGACGGCATGGGCCAATCGCAGATCACCAACAAGCAGGGCGCGGTCGATACCGTCATCACCAACGCGCTGATCCTCGATCACTGGGGCATCGTCAAGGCCGACGTCGGCATCAAGGACGGCCGCATCGCGGCCATCGGCAAGGCCGGCAATCCCGACATCCAGCCGAACGTCACCATCATCATCGGCCCCGGCACCGAGGTGATCGCGGGCGAAGGAAAAATCCTCACCGCCGGCGGCTTCGACACCCACATCCATTTCATCTGCCCGCAGCAGGTCGACGAGGCGCTGATGTCCGGCGTCACCTCCATGCTCGGCGGCGGCACCGGACCGGCCGCCGGCACCAACGCGACCACCTGCACGCCGGGGCCCTGGCATCTCGGCCGCATGATCCAGGCGGCGGATGCTTTTCCGGTCAATCTCGGCTTTGCCGGCAAGGGCAACGCCTCGCGGCCGGCGGCGCTCGAGGAAATGGTCAAGGCCGGCGCCTGTTCGCTCAAGCTGCACGAGGACTGGGGCACCACGCCGGCGGCGATCGACTGCTGTCTCGTCGGTCGCGGACAAATACGACGTGCAGGTGATGATCCACACCGACACGTTGAACGAGAGCGGCTTCGTCGAGGACACCATCAAGGCCTTCAAGGGCCGCACCATCCATGCGTTTCACACCGAAGGCGCCGGCGGCGGCCATGCGCCCGACATCATCAAGGTCGCGGGCCTCAAAAACGTGCTGCCGTCCTCGACCAATCCGACGCGGCCCTACACGAAAAACACGCTCGACGAACATCTCGACATGCTGATGGTGTGCCATCATCTCGATCCGTCGATCGCCGAGGACCTGTCGTTCGCCGAAAGCCGCATCCGCAAGGAAACCATCGCGGCGGAAGATATCCTGCACGACCTCGGCGCGCTCTCGATGATGTCGTCGGACTAGCAGGCGATGGGCCGCATCGGCGAGGTCATCATCCGCACCTGGCAGACCGCCGACAAGATGAAGAAGCAGCGCGGCTCGCTGCCCGGCGAGAAGGGCGACAACGACAACAAGCGCGTCAAGCGCTACGTCGCCAAATACACCATCAACCCGGCGATCGCGCATGGCGTGAGCAAACACATCGGCTCGGTCGAGAAAGGCAAGCTCGCCGATCTGGTGTTGTGGGCGCCGGCCTTCTTCGGCGTCAAGCCGGAGATCGTGATCAAGGGCGGCTCAATCGTCGCGGCGCAGATGGGCGATCCGAACGCTTCGATCCCGACGCCGCAGCCGGTGCATTACCGGCCGATGTTCGGCGCCTTCGGCAAGGCGCTGACGGCGTCGTCGCTGGTGTTCGTGTCGAAGGCGGCGGCCAGGAGCAATCTGCGCAATAAACTGGGCGTCGAGAAGCAATTCGTCGCGGTCGAGAAAACCCGCACCATCAACAAGAAGAGCATGATCCACAACGACGCCACGCCCGACATCGAAGTCGATCCGGAAACCTACGAGGTGCGCGCCGACGGCGAGCTGCTCACCTGCGCGCCGGCCGAGGTGCTGCCGATGGCGCAACGCTATTTCTTGTTCTGACAACAACAAAAACAGGGAAGGAAACGTCATGATCTATGTCATCGCCGAACTGAGCATCAAGCCCGGCAGCGCCGAGAAGGCCGCGGCCGAGGCGCGCAAGGCGGTCGCTGAAACGAACAAGGAAGATGGCTGCATATTCTACCAGATGCACCTGAATGTCAGCGATCCGACCAAGCTCGTCGTGGTCGAACGCTGGGAATCGCGCGAGGCGCTCGACGCGCATTTACTGACGCCGCATTTGAAGGCCTGGCGCGCGGCCGGCGCCGACTTCGTCACCGCGCGCAAGGTCGAGGTGATCGCGCCGGCGAGCGTCAGCGGGCTCTAGCCGAGAATCGTGCCCTTGCCGCGGCCGTCCTTGCTCTGCTCGATCATGACGGTGTCGTGCTTGAGCGCAAGCGCCTTGGTGAACTCGGCGTTCATGAGCTGATCCTGCGTCAGCGCATGCATGTCGGCGAACATGCCTTCGGTGCCGGCCGGCGAGTAGATCATCAGCATGCGCACGCCGTCTTTCGACGTCACCTGATGCGGCACGCCGGGCGGAATATGCACGCAGGAGCCGGTCTTGGCGTGAAACAACTCGTCGCCGACCTGGAAGTCGGCGCTGCCGTCGAACACGTAGAACGTCTCATAGGCCTTGATGTGGTAGTGCGCGCGCGACTGGAAACCGGGCTTGCAGTTTTCCTCGACCACCTCGAAGGTCTGGCCGGTGTCGGCGCCGGCGATCTTGACGATCACCTCGTTGGCCTTGGCGTAGATGTTGCCTTTTCCCGGCTCCGAATGTTTGCCTTTCACTGACATGACGATCTCCCTGGCGGCCTGTGCGCGGTCTTGCGGAAAGGCTACCGTGGCGGCGAACGAAACAAAACAGGTTTAAGGATGGGCGATCGCCCGCAACGTGTGACCGCCATCAAGCCGCGTGGCCAATGGGATGCGGCGACCGCGCGCGACCGCGTCGTGCTCGACGCCGGCGACCGCAATCGGCGGCGCATCGTGCTCAAGGGCGAGAAGGGCACCGAATTCCTGCTCGATTTCGAGAAGCCCGTGACGTTGCGTGACGGCGACGGATTGGTGCTGGACGATGGCGCGATCGTGCTGGTGGCGGGCGAGCAAGAAAAGCTGACGGAAATTTCCGCGGCCAATGCGCTCGACGCGGTGCGTCTGGCCTGGCATCTCGGCAACCGCCATACCGACGTGCAGATCGTCGGCGGCCGGCTGCGCATCCGGCGCGATCACGTGCTGGAGGACATGCTGCGCGGGCTGGGCGCCAAGCTGAATGCCATTGAGGCGCCGTTCGATCCGGAAGTGCACCCCCATGGCGCGTAAGACAAAACGCGCACCTTTGCTCCGTTCGTCCCCGCGCAAGCGGGGACCCAGGGCGGCACGTGCGAAACGCGAAGATGAACTGGATTCCTGCTTACGCGGGAATGAACGGGGAAGTTGAACCGCCCGCGCTCTACCGCCTGATGGCCTGGCTGTCGCCGGCCTTTCCGGTCGGCGCTTTTTCCTATTCCAGCGGCATCGAGTGGGCGGTCGAAGCCGGCGACATCAAGGATGCCGCTACGCTCAAGGCCTGGCTCGGCGTCATGCTGAGCGACGGCGGCGGCCTCGCCGACGCCGTGCTGTTCGCCCACGCTTATCGCGCCGCCGCAGCCGCCACCGACAAGACGCTCCATGAGGTCGCCGAACTCGCCGCCGCCTTCGCGCCTTCGAAAGAACGCCATCTGGAGACCACCGCGCAAGGCAATGCCTTTGTCGAGGCGATGCGCGCGGCCTGGCCCTGCGGCGCGATCGAGCGGCTGAAGAAAATCTGGAATGGCCCGGTGGCTTATCCTGTTGCAGTCGCTGTGGCCGCCGCCGGCCACGGCATCGCGCTCGAACCCGCGCTCGCCGCCTATCTGCAAGCCGTCGCCGCCAATTGGGTGTCGGCCGGCGTGCGGCTGATTCCGCTCGGCCAGAGCGACGGCCAGCGCGTGCTGGCGGCGCTTGAGCCGCTGGTCGCCGCGACCGCGCGGCGCGCGCCGGGCATCAAGCTCGACGACATCGGCTCGTCGGCCTTCCGCGCCGATCTCGCCGGCGCCCGGCACGAGACGCAGTACACGCGGCTGTTCAGGTCATGAGCGTGGAAACTTGCATGCTTAGACACGATGTTTGAAAGTGGAACTATGAAACACCCCCACGGCCCTCTGCGCGTCGGTGTCGGCGGACCGGTCGGCTCCGGCAAGACCGCGCTGATGGACGCGCTATGCAAGAAATTGCGCGACCGCTTCGAGATCGCGGCCATCACCAACGACATCTACACCAAGTGGGACGCCGAATATCTGGTGCGTTCCGGCGCGCTTGCCGCCGAGCGCATCGCCGGGGTGGAAACCGGCGGCTGCCCGCACACCGCCATCCGCGAGGATGCCTCGATCAATCTCGCCGCCATCGCCGACATGCGCCTCAAATTTCCCGATCTCGATCTGGTGCTGATCGAATCCGGCGGCGACAATCTGGCCGCGACGTTTTCTCCCGAACTCGCCGATCTCACCATCTACGTCATCGACGTCGCCGCCGGCGACAAGATTCCGTCCAAAGGCGGGCCCGGCATCACGCGCTCTGACTTGCTGGTGATCAACAAGATCGATCTGGCGCCTTATGTCGGCGCCTCGCTCGAAGTCATGGAGCGCGACGCCAAAAAAATGCGCGGCGCTGCGTCCGTTCGTGTTCACCAATCTGCGCGAGGGCAAGGGCGTCGACGAGATTGCGCGTTTCATCGAGCAGAAGGGTGGACTTCAGGCATGACATCATCCCGTGAACGACTCGAACAGGCGCTTGACCGCATCGCCGATCCAAAAGGCGAGGGTGGGCGCGCCTGTCTCACCGTCTATCGCGAGGCGGCGACGGCGGCGGCGGATGCCGCCGATGCCCGCGCCCGTTCCGGCATTTCGCTGGGGCCGCTCGATGGCGCCATTGTCAGCATCAAGGATCTGTTCGACGTCGCCGGCGAAGTGACGCGCGCCGGCTCCAAACTGCTGGCCGAGGAGGGCAAGCCGGCTGCCGCCGACGCGCCCGCGGTACGCCGCCTGCGGGCGGGCGGCGCGGTGATCGTGGCCAAGACCAATATGACCGAGTTCGCCTATTCCGGCATCGGCGCCAATCCGCATTTCGGCACGCCCGGCAATCCGGCCGACCGCAAACGCGTCCCCGGCGGATCGTCGTCGGGCGCCGTGGTCGCGGCCGCCGACGGCATGTGCGACATCTCGATCGGCAGCGACACCGGCGGCTCGACCCGTATTCCGGCGGCGATTTGCGGGCTGGTCGGTTTCAAGCCGAGCCGGCAGCGGATAACCGATCGAGGGCGCTTTCCCGCTGTCGCAAAGCATCGACTCGATCGGGCCGATCGCGCGCACGGTCACCGACTGCTTCAAGGCCGACGCAGTGATGGCGGGCGACGACTATGCGCCGCTCGAGCCGGCGCCGCTCGCAGGCTTGCGCATCGGCATCGCGCAAGGGCTGCCGATCGAAAATCTCGACGACACCGTCGCCAAGCGCTTTCCGCAAGCCATCGACCGGCTGGAGAAGGCCGGCGTCCGGCTCTCCAACGAAAAATTGCCGCTGCTCGACGAGGTGGCGCGCGTCAACAGCCGCGGCGGGGTGCAGCCGGCGGAGGCCTATGCTTTGCACCGCGACCGGCTGGAGCGGCGCGCCGACGCGATCGATCCGAATCGTGCGCGCGCGGCTGGAGCGCGCCAGCGGCATCACGGCGGCCGACTTCATCTGGATGGTGAATGAGCGCGCCGCGCTGATCCGTGCCATGGACGCCCGGCTCGCCGACATCGACGTGCTGGTGATGCCGACCACGCCGATCGTCGCGCCGACTTTGGACGAGGTGGCGGTGCAGGATGAGTTCTTCCGAAAAAACGCGATGCTGCTGCGCAATACCTCGATCTGGAATTTTTTCAATTGTTGCGCCATCTCGCTGCCGCTGCCGCGCGAAGGCGGTCTACCGGTCGGCCTGATGCTGGTTGTGCGCAATGGCCATGATCGCCGGCTGTTCCGCATCGCGGCGGCGGTCGAGCGCCTGTTGGGGGCCTGAAAGTGGCCAGCCAATGGGCCTTTTCGCGCTTGTGACGGACGCATAAAATCCGCATCATCCGGGTAACGGCCATCTATAGGTCAGGGGAGGACTTCCAATGAGAAAAAATCGTCAATCGGCTTTCACGCGGCGCACTGTGGCCGCAGGACTTGGCGCCGGCCTGCTCGCCGGCACCGCGCCATTCAACATCGTGCGCGCCGCCGGCCCGCTCAAGGTCGGCGTGCTGCTGCCGCGCTCCGGCTACCAGGCCGGCATCGGCCAGGATTGCCAGCGCGGCGTCGAGATCAGCAACGGTGTCCTCAAGCAGCTCGGGTTTCCCGAGCTGCAGATCATGAACGGCGACACCGAGACCAATGTCGACGTCGCCCGTTCCCGCGCCGAGAAGATGATCGGCGATGGCGCGCAGCTTCTGATCGGCGCCTTCGACTCCGGCCAGACGTCCGCGATCGCGCAGGTCGCCGAGCAGAAGGGCATCCCGCTCGTCATCAATATCGCCGCCGCGCCGCCGATCACCGAGCAGGGCTACAAGTTCGTGTTCCGCAATTTCCCGACCGGGCCGATGATCATCCGCGACGCCTTGCTCAATCAGAAGGAAATATTCCAGATTGCCGGTTCGACGCCGAAGACGGCGGTGATGATGCATGTCAACGACACTTACGGCATGGCGATCAAGGGCGGCATCGGAGCGATGTTCCCGAAATTCGACATGCCCTACAAGATCCTCGAGCAAATCGCCTACGATCCGGCGGCGCGCGACCTGTCGGTCGAGGTTGCCAAAGCCAAAGCGACCGGCGCCGAGGTGCTGATCGTCGTAAGCCGGCTCAATGATGCGATCCTGATCACGCGCGAATTGGTCAAGCAGCGCTGGTCGCCGACGGCAATTCTGAGCATCGGACCCGGCTGGTACGAAGATCAATACCTCAAGACGCTCAACAAACTGTCCGACGGGCCGATCAGCCTGGTGCCGTGGTACGACCCGAACAAGAAGGTGTCCAAGATGCTGGAGCCGGCGCTCGCCAAAGCCTATCCGGGGGTCGGCATGTCGACCAACCACGTTTACACGTTCGAAGCCTTGCTGATCGCCGCCGACGCCTACAAGCGGGCCGGCACGAGTGATCCGAAGGCGCTGGCCGAGGCCATCCGCGCAACCCACATCACCGACAATGTCAGCCCAGGTTCCGGCATTATGTTCGATGCCAAGGGCCAGAACGACAAGCTCAAGTGCTCGGCGATTCAAAATCGCGGCGGCAAGCTGGTCACCATCGCGCCAAAGGATGCCGCCAACGCCAAGCCGGAATGGCCGTTGAAGCCCTACGACAAGCGTGGCTGAGATTTTGGGACCCAGGCGCGGGCGCCAGGACTCCCTTCATCGCAACCCTCTCCCCCATGGGGAGAGGGAGCGCGCCGCCACCGTAACGTATCCTTCAATCGGCTTGATCCTTCGCTAGGACCACTCGTTTGCCCATCGACGTCTATCTCAATGTCGCCGTCAGCGGGGTTCTGACCGGTCTTGTCTATGGGCTGATGGCGCTCGGGCTGTCGGTGATTTTCGGCGTCGTGCGCGTGGTCAATTTCGCCCACGGCGAAATGATGACGATCGCCATGTATATCGCGGTCACGCTGTTTGCCGCCTTCCACCTCGATCCGCTGGTGATGCTGCTGCCGATCGCGGCCGTGCTGTTCGTCTTTGGCTACGTGCTGCAGGCGCGCCTGATCAATCCGTTCATCACCCGGCCCGAGCACAGCCAGTTTCTATTGTTGGTCGCGATCGCGCTCATCATCGTCAACGTCCTGCTGATCGTGTACGGCCCGGATGCGCAGACAGTGCAGGCGAGCTACGCCTTTGACAGCTTCCGGATCGGCGCGCTGATCGTTGATGCCACCAAGCTTTATGCCGGCTTGGCCGCGATCGTGGTCGCCGCCGCGCTGTTCGCCTTCTTCCAATATACGCGGTTGGGCACCTCGATCCGCGCCTGCGCCGATAATTACACCGGCGCGCTGGTTGTGGGACTTGATGTGAAACATCTGTACGCCTTGACCTTCGGCCTGGGTGCGGCCTGCGTCGGCGCCGCCGGCGTGATGCTGGTGCTGATCGTGGATGTGACGCCGTCGCTCGGCCCGGCCTATACCTTGCTCGCTTTTGTTATCGTGATCACCGGGGGCCTTGGCTCGATGCCGGGTGCGCTCTTGGGCGGCGTGCTGATCGGACTAACCGAGGCGATGGCCGGGCTTTTGTTCACGCCCTCGGCCAAGAGCATGTTCGCCTTCGCGATTTTGGTGCTGGTGCTGCTGTTCCGCCCGCAAGGCATCATGGGCAAAAGAATCGCACCATGAGAACAGCATGATGATGCGCCTGTTTGCCGGCATTCCGCGCCGCGGCTTGATCCTGCTGGTTGTTCTGCTCGGCGTCCTGGTCCTCGCCCCGTTGTTCGCCGGCGACTACCTGCTCACCGTGCTTATTCTGATCCTGTACTTCGCCTATCTCGGGCAAGCCTGGAACATCATGATGGGCTTTGCCGGGCAATTATCGCTCGGCCACGCGCTCTATGTCGGGCTTGGCGCCTATACGGCCGCGTCGCTCTATGTCCATTACGGCATCGGCCCGTGGCTGGGCTTGCTGGTGGCAGCGCCGATAGCGGCCTGTGCCGGCGCTTTTATCGGCTTTCTGGCTTTCCGCTTTCGCGTCGCCGGCGTTTATTTCGCCATTCTGACCATCGCGGTCGCGGAATTCGCCCGCGTCGGTTTCGATCATTTAAGCTTGGACCGCCGGATCCTCAGGCCTGTTCCTGCCGGTCAAGCAATACTCCCACAACAATCTGTGGGAACTGCGCGGCCATCCGGCGATGTTCTATTACATCCTGCTGGCCGCTACCGTGATCGCCTTGATTTTCTGCCGCGTGCTGTTGCAAAGCCGCGTCGGCTATTTCTGGCGGGCGATCCGCGAAGACGAGGAAGCCGCGCGCTCGGCCGGCATCGACACCTTCCATTACAAGATGATCGCGGTGGTGATCTCCGCCGCCATGACCTCGTTTGCCGGCGTGATCTACGCGTTCTACTACAACAATCTGTTTCCCGAGCAGGTGTTTCACATCTCGCGCTCGATCGAGATTATCCTCGGGCCGATTGTCGGCGGCATCGGCACGCTGTTCGGGCCGATCCTCGGGGCTTTTATTTTAACCGGTCTTGCCGAAACGCTCAGCGCCGCGCTCGCCGCGCTCGGGGTCGATCTGCCGGGCGCCAAGCAGGTATTCTACGGCATCTGCCTGCTGCTGGTGATCATGGCGCTGCCGGACGGCGTGTGGCCGTGGCTCTGTAAGCGCATCGGACTGACGGAGCGCGTTAAATGAGCGCTCTGTTGTCGATCGACGGCGTCAGCAAGCGGTTCCGCGGGTTGGTGGCGGTGGATCGGGTGACTTTCGACGTGCCCGCGGGCGGCATCTTCGCCGTGATCGGCCCGAACGGCGCCGGCAAGACCACGCTGTTCAACATGATCGCCGGATTGTTTCCGCCCGATAGTGGCACGATCAGCTTCGCCGGCGAGCGTATCGAAAGCCTGTCGCCGGACAGCGTTTGCCGGCGCGGCATCGGCCGTACTTTCCAGATCGTGCGGCCGTTTCCGGGCTTGAGCGTCGAAGATAATGTCATTGTCGGCGCGCTGCTGCATCGCCGGCATGTCGGCGCCGCGCGCGCTCATGCGCACGAGGTGCTGCGCCGCCTCGATCTTTACGACAAGCGGGAGCAGCGCGCCGCTTCGCTGACCTTGCCCGACCGCAAGCGGCTCGAAATGGCGCGCGCCTTGGCCACCGATCCGAAACTGCTGTTGCTCGATGAAACGATGGCAGGCCTTCGGCCGACCGAAACCGACCGGATCGTCGCGATCTTGCGCGAGCTCAATCGCGAGACCGGGCTCACCATCCTGTTGATCGAGCATGTGATGCGCGCGGTGATGGCGCTCGCCGCGCACATTCTCGTACTGCACCACGGCGCGGCCATCGCGGAAGGCGGGCCGGAGCAGGTCGTGCGCGACCGCGCGGTGATCGAGTCTTATCTCGGCGTGGAGGCGGTCTCCTGATGCTGAAAGTCGAGAACCTCGACGTTTTCTACGGCGATGCCCAGGCGCTCGATGGCGTCTCGCTCGAGATCGAGGAGGGCGCGATCGTCGCCATCGTCGGCGCCAATGGCGCCGGCAAGACCTCGCTGATTCGCACCATCGCCGGCATGCTGAAGCCGGCGCGCGGCCGCATTCTCTATCGCGGCGCCGATATCGCCGGTTGGCCGAGCCACAAGGTTTGCGATCTCGGCATCGGCCAGGTCGCCGAAGGCCGGCAGGTTTTCCCGTCGCTGTCGGTCGCCGAGAACCTGGAGATGGGCGCCATGCTGCCGCGGGCGATTGCCACGCGCGCGCGTAACCTCGATCGCGTCTACGCGCTTTTTCCTGCTTTGGCCGAACGCAGCGGCCAACTGGCCGGCACGCTGTCGGGCGGCGAGCAGCAAATGCTCGCCATCGGCCGCTGCTTGATGGGCGCGCCGGATTTGGTGATGTTCGACGAACCCTCGTTGGGCTTGGCGCCTACGATGGTGCAAAACGTGCTGCGCTGCGTGCGCGATCTCAATCGCGAAGGCCTTACTTGCGTGCTGGTGGAACAGAACGTGGCGGTTTCGCTCAAGCTCGCCAGCCGCGCCTACGTGCTGGAAAACGGCCGCATCACGCTATCTGGTAGCGGCGAGGCACTGCTCACCGACGACCGCGTGCGGCAGGCTTATCTCGGTTTGTAGGACTGGTCGAAGCCGCGCGGCCGCCGCCGCATCAAATAATCAAGCGCGGCGATCCTCATGCTGAGCGAGCACTCCGGAAAACTGGCGCGCAGGATTTTCAGCGCTTCGGCGTCGGTCGCCGGCGCAAACGTCATGACGCGCGCGACCATTTCCGCCGGGTCGAAGGCGGGCGCGGATATTTCGGATTTTAAGGCTTGGCCCATAAGATTTGGCCCATGTGAGTCGATTCCTGCGCCGGCCATCTCAGTCTGCGGGGCGGTTCGTTAGCGACAGGTTAAACGACGCAAAACAGCCGGCGGTTCCATCCGCCGGCTGAGCTTTCGAGTTATCCGGAGGCTATTTCAGCGGTTGTCCGATAGTGACGGTCAGCGAGCCGACGCCCTCGACCGCGCATTCGAGCTTGTCGCCGGCGACCGTCGCCGCGACGCCTGACGGCGTGCCGGTCATGATGATGTCGCCGGCCACCAGTTCGACCATTTCCGACAAATTGGAAATGATTTCCGGCACGTTCCAGATCAGCTGGTTGAGATCGCCGTCCTGGCGGATCTTGCCGTTGCATTTGAGCGTGATCTTGCCCTTGGTGGGATGGCCGGTCTCGCTCGCCGGCTTGATCGCGCCGCAGGGCGCGGAATGATCGAAGGCCTTGCCGACTTCCCACGGCCGCTTGAGATCGCGCGAGGCGATCTGCAAATCGCGGCGGGTGAGATCGATGCCGACCGCGTAGCCGTAGATGCAGTCATTGGCCTTGGCGACCGGAATGTTGCGGCCGCCGCTCTTGAGCGCGACCACCAGTTCGACCTCGTGATGCATGTCCTTGGTCAGCGACGGGTAGGGCACGGTGCCGCCGTCAGCCACGATGGCGTCGGCGGGCTTGGCGAAATAAAACGGCGGCAGCCGCTCGTCCTGCCCCATCTCGCGGATGTGCTCGATGTAATTGCGGCCGACGCACCAGATGCGGCGCACCGGAAAGACTTTGCTTGAGCCTGCGACCGCGATGGCCGCCTGCGGGGCGGCCGGGATGACGTAGTCCGCGCTCATGAGGATTTGCCTTCTGCGATGTGGGGATGGAAGCGTTAGCCGGCGGGCCCATCCGGTATCGCATTATCTCGAGCTTGAACAAGGCGGAAAAACAGCCGGCTTCGCGCCTATTGCGCTCGCCGCCACGATCTGCGGGCGGGCCTCCTGCTCCTTGAGCTGCAGCCGGTAGAACGAGGCGTAGCGGCCGCTCTTGCGCAGCAATTCGTCATGCCGGCCGGATTCGATCGCCTGGCCATCCTCGACCACGTAGATGCGGTCGGCGTGTGAGACCGTATGCAGCCGGTGCGCGATCGCGAGCGTGGTGCGGCCCTGGAATAAATGCTCCATGGCCTCGCGCACTTGCAATTCGGATTCGGAATCGAGCGCGGCGGTGGCTTCGTCGAGCAGGATGATCGGCGCGTTCTTGATCAAGGCGCGCGCGATAGCGACGCGCTGGCGCTCGCCGCCCGACAATTGCATGCCGTGCTCGCCGACCGGCGTATCGTAGCCGCGCGGGAACGACATGATGAAGTCGTGCGCGTAAGCGCCTTTGGCGGCGGCCACGATCTCGTCCTCGCTGGCGCCCGGCTTTCCGAATGCAATATTCTCGCGAATGGTGCCGCGGAACAGGAACACGTTCTGGCCGACGTAAGCGACCTGGCGGCGCAGCGAGACGCGCGATACCTGGGTGACGTCCTGTCCGTCAGATCGAAATGCTGCCGCGCTCGGCGTCGTAGAAGCGCAGGATCAAATTGAAAATGGTTGATTTGCCGCCGCCCGAGGGACCGACCAGCGCCGTCAGCTTGCCCGGCTCCGCGACGAAGGACATGCCGCGCAACACCGCTTCGTCGTTGCGATAGCCGAAATGTACGTCGTCGAATTCCAGCCGCGCGGTCTTGACCAGCAAGGCCGGCTTGCCGGCGTCGGACGGCTCGCTCGGCGGCGAGTCGAGCACCTCGAACAAAATGCGCACCCCGACCAGCCCGCTGTTGAGGTCGATGTTCAATCGCGCCAGGCGCTTGGCCGGTTCATAGGCCAGCAGGAAGGCGGCGATGAAGGAAAAGAACTGCCCGGGCGTCGCGCCGGTCGCGATCACGCGATAGCCGCCATAGGTGATGGCGATCGCGATGGCGCAGCCGCCGAGCGTTTCCATCAGCGGGCTGGCGCGGGCGGAGACGCGCGCCATCTTGTTGGCCTCGTGCTCGACCGCCGCGACATTGCGGTCGAAGCGCTCGCGCATGGTGTCTTCGAGCGTGAAGGCCTTGACGATGCGGATGCCTTGCAAGGTTTCCTGCAGCGTCTCGATGATGCGGGTGCCGCCGTGGAATTGACTGCGTGCGATGGTCCTGATGCGGCGGATCAGCTTGCGCAACACCAAAAACGCCGGCGGCGCCACCACGAAGGCGAAAAACGACATGTAGGGATCCTGCACCACCATGACCGTCACCAGCCCGATCAGCGACAGCAGGTCGCGGCCGAACGACATGACCAGCAAATTGATCACCTGCGTCGCCGCCGCTGCGCCCGCGGAGAGGCGCGCAATGAACTCGGTCGAGTGCCGGTCGGAGAAGAAGCCGAGCCCTTCATTGAGCAGCTTGGCAAACACGGCCCGCTGATTATCGGCGACGATGCGGTTGCCGATCTGCGAGAGGATCACGCTGTGGCCGTAAGTGGCGAGCCCCTTGGTGGCGAACAGCGCGGCGGTGACGCCGCCGAGAATGAAGATGCCGGTGAGGTTCTTGTTGACGTAGGCTTCGTTGATGACGTTGCCGATCAGATAGGCGCTGAGCGCCGTGCAGCCGGCGGAGATCGCCATAAAGACGAACGCGAAGGCGTATTTGCGCCAGTGCACGAGGCCCTGTTCGGCCACCAACCGCCGGATCAGCGGATAGGTGCCGTAACGCTCGTCGTCGTCCGATGGCAAAGTCTGGTTATTCATCCGCCCTCTGTGGGCCGCGATTATGGCACGGTTAAATGCTTGCTGGGGCAGACGTTTCCTTGCCCGCGCCGAACGGAATTTTCAAGCCAAAATCCGAATAAAAAGGCCTGATACCGCGCCGATTTCGCTTAAGTCGGGGCGATTTCACGTTTTCCCGGCAGCCGCCGTTCCCAAGCCAGCGCATGGGCGACGATGGTGTCGAGATCCTCGTATTGCGGGCGCCAATCGAGCGTCGAACGGATGCGCCCGACATCGGCCACCAGCGCGGCCGGATCGCCGGCGCGGCGTGCGCTGACCTCGACCGGAAAATCGTGCCGGCAGACGCGGCGTACCGCGTCGATCACCTCCAGTACCGAAGCGCCGCGGCCGTAGCCGCAGTTGAACGTCGCGCTGGCGCCGCCGCGGCGTAAATAGCCGAGCGCCGCCGAATGCGCGCGCGCGAGATCGCTGACGTGGATGTAGTCGCGGATGCAGGTGCCGTCCGGCGTCGGGTAGTCGGTGCCGAAGACGTCGATCTTGGCGCGCTTGCCGAGCGCGGCCTCGCAGGCGACCTTGATCAGGTGCGTCGCGTTCGGCGTCGATTGCCCGGTGCGCAGCTTCGGGTCGGCGCCGGCGACGTTGAAGTAACGCAGCACGACAAAGCGTAACTCATGCGCCTTGCCGGCATCGTGCAGCATGATCTCCGACATCAGCTTGGACGTGCCGTAGGGCGAAATCGGCGCGGCCGCCGCATCTTCGCGCAGCGGCACGTTCTCGGCATTGCCATAGACCGCGGCGGTCGATGAAAAGATGAACTGCTGCACGCCGGATTTGATGGCGACGTCGAGCAGGGCGCAGGTGTTCATGGTGTTGTTGGCGTAATAACCGAGCGGGTCGCGCACCGAGTCCGGCACGACGATCGAGGCGGCGAAATGGATAATGGCGGTGACGCCGTGGCGGACGATGGTCTGCGCCACCAATTCGCGGTCGCCGGTTGAGCCGGCGACGAACGGCACCTTGCCGGGAACGAGGAAGCGGAAACCGGTCGACAAATTGTCGAGCACGACCACCGGCTCGCCGGCGTCGTTGAGCTCGTGCACCATGTGGCTGCCGATATAGCCGGCCCCGCCCGTCACCAGGATCGTCATGACGCAATCCCCATATTCGTGCCGTTTTACCGGGCGGCCGTGAAAGAGCGCTTAGCCGGATGGCAAGCGGCGATGGTTATAGCGGTCATGCTTAATGGTCGGTATATGAGCCCGGCAGAGGCACTATGGCGGACATTCTTTTCATCAAGACATCGTCACTCGGGGATGTGATCCATCACATGCCGGCGTTGACCGAGGCGCGCAAGGCGCGGCCCGAGGCGCGCTTCACCTGGCTGGTGGAGGAGGCCTTCGCGCCGCTGGTGCGGCTGCACCCGGCGGTGGCTGACGTCATTCCGGTCGCCTGGCGGCGTTGGCGCAAGTCGCTTTATGCGCCGGCAACGCTTTGCGAAATCGCCGGCAGCCTGCGCGCGATCCGGGCGCATCGCTACGACCTGATCGTGGACAGCCAGGGCCTGCTGCGCTCGGGCGTCACCGCGCGTCTCGCACACGGGCAACGGCACGGCTACGACGCCGCGAGCATCAAGGAGCCGCTGGCCGCGGCGTTCTACGATGTTCGCCACGCGGTCAGCCGCGATCTCCATGCGGTGGAACGCAACCGCCTGCTCAGCGGCATGGCGCTTGGGTTTACGCCGCAGGGCGCGCCGGATTTTGGGCTGGATCGCGCGCGCTTTGCAGCGCCGGGCGAACGCTATGCCGTGCTGCTGCACGCCACGGCGCGGCTTGAGAAACAATGGCCGGAGTCGCATTGGATCACGCTCGGACAGGCGCTCGGTGGACAAGGTATCGACCTGGTGCTGCCGTGGGGCACGCAGGCCGAGCGCCTGCGCAGCGAACGCATTGCCGCCGCGCTGCCGCGTGCGCGTGTGCCGGAGCGGGAACCGCTCGACGCCGTCGCGCGGCTGATCGCGGGCGCGCAATACGTGGTCGGGGTCGATACCGGCCTGTTGCACCTCGCCGCCGCGTTCGGCGTTCCGGTGGTGGCGATTTTTGCCGGCAGCAAGCCGGGCCTGACCGGCCCGGTCGGACGCGGGCCAATCAAAGTGCTCGGTGCGGAAGGGGAGCCACCGGCGGTTGCGGCGGTAGTCGATGCGGTCGGGGATATTAATCGCTGATCAGGCGGCGCCGGCGCGCAACAGGTCGTGGATGTGGATGACGCCGACCGGCTTGCCGGCCTCGACCGCGAACAGCGCGGTCACCTTCGTCGAGTTGAGAATCTCAAGCGTCTCGCTGATCAATTGATCGGGCCGCACCGTTTTCGGTGCGCGGGTCATCACGTCGTCGACTCGCGCATCGAGCAGATTGTTGCGCATGTTGCGGCGCAAGTCGCCGTCGGTGATGATGCCGACCAGTTTTCCGCCGGGATCGGTGATGCCGATACAGCCGAATCCCTTGGCGGACATTTCGATGATCGCGTCGGCCATGCGCGTACCCAGTGGCGCCAGCGGGACCGACGCGCCCTGGTGCATGAAGTCGGCGACCACTTTCAGCAGCGCGCCCAGTTTGCCGCCCGGATGCAGTAGGCCGAAATCGACCGCGGTGAAGCCGCGGCTTTCCAGCAGCGCAATCGCCAACGCGTCGCCCAGCGCCAATTGCATCAGCGATGACGTGGTCGGCGCCAGATTATGCGGGCAGGCCTCGCGCGCCTGCGGCAGAGCGAGCACGACATCGGCGGTTTTCGCCAGCGTCGAGTCCGCGCTCGCGGTCATCGCGATCAGGCCGATCTTGAACCGGCGCGAATAGTCGGTGAGACTTTTCAGCTCCGCCGTTTCGCCCGACCACGATAGCGCGATGATCACGTCGTTGTTGGCGATCATGCCGAGATCGCCATGGCGGCTTCGGCCGGATGCACGAACAGCGCCGGCGTTCCGGTGGAGGCAGAAAGTCGAGGCGATCTTGCGTCCGACATGGCCGGATTTACCTATGCCGGTGACGATCACGCGGCCTTGCGCGGCGCGGATCAGGTCGATCGCGGCCGCGAAACTCGAGCCGAGACCGTCGCGCAGCGCGGTCGCTGAGCGCGTCGATGCCGCCGCCTTCCGCGTCGAGCGTGCGCAGAGCGGAATCGATCGCGGCGCGGGCGCGTTGATCGCTGATATCGGCCGGCTTGGGTCTGGCCATGCGGAGATTACGGTCCCTCGTCATCGTCCGGTTAGATAGCACGTAACGAGCCGTCCGTCAGGTTGCGAGGCGTCAAAAGTTAACGCGGCGGCTACGCAATTCAGCGGCTTTTGCCAAGGACATTGCGAACGCTGGCCAGCACGGTTTCGACCGAAACATCGGCGGTGCGGCGGTGGCTGACCGCGTCGTTGCCTTCGCGGCGCGCGCGTTCTCGCGCCGCCTCATCGCCTGGCGGCTCGATGATGGCGGCGAGCGGGTTGAGCGGCCTTTGATGCCACGGACTGGTCGGCCCGAAGATGGCGACAGTGGGGGTCCCGATCGCGGCGGAGACATGCATCAATCCGAAATCGTTGGTGACCGAAACATCGGCGGCCGCGAGCGCGAGAACGGCATTGCGCAAATCATGACCTGTGAGATCGCGCGCGCGGTTCCCCGCGGCGTCGGCGATTTGCTGTGCGATTGAAGTCTCATTCGGCCCGCCAAGTATCCAAACACTCGTGCCATCCTTTATCAGTGCCCGTGCCAGCTCGGCGTAGTGTCCGGGCGGCCAGGCTTTGCCGGCGCCGACCGCGCCGGGCGATAGCGTGACGATGGGTGGATCGTCGTCCGATAGTCCTCGCCGGTTACACCATGCATCCACGTCGCGCGCTGGCACTTTCAGTTCCGGCAGCGGCCATTCACTTAGCAGCCTCGCATCTTTCGGCAAGGCCAATGCGCCCATCTGGTCGATCATGCGCGGCAGCTTGCTTTCGCCCCAGCGCATATCGTTGAGCAATCCGAAGCGAGCCTCGCCGGCAAAACCGGTGCGCAGCGGAATGCCGGCGAGCCACGGCGCCAACGCCGCTTTCCATTTGCGCGACATCACCAGCGCCTGTCCGTAGTTTTCAGCGCGTAGTTTACCGGCGAGCTGCCGTTGCAGAGCGATACCGATGCTTCCGCGCGGCAAGTCAGCGACGATGGTCTTGCGGATGCCGGGCATGTAATCGGCGAGCGGAGCGCACAGCGTGCTGCTGAGCATGTCGACCGGCCGTTCGGGCGCGTTGCTGCGCAGCAGCTTCACCACCGAATGGCAGCGCACGAAATCCCCGATCCAGACATAGGGGACGATCAGGACAGGCCGGTGCACTGGGGTTGGATCTTGGCTCATTCGTTCGGCGCCGCGGGCCCCTCTAGCGTCCGTTTTGGCCGGTCCGGACAGGCGTTAGCCCGTCGGGACTTAGCCTGTCCAGTCGCGATTTTTACCGTTTCCTGAGCCATTTGCCGGGGAATAGGGCCTGACAATTGCGCCCGTCCGCGGACTAAGGCAAAGGATTGCCTCCATTCAGGCCGGACGAGGGGAAGGCATGTTTTTGGTGACCGGCGGGGCCGGCTTCATCGGATCGAACGTGGTGGCCAGCCTCAACGAGGCGGGCGCCAGCGATATCGTGGTCAACGACCTGCTCGGCCAGAACGACGCCAAATGGCGCAATCTGGCCAAACGCCAGGTGGCCGATCTGGTGCCGCCGGCCGAATTGATGAACTGGCTCGACGGCCGCAAACTCGACGCCGTCATCCACATGGGCGCCATTTCCGACACCACCGCCACCGACGGCGATCTGGTGATGGAAAACAATTTCCGGCTGTCGCTGCGCCTGCTCGACTGGTGCACGGCGACACGCACGCCATTCATCTACGCCTCCTCAGCCGCGACCTACGGCGACGGTGCCCAAGGCTTCGTTGACGATTGGTCGCCGGACGCACTGCGCAAGCTTAAGCCGATGAATCTCTACGGCTGGAGCAAGCATCAGTTCGATCAGGTGGTTGCCGACCGCTACGTCAAAAAAGAAAAATTACCGCCGCATTGGGTCGGCTTGAAATTTTTTAACGTCTACGGTCCGAACGAATATCACAAAGGCCACATGCAGAGCGTGCTGGCCAAGGTGTTCGACGAGGCCAAAGCCGGCAAACCGGTGCGGCTGTTCAAATCGCATCGCGAGGGGGTCGCAGACGGCGACCAACGCCGCGACTTCATCTATGTCGACGACGCTGTCTCGGTTTTGCGCTGGGTTCTTGACGCTACTGCCGTCAGCGGCATCTTCAACGTCGGCACCGGCAAGGCCGAAAGTTTTCGCGACATGATCAGCGCCATGTTCAAGGCGCTCGGCCGGCCGGCCAATATCGAATATATCGAAATGCCGGACGCAATCCGCGGCCAGTATCAGTACTTCACGCAAGGCAGCGTCGAGAACCTGCGCCGCGCCGGCTATAATGCCGGCTTCACTCCGCTCGAGACCGCCGTCGGCCAATATGTGGGCGGCTATCTCGACCGCGAAGATAGATACCGCTAGCCCCATGTACGATTTCGACAAGCACCTCGCAGCGCTTTCAGACCAGACCGTGCTTTGCGTCGGCGATCTGATGTTGGACGAGTTCGTCTATGGCGATGTGTCGCGCATTTCACCGGAAGCGCCGACGCCGGTCATTGCTGTGAAGCGCACCGAGCTGATGATCGGCGGTGCCGGCAACGTGGCGCGCAATCTGGCCGCGCTCGGGGTGCGCTGCGTTTTCGTCGGCGTCGTCGGCGACGACGACAGTGGCGGCGAACTCAAAAAAGAGCTGGCAAAATTGCCGCAGATCGAAGCGCATCTGGTGACCGATAACGGGCGGCGGACCACGCGCAAGGTGCGCTTCGTGTCCGAGCATCACTCCGCGCACATGTTGCGCGCCGATTGGGAGCCTGGCTCGCCGGCTGATTCCAAATGTGAAGACGCGCTGATCGCTTATGCGACCAAGGCGATGGCCAAAGCAGGGGCGGTCGTCCTGTCCGACTATGCCAAAGGCGCGCTGACGCCGCGTGTCATCCGCGCGGTCATCGATGCCGCCAATAAAACCGGAAAGCCCGTGGTGGTCGATCCGAAAGGCCGCGATTACGGCGTTTACAAAGGTGCGGCTTTGATCACGCCAAATCGGCAGGAACTGGCTGATGCCACGCACAGTCCGGCGCAGACCGACGATCAGATCGCAAGTGCAGCCGCCGAACTCGGCCGCACCCTCGGCACCAAGGCAATCCTGGTAACCCGCAGCGAAAACGGAATGACACTGGCGAGCGAGGGCGCGGCGATCCATGTGCCGGCCTATCCGGTGCGCGTGCGCGACGTCTCAGGCGCGGGCGACACGGTGGTGGCGGTGCTCTCCGCCATGCTGGCCATGCAGGCCGATTTCGAGTCGGCCATGCGCGCCGCCAATGCGGCGGCGGCGATCGTGGTGGGAAAACGCGGCACGGCGACGCTTACTGTTGCCGAGTTGCGCGCGCGTATCCTGCCGTCGGCGACGCTCGCGCCTGAAGAAAAAATCGTATTCGACTGGACCCTGCTCGACGAGCATCTCGCCGAATGGCGGAAACAAGGCCTGCGGGTCGGTTTCACCAATGGCTGCTTCGACCTGCTGCATCCTGGGCACATCAAATTGCTGGCCGGCGCGCGTGCCGCCTGCGACCGCCTGGTGGTTGGGTTGAACGGCGATGCCTCGGTAACGCGGTTGAAAGGCGAAGGCCGTCCGGTGCAGCCGGTGCAAGCGCGCGCCGAAGTGCTGGCCGCGCTCGAGGCGGTCGATCTGGTCGTGGTGTTCGACGAAGACACGCCGGAGAAATTGATCGCGCGGCTGAAACCGACCGTGCTGGTCAAGGGTAGCGACTACAAGCGCGAAGATGTGGTCGGCCATGCCATCGTCGAGAAGCTCGGCGGCGAGGTGATCCTGATCGATGTCGTCCCCGGCCACTCGACCAGCGCCATGGTGGAACAAGCGCGCGGGCGCAAGCCGCGCTAAAACCGCGCGTCGCTTTGCTCGGTCTAGGCTTGTTGATCCGGGCGCCTGACCGGCTCGGTCTTGAGCGGCGGCCACGCCTGGATTTCTTCGTAGCGTTTGGCATGACGCCAGAACGTGCCCTCGAAATTGCCCAAAGCGATGATGAAGCCGGCCCAACCGTCAATAAAACCGCGCTTGAAGATATAATGCTTGATGAAGGCCCAGATCGCGTGGCCGAGCGCGGACCACAATGACACATTTTTATGTGTCAGCATGCGAGCGCCGAAGGTCGAATAGCGATTGGCTTTGGCGAGAACTTCCTCGAAGTTTCGGAACGGAAACTGCACGAATGAATGCTCAAGTGTTCCGATCGGCTGCCCATCTTTCATCGCGACGGCTTCATGGATGACTCGCGTATAGCGCATCGTCCCCTTGCGATAGAGCTGCGGCTGGCGGTAGTTCGGATACCAGCCTGAACCCTTGATCCAACGGCCCATGAAATAATTCCGGCGCGGAATGTAATAGGCGTCGTATTTCGGTCCCGCAGCCAGCAAGGCGAGGATCTCGTCGCGTAATTCCGGCGTACAACGCTCGTCGGAATCGAGGCTGATGATCCATTCGCCGCTGCAGGCGTCGGCAGCGCGATTGCGCAGTTCGCTGAAGGTCGTGATTGGGATCTGCACCACGCGGGCGCCCATCTTTTCGGCGAGTTCGATGGTGCCGTCGGTGCTGTTGGAATCCGCCACGACGACCTCATCGGTCCACAAGACGCTCGCTATCGCGTCTTCAATCTTGTCGGCCTGATTAAGCGTGATGATCGACGTTGAAATTTTTGCCACGGTCAGGTCCAGTCCGCTGGCGCGCCCGAAAGGCGCATCAGCGCCTCGCGATTGGAATTGGCGCGGCGATATTTACGCACCTCGCGATGTTCGCGCCAGATGCGCGCGAGGCCGCCTTGCAACAAGCCGGCATTGCGGAAAGCCCGCCAATCGGTGGTCAAAGTGGCGAGGTCGCCGCGCCGCAGATCGGACACCAGGATCTTGCTGGCGAGATAGCTGCCGATCTTGCGGAAGCGTGTCGTCAATTCGGGCCGCTGCCGGGCGTAAGCCAGCAGATCGCGGCCAGCGCCCTTCCATTCGTTCGACAGGCTGTCCTCGCTCCAGCCTTTTCCCCACAGAATTTCCGGCATCAGGCGTGCGGCTCCGTGCGGCGCCAGGCGAATGAGGAATTCGCGATCTTCGGTGCGGTTCATGTCGGGAAAGCCGCCGATCGCGCGCGCCGCCTCAGTACGCACGGTGATGCTGGCGCCGTCGACACCGATCAAGTCGCTATAGAGCGCCCACTCGAAGACTTGCGGGCCGAGCTTGACGCCGGGCAGGGGGCTCGGACGCATTTCACCCCGCACCTCTTTGACGGCCGACGTCAGTGTGCAAACGAGATCGGGTTCGCGATCCAGTGGATCGAGCGCGCGGCGCAAGCGTTGCGGCAGATACCAATCGTCGGAATCGAGAAAGGTAACTATTGGCGCGCGCGCCGCCGCGATGCCGACGTTGCGGGCAGCGCCGACGCCACGTCGGCGCTCCGGCCTGATCACCCGGATGCGCGGGTCAGTCTGGCGCGCGAGCCATGCCGGTGTGCCGTCGGTCGAAGTCATCGACCACGATCAGCTCAAAATCAGGTTCATCCTGCGCCAGCACGCTTTCAATGGCGCGCGGCAAAACCGGCAAACGATTGTAGGTCGGGATAACGACGGAGCAACGCAAGGGACCACTCAAAGGTTCGAAGACACGCCGGCCGATCGGGCGGCGGCGAACCTAACATGCCGGCCGAGCGGTGCACAGCGTAAATGGCAAAATGCTTAAATTCGTCAGGTGGTTGCGGCAGGCTTGCGGTCGCCCGTCAATCCATGTTTTGTGCGAATCATGCGGGACCAGCCGATCTCCGTCATCGTGACAACGTACAACCGCGAAGACGCGCTCAACGCGGTGTTGCGTTCGCTCGCGCGCCAGAGCGAACAGGATTTCGAGGTGATCGTGGCGGATGATGGTTCGGCCGTGGCCACCGCCGCGGTGATCGATAGCTGGAAGGGAAAAGTCGGCCGCCGTGTCGACCGCGTCTGGCACGAAGATCATGGTTTCCGCGCAGCGGAAATTCGTAACCGCGCCATCCTGACGTCGCGCGGCGCCTATTGTATTTTTTTGGACGGCGATTGCATCGTGCGGCCGGATTTCGTCGCGACCCATCGCCGCCTCGCAGCCACAGGCTGGTTCGTGACCGGCAACCGCATCCTGCTGTCGGCGCCGCTCACAGCCAAGGTGTTGGCTGAGAAGCTGACGCCGGAAAGCTGGAGTTTCGCCGATTGGGTAGGCGAGCGGCTACACGGCGGGGTTAATCGTGTTTCGGCGCTGCTGCGCCTGCCGCTCGGGCCATTGCGCCGGTTGCGCCAGCGCACGTGGCAGGGCGCGCGCTCCGCTAACCTCGCGGTCTGGCGTTCCGATCTCGATCGGGTCGATGGTTTTGATGCCGATTATGTCGGCTGGGGCAAAGAAGATTCCGACATCATCGTGCGGCTGCTGCGTGCCGGCGTGCGCCGCAAGGACGGCGTGTTCGCGACCGGAGTGCTGCATCTTTGGCATCCGGAAGCCGACCGCGGCCGACTGGCGGAGAACGAGCGCAAGCTTTCCGATATCATTGTAGGCGATAACATCCGCGCGCAACGCGGTTTGTCCGCGCTTGCGGGCACCGCTTCGCCTGCCTTGGTCCTATGATGTCCGCGCTTTCCGTTACCTCACGTCTTGACCGCACGCGGCTTGGCAGGATCGCCGATTGGCTGGCCGTCGCCGTCGCTGTGTCGATTCCCTGGTCGACCTCGGCGACCAGCATTCTTCTGGTGCTGTGGCTGATCGCCCTCATCCCCACGCTCGTGTGGGGTGATTTGCGCCGCGAACTTTTGACAGCGGCCGGCGGATTGCCGGTCGCGCTGTTTTTGTTCGGTGCCGTCGGAATGCTGTGGGCGGACGTTTCCTGGCACGCGCGCTGGGGCGGGCTCGACGGCTTTGTAAGGCTGCTGGTGATTCCGCTGCTGATGGTGCAATTCCGCCGCTCCGACGGCGGCAACCAGGTTCTCGTCGGCTTCCTGATCTCTTGTGTGGCGCTGCTGATCGCATCCTTCATCGTAAAGATCTGGCCGGAAATCCACTACCGGCCTCCCGGCAATGAAGGTGTTGCGGTCAAAAGCTACATCGTTCAAAGCCTCGAATTCACGATGTGTGCCGCCGTGCTGCTCGATCTCGCCGCCGGCTACGCGCGCCGGCACGAATGGAAAATCACCGCGGCATTGGCCGTTTTGGCTTTGGCGTTTCTCGGCGACATCTTTTTCGTGGCTTCCGGCCGCACGGCGCTGGTCATCATCCCCGTGCTCGTCCTGCTTTACGGATTCCGGCATTCCGGCTGGAAGGGAATTTTTGTCGCCGGCGCGGCCGGATTGATCGTTGCCGGCGTGGTGTGGGTAACATCGCCTTATGTACGCGAACGCGTGACGGGAATTTATTCGGAATCTGTTCTCTACGAACAGACAAATGAAGCCACGTCATCGGGCATCAGGATCGACTTCTGGAAACAATCGCTTCGTTTCATAGAGACAGCACCACTAGCCGGTCATGGAACCGGTTCGATCCCCGATCAGTTCCAGCGTGCCGCCGCCGAACAAGGGGGTGGAAGCGGATTCCTTTCAACCAACCCGCATAATCAAACTTTTGCCGTCGGCATCCAGCTCGGCTTCTTGGGAATGGCGGTTCTTTGGGCAATGTGGATATCGCAGCTGCTGCTGTTCCGGGGGTCCGGACTGCTGTCATGGATCGGCTCGACGATCGTGATGTCGAATATTGTCGGCTCGCTGTTCAACTCGTTCATTTTCGATTTCACCGAAGGCTGGCTCTATGTGATCGGGGTCGGCGTTGCTGGTGGTATGGCGCTCAAGCATCGCGAAGCGCGATCGCCATGACGCGGATCGAGCTTCCCGCCAAGCCGCGCATTCTGGTTATCGCGCTGCGTCGGTTGGGTGACGTCTTGCTGACCACGCCGCTGATCCGCAGTTTGCGGCGCGCCTGGCCGGATTCGACGATCGACGCACTGGTCTTTGCCGATACCGCCGGCATTCTCGATGGCAATCCTGATCTCAGCGGAATTGTCGCAATGCCGGCAGCGCCTACCGCAATGCAGAGCTTGGCGCTGGCGGCGCGACTTTACCGGAAATATGACCTCGCCATCTCAACGCAGCCGGGCGACCGGCCGACATTTTTTGCCTTCATGGCCGGCCGCCGTCGCGCCGGCCCTTATGTTGGCGGCCGTTTAAAACGTCTCGCATACGGCCGAATGCAATCCGTTCAGCCCGCCGCGCATCGCGTGGAGGAGAATCTTCGGCTGGCCGATCTGCTCGGTATCGCGCGCGTGCCCAATGTTGTCTGCCCGCGCTATGCCGATGTGAACGGCGCCCCCGCTGGTTCCTATGCCGTGATCCACGCCGCCCCAATGTTCCGCTACAAGCAGTGGACCAAGAACGGCTGGCGCGAACTGGCGGCCGCGCTTGGCGCGCGCGGATTGACGGTCGTCGCGACCGGCGGTCCTGCCGAAGCGGAGCGGGCCTACCTCGATGACGTTTGGAGTGGCGTGCCCGTTACGCGGATGAATGGCCGGCTCGATTGGGGCCAACTTGCGGGCCTGTTGTCGAGAGCGCACGTCTATGTCGGCCCGGACACCTCAGTCACCCATCTTGCCGCCGCCGCGGGCTGTCCGACGGTCGCGCTCTATGGGCCGACCGATCCGCGGCTATGGGGCCCATGGCCGGCCGGCGGCTTGCCATCGAATTGGGCAGCGGCCGCACCGGTGCAGCATCGCGGCAATGTGTGGCTGGTGCAGAACCCGTTGCCGTGCATGCCCTGTCAGCTCGAGGGCTGCGAGCGGCGGCTCGACAGCTACAGCCAATGCCTCGACGAACTCGCGCCGGCTCAGGTGATCGCGGTTGTCGATCAGGCCTTGGCGGCGGCGAAGCGATAAAGCAACGCGGCGACCAGGACACAGCCGGCGACGAGCGCGGCGGCGTGAACGAGCAACGATGCCGTCAGCAAGGTCGCGGCGGCGAGGGCAATCAGCGCCAGGTTGAGCAGGAAGACGCGCCCAATAATTTGGCTGACGCTGAAACCATTATCCGTCGCGCGCTGATAGAAGTGCGTGCGATGGGCCTGCAAAATCGGCTCGCCCTTCGCAAGCCGGCGCAGCAGCGTGATGGTCGCGTCGGCGAGATAATAGAGCGGCAGCAACAGGGCCGCCGCGAGATGGCCGCCGCCGGCGAGCACAATCAACAACCAGCCCAGCAGCAGGCCGATTGGCAGGCTGCCGACGTCGCCGAGAAACAGCCGTGCCACCGGCTTGTTGAAGGGTGCAAAGCCAACGATCGCGCCGCCGAGCGCCAGCGCTACCAGCATGGCGTCGCGCGGCAATGCTCCCATGGTGCCAAAGAGCACCAGGCCGCCCGCGACCGGCACCGCCTCGACGACCGTCATCCAGTCGATGCCGTCCATGAAATTCATCAGATTGACGAACCAGATCAGCGCGAACCCAACGAGCGCGCGTTCGAGCCAAAGCGGAAATGACGGCACGATCCGCAGCGCGTCCGGTAACCCCACCAAGACAATCGCGACGCTCGCCGCCTGCAGGAAAAGCCGCGGTAAAATTGCAATGCTGTGGACGTCGTCGATTGCGCCCACCGCGGCGATCAACACGGCGGCAGCCAAGACGAGCCATAGTGAATAATTGGCCATGTCGCCGGACAAAATCGCAGCGCCGGCGACGGCGATCAACGTCGCGGCAATCACTCCGAAGCCGCCGCCCTGCGGCGTCGGGGTGCTGTGCGACGAACGGGCAGTGGGATGCGCCAACGCGTGGCGTTCGAGCATCGGACGCAGCGCCAAAAGCAGGCCGCAGCTAATCGCCGCGCCGGCAAGAAAAATAATCAGCGCCCAACTGTTACTCATGCAGCGCTCCGCTTCAGCAAACGCGCATAAAGCTCCACGATTTCACGTCCGATGAGCGCGCTGGAATATTCTTTGACGGCGATTTGGCGGCTGGCTTGTCCAAATCGCTGGCGCAAGTCGTGATCCTTCATAAGAGCCGCGATCGCATCCGCCAGCGCGCCGGGGTCGTCGGGCGGCACCAGCAGCGCGTTCACGTCCTGGCGCGCGATCTCGCGGCATCCGGGGACGTCGGTTGCGATCAGTGGCCGGCCGCACGCCGCCGCCTCCAGCAGGCTCAGCGGGATGCCTTCGCCGCCCCGCGACGGCAGAATGGCGATATGAGCCTGCGCCCAGACGGTGCGGACGTTCTCGACATGACCGAGCAGGATCAGGTTCGCCCGTCGGCGCCAGCGGGCGAGCACGGGTTCCGGGATCGACGAAGGATTGGATTTGTCGGGCTGGCCCGCCAACAGCAGGCGAACCGCGATACCGCGCCCTGCCAGGACCTCGTGCGCCCGCACCAAAGTTTGCACGCCTTTGATATCGAGCAGGCGGGCGGCAAAGCCGGCCGTGAAAGCATTTGCAGGCTCGGGCAAGGCGGCAAAAACGTCTACATCCACGCCGGAGCCGGGAATGATCACGATCAAGTCGCGCGGTACGCCGAGCCCCGCAATCGTCACACCGTCGTCGGGATTTTGCACAAGCACGGTGGAATCGGGCCGCTTCAGGAGCCAGCCGAGGAAGGCGTAGGCCATCTTTCGCAAGGCCCGCACTTTCATGGTCTTCGATGCGAACGCAAAGCCAAGTCCCGCAAAGGCATTGAGTTTCTGCATCGGCAAAGCGAGTGCCGCCAAAGATCCGATGACTGTCGATACTGTGGCGACATGATGGACCAGGTCGGGCCGCAGCCGGCGATAAAGTCGTCGCGTTTCGATAACGGCGCTCACAAGCCGGAACGGATTCATGCTGCCCCTGCGCCATTGAATCGGATGCAAATGAAATCCTTCGCCTTCAATCTGCGCGGCGCATTTGCCGACCCGGGTCGCCACATGGACCTCATATCCGGCGCTGCGCGCTGCGCGCGCCATCGGCAGACGATGGGAGATGAAATACCAGTCTTCCGAGACCAGATAGAGAATTTTTTGCATCAACAAATAGCCAGTCTGTGCCTCGGGTTGATTCCAACCAGCCATGCGTGGCGAATCGGAAATGGGCCGCGCCGAAACCCAAGCGTACATAAGCCAAGTCGGCGCACGACGGCAAAGACCCGCCAACGCGCCATTCAGTCTAGCGCGCGCCAGCGCGACAGATTTGTAACATATTGTTTCCAAAGCTCTATTTTGAAGCCTCGACGAAAGCAGCCTGGGTTCATCGGCGCAACATCGTGCTTGACGTTCGCGCGTTTATCTTCCACCCGATTAAATCATGTGCGGCATTGCCGGCCTGATTGATCCGTCACTGGTGGGAGATCGGCGTGCGCTCGAGAACCGGGCCCGCGCCATGGCTGACGCTATCGCGTATCGCGGACCCGACGGCTCCGGCGTGTGGAGCGATTCGGAAGCCGGCGCGGCACTCTCGCACCGGCGGCTCGCCATTATCGATCTGACGCCGACCGGTGCGCAGCCGATGGTTTCCGCGGACGGACGCTGGGTGATTACCTATAACGGCGAAATCTACAACGCGGCGGAGATCGCGCGAGCGCCGGAGTTGAGCGGCTTTGCGTTTCGCGGCACGTCGGACACCGAGATCGTGCTTAAATCGGTGGCGAAGCGCGGGCTCGATCGCACGCTCACGGACATGAATGGTATGTTTGCGATTGCGCTCTGGGATCGCGCGGCACGCACATTGCATCTGATCCGCGACCGGTTGGGAATCAAGCCTTTGTTCTTGATCTCGACGCAACGGGGCACGTGGTTTGCATCCGAGCTCAAAGCGCTGGCGGCGGCCGGCGTGAAACTCGATATCGATCCCGCCTCGGTCACGAGTTTCCTGCGCTTCGGCTATGTGCCGACGCCGTTTTCGATTTTTCGCGACGTCACCAAGCTCAAGCCCGGTGAAACCGTCTCCATCGATGCCGGTGGAAATATCGCGCGCCGGCAATATTGGTCGATGGCCGACGTCGCGGCCGCCGGCTTAGCCGAGCCTTATGCTGGATCGGAGTCGGACGCTGAGGCCGAATTGCACGATCTGCTGGCCGACGCCGTCGGCGGACAGATGATCTCGGATGTGCCACTCGGAGCTTTTCTATCGGGCGGCATCAATTCTTCGACCGTCGCCGCCTTGATGAAAGCCGCGCACCGCGGGCCAGTGCGTACGTTTTCAATCGGTTTTCCCGACTTCGGTTACGACAAATCCAAGCATGCCAAGGCTGTCGCGCAGCATCTCGACACCGAACACCGCGAGTTGATCGTGACCGCGGCGGATGCCCTGGCGGTCGTCCCGCGGCTCGCCGAGATGTACGACGAGCCTTTTGCCGACGCGTCGCAAATCCCGACCCATCTGATCTCGAAGCTCACGCGCGCCCACGTCACGGTCGCGTTGTCGGGTGACGGCGGCGACGAGCTGTTTGGTGGTTACAGCAAATATGCGCTCGGTTACGGACTCGGACGCCTGGTGACCAATTCTCCCGCCGGTCTGCGCCGCGCCCTTGCGGCAATGCTGTGCTCGACCCCCGGCAGCCTGGTCGACGCAATCGCGCGCATTGCGCCAGCCGGCTGGTTGCCGACGCAACCCGCGGACAAGCTCAGAAAACTCGCGGCCGTGCTGCCACTCGAACGCGAGGCGATGTACTTGCGGCTGGTCAGCCACTGTCCTGATCCCGCGGTGCTGACCCGCGGCGGCCTGGAACATCCGTTTGATTTGAAGTGGCAAGGCGGGCGCGCACGCGACTTGTTCCTTGAGCAAATGCAGTTTTTCGATACCGCGACATATCTGCCGGACGACATTCTGCAAAAAGTCGACCGGGCATCGATGGCGGTAGCGCTGGAGGTGCGCCCACCTTTGCTCGACCACCGGGTGGTCGAATTTGCCTGGCGCCTGCCCCGGCGCATGCGGGTTCGCCGCGGCGAGAGCAAATGGCTGCTGCGTCGCATCCTCGATCGTTACGTCCCGCGCGAGTTGGTCGAGCGGCCAAAGATGGGCTTCGGGGTTCCGCTGGCGACTTGGCTGCGCGGCCCGCTGCGGAATTGGGCTGAGGATTTGCTCGATCCTGCGCGGTTGGGCGGCGGCCTGCTCGATACCGCCGCCGTCCGCGCTCTATGGACCGAACATTTAAGCGGGAAAGGCGATTGGGCCTACGCCTTGTGGACGGTGTTAATGTATGAAGCGTGGCGCCGCCGCTGGGCGGACGGCGTTGAAACGGGAAGGCTTTAAGCTTTGGCGGTTGAAAATCCCATCCTGGTCACCGGCGCAGCCGGCTTTATCGGATTTCACGTCGCGCGGCGTCTGCTGGAAGACGGCCGCGAGGTCATTGGCGTCGACAATTTCTCCCCTTATTATGATCCGAGGCTGAAGCAAGCTCGTCTGGCGCAGTTTTCGGGCGCTAAAAATTTCAAGTTTGTGCGTCTGGATTTGGCCGATCGCGCAGCGGCCGCCGCGCTGTTCGCCGAACATCGCTTTCCGCTGGTGATCCATCTTGCCGCGCAGGCGGGCGTGCGGCATTCGCTGACCGATCCGCATGCTTATGCCGAGGCCAATCTCACCGGCTTTCTCAATGTCCTGGAAGGTTGCCGCAACCAAGATTGTCGCCATCTGGTCTATGCGTCGTCGTCGTCGGTCTATGGCGCCAACACCAAGATGCCGTTTCGAACGACCGACAACGTCGATCATCCGCTCAGCCTTTATGGCGCCAGCAAAAAAGCGAATGAGCTGATGGCGCATTCCTATGCTCATTTGTTCAATCTGCCGGCGACCGGTTTGCGATTTTTCACCGTCTACGGCCCGTGGGGGCGCCCGGACATGGCGCTATGGATTTTCACAGCGGCAATCGCGGCCGGAAAACCCATCAAGTTGTTCAACCGCGGCGAGATGCGGCGCGATTTCACTTATATCGACGACGTCGTGCAGGCGGTCGTGCGGCTGATCGATCGTCCCGCGCAGGGCGATCCGCAATGGTCGGGCGATAAGCCCGACCCGGCGCGCAGCTCGGCGCCGTGGCGCATTTACAATATCGGCAACAACAATCCGGTCGAGCTTCTCGACCTCGTGGGCCTGTTGGAGCAGGCGCTTGGCAAAAAAGCCATCCGTGAGCTTTTGCCGATGCAGCCGGGCGATGTTCCGGCGACCTACGCCGATATCGACGATCTCACCCGCGAGGTCGGCTTCAGGCCGTCAACGCCGATCGCCGAAGGCGTTAAGCGTTTCGTGGCGTGGTATGAAGACTATCAGCGTGGCGCTTGAGAGCGCCGCATGCCGCGATCAAGAATCCAAAACAAACCACCGACCAGGCCGGTCGCGAACGTCGCGATCCCCAGCAGCACCGAAAGGGTGAGACCGTCGCTTTCGGATAGCCCGGCGTAACCGAAGGCCAAAACCATCGCGGTTTCGCGTGTGCCCCAGCCGGCGATAGATATCGGAACCGAGGCAATCAGCAAGACCGGCAGCACGAGCAGCAGGGCTTGGCCCCATTCGAGCGGCGCGGCAAAGGATTTGGCCAGGCACCACGCCGCCGTTACTGTCACGAAATGGTTGAGCAGTGAATAAATGAGGATTTGCGATCCGCTCGACGGCGAGACGAGCACCTGACGCGACATCGCGGCGGCGCCCGTGAGTTGACGCGTCAGCCACCAGCGATCGAGTAATCCGCCCTGAAAAAATCCCAACGCCACAAAGGTCAAGCAGGCGCCGACGCAGCCAAAACCGACGACCAGCAAGGCAATACGACCGGCTACATTATTAATCAGCGCAAACGACCACGGCAGACAGGCGATCACCATTAAAGCCAGGACCAGTACGCCGACCATGCGGTCGATGAGGACCGAATAGGTTGCGGTCCGCCAGTCGCCTTGGGCGCGGCCCAGCAGCCAGATGCGCACCGCGTCGCCGCCGATGGTGGAGGGCAGCGTCTGGTTGAAAAATGCCGCGACGAAATTATATCGCAACGCGCTGGTTATCGCGAACGGCGGACTATCGGTGGCGTCGCAGTTCTGGACGATGATCTGCCAGCGCAGCGAGCCTAACGAAATCTGCCCGAGCAGAATCAAAACGGCCGCCGCCAGCCAGCTATATTTCAGGTGATCGAGCTGGCGAGCGACCAGGCTAAAATTTACGTGCGCGAAGGCGAAATACAGCAATACGCCCGAGATTGCCGCCTTCAGGGCAAATGCCAGTAAATTTCGCATCGATCCGGCACCCTGCGGAGAAATCCAACGGCGTTTGTGAAAGAGGTCTGCTGACGTAAAGAAGATTCAAGACGGCGTATAAGAATCCGATAGTGCCGTTGCTCATAGCTTGATTGTCTCGCGATGAGAATGGGATAAATCACCGCGCCCGCCACCGGCCTGCGGCTCTCGGTTCCCGGCTCGCGCGCGGCCGAATAGGCCGGCCGCATACGCCGAATTTATGCGCGGCGCATTTGCTGTAATGCTCTGAATCAAAACGTGTTGAACGGGTTTTCCCGGGGTGGTCGCCAGCCGCCGTCGAGCATGCTAGGGGAAGGCTTGGCTGGGGGTCGCGGCCTGGGGAAATTCGTCGAAACATGGCGCAAGCGGTAAAACCGGAGTCCTTGTTGCGGATCGGCGTGATCGGTGTCGGCGTGATGGGCAGCAACCATGCCCGCGTGCTCACCGGACTGCCGGGCGCCGAACTTGTTGGCGTTGCCGATCCGGATATCAAGCAAGCCGAATTCGTCGCGCGCACGCTCGGCTGCGCCGCCGTCGCCGACGTCAGCGCGCTGCTCGATCTCAAGGTCGATGCCGTTACCATCGCGGCGCCCACGCATCTGCATCACGATATCGCTTTGACCTGCATGGCGCGCGGCGTCCATGTCATGGTGGAAAAGCCGATCGCCTCCTCGGTCGAAGAGGGACGGGCGATTATCGCGGCGGCGAGGCGCGCCAACGTCACCTTGATGGTCGGCCATGTCGAGCGCTTCAATCCGGCGGTCGAAGCGATCAAGGACGCGATCCGCAACGAGGATATTCTCTCGATCGCCATCACGCGGGTCGGACCGTTCCCGCCGCGCATGTCGAATGTCGGCGTGGTCATCGATCTCGCCGTGCACGATATCGACCTGATCCGCTGGTTCACCGATTCCGAAATCGTCGAGGTGCAGCCGCAGCTCTCCAGCGCGGTCGCCGAGCGCGAGGACATTGCGTTGTTGCAATTCCGCACCGCCTCGGGCGTGCTCGCGCATATCAACACCAATTGGCTGACGCCGTTCAAGGCGCGCAACGTCATCGTCGCCACGCGCGGCAAATACATCCAGGCCGATCTGCTTACCCGCCAGGTGACCGAGTGCTTCGGCTTCCAGCCCGATGGCAGCTATTCGATGCGGCATCTTTCCGTCGGTCATGCCGAGCCGCTGCGCTCCGAACTGTTGGCTTTCATCCGCGCCGTGCGCTCCGGCGCGGCGGCGGCAGTGACCGGAGAGGAAGGCGTCGCCAGCCTCGAAATCGCCATCCGCTGTCTGGCGTCCCGTCCGGCAGCAGCGGCATCGTCGCAGCGGCAGGCGCCGCGCGTGGTTGCCGTCTGACCGGCGCTCTGGCTCCGACCCGACTTGGACCTAAAATGAATCAGCGACCGAACCCGCCCATGATTCCGTTCATCGACGTGGCCGCGCAGCGCCGCCGCCTCGGCGGCTCAATCGATGCGGCGATCGCGCGCGTGCTCGGCCATTGCCAGTTCATTCTCGGCCCCGAAGTTCGCGCATTCGAGACCGAACTTGCGGCGTTCTGCGGCGCTAAACACGCCGTCAGCTGCGCCAGCGGCACCGATGCTCTGGTGTTGGTATTGCGGGCAAGGGGATCGGCCCCGGCGACGCCGTGATTTGCCCGTCGTTCACTTTTTGCGCCACGGCGGAAGTCGTGGCGCTGGTCGGCGCGACGCCGGTTTTCGTCGATGTCGACCCGGCGACGTTCAATATCGAAGCCAAGGGGATTGCAGGCGCGGTTGCGACCGCGAAAAAAATGGGATTGACGCCGAAGGCGGTGATCCCGGTCGACCTGTTCGGACTAGCGGCCGATCACGCCGCCATCGCGGCCGCTTGCAAGCCGCACGACCTTTTCATTCTCGACGATGCCGCGCAGGCGTTCGGTGCGACCTTCAATAACCGCCGGCTTGGCACTTTTGGCCACGCCACGGCGACCAGCTTCTTTCCGGCAAAGCCGCTCGGTTGCTACGGCGACGGCGGCGCGGTGATGACCGACGACGGCGAGATGGCCGATATCTTGCGCAGCCTGCGCATGCACGGCCAGGGTGGCGATCGTTACGACAACATACGTATCGGTCTCGCTTCCCGCCTCGACACGATTCAAGCCGCGATTCTGATCGAGAAGTTGAAGATATTTCCCGATGAGATCGCCGCGCGCGACCGGATCGCCCGCCGCTATTCGGAAGCGCTTGGCGACGACGTGATCACGCCGGCGGTGCCGCCCGGATCGCTGTCGGTGTGGGCGCAATACACCATTCGTGTATCGGGCAATCGCCGCGACAAGTTCGCCGCGGTGCTCAAGGCCGAGGGCATACCCACGGCGATCTATTACCCGATCCCGCTGCACCGGCAGCAGGCTTACAAGCAATATCCGGTCGGCGAGGGCGGCGTCGCGGTCAGCGACCGGCTGGCTGCGGAAGTCATCAGCCTGCCGATGCACGCCTATCTCGACGTCCCGACGCAGGACCGTATCATCACCGCCGTGCGTAGCGCGCTGGCGGCGTGAGGTTTTGGAGGCTAAATTTTCCGCACGGCGTGCGAAATTGAAATATCAATTTCTCCCGGGATCGTTCGAAATGAAGTAGCACTGCCGGGCAAAAGGGCTCGGATCCACCGAATGAATTGGCGTCAGCAGAATATTCGCCTGCGTCGGCTCGAAGCCGAGGCGATCTATATTATGCGCGAGGCGGTCAGCGAATTCCGTAAGCCCGTGATGCTTTACTCGATGGGCAAGGATTCAAGCGCGCTGCTGCACGTTGCGCAGAGGGCCTTCCATCCGTCGAAAGTGCCGTTTCCGCTGCTGCACGTGGACACGACGTGGAAGTTTCGCGAGATGATTGCGTTTCGTGACCAGACGGCGGCGCGCGCGAATATCGAATTGCTGATTCACATCAATCAGGAAGGGCTGGCGCGCGGCGTGTCCCCGGTCGCATCCGGTTCGGCCATTCATACCCAGGTGATGAAGACCGAAGGCCTGCGCCAGGCCTTGGACAAATGGCAGTTCGATGCGGCGATCGGCGGGGCGCGGCGCGATGAGGAAAAAAGCCGCGCCAAGGAACGGATATTCTCGCATCGTTCCGCCGGCCACGGCTGGGACCCGCGCCAGCAGCGGCCGGAGCTGTGGCGCGTGTTCAACACGCGTATGAAGGCCGGTGAATCCATGCGGGTGTTTCCGCTGTCGAACTGGACCGAGCTCGACGTCTGGGACTACATCAGAGCCGAGGATATCCCGGTGGTGCCGCTCTACTTCGCCAAGCCGCGCCCGGTGGTGGAGCGGGACGGCACACTGATCATGGTTGATGACGGCCGTCTGCCGCTCGCTCCCGGCGAAACACCGCGCATGATGCAGGTTCGCTTTCGCACCTTGGGTTGCTATCCGTTGACCGGCGCGATCCCCTCGAGCGCCGGCACGCTCGACGCGATCATCGCGGAGATGCGCGGCTCGGCCAGCTCGGAACGACAGGGCCGCGTCATCGACCATGATGAGGCAGGCTCAATGGAGAAGAAAAAGCGCGAGGGGTATTTCTGATGGATGCGCCCGTGCCAGTGGCCGCCAAAACGCGCCGCGCTGGCGTCGATTCCCGCCCCGCGTTGCGTTTTCTGACCTGCGGATCGGTCGATGACGGCAAATCTACCCTGATCGGCCGCTTGCTCTACGAACAGAAGCTCGTGTTCGACGATCATCTCGCCGCGCTTGAACTCGATTCGAAGAAGCATGGCAGCAACGGCGGGGAAGTCGATTTCGCGCTTCTGCTTGACGGCCTGGAAGCCGAGCGCGAGCAGGGCATTACCATCGACGTGGCCTATCGCTATTTCTCGACCGCGCGGCGCGCCTTCGTGGTCGCCGATACGCCGGGCCACGAGCAATACACCCGCAACATGGCGACGGGTGCGTCCAATGCCGACCTCGCCGTGCTGCTGGTGGACGCGCGCAAAGGTCTGCTGAGCCAGACCCGCCGCCATGCCATTATCGCCAGCCTGCTGGGCATCCGTACCGTGGTTCTGGCGGTGAACAAGATGGATCTGGTCGAGTTCGATCGCGCGGTCTTCGAGAAAATTTCATCGGGGTTCAGCGTGTTCGCCGCCGGACTTAAGTTCAAGGACATCCAGGCGATCCCGCTGTCGGCGCGCTTTGGCGACAACGTATCCTCGCGTAGCGAGCGCATGCCCTGGTATTCGGGCCTGCATCTGCTTGATTATCTGGAAACGGTCGACGTCGAGGACGATCGCGCGGGCAAGCCCTTCCGCATGCCGGTGCAATGGGTCAACCGTCCCAATGCCGATTTCCGCGGCTTTGCCGGCATGGTCGTGAGCGGCGGCGCCAGGCCGGACGACGAGATCGTGGTTCTCCCATCCGGGCAAACCACCAAGATCAAACGCATCGTTGGCGCCGGCGGCGATCTCGATGTTGTACAGGCGGCGATTCCGTCACCGTCACGCTTGCCGATGAAATCGACGTCGCGCGCGGCGACATGCTGGCCGCGCTGCGCGACCGGCCGCAGGTCGCGGATCAGTTCGAGGCCCGCCTGGTCTAGATGGCGAACGAGCGCATGTTCCCGGGCCGCTCTTATTTGATGAAAATCAACAGCTGCACTGTCGCGGCGACCGTGACCGAGCTCAAGCATTAGATCGACGTCAATACTTTGTCCAAGCTCGCGGCCAAGACGCTGGCGCTCAATGAGGTCGGCGTGGCCAATTTGTCGACCGCCCGCGCGATCGCCTTCGATGCCTACGCGGATAACCGCGACACCGGCGCCTTCATCCTGATCGACCGTTATTCCAACGAGACGGTTGCCGCCGGCATGATCGATTTCGCGCTGCGCCGCGCCAGCAATATCCATCGCCAGCAACAGACCGTGAGCAAGGCCGAGCGCTCGAACCTCATGCATCACCGGCCGGCGGTGCTGTGGTTCACCGGTTTGTCGGGATCGGGAAAATCCACCATCGCCAACCTGGTGGAAGCGGCGTTGCATGCGCGCGGCGTCCACACCGTCTTGTTGGACGGCGACAATGTGCGGCACGGACTGAACCGCGACCTTGGCTTTACGGAGTCGGACGGGTTGAAAATATCCGGCGTATCGGCGAGGTCGCCAAGCTGATGACCAACGCCGGCCTGGTCGTGCTGTGCTCGTTCATCTCGCCGTTCAAGGCGGAACGCCGCATGGTGCGTGAACAACTCGATACCGACGAGTTCATCGAAATCTTCGTCGACGCGCCGCTCGAGCAATGTATCGCGCGCGATCCGAAGGGGTTGTACAAGCGTGCGCTGGCCGGCGAGATCAAGAATTTTACCGGTGTCGATCAGCCCTATGAGACGCCGGAAAATCCCGAGCTGCATTTGCTGGCGGGTAGCAAGGAGGCCGACCGGCTGGCGAGTGAGGTCATCGAGGACCTGATACGGCGAAAAGTTCTGTAACGCATTTCAGCTGCGCTTATAGATATCCTCGATGCGCTCGATATCGTCTTCGCCGAGATAGCTGCCGGTCTGCACCTCGATCAATTCGAGCGAGATTTTTCCACGATTGGCCATGCGATGCACGCTACCGATCGGGATATAGATCGATTCGTTCTCATGTACCGGACGGACGGTCTCGCCGATAGTGACCTCGGCGGTGCCGCGCACGACGACCCAATGTTCGGAACGATGGCGGTGTTTTTGCAATGACAGCACGCCACCGGGGATCACGACAATGCGCTTGACCTGGAAGCGCTCGCCCATGTCGATCGAACTCGTAATAGCCCCACGGCCGATGCACGCGCTTGTGGTCGGTCGCCTCCGATCGCTTGCCGGCCTTGAGCTTGGCGACCAGCTCGCGCACCTCTTGCGAGCGCGCGCGCGGCACCACCATCACCGCATCGGACGTGCTCACGATCACCAGGTCTTTGACACCCACCGCGGTCACCAGCCGGCCGTCGGAGTGCACCACGCTACCGCTCGTATCCAACGTCACCGCCGGTCCATGCACGACATTGCCGGTCGAAATCGGGCGGCGTGATATCGAACAATGCATCCCAGCTTCCGATGTCCGACCAGCGGAAGTCACCCGCGACCACCGCGGCGCGGTCGGTTTTTTCCATCACGGCGTAGTCGATCGATTGCTGTGGCGCGCGCGCGAAAGCTTCCGGATCCAGACGCAGGAAACCGAGATCGGTTGTTGCCTTGGCGACCGCGGCTTCGATCGCGTCATGCATCGCCGGTTCGAGACGCTTGAGTTCCGACAGCAGCACGTCGGCGCGGAACAGGAAATTGCCGGAATTCCACAAATAACCGTCGCGCACATAGCGGGCGGCGGTGGCGGCGTCCGGCTTTTCGACGAAGCTCTTGACCGTGTGCACGCCGCTCTTGCCAATGGCCGCGCCCGGCAGGATATAGCCGAAGCTGGTTTTGGGCTCGCTCGGCTTGATGCCGAACGTAACGATTTTGCCCGCGTCGGCGCCCTCGCGGCCGGCGAGACAAGTGGCGCGGAACTGCGGCACATCGAGGATGATGTGGTCGGCGGCGAGCGCCAGCACGACCGCATCGGGATCGCGTTTGAGCGCCACCGCAGTGGCGGCCGCGATCGCGGGCGCTGAATCCCGCCGCAATGGCTCGATAATCACCGTCGTCTCGACGCCCACCTCCTCGGCCTGCCGGCGGGCGAAGAAATGGAAATTCGGTCCGGTGATGACGATAGGGGGGCCGAACATCGGGTCTTGCACCCGCAGCAGGGTTTCCTGGTAGGTCGAGCGGTCGCCGACCAAAGGCAGGAATTGCTTGGGCAAGGCGTCGCGCGACACCGGCCAAAGCCGCGTCCCGGCGCCGCCGGCAAGGAGAATGGGGATGATGGGCGATGGCATGGCTATGGCAGGGCTGGTTCCGGCTCTATGTTTGGGGCGGGAATCGTCTTAAGGCAGCTATCGATTACGCAGGGGCTTGAGTCCATTCAACTGAATCAAGGGCATTTTTGCGCTCGCCGCAGGCTGGTCCACCGATGATTGATCGCATGATTACGGTTGGCGGGTTGACGCTGCTGTCGCGGATGACCGGCTTTGCCCGCGATATCGTGTTGGCCGCCATCCTCGGCGCGGGGCCCGCGGCCGACGCCTTCTTTGTCGCCTTTCGGCTGCCTAACCATTTCCGGGCCATTTTCGCCGAGGGCGCCTTCAACGCTGCGTTCGTTCCCTCCTATGCCCGCATCCGCGAGCAACGCGGGCCAGCGCGCGCTGCGCTGTTCGCGGACCGTGTATTCACGCTGCTGCTGGCGAGCCAGATCGTTTTACTGACGGTTGCTTTATTGTTCACACCGGCGGTGATCGATGTGCTGGCGCCGGGCTTTGCGCGCGATCCGGAACGCTTTGGGCTGGCGGTCGATCTCACCCGCATCACCTTTCCCTATTTGCTGCTGATCACGCTGGTCACGCTGTACGGCGGCATGCTGAACGCCGTTGCAGCGATTTGCCGCGGCGGCGGCGGCGCCGATCCTGCTCAATTTCTCCATGATCGTGACGCTGTTGCTGGCGGCGTTTTTCCCCACCGCTGGACACGCCGCCGCCTGGGGTGTGTTGATCTCGGGCGTGCTGCAGGCGGCGTTGGTTGGTGGCGACGCTTGGCGCGACGGCATTTTGGCGGCTTTGCGCTGGCCGCAACTCGACGCCGACGTACGGCAATTTTTTCGCGCGCTCGGACCGGCAACGGTCGGCTCGGCCGGTGTGCAGCTCGCGCTGTTCGCCGACACCATCATCGCAAGCTTTCTGGCGACCGGCGCGCTGTCGGCACTCTATTACGCCGACCGCATCAATCAATTGCCGATCGGCGTGATCGGCATCGCCGCCGGCACCGTCGTGCTGCCGGAAATGGCGCGCCGCTTGGCTGCCGGCGATGAAGCGGGCGCGGCGCTTGCGCAGGACCGCGCCATCGAGTTTACGCTGCTGCTGTCAGTCCCCTGCATCGCGGCGTTCTTCGTCATCCCCGAGCTGATCATGCAGGCGCTGTTCATGCGCGGCGCCTTCACCGAAGCCGGCGCGGTGGCCGCCGGGCAGACGCTCTCGGCTTACGCGTTCGGACTGCTGCCCTTCGTGCTGATCCGCAGCACGGTCGCGACATTTTTCGCGCGCGGCGACACCGCGACGCCGGTGAAGGCCGCGCTGATCGCCGCCGCGGTCAATATCGCCTTCAAGTTTTTGCTGATGGGGCCGCTGGCGCAGGTTGGCCTTGCGTTAGCCACGTCAATAGGCGCCTGGATCAATCTCGGTCTGGTGATCTGGTTTGCGATACGCGCCGGCCATCTCCACATCGATCAACGCTTGCGGCAATCGATGATGAAATTGGCGGCAGCCGGTTTCGCGCTGGCCGCGGCTTTGTGGCTCTGTACGTCGCCGGTCGAGCACCTATTCGCCGACTGGCAGCGGCTGCGCCATGTGGCGGCGCTGGCGCTGCTATTTGTCGTTGGCGGCGCGGTATATGGTGGCATCGTCATTGCGCTGTTCGGCCCGCGCTGGCTGGAAGAATTTCGCGCGCGGCGGCGCGGCTGATACAAAGTTTCAACCGCCTTTTTCTGTTCCCTTGCCGACCGGCTCGGGTGGACATAGTTGCCCTCCGACGCTATGGGGACGGGCCGGATAATGCGCGATTGGCCGCAACGGCAGGAAATCATGAACGCTACAGAGGCAATTTCATCGTTTTCGTTGATGCGTCGCGCGCGCGATGTTGTTTTGGCGTGCGCGCTTGCAACTTTGGTCGCAAGTTGTGGGGAGGGGCAGAAGCCGCCAGCGCCTCCGCCGCCATCTGTCAGTGTCGCCACGCCGGTCAAGCGCACGCTGTCCGATTTCGACGAATATGTCGGCCGTTTCACCGCGGTCAATTCGGTCGAGGTGCGCGCGCGGGTTTCCGGTTATCTCGAAGGCGTGCATTTCAAGGACGGACAGATCGTCAAACAGGGCGATTTGCTGTTCACCATCGACAAGCGGCCGTTCCAGAACACGCTCGACCAGGCGCGGGCCAATCTGGGGCAAGCCAAGTCCAATGTGGCTTTTACCGAATCCGATTTCACGCGCGGCCAGCAGTTGGTGCGCGACAAGACCATCACCGACCAGACGTTCGAGCAGCGCACGCAGGCCTACCACAATGCGCAGGCTGCGGTCAGCAATAACGAGGCGGCGGTGCGCCAGGCCGAACTCGACATCGAGTTCACCGAGTTGCGCGCGCCGGTCAACGGCCGCATCGGCGACCGCCGCGTCTCCCCTGGCAATCTCGTCACCGGCGGCACCGCCGGCAATACCACGCTGCTGGCCACCATCGTCTCGACCGACCCGATCTATTTCGAGTTCACCTTCGACGAGGCATCATTCCTGCGTTACGAGCGTCTGTCGAAGACCGGCAACGACGTCGCCAGCCGCGGTACCGGCGTGCAGGTGGCCCTCAAGCTCATCGACGAGCACGATTTCGATCACGACGGCCGCATGGATTTCGTCGACAACGTGATCGATCGGGCGACCGGCACCATTCGCGGCCGCGCGATCTTCGCCAATCCCAACAATATTTTCACGCCCGGTATGTTCGCCCGCATACGCGTACCGGGTTCGCCGCTGTACGAAGCCTTGCTGGTTCCGGATGCGGCGGTCGGCACCGAACAGGCGAAAAAGTTCGTTCTCACGGTCAATGCCGACAATACCGTCGTGCAGAAGTACGTGACGCTCGGACAGACCACCAACGACAATTTGCGTGTCATCAAGGAAGGTCTTGGCCCCGATGACCGCATCATCGTCAACGGATTGATGCGCGCCCGCCCGGGCCAGAAAGTCACGCCGCAGGAAGTGGGCAAGCCCGGCGCCGCACCGGCGCAGGGCGCGAGCCAGCCGCAGAAGCCAAAATAACCCCGGCCGAAAACGATGCGTATTTCGCACTTCTTCATCGACCGGCCGATCTTCGCGTCCGTGGTCTCGATCGTGTTCGTGATCCTGGGCGGCGTGGCATTTTTCCGCCTGCCGATCGCGCAATACCCGGAGATCGCGCCGCCAACCATTACGGTGTCCGGCCAGTATCCCGGCGCCAGCGCCGACGTCGTGGCCTCGACGGTGGTGACGCCGATCGAGCAGCAGATCAACGGCGTCGAGAACATGATCTATCTGTCGTCGAACTCGACCGCCGACGGCCGCTTCACGATCTCGGTCACCTTCGACATCGGCACCAACCTCGACATCGCGCAGGTACAGGTGCAGAACCGCGTGGCGATCGCGCAGCCACGCCTGCCGGCCGACGTGCGCAATATTGGCGTCACCGTACAGAAAAGCTCGCCCGACCTGATGATGGTCGTGCATCTCTATTCGCCGGACAAATCGCGCGACACGTTGTTCATTTCCAATTACGCCACGCTTGAAATCACCGACGCGGTGACCCGTGTCGATGGCGTCGGTTCGCTGATCGTGTTCGGCGCCCGCGATTACGCGATGCGCATCTGGCTCGATCCCGACCGGCTACAATCCGTCGGCCTGACCGCGGGCGACGTGGTGACGGCGCTGCAGGGCCAGAACGTGCAGGTGGCCTCCGGCGTGCTCAACCAGCCGCCGGTCGACAAGCCGGGCGCGTTCCAGATTTCGGTACAGACGCAAGGCCGCCTCGCCGATCCCGACGAGTTCGGCAATATCGTGGTCAAACAGACCGCGAACGCGATCGTGCGGGTGAAGGACATCGCGACCGTCGAACTCGCCGCGCAGGACTATTCGACCAATTCATATCTCGACCTCGACCCGGCGATCGCGATCGGCATTTTCCAGCGGCCCGGCTCGAACGCGCTCTCGACCGCCGAGGCAATCGTGAAGACGATGGAGGATTTGTCGAAGCGGTTCCCGCCCGGCCTCAAATACACCATCGTCTACAATCCGACGCAGTTCATTCAGCAATCGGTCGATGCCGTCGAATCGACTATCGGCGAAGCGATTATCCTGGTCGTGTTGGTGGTCATATTGTTCTTGCAGACCTGGCGCGCGGCGATCATCCCGATTGTCGCCATTCCGGTGTCGCTGATCGGCACGTTTTTCGTGATGTCGACGTTCGGCTTCACGCTCAACAATCTGTCGCTGTTCGGCCTGGTGCTCGCCATCGGCATTGTGGTCGATGACGCCATCGTTGTGGTGGAAAACGTCGAGCGCAACATCGAGGCGGGCTTGAGCCCACATGACGCGGCAGTCAAAAGCATGGACGAGGTGGGTGCGGCGCTGATCGCGATCGCGCTGGTGCTCTCGTCAGTGTTTATCCCGTCCGCCTTCATCACCGGCATATCAGGACAATTTTATCGTCAGTTCGCGCTCACCATCGCCGGCGCCACGATCATATCGCTGATCGTTTCGCTGACGTTATCTCCGGCGCTGTGCGCGCTGTTGCTTAAGCCGCATCGCGAAACGGAGGACGGGCATTGGTGGGGCCGGCCCATTCGCGGCTTCTTTGGATATTTCAATCATTATTTCGACATGCTCACGCGCGGCTATGGCTGGCTGTCAGGCAAGCTCGTTCGATTCGCCGTGCTGATGCTGGTGATTTACGCGGTCGTCATCGGCTTCGGTCTTAACGAATTCAGCAAGACGCCGGTCGGCTTCATCCCGCAGCTTGACCGCGGCTACCTCATCATCATCACGCAATTGCCGCCGGCGGCCTCGCTGGCGCGCACCGACGACGTCAACCGGCGCACGGTGGAGATCGCGCTGAAGGTGCCGGGGATAGCACATGCGGTGAATATCGTGGGCTTTTCCGGCGCGACCTTCACCAATGCGCCGAACGCGGGCGCCGTCTTCGTCACGCTCGATCCGTTCGAGAAACGGGCGAAGGACCCCAACCAATCCGCCGCCGCCATCCAGGGCCAGTTGTTCATGCGCCTGCAGGCGATCAAGGACGGGCTCATCTTCGTTGCCGCGCCGCCGGCGGTTTCCGGCATCGGCAATGCCGGCGGCTTTCGCATGATGGTCGAGGACCGCGCCGGGCAGGGAGCGCAGGCCTTGCAGGGCGCGGTCTACGCGATGATGGGGCGGGCCGCGCAAACGCCAGGGCTGAGCCAGGTCTATTCCTTGTTCGAGAACACCACGCCGCAGCTTTATCTCGATATCGACCGCGTCAAGGCGCAATTGCTCGGCATCAATGTGCCGGACGTGTTCGCCGCGCTGCAGATTTATCTCGGCTCGTCCTACGTCAACGACTTCAATCTGTTCGGCCGCACCTACCGCGTGGTCGCGCAGGCGCAGGCCGACTATCGCCAGAACACCGAAGACGTTCTGAAAATCCGGGTGCGCAACAGCAGCGGCGATACCGTGCCGCTCGGCGCCTTCACCACGGTGCGGACCGTGACCGGGCCATACCGGGTGCCGCGTTACAACCTTTACCCGGCAGCCGAGCTCGACGGCTCGGCGGCGCCCGGCTACAGCCAGGGCCAAGCCATCAAGATCATGGAAAAGCTCGCGGCCGAAACGCTGCCGCAAGGATTTTCCTATGAGTGGACGACGCTCGCATTCCAGCAATTGCGCGCCGGCAGCACGGCCATTTTTGCCTTCGTGCTGGCGGTGGTATTCGTGTTCCTGGTGCTAGCGGCGCAGTTCGAGAGCCTGACGCTGCCGCTCGCCGTGATCCTGATCGTGCCGATGTGCCTGATCGCTTCGATCGTCGGCGTCGTGTTGCGCGGACAAGACAATAATATTCTGACGCAAGTCGGCTTCATCGTGCTGATCGGGTTGGCCGCCAAGAACGCCATCCTGATCGTGGAATTCGCCAAGCAGCTTGAGGACGCCGGCCGCGACCGCTTCGCCGCCGCGGTCGAGGCAGCGCACTTGCGGCTACGGCCGATCCTGATGACGTCGCTCGCCTTTATCCTCGGCGTGACGCCACTGGTCTGGGCGATCGGCGCCGGCGCCGAGATGCGCCAGACGCTCGGCACGGCAGTGTTTTCCGGCATGATCGGCGTCACCACCTTTGGCCTTATCTTTACCCCCGTGTTCTACGTGGTCTCGCGCTGGATCGCCTTGAAGACCGCGCGGCGGCAACCGCAATCGCAACCGGCTAAAAAATGACGATGAAGTTCGGATTTGGCCAGGCGCTCACCCGCAAGGAGGACGACGCTCTGCTGCGCGGCGCCGGCCGCTACGTCGCCGATGTCGCGCCGGAAGCCACGCTGCACGCCGTAATGCTGCGCTCCCCGCACGCGCATGCGCGCTTTAGCATTCACGACCTTGATCGCGTGCGCGCCATGCCGGGCGTCAAGCTGGTGCTGGTGGCCGCCGACGTGGCCGGGCTCGGGCCGTTGCCGACGCCGGGCGTCCTGCCCGATGTGGACATCAAGATTCCGGTCTATCCGATCCTGGCCAAGGACGTGGTGCGCCACGTCGGCGACGCCATCGCCTTCGTGGTTGCCGATACGCTCGCGGCGGCCAAGGATGCCGCCGAGGCGATCGTGGTCAATTGGCATCCGTTGCCGCATGTGATCGGCGCCATGGCCGCGCTCGCGCCCGGCGCAGCGAAGGTATGGCCGGACCGCGCGAGCAACCTCGCCTTCGAGGCGGCGGCGGGCGATGCCGCGGCGAGCAAGGCGGCCTTTGCGAAGGCGGCCAAGACCGTCGCGCTCACCATCGTCAATCAGCGGCTGGTTACCAACTATCTCGATACCCGCGGCGTAATCGCCGAATATGACGGCGAGCGCTACACGCTCACCCTCGGCAGCCAGGGCAGCCACCTGATCCGCGACATTATCGGCGGCGCGGTGATGAAATTGCCGCCCGAGAAGATGCGCGTGATCACGCCCGATGTCGGCGGCGGCTTCGGCACCAAGGCGTTTCCCTTTCGCGAATATGCGCTGGCGGCGGTGGCGGCCGAGAAGCTGCGCAAGCCGGTAAAATGGATAGCCGAGCGCACCGAACATTTCCTCGGCGACACCCATGGCCGCGATAATATTTCCAGCGCCAAGCTTGCTCTTGACGACCATGGCAAATTTCTCGCGCTTGAGCTCGATATCGTCGCTGACATGGGCGCCTATCTGTCGTGCTTTGCGCCTTACATTCCCTGGCTCGGCGTCGGCATGGCGACCGGCGCCTATGATATTCCGGCCGCGCATGTCCGCTTGCGCGGGGCTTACACCAATACGGTGCCGGTCGACGCCTATCGCGGCGCAGGGCGCCCGGAGGCTGCCTATCTGATCGAGCGGCTGGTCGATGCGGCGGCGCGCGATCTCGACATCGCGCCCGATGCGCTGCGGCGCAAGAACCTGATCAAGCCGAAAGCGATGCCTTACAAGACGCCGACCGGGAGAGTCTACGACTCGGGTGATTTCGCTGGCGCCATGGCGCGCGCGCAAGAGATTGCCGATTGGAAAGGCTTCGCCAAGCGCGCCGCAGCCTCCAGGCGCGCCGGAAAATTGCGTGGCATCGGCATCGCGACTTACATCGAAGCCTGCGGCAATAACGGGCCGGAAACGGCGAACGTGCGGCTCGATCGCGACGGCGGCGTCACCGTGTTGATCGGTTCGCAATCCACCGGCCAAGGCCATGCCACGTCCTACGCGCAACTGGTGGCCGAGCGACTCGACCTGCCGCCGGATCGCGTGCGCGTGGTGCAAGGCGACACCGACGCGATCGCGACCGGCGCCGGCACCGGCGGATCGAGCTCGATCCCGGTCGGTGGCGTTTCGGTCGACCGCGCCGCGAAAACTCTCGGCGAGCAGCTCAAGCAGTTAGCCGCCGACGCACTCGAAGCGGCGGCGACCGATATGGAAATCGCCGACGGCGCCGTGCGGGTCGCCGGCACCGACCGCGTGATTTCTTTTGCCGATCTCGCCGCGCATCCGCAGGCCAAGCCCGAGCATTTGCGTGCGTCGAGCCAGTTCGGCACCGAGTTGCCGACCTTTCCGAACGGCACGCATATCGCGGAAGTCGAAGTCGATCCGGCAACCGGCGCGACGGTGATTCTGAATTACGTCGTGGTGGACGATTTCGGCGCCACGCTCAATCCGCTGCTGCTCGCCGGCCAGGTGCATGGCGGCGCGGTGCAGGGCATCGGCCAGGCGCTGATGGAAGACACCGTCTACGATCCGGCGTCCGGGCAATTGCTCAGCGCCAGCTTCATGGACTACGCCATGCCGCGCGCGGCCGACGCGCCGGACTTCGTGTTCGAGACGCGCAACGTGCCGTGCAAGAACAATCCGCTCGGCGTCAAAGGCGCGGGCGAGGCCGGCGCCATCGGCTCCTGTCCGGCGGTGATCAACGCGGTCGTCGACGCGCTCTGGCGCAGCCATCGCATCCGGCACATCGACATGCCGGCGACCGCGCAGAAGGTTTGGGCCGCAATCGAGAACGCCAAAAAGACGAAAGAATCCTGAGCACTTAGCACGATCACGAATTCGTGATCGGACCGCCTGATGGCCAGCTCCGCGCGGCCTCCGGAATAAGCCGACGACCGGGGTGTTTGCCCGAGACCGGATCATTCGGTGTCAGGGGAGAGCTCATGAAATTTGCGACCGCGTTGGCGGCAGCCGCCATCGTCGCGCTCGGCGTGATGTCCGTTTTTGCCCAGCAGGATCCGATCGCCGCCCGCAAGGCGCTGATGAAGGGCAATAACGATAATGCGAAACTCACCGTCGGTATGATGCGCGGGCAGGTGCCATTCTACGCCGCCAAGGTCGACGCCGCCTTCGCGCAATGGGCCGATACCGCGCAAAAATTGCCCGCTCTATTCCCCGACAATTCCAAGACCGGGCAAGAGACCCGCGCCGCGCCCAAGATTTGGACCAACAAAAAGGATTTTGACGAAAAAGCCGCGGTCTTCGGCAAGGTAGTGGCGGAAAACCGCGCCAAAGCAAAAGAGTCGCCCGGCGGCCTGAAGGCGGCGATTTCGGTGGTCGGCAAAGCCTGCGACAATTGTCACGAGGACTATCGCCTCTCGAGGCAGTAGGCCCGTCAGTTCCCGTCAGTGGTACCCGGCGCGATCCCATCGCGGCGGCGTTTTATTTGTTGTATGACTTGCCGCACGATGCGCGTGGATCGTCAATGATGAGACGGCTGATTGCATGGGCTGTTGCCGCGGCCGTGCTCGCGCTTGCCGCGTTCTGGTTCCTCACCCTTCCACAGACCGTGCCGGCGAGCGCTCTTGGCACCCACACGCTTGATCTCGTCAACGGCAAGGAAATTTTCTACGCCGGCGGCTGCGCGTCCTGTCACGCCGTGCCGAAACAGCCGGACAAATTGAAACTGGGCGGCGGGCTGGCCTTGCGTACGCCGTTCGGCACTTTCTACGTTCCGAATATTTCACCCGACCCGAAGGACGGCATCGGCGGCTGGAGCGAGGTGCAATTCGTTACCGCCATGGTCAAAGGAACTTCGCCGTCTGGCGAACATTTGTTTCCGGCATTTCCTTATACGTCCTACCAACGCATCACGTTCGACGACCTGCGCGATTTATTCGCGTTTCTCAAGACGCTGCCGGCGGTGCAGGGCCGCGTGCGCGATCATGACGTGCCGTTTCCATTCAACATCCGGCGCATGCTCGGCGGCTGGAAGGTTTTGTTTCTCGACGGCAAGTCGTTCGAGCGCGATCCCTCGAAATCGGCCGAATGGAATCGCGGCGCTTACCTGGTGAACGGCGCCGGCCACTGCGCGGAATGTCATTCGCCACGTAATGCGCTCGGCGGCATCGTCAACGGCCTGCGCTTCACGGGCGGGCCAAGCCCGGACGGTCAGGGCGGCGTTCCCAACATCACCCAGTTCAAGCTCAAGGACTGGTCGGTGGCCGACATCGCCGGCACGCTCGAAAACGGCATGACGCCGGATTCCGACAGGGTCGGCGGCAGCATGGTCGAGGTGGTGCGCAACACCTCGCAACTGACCGCCGCCGACCGCACGGCGATCGCGGTCTACATCAAGTCGCTGCCGGCGGTCGAAGGCCGCAAGCCGGCGGCGAAAAAGCCGGAATAAATCGCGCCCCGTCATTTCGGCCTTGGCGCGGGCTGCTATAAGCCAAGCCCGATGAATCTCCTCAAAGCTATCGGCTTCAAGCTGATTTCGGCGCTGCTGTTTGCCGCGCTGTCGGCCCTGGTGCGCCAGTTGAGCGAGGCGGTGCCGGTCGGGCAGCTGGTGTTCTTCCGCAGCGCCTGTGCGATCCCGCCGGTATTGTTGATCTATGCCTATCGCGGCGAGTTGGCGAGCGCGGTCCGCACCGGCCGGCCGTTCGGCCAGCTTGGTCGCGGTGCGCTCAGCGTCGCCGGCATGTTCACTAATTTCTCGGCGCTGACGCGGCTGCCGCTGGCGGACGCCACCGCGATTTCCTTTGCCTCGCCGCTGATCACGGTGGCGCTCGCGGCCGTCATTCTCAAAGAGCGCGTGCGCGTCTACCGCTGGACGGCGGTGGCGGTCGGTTTTGCCGGCGTGATCGTGATGCTGATCCCGCATCTCGACGTCAGTCACTACGCGGCCGTTGGCGCCACGGCTGCGGCAACGATCGGTTCGATGTTCGCGCTGGTGTCCGCCTTCTGTAACGCCGGCACGGTGATCCAGACGAGGCGGTTGACGCAAAGCGAGACCACGTCTTCGATCGTGTTTTATTTTTCACTTGTTACCGCGCTCGCCGGTGCGGTGACGCTGCCTTTTGCCTGGCATACGCCGAGTGCTTCCGAGTTGGTCATGCTGGTCGCGATGGGAATCTTCGGCGGCATCGGGCACATTTTTCTGACCGAAAGCTACCGCTTCTCCGCCGCCTCGGTCGTCGCGCCGTTCGATTATTCCTCGATGCTGTGGACGCTGTTGCTCGGCTATTGGGTATTCGGCGAATTGCCAAGCGCGCTGGTCTACGCCGGGGCCATCATCGTCGCCGGCGCCGGGTTGTTCGTGATCTGGCGCGAGCGTCAACTCGGCTTGCAGCGCGCGCGCGAGGCAGAGGGCCCTCGCCGGCCGGAGATTTAGAAACGGCCAATGATTTGCCGAGCGACTACCGACGGAAAAGCTGGGCAAGGCCGCGAAACGGCGCGGTGAGACGCCAGGACGTGCTGGCAAGCAAAGCCCGAACTTCTACTTCTGCCTTCGTCTGTGCTGCGTGCGCGGCGTCGATCCCTGACTGTTGGTGACGTAAAGCTGCGACCGCGGCTTCCGCCGTGGTTTCTGCTTTTTGTTGCGCGGCCAAGGCTGATTCGAGACGCGGCTGGAATTCGCGCACGGTCATCCAGGCGACACGGTCGATGACGGTATCGATAGCAGCGCGCAGGGCCGAAACCCAACGGTCGCCCCCGGCTTCGATCTGACGCCCACAGTCGCGCCTGTTCCGGTTCCTCGCCTGGGTCGTGACGAAAATCGCCGGCCACCAATCAGCGCTATCCGCGATCTCCAGCAGCGTGCGGACTTCCATCATCGCGGCAAAGCGGGATTGCTTCCAGTTTGCGCTGAAATGCAAGGTCGTGGGTTGGCGGATATGTGCGGCCGACCCTCCGGTTGCGGCGAGGATCCGGCGCCAGAGTTCCCAATCCGCCGCAGTGGGCACGTCTTCGGGCCAGAAGCCGGCCTGCTCGAGCGCGGCGCGTGTATGCACGACGCAGCCAGCTGGAATGGTGTTCCGGCGTTCGAGGAAGTCGCGCATCTCGTCGACGATGTCGAGGTTGGTGCAGAACGGAACAACGATGCCATCGGTCGAGACCCAGAGCGGCCGGCTATAGCCCCACGCCATTCCGCTGCGATCGAGCAGGTCTCCCATCAGGGCCAAATGATCGGGTAGGAGGATGTCGTCATGCGCCGCAAAGGCGATCAGCCGCCCGCGCGCCTCGCGCAAGGCGACATTGCGATTCGCGTAGCCGAAATAAGGTGCTTTCGGCAGATCGAAAAAGCGAATGCGCGGATCGCTAAACGAGGCGGTGACGTCGCGGGTGCCGTCGGTGCAGCCGTCGGCTACGATCAGCAGTTCGAAGTCGCGATCGGATTGCGCCAGTACTGACGCGATGGCGAAACCCAAGACATCAGCTCGATTATGGGTCGGCAAGAGAACAGAAAATCGCGGTGACGAGGCCGTCATCCGCCTTTGGTCCCGGAGGGGAAACGGTAGGGGATAAGCGGCGTGTCCAATGGCAAGCGCCATTTGTCCGGTGCGGCATGGTCATAAGCTATCGTCGGGAAGTTCACCACCACCACGTCGCGGGTGCCGATGTTGTAGTCGGCGTGCCAGACGTCCTCGGGGACATTGACCAGACACCGGTCGTGTTCGGAGAGCGCGATGCGGCAAACCTCGCCGCAGGTGGGGCTGTCCGGGCGTGGATCGAACAGGATGAGATCCATTTCGCCGTGCAGCAGCGCGTAACGGTCTTGATGGCTGCGGTGCAAGTTCCAGCCCTTCGCCACACCCGGCCGGATGGCGAAGGTATAACTGAAGACCAACGGGTCGCCGTACTCGCGCCATCGCGTGTCGAACAACTCCGTGACGCTTCCGCGGAAATCGGTATGTGTGACAAGACGGCGCATCGTCACGCCATGGGTCAGCCGTGCAAGCGGAATGCCTTTGGAGCTGACGGTCGCGACGTCCCGAATTGCGGCGGCGAGAGTTTTATCAAGCAAGTCGGCAGGCCAATTCTTGGATCTGTCCATCTGTCATGTCCGACGTGAACCCGGGCCTAGCCTTTGAACGCCTTGAAGGTGATGATCGTGTGCGTATCCTTGATGCCGGCCAGGCATTGCACCTTTTCATTGACGAAATGGCCGATATCGGTGCCGGCTTCGACGTAGAATTTCACCAGCAAATCATAGTCGCCGGCGGTCGAATAGATTTCGGAGGCGATCTCGGCTTCGGCCAGCTCGTTGGCCACCTGATAGGATTTGCCGAGCTGGCATTTGATCTGGACAAAGAAGGGGGTCATCGCGCGCCTCCGGTCATAGGCTGCAATCCAGCAAAAACACGCCTGGCATGCAAGACGCACTTGCGTTGGGCCTATGCGCGGACTAGTTATTTCACCAGCAATCTCGTGGGGTGTCCGGCATTTGCCGGACTGAGAGGCCGGTTGAAGGCCAACCCAACGAACCTGATCCGGGTCATGCCGGCGGAGGGAGATGAGATGCGCCAGTCCGCAGCCGCAACGCACGACGATGTGCCGCAAATCGCGGCCGCGTTGCTCGACCGGCTGCGTACGCGCGGGCCCCGCGTCCATTGCATCACCAACGCAGTGGCGCAGAATTTCACCGCGAATGTGTTGCTCGGCCTTGGCGCGGTGCCGTCGATGACGCTGTCGAGCGAGGAGATCGCGGCTTTCGTTTCACGCAGTGGTGCGCTGCTGGTCAATCTCGGCACCTTCGATCGCGAGCGCCGCGAGGCAACTGAAATCGCCGTGCAAACTGCGGCGCAAGAAAAGCTGCCCTGGGTGCTCGATCCGGTGTTCGTCGATCGCAGCGCCGCGCGCGCGGAGTTTGCGCGTGCGTTGGTCGGGCGCGGCCCCACGTCTATCCGGCTCAACGCGGCGGAATTTTCTACGCTATCGGGCAACGAGCCAACGCGCGGCGACGCTTGCCGCTTACGCGCGGCGACAACAAAACCGTGCTTGGATTGTCGGGCGAGGCCGACCTCATCAGCGACGGCGAGCGGCTCGCAGCCATTTCCAACGGCCATGCGCTGATGGCCAAGGTCACCGCCATGGGCTGCGCCGCTTCGGCGCTGGTCGCGGCTTGCCTCGCCGTCGAAACGGATGCCTGGCGCGCGACCGCCGGTGCGCTGGTGATGATCGGCGTCGCCGGCGAACTGGCCGCCGCCAAGTCGCAAGGTCCCGGCAGTTTCGCGGCCGCGATCATCGATGCGCTCTATACTCTCGATGGGCCGACGCTCATCGCGCGCGCCAAGGTGACGTGATGGACATCGATCTCCGGCTTTACGCGCTTGTCGACCCCGCCGTCGCCGGCGGGCGCACGCTTGTTGATTTGGCCGCGCGCATTGCCGGTCACGCCACGCTGGTGCAGTTGCGCGACAAGCTTGGCTCGACACGTGCCATGGTGGAAGAAGCGCGCGCGCTGCGCGGTGTGCTGGAACCGGCCGGCGTGCCGCTGCTGATCAACGACCGTGTCGACGTGGCGCTCGCGGCGGAAGCCGACGGCGTGCATATCGGGCAGGACGACATGCCGGTGCCCGATGCGCGGCTGCTGCTCGGGCGCACCGCCATCATCGGGCTGAGCATCAACAGCGTTGCTCTGGCGCAAGTCGCGCCGCTCGAACTGCTCGATTACGTCGCCATCGGCGGCGTCTACGGCACGACCTCCAAGGACAATACCAAGCCGCCGATCGGCATCGAAGGCTTGCGCACGATCGTGCAGACGGTGCGTGCGCGAAAGCGCGGTTATCCCATTTGCGCCATCGCCGGCATCAATGCGGTCAACGCCGCCGCGGTGGTGGAGGCGGGGGTGGATGGCGTCGCGGTGATCTCGGCGCTGTCGCGCAGCGCCGACCCGGGAAAGGCGGCGCGCGAGCTGCGTGCCGTGGTCGACGGCGCGCTGGAGCGGCGAAGGTCATGACGGCGATCACGCTCACCATCGCGGGCTCCGACCCGAGCGGCGGCGCCGGCATCCAGGCGGATCTCAAAACCTTCGCGGCGCTCGGCGTCTATGGCGCCAGCGTCATCGCCGCGCTGACCGCGCAGAACACGCAAGGCGTGGCGGCGATCCGCGACGTGCCGGGCGACTTCATCCTGGCGCAGATGGACGCGGTATTCGCCGATCTTGCGGTTGGCGCCGTCAAGATCGGCATGCTGTCGCGCACCGCGTCGGTCGAAGCGGTGGCGTCGGGCCTCGCGCGCCATCGCGCCAAAAATATCGTGCTCGACCCGGTGATGGCGGCAAGTTCGGGTGACAGCCTGCTGGCCAAGGACGCCATCGACGACGCTGCGCCGCGAACTAATCCCGCGCGCACTCGTCGTGACGCCCAACTTGCCGGAGGCCGCGGCGCTGACCGGCGCCAGCCTCGCCCGCAACGAACGGGAAATGGAAGCGCAGGCGCGCGAAATCCTCGTCCTCGGCGCGCGCCATGTGCTGATCAAAGGCGGCCATGCGACCAATTTTGGCGCGGGCGATGACAGCGTCGATCTGTTGATCGGCGAGGGCGAGGTTGTGCGGCTTTCTGCCAAGCGAATCGCCACCAAGAAACTGCACGGCACCGGCTGCACGCTGTCCTCGGCCATCGCCGCCGGGCTCGCCAAGGGCCGCGATCTCATCACCGCGGCGCAGGACGCCAAGGCCTACGTCACCGCCGCGATTGCCCACGCCGACGAATTGCAAATCGGTCACGGCCGCGGACCGCTCAACCACTTTTATAGGCAATGGAGAGAGCCATGACGACGCGACGACATTTCACCTTGGCCGCGGGTGCCGCCGCCGCCGGCCTATTGGCGGCGCCCTCAATCGCCCGCGCGCAAACCGTCAAATGGCGCATGGTCACCTCGTGGCCCGAAGCGCCTGCCGGGCCCCGGCATGTCGGCCGAGCGCATCGCGAGCCGCATCCGCGCGCTGTCGGGCGGCCGCATCGACATCACCGTCTATGCCGCGGGCGAAGTGGTGCCGGCCTTCGAGGTGCTGGGCGCGGTCGGCAACGGCGTCGCCGATATCGGCCACACCGCCTCGTTCTACTGGCAGGGCAAGATGCCGGCGGCGGCCTATTTCACCACCGTGCCGTTCGGCCTGACGCCGTCCGAGCACGTCGCCTGGGTCGAGGCCGGCGGCGGGCAGGCGCTGTGGGACGAGCTCTACGCGCCGTTCGGCGTCAAGCCGTTCATGGCCGGCAATACCGGCGTCTGCATGGGTGGCTGGTTCCGCCGCGAGATCAAGAGCCTCGCCGACGTGCGCGGGCTTGAAGCTGCGCTCGGTCGGGCTGGGCGGCGAAGTCTATCGCCGGCTGGGCGCCACGCCGCAGACCACGCCGCCGGCGGAAATCCTTACCAGCCTGCAAACCGGCGTGCTCGACGGCGCCGAATTCGTCGGTCCCGGCACCGACATCGCGCTCGGGCTCTATCGCGTCGCGCCGTTCTATTATTATCCCGGCTTCAACAAGCCGAACGGCACCGGCGAGTGCATCGTCGCGCTTAAAGTCTGGAACGCGCTCTCCGACGAGCTCAAGGCCATCGTCGCGCACGCCTGCGCCACCGAGGCGAATTACGCGCTGGCCGAGATGGAGCGGCTCAACGCGCAGGCGCTCGAAGCGCTCATCAAGGAGCACAACGTCAAGCTCGCGGCGTTTCCGGCCGATCTGGTCGATGCGGCGCGCGAGCAGGCGCACCTCGTGATGGGCGAATTATTTGCCGTCCATAGCGATCTGCGCGGCAAGATCTCCGGCTCCTACGACGCCTTCCGCGAGCGCACCGCGCCCTGGTCAAGGGTGAGCATCGAGGCGGTGTTGAGGGCGCGCGGCGCCTAGAGAATTTTGCGCAACACGCGCCGCAGGCTTTCATGGTTAACAGCCTATTAACGATTCGCGGGCTTTGATGCCGCGCATACGCATTCGTATGGCGCGCCGCGCGCGCGTTTCATCCGGCGGCGTGGCTTTTAAACTCACACCGTCGTCAAAGGGCCGATCAACATGAAATCGACAATGCTCCGAACCGGCATCGCCGTCGCCGCCTTGCTGGCCGCGCCGTTCTCAGCGCTTGCGGCGGACATGATGTCCAGACCGCCGGTTTTCTCCGCGCCGGTCTACGCGAACTGGAGCGGCTTCTACCTCGGCGTCAACGGCGGCTACGGCTTCGGTACCTCGGCCTGGGATACGCCCTCGTTAAGCACCAGCCCGCAGGGCGCGGTCGCCGGCTCGACCGCCGGCTACAATCTACAAATCGGCCAATGGCTGTGGGGCGTCGAAGGCGACGCCGATTGGTCGGGCATCAAGGGCTCCGCGGCTTGCGGGGTCGACACGTGCGAAACCAAGAATTCCTGGCTCGCCACCTTGCGCGGGCGCGTCGGCTATGCCGGCTGGAGCGGCTGGCTGCCTTACATCACCGCCGGCGGCGCCGGCGGCGACATCAAGGCGACTGAATCGTTTTTCGGCTCGGCCACCAAGACGCAAGTTGGCTGGACCGCCGGCGCCGGGATCGAATACGCCGCGTGGTCGAGCTGGTCGATCAAGGCCGAGTATCTCTACGTCGATCTCGGCTCGTTCGACTGCGGCATTTCCTGCGGCGCGACGCCCAACTCGATCAGCTTCCACACCCATTTGGTGCGCGCCGGCGTCAACTACCGCTTCTGAGCGCAGCAGCAATCGCGCAACGAAAAACCCCGGGGATTTTACCCGGGTTTTTTTTATTCATTCCGGCTTGATGCCCGCGGCCTGGATGACCTTCTGCCACTTGTCGTGGTCCTTCTTGATCAGCGTCGCGAACTGCTCGCCCGGCAGCGTCATCACGCTCAACTGCTGATCGGTGAACTGCTTGACCGCGGCGGGGTCGGCCATCACGGCGAGCGTTTCCTTGGTGAGCCGGTCGACGACCGGCTTCGGCGTGCCGAGCGGCACGATGATGCCGAGCCAGGGCGCCATCTCGAAACCGGGAATGGTCTCGGCGATCGCCGGCACGTCCGGCAATTCCGGGATGCGCTTGGGCTCGAGCACCGCCAGCGCGACCAGCTTGCCGCTTTTGACGTAAGGCAAAAGCGTCGAGACGTTGTTGAAGCCCATGTTCACTTCGCCGCCGATCATGCCGAGCGAGGACGGCCCGGTGCCTTTGTAGGGCACGTGCACCAGCTTGATGCCGGCTTGCAACTCGAACAATTCCGCCTCGAGATGACTGAAATTGCCGACACCGGCGCTGGCGAAAGTCAGGCTGCCGGGTTTTTCCTTGGCGAGCTTGATCAGCTCGGCGACGTTCTTGACCGCCAGCGAGGGATGCACCGCCAGCATCGAGGGCAGGCGGATGACCGTCGTCACCGGGATGAAGTCGTGCAGCGGGTCGTAAGGCAGATTCTTGTACATCCACGGATTGACGGTGAGCGGCGTGTCGGAGGTCATTTCGATGGTGTAGCCGTCCGGCGGCGATTGCTTGAGCGCTTGGAGGCCGATGGCGCCGTTGGCGCCGCCGCGGTTCTCGACGATGATGGTCTGGTGCAGACGCTCCTGCAGATATTTTGCGACAATGCGCGCCACTACGTCGGTGCCGCCGCCGGCGGGGTAAGGCACCAGCATGCGGATGGTCTGCTTGGCCGGCCAGTCCTGCGCGAACGAGGACGCAGGCAGCAGAGCGAGCAGGCCGGCCGCCAGTGCGAGACTTGTTTTTCTCATTGTTGCCTCCCCATTTTGACGCTCAGGCTTTCGCCGGCACGATCTTCTGGCGTTGCTCGCCGAGCCCGTCGATGCCGAGCGTGACGACGTCGCCGGCTTTGAGGAACACCGGCGTAGGCTTCATGCCGAGCCCGACGCCCGGCGGCGTGCCGGTGATGATGATGTCGCCCGGGTTCATGACGAAGAACTGCGAGCAGTACCAGACGATATGCTCGGCGCCGAAGATCATGGTCTTGGTGTTGCCGCGCTGGCGGCGCTCGCCGTTGACGTCGAGCCACATGCCGAGGTTCTGCGGATCCTTGATCTCGTCCTTGGTGACGAACCACGGGCCGACCGGGCCGAAAGTTTCGCAGCTCTTGCCCTTGTTCCATTGGCCGCCGCTGCGCTCGATCTGGAACACGCGCTCGGACACGTCGTTGCCGACGAAATAACCGGCGATGGCGTCCTTGGCCTTGTCCTTGGCGAGGTAGCGCGCGCGCTTGCCGATGACGATGCCGAGCTCGACCTCCCAGTCGAGCTTGCTCGACTCCTTCGGGATCATGGTGTCGTCGTTCGGCCCGCAGATGCAGCTCGGCGCCTTGTTGAAGATCACCGGTTCCTTCGGGATCGGCATGCCGGCTTCGGCGGCGTGGTCGGAATAGTTCAGCCCGATGGCGATGAAGTTGCCGACCTTGCCGACGCAGGGACCGAGCCGCGGCTTGCCGGCGACCGGCTTCATGCGCTTGAGATTGGCCTTTTTGATCTTGGCGAGGCCGCCGGAGGCGAGCATGGCGCCGTCGATGTCACGCACGATTTTCGACAGGTCGCGGATTTTGCCGTCGTCACCGACGATGCCGGGCTTTTCGCGGCCGGGCGCGCCATAGCGGACGAGTTTCATGTGGGCATTCTCCCTTGAGCGGTTTTTTGGGTGGAAAGTGAAGGTCGGGGCGGATCATGCGATGGCAGAGGGGCAGGGGGCAACCCCCGCTCCTCATGGTGAGGAGCGTCGTGAAACCGGCGCGTCTCGAACCATGAGGCCACCGGGCCTGCAGCCATCCTTCGAGACGCATCGCTTCGCGATAGATGGCAAACGAGGACCAGAAGCGTATCTTGTTTCAAGCCGACCCACGACCTCAGACTGAAAGCGCTCAGCGGTAAGCTTGACCTTCGGGAATCAGGGAGCCTGGTGATGCAAGCATTGCAGGATTTTGAAGCATCCGTTGCGGGGGTGAAAATTACGGATCAAGGCGATGCGCTTGTGACCTTTCTGACGGACAAGGGCCACATCGCCGTCTCGATGCGCTGCGTTATTCTTGAACGGATATTCGAGCAAGCCAGGAATGAATTGCAGCGCGTTCCGCGTTCGGGGCGGAAGTGACAATTGCCGCGTCTTATTCAAACTGACAAAATGAATTAGACTGCGGGTGTCACCCAGGGAGGCTGTGATGTTGAAAAAGTTCTCAGTGCTGATGTTGGCGATCGTGCTGCCGATGATCTTCGCCGCCACCCCGGCCGGCGCGTCCCAGTCCGGCGGCCACAAATCGTGCGCGCATCTTGGCTATTGCTCGCCCGGCACCTGCGCCGTCGACGGCAGCAACAGGGCCTGCAATATAAAGAACTGCAAAAAGAGCAACTGCCGCGGCTGACGCTGCGGCCACCGGCGAAACGTGCCGCCACGCCGCCCGCTTGGGACCGGCGCGCATTCCGGCTAGGCTGTGCGCGGGCGGCATCGATGCCGCCGCACGATGTGGGGGCGCAAGATGCGACGTGTTGTTCTGGGTCTCGTGCTGGCGGCCGGATACTCACTAATGGCTGCGCAGCCGTGCATGGCGGAGGGCGCGATCGCCGTGGCGCTGCCGAGAGACGTGGCGAAAGACGGCTTCGCCTATGGCACGGGCTATAAATTCGCCACTACGCAAGAGGCGCAGGCCAAAGCGCTCGAGCGGTGCCAGCAGACGAAATCGGAGCTGCGGCGCAAGCTCTGCAAGGTCGTCAATATGTTCAACGATCAATGCATCGCGGTGGCGATGGATCCGGCCGACGGCACGCCCGGCGTCGGCTGGGCTATCGAGGCGGATTTGAAATCGGCCGAACGGGTGGCGCTGGAAAAATGTGTGAGGACGGCGGGGCCGGGGCGGCGCGCTGCCTGCAAGGTGCACAGTTCGGGTTGCGACGGCGCGGCGAAATAGTCCGCGTGCATACTAGCGCGCGCGGGAATCCGCCGGCGGCTTGTCGTGCGCGCCTGTTGACGTCTCGCTTTCGCGGGGTTGCTCGCCGGCATTTTCCGGCGGCTCGCAGGCCGGGAATGGCGCGTCCGGTAGCAGCAGCCGCCAGATTTGCTTCAAGTCCTCGTTCGATTGGCAGTTGCGCGTGGCCATGGCTTGAATATGGGCATCGGCCGCGCTCCGCGCCAGGCGTTTAACGCGCTTGCCAGCGTCCGCCGATCACCAAAACGGCAATGTACAGCAGCAGCACCACGCCAAAGACCCACATCCAGTTCTGGCAAGGTGGGCCGAACAAGTCGCAATTGCCGACAAACCAATCCATCATGATGTGATGCGCGCCCCAGTGGTGCGAACCTTGCGTGCGTCAGCCTACAGGCAGCCACCGGCAGATGCCGTAAAATGGAAGTAAAATTCGCCGGGCCACGCAAAAAACGCGTAATTTCGCGCCGCAGCGTGGTTAGCAAACGCTAACGCAAACCCTCGTATTTAGACGATCAATTTCACGTTCGGCTAAACCGCCGCGGCTATGATGCGAATAGGCCAAACCGTCTGACCATAGCGTCGCGAGGGAGCGCGCGAACGCCGAACCTGACGGAGGGATGTCATGGACGAGAGACGCAAAGTCCAGCGTCACCGCACGCTGAAGGCAGGGACCATCACGTTCAACCGCGATGGCGGCTTGGACTGCCGTGTCCGAAATATGTCGCCGATCGGTGCTTGCCTGGAAGTGGCAAGCCAGATCGGGATTCCGGACGATTTCGTTCTGGTGGTCGATATCGATCACGTCCGGTCGCCGTGCCATGTGGTCTGGCGTACCGCCACGCGCCTGGGCGTGGAATTCAGCGCGCAGCAGCACGCCGAGCCGGCGCCGCAGAGTTTGGCCGGCTGACCCGCGCTACGCAGCGGCTCGCAAAACAAAACAGCGGCGCACTTAAGTGCGCGGCCAATCCGTTGAATTCATAACTGTTTTAGTCCCGCCGGTTGAGCGGATGCGGCGTTTGACCGGCTGTTGCAGGCCGGACACAGCCGGCCGAATTTTTTGCAAATTACGGGTTGCAGGCGGGAATCCCGCCACCGCCCATTGTCGGCGCGCGGCGAGGCGGTCAACATGTCGCTCTAAGCGCTGGATCTAAGGCGCGCGACGACGGGGGCTGGGCATGATTCATCTTAGAGCGAGAGCGATTGTTTTGGGCTGCGCGGGCGCGGGCGTGTTGCTGGCCGCGACCGGTGCCGCCAATGCCGGCGGAATTCGCCGTGCGCGAACAGAGCGCCTGGGGACAGGGAACGTCCTATGCGGGCGTCGCGGCCGGTGGCGACCTGTCGGCGATGTTCTGGAATCCGGCGACCATGACGCAGATGCCGGGCATGCAGAGCGAGACCGTCGTCTCGCGTCATTCTTCCCTATGCCGCCAACACGCCGACCGCGGGCTCGCTTGTCGGCATCCCTGGTTTTGGCGGCACCGGCAACACCGCCGAAACCGCGATCGTTCCGGGCAGCTATTTCTCCTACCAGATCAATCCGAGCCTCTGGGTTGGCCTGTCGGTCAACGCGCCTTTCGGCCTGTCGGTCAGTTTCCCCAGCATGTGGGCTGGCCGCGACTACGCCGCCGGCGACAGCCATCTGCGAACTTACAACGCGACGCCGAGCCTCGCCTACCGGATCAATGACTGGATCAGCGTCGGCGCGGGTGTGCAGATTCAATATGCCGATGCGGCCTTGTCGAGGGGCATCAGCGCGGGTGGGCCTAGCCGAGATGGCGAATCTCTCGGGCACGGGCTGGGGCTATGGTTTCACCGCCGGCGTGACGTTGACGCCGACGCCGACAACGACAATCGGGCTTGGCTATCGCTCGGGGATCAATCAAAAGATCGACGGAAATCTCGCGGCGGGTGGCGGGGCTATAACGCTCACGTCGCCGGCCAGCACCACGATCGATCTGCCGGATACCGTCTCATTGGGCCTGCGCCAGAGGATCAGTGCGCAATGGACCCTGCTCGGCACCGTCGAGTGGACGAACTGGAGCCGTATCGGCACCTCCAACGTAACAGGTCCGCCGCTGCCGTCCGCAGTGCTTGCCTTGCCATTCGAGTACAAGGACGGCTGGCTGTTCTCGGCCGGCGCCGAATATATGTGGAACCAGCAGTGGACGCTGCGCGGCGGCGTCGGTTTCGAGAAGTCGCCGATCACCGACGATGTGCGCATGCCGCTGCTGCCGGATAACGACCGTTTCTGGGCCTCGCTGGGTGCGACCTATAAAGTCAGCAACAAGCTCTCCCTCGACGCGGCCTATTCGCATGTGTTCGTGAAGAGCACGCCGATCAACATCACGGCGGCGTCCGGCAATCCGTGGTTCGCGACTTCGCTCGGAGTCGATTACATCGGCAACGTCGACTCGCGCATCGACATCATCTCGGTGGCGCTGAAATATCGCTGGGACGAGCCGGCGGCGCCGCCGGTCAAGCAGGGCTACTTCAAGGCCAAATAGTTTTGGCGTAACGCGATAAAAAAGGGCCGGCAGCGATGCCGGCCTTTTTGTTTGTGCGCGCCCGCTTAGACGCTGTCCACGCTCGCGCCGCCGTCGAGCGATCCCTCGACGCCGAGGCGCTCTGCCAGCTCCCAATCGACGCGGTAAAGCTCGGCAAGTATTTCGCTGGCGGCCTTCTTGCGGCCTTCGAGCACATGGATGAGCGCGAGGCACTGCATCCGGCCATCGTTGGCGACAACGTTTGGCGTTCGATCGTCCATCGCCCGCAGCACGGCGGCGATCTCATGCACGACAAGACCGGCCTTGCGCGCCTTCATCAGCAACGCGATCCGTTCGCAATCTGACCAGCTATAGACCCAGGCATCGCCGTCGCGCCGGCGCCGGATCAGGCCGCGCCATTCGAAAAACCGCAACCTCAGCGGCGAAATTTTAAACATCTGCGCGACGGCGGCGATCGATAAAATCGGATTTTCCGCCGCTACTTGCTGGCTGGCCGGATCGCCGCAGGCGGCGCAATTCCCACTATTGTTGGACATCGAAGTTCTGCCTTTGCTGAGATTTGGATCGGTCCGCAGGACCATTGCGGCCGCTTTTGGCAGACTATTGTGCAGCGCAAAAGAAATTTACCGTAATCCGGGCGTTAAATGCCGATGGAATACCATGTGTTTATAAGCTCTTAGCCGACAAGCCGGGCTCGGCTCACGAGTCCGGCGCCAGGCCGGCTTTGGCCAGGTCGCGCGCCAACCGGTCCGCCAGTTCGGCAACCGGAAAGAATTTATCGAGCTCGCCGCGCGGGTCGGTGCCCCAAGCCGGGTTGATGGTCTTGAGCCTTTGAACTCGAACGGCTGGCGCGCTCGGCATCGCCGGCGGCGCTCGCCGCCAACGCGCGGGCGATCAGCCCAAGCTGGTAATCTTCATTGGTGATCTGCGTGGCGTGATGCACCGTATTGGTCAAATCGCCACTGAGATAGCTTCCAAGAAACATGTAGAAATGATGCCATGACGGACGCACCACGCCGAACTCGCCGGCCCTTTGCAGCATTTCCATTCCGCGTTTGATCTCGCCGGTCATGATGAGCCGTCCGCCGTAATCGCTCATCACGGTGGTGTCATATTCGTTGAGCGCGATGGCTCTGTCTCCGGCGGCAAAGGCGGCGGCGATTTCGTGGCGCGCAAACAGGACGCCGAACAGGATCTGGTAGGCGCGCGAACTCTCCGGTTTAAGCTCGATCGCCTTGCGCGCCATCTCGAGCGCGCGATCGAGCATCGCGCGATCGCCGCCATGACCGGCATAGCCGTACTGGAATTCCCGGAAATAAAGCGCGGCCAGATAAGAAAAGCCGCTGACGAATCCGGGATGGACGGCGATCAATTGCTCCAGACAAACGCGCGCGCGCACATGCTGATCGCGGTCGAAAGAGCGAAACGATTCCGAGGCTTCGACAATGCAGCGATAACGCGGATCGCCGGCGCCAGTGGCGAGATGCTGGCGGTAGCTATGCGATCGGATGACACCGAAGGGCTGCACCAGCACGGCGGCAAGCTCGGTGACGATCGCATCTTCGGTCGCGGCGCGGTCTTCGCCGGCGCGCAACCGGTCGAACACCCGCGACCAATGTACGGTGCCGTCGCGGGTGTCGACCAGCCGGAAGCGCACGCTGGTGGTTCCGTCATCGCGATATTCGACCGAGCCCATGAGGCGGTAATTCGCGGCCGGGCCGGCCGCGTCCGCGCCGCCGGACACGATGTTGATCGTGTCAAATCGGGCGAACGCGTCACACAGCTTGTCGTGCAGCGTCACGGCCAAGGCCGCTTGCTTGCCCGGCGTCGTGAGCAACTCGAACGGCTGAATCAAAAGCGTCGGCATGCCATTGCCCGATTGCAGGTCGCCGTCGACTTCGCCGCGCTGCCCGCTCCGATACGAAAACCTCGGCGCATAGCCGCCGCGGGCAAGTTCGATACGCACAGGGCTGTCGGCGCCGGGTCCGGAATAATAACGCGCCATTGCGCGCCGCAGCCGCGTCGCCTCCACACGCACGATTGGGTCGACCAGCGGATCGAAATTCGCGCTCCGCTTCAGCGCTTCGACGCCGATCGTATAGCCCTTGATGCGGTCGCTTTGGCCCTGCAACACCGCTTCGACCACGAAGCGCAGGAAAGCGGCAAGTTGCGGCGACGAACGAAAAATGTCGCTCGATACGATGCGTTCAAGCGCCGCGCGCACTTCATCCGGTTTGGGTACCTCGGCGGTCGGATCGGGATGAGACATGGCGGCTCGGCCACTGCGCGGTCAAACAGCACCGGACGGCTCAATTGCCGTCGCCCCCTTGGCGGTTATGCCGGTTGTCACTGAGCGCTGATCGCCAGTGTAATTGAATTCCATGCGATGCGCGATCACATATTGGGTAGGGCGGCGGCGCCCGGCCGCAGCGCTTAGAACGCGCCGTTGAAGACGCCGCCGTCGATCAGCAAATTCTGCCCGGTGATGTAGCCGGCTTGCGTCGAGCACAGGAAGGCGCAGGCCGCGCCGAATTCATCGGGTTGGCCAAAACGCCGCGCCGGGATGGTGGCGATGCGCGCCTTGGCGGCTTCGTCTTCGGTCTTGCCGGTTTTCTGCGCGTTGGATTTCAGGTTCGAGCGCAGCCGGTCGGTGTCGAACGAGCCCGGCAGGATGTTGTTGATGGTGACGTTGTTGCCGGCGACGGTGCGCGCTACGCCGGCGAGGAACGCGGTCAGGCCGGCGCGCGCGCCGGACGACAGATCGAGGCCGGCGAGCGGCATTTTCACCGAACCCGAGGTGATGTTGACGATGCGGCCGAACTTGCGCTGGCTCATCGGCTCGATCACCTTCTGGATCAGTTCGATCGCCACCACCATGTTGGCGGTCACGCCGTCGATCATCTGCTGGCGGGTCAATTCGCGGAAATCGCGGAACGGCGGCCCGGCGTTGTTGTTGACCAGGATGTCCGGGGCGGGGCAGGCGGTAAACAGCGCCTTCTGACCGTCGGGCGCGGCGACGTCGGCGGCAACCGCCGTGACTTTGGCGCCGGTGGCCTTGGCGATTTCGGCGGCGGTCGCCTCCAGCGTCTTGCCGTCGCGGCCGTTAACGATCACCTCGCAGCCGGCCTCGGCCAAGGCGCGCGCGCAGGCTTTGCCGAGCCCGCGGCTCGAGGCGCAGACGATGGCCTTGCGGCCGGAAATTCCAAGATCCATGGCGGTTCCTCGCGTTAACGGTTCGGCACGAGTGTTAGGGGCGCGGGCGCATGCGTCAAGACCGTTAACAACCGCGGGAGCGCGCCTCGCCTGGCGATGAAGCGAGGCCGCGGGTTTAGGTTAATCACTGAACTTAATTGCCTGCCTTTAGCTCGAACGATACGAATTCAGGGGGACCAAGCTCGGGAACGGATTATTCAACGACGAGGTTCGAAATCCACATGCAACACTCCGTCCGCCACGCGCCGCTTTCCTCCGCCTATCTCGATTGCCACAGAAAACTGGTTGCCGCCGATCTTGTCGCCAGAATCGCGAAAGAGCGACCCGATGCCGTGGCCCTTACGGCGGCATGCGGGCAGCTCACGTATGGCGAATTGGATTCGCGGGCGGACATGCTGGCGCGTTACCTGCGTTCGCTCGGAATGGGGCGCGAGGCTCTCGTCGGCATTTGTCTTAAACGCTCGTTCGATCAGATCGTCGCAATCCTGGCGGTCATGAAGTCGGGCGCGGCTTTTCTGCCGCTCGACCCGGCCTGGCCGCAGAATCGCCTGCGAAGCCTGCTCGATGACGCACAGGCGCCGGTTGTCATCACCAGCGCCGAATACGCCGAAGCGCTGACGGCCGGGGGCTGCGTTTCGATCGTTCCAGATCGCGACCGGGCCAAGATCGCAAGCGCCGCGGGTGGCAAGATCACTCCGATCGCCCGGCGCGACGATCTTGCCTATGTGATCTACACGTCCGGCTCGACCGGCGAGCCCAAGGGCGCGGAAGTCACGCACGGCAATCTTCTTAATTTGATCTTCTGGCACCGCAGCGCCTTTGGCGTGACGGCGGCGGACCGCGCCAGCCATCTCGCGGGTCTGGGTTTCGACGCCGCGATCTGGGAGGTGTGGCCCTATCTCACCGCCGGCGCCTCGGTGACGCTGGTTGAGGAGAGCGTGCGCAATTCAGCGGATCTGCTGCGGCGCTTCATCATCGAGGAAAAGATCAACGTGGCGTTCGTTCCGACGGCGCTGGCCGAGCCGATGATCGCGGCCGACTGGCCCGCCGACACGGCGCTCCGCTTCCTGTTGACCGGCGCGGACACCTTGCACGGCCGCCCTCGCGCCACGCTGCCATTCTCTCTCATCAACAATTACGGCCCGACCGAATGCACAGTCGTCGCGACGTCGGGTCCGATCGATCCTGCTTCGGACGCGAAAGAACTTCCGCCGATCGGCATGCCGATCGCCAACACCAAAATCTATCTGCTCGACGAAAACCGTGCGCCGGTAGCGGCCGGCGAAATCGGCGAAATCTATATCGGCGGCACCGGCGTCGGCCGCGGCTACCGCAATCGCGATGCGCTGACCGCCGAAAAGTTCCTGCCCGATCCGTTCCGGCAGGCTCCCGGCGCGCTGATGTACCGCACCGGCGATCTCGGCCGGCTGCGGGGCGACAACCAGATCGCCTTTCACGGCCGCATCGACAACCAGGAGAAAATCCGCGGCCATCGCGTCGAGCCGGAGGAGATCACCGCGGTGCTCAGCCGTCATCCGCAGGTCATGGCCTGCGCGGTCGTCGCGCGTGGCGACGGGCACGGCGACAAGCAACTCGTGGCCTATGTCGTGCCGGCGAGGGCGTATCGAGCGCGAACGAACTCTACGAGTTTCTGGCCGCGTTGCTGCCCGACTATATGATCCCGTCGGCTTTCGTGCGTATCGACGCGCTGCCGCTGACGACGAGCGGCAAGCTCGATCGCAAGGCTCTGCCGGCGCCGTGCGCAGAAAATGCCCTTGGCCGCACGCAAAGCCGGGCGCCGAAAACCCCGACCGAAATTTGTCTGGCGGAAATCGTCGCCGGCGTCCTCAACGTGCCGCAGATCGGCATTGACGACAATTTCTTCATGACCGGAGGCCACTCGCTCCTCGGCACGCAAGTGGTGATGCGCGCGCGCGACGACTTTGGCGTCGATTTGACCCTACGGCATCTGTTTGCCGCGCCGACGGTGGCGAAGCTCGCCGCCGTGATCGAGCGCCTCGCATTCGAGAAAGTGGCTGCGATGAACGGCGCCGAAGTCGCACTCAAAGCCGCGAGCTGACCCGCGGCCAAGGAATTTGCATATGACCGTTTCTGCGACAGATGGCGAAGGCGGAGCCCGATCCCTCGCTCAGCCTCTATCAGCTTCTGGATCCGGCGGTTCTCGCCGATCCTTATCCGCTGTATCGGCGGCTGCGGGAGCACGACCCGGTGCACTGGGATGCGTTTCTCCATGCCTGGGTCGTCACCGATTATGAAAACGTCCTGACGGTTCTGCACAAATTTTCGGCCGACCGCACGCCGGCGCCGGAGCAGATCAAGGCGATGGGGCTCAGCACCCTGGAGCCGATCGCCCAGATGATGACCAAGCAGATGCTGTTCATGGACGCGCCGACGCATACGCGGCTGCGCAAGCTGTGTTCGGCGGCCTTCACCTCGCGCAGCATCGAGCGCCTGCGTTCGCAGATCGTCGATATCGCCAACGACCTGATCGACAAAGTTTGCGGCGACGGGCCGCATGGACATGATTGCGGATTTCGCCGCGCCGCTGCCGGCCATCGTTACCGCGCAGCTGCTCGGCGTTCCGACCGAAGATCACGAGCAACTCAAGGCATGGTCCGCCGATTTTGCCGAAATGCTCGGCAATTTTCAGCACAATCCCGACCGCGCCGGCCGCGTGCTGCGCAGCGTGCAGGAGATGACCGCCTATTTCAGGTCGGCCATCCGCGATCAGACCAAGGCGCCGCGCGAGGGCCTCATCCATTCATTGATGACGGCGGAAGTCGACGGCGGCCGGCTGACCGAGGAAGAGGTGATCGCCAATACCATCGTCACCATGGTCGGCGGGCAGGAGACCACCACGAACCTGATCGGCAACGGCCTTTTGACGCTGCTGCGCAATCCCGCGCAGTTGGCGCGAGCTGCGCGACAATCCCGACGGTGCTCGAAAGCGGCGTCGAAGAGCTGTTGCGCTACGAAAGCCCCAGCCAGCATACCGCGCGGCTTGCGCCGGACGATGTCGTGATGGGCGGCAAGCTGATCCGCAAACGCGACGCCGTGATGGCGGTGATGGCCGCGGGCAATCGCGATCCCAAGCGCTTTGCCGATCCCGACCGGCTGGATCTCAAGCGCAAGGAACAACCGCCATCTCGCCTTCGGCTGGGCCGCGCATTTCTGCTTCGGCGCGCCGCTCGCCCGGATGGAGGGGCAAATCGCCTTCGCGACGCTGCTGCGGCGTCTGCCCGAGCCTTGCGCTTGAAACCGAAAAACTCGAGTGGCGCGAAAATCTTGGTCTGCGCGGCCTCAAGGCGCTTCCGGTGCGGTTCGCCACGCCAGCAGGCGCGCAATAGTCATGGCGACCGAGACTTTAGATCAACGGAACTGTCGGACGCGCAGCGCCGCCTGCTCGAGAAGATGCTGAGCGGCGGCGCGGCGCGCAAGCGTCAGGCCGACGGTGTCGTCAAGCGATCCGGTCCATGACCGGCAGCCGATCTCGCTCGAGCAGCAGAACGTCTGGCTGCATTCCGCGATGGCGCCGAGCCAGCCGCTCTATAACGAGCCGATCACGATCCATCGCAAGGGACCGTTCGATCTCGGCCTCATGGAAAAAAGCTTCAACGAAATTTTGCGCCGCCACGAAGCCTGGCGCACCTCGTTCCAGATCGTTCGAAGGCGAGGTCGGTGCCGGTCGTGCACGACGATTTTTCCGTCCGGCTGCCGCTTGTCGATCTGACCGATCTTGCCGGCCGCCGAGCCGCGAGGCGGAAGCGCTGCGGCTTGCCACGGAAGACGCCTCAACGCCGATCGATCTTGGCGCGTCGCCATTGTTCAGAGCGCGCGTGTTCAAGCTTGCCGAAGACGATCACCGCCTGCATCTGACGCTGCATCACATCATCTTCGATGGCGTCTCGATCTACCGCATCGTGGTGCCGGAATTGTCGGCGATCTACGACGCCTACGCTTCGCGGCCGCGTCCCCTCGCTCGATCCGCCGAAACTGCAATATGGCGACTACGCCATCTGGCGCGAGCGTCATACGTCGAGCGATGCGGTCGCCAAGCAGATGGATTATTGGCGGCAGAACCTGCGCGGGCCATTGCCGATGCTGCAGCTTCCGTCGGATCGGCCTCGGCCCGCGACGCCGACTTATCGCGGCGCGATGGAGACGTTTGCCTTGTCCGGTCCCTTGACCGAAGCGCTCAAGACGCTCAGCCGGAACGAGGGCGTGACGCTCTATATGACGCTGCTCGCGGCATTCAAGGTGCTGCTGCATCGTTATTCCGGTCAGGAAGACATTATCATCGGCGGCGTCACGGACACGCGCCAGCGGCCCGAACTGCAAAATGTCGTCGGTTACTTTCTCAACTCGCTGGTCTTGCGCACCCGGCCGTCGAGCAAGTTGCCGTTTCGTGAGTTTCTCGCCCAGGCCGGCGACGCGGTCGTCGGCGCGCTCAGCGCGAGCGAGGTGCCGTTCGATCATATCGTCCGGGAAGTCCAGCCCAAGCGCGAACTCGGCGCGCATCCGTTGTTTCAGGTGCTGTTTTCGGTGCAGCCGCCGGCGCCGGTTTTAGCCGAAGGCTGGGACCTGACCCAGATGGATGTGGCGTCCGGAACGGCGAAGTTCGATCTCTATCTCGAACTCGAGGAGCGTTCCGAAGGGATTATCGGGCGGTTTCTATACAGCACCGACCTGTTCGACGCTCCGACGATCCGGCGAATGATCGGACATTGGCGCACGATATTGGAAGCGATCGTGGCCGATCCGGACTGCTTGCTGGAACGCTTGCCGCTTTTGACCAGGAGCGAAGCCGAGCAATTACTGACGCAGTGGAATAGTACGGCGACGGCGGTTCCGCGCGCGACGATCCATCAGCTTTTCGAGGATCAGGCGGCGCGAACCCCGAACGCCACGGCCGTCGAATGCGACGGCAAATCCTTGAGCTATCTGGAATTGAACCGCAGGGCCAACGCTTTGGCAAACCGGCTGCGCGAACAGGGGGCCACGCCCGGCACGCTGGTCGCGATCTGTGTCGAGCGCTCGATCGATATGCTGGCAGGCTTGCTGGCGATCTTGAAGACCGGAAGCGCCTATCTTCCGCTCGATCCGGGTTTTCCGCAGCAGCGCCTGGCGATGATTTTGGAAAACGCCCGGCCGGCGCTTTTGCTCACGCAACCTTCCTTGTCTGGACTGCTGCCGAAGTCGGACGCGAAAATTGTCTTCTGCGAGGGCGGCAACGATGGCGGCGCCGTGAACGGCCCGACGGTCCCGCCGACACACATGAGCGGCGACGACATTGCTTATGTCATCTACACCTCCGGCTCGACCGGCACGCCGAAAGGCGTGGAGATACCGCACCACGCCGCTGTCAACTTGCTGTCATCCATGAGGCAAGAGCCCGGGTGTGACCCCTCGGATTCGCTGCTTGCGGTCACGACCATATCCTTCGACATCGCCGCGCTGGAATTGTTCATGCCTTTGCTGGTCGGCGGCCGCGTAATTGTCGCGACCAAGGACGACGTCGCCGATCCACTGCGCCTCGCGGCTCTGCTCAAGCGCTCGGCCTGCACCATGATGCAGGCAACGCCGGCGACCTGGCGCGCGCTGATCGAGACCGGCTGGTCCGGAAGAAAGAGCCTCAAGATCCTGTGCGGCGGGGAATCGCTGCCCCGGGAGCTTGCGGACCGGCTGCTCGATCGCGCCGGCGAAGTTTGGAACATGTATGGACCGACCGAAACGACGATTTGGTCGACGACGCATAAGGTCACGCGCGCCGGGCGATCGGTTCCGATCGGGCGCCCGATCGCCAATACGCAAATCTATATTCTCGACGCATGGGGAAATCCGGTTCCCGTCGGCGTAACCGGCGAACTTTGCATCGGCGGCGACGGCGTCGCGCGCGGCTATCACAAGCGCGACGACCTCACGCGCCAACGCTTCGTGACGGTCGCGGCCGCTCCGGGCGAACGGATTTACCGCACCGGCGATCTTGCGCGCTATCGGGCTGACGGCGCGATCGAATGTCTGGGCCGCAACGATCAGCAGGTAAAAATTCGCGGGTTTCGCGTTGAACTTGAGGACATCGAGGCGACGCTGGCGAGACACCCGGCGCTTGCTTCGGTCGCGCTCAAGGCTTGGCCGGATCCATCGGGCGAATTGGCGCTATGCGCCTATATGGTCAACCGCGGGGCGCAGGCGCCCGATGTCGCGGAGTTGCGGCAATTCCTTCGGCAAAGCCTGCCGGAGTACATGATCCCCTCGCACTATGTATCAATGGCGGCGCTGCCGACCACGCCAAACGCGAAGGTTGACCGTAACGCCCTTGCCAAACCCGATCAAACAGCGCCGCGACTTGCGTTTGTGGCGCCGCGCAATGATGTCGAGCGCAAGCTGGCGGACATTTGGAAAAATGTCCTGCAGGTCGAAAGCGTCGGCGTAACGGACAATTTCTTCGATCTTGGCGGCCATTCGCTTCTGTTCGCGCGGCTGGTGCGGCGATTGGAAGAAGCATTCAGCGTGCGGCTGTCGATGTCAGCGGTTTTTCAGGCCTCGACCCTGGAATCGATGGCGACTTTGCTGACCAATCCGGGGCCTGGCGCCAAGCGCGCGCGAGCGACTGTCCTGCAAGCGAAAGGGACGCAACCGCCGTTTTTCTGGTTGAGCGAGCCGCACGCCGCGCTTTCTTTGGTGGCGGAAATGGCATCCGACCAGCCATTCATAACCGTTGCGCTCGATCCGGCCGAGAAGCAGGAGCTTTCGAACGCGCCGCGACTCGCCGACATCGGCAGCCGCTTGGCGAAAATCATTCGCGCCGAGCAACCGCAGGGGCCGTATTTCATCGGCGGCTATTGCACCTCGGGCATTGTCGCGTTCGAAGTCGCATCCCAGCTTGTGGCGGCGGGCTGCGACGTCGGGCTGGTCGTGATGCTCCATGCGGCCAATCCTGTGCTGTTCGGATGGAGGCAAAAGCTCGCGCTCGAACTCGACCGGCTCAATCACGGCCTTCGCAAGAAATTGAGCCTGCCGAGCAGGCGTAAATGGCGCAGCCTGACTGAGCGGCTGTTGTGGAATGGCCGGCGGCTTTTGAACGAAGGGCGCAAGCCGCAAGACGAATCCCAAGCGTTTGACGACGTGCAGGATCGCGCCGCATACGTCTACGTTCCGAAACCCTATCCCGGCGCGGTCGCTCTGTTGCAGCCGGCCAAGCGTCCGCGCGCGCTCAACTATCGCGCCGCCTGGGCGGGATTGGTGACCGGCAAGTTCATCGCCGTGGACATCAGCGGGAGCCACGCCACGATGATGGAACGCCCGTATGTCACCGAGTTGGGCGCCAAGATCAGCGCCTGTCTGCGCGAGGCGCAGGAAAGCCCCCCGCTGGCCCCGCGGCTCGCCGGCTAAACGGATGCTGGAAACCCTCGTCGACACCTATTGCGTCGATCTCGATGCGCCGGAAATCGACGTCGATCGGCATAGCGCGGTCCTCTCGGCAGAAGAGCGTGATCGAGCAGGCCAGTTTCGATTCGATCGTCATCGCCGCCGCTACGTTGTGCGCAGGGGCATTCTGCGGGAGCTCATCGGTTCCTATTTGGGCCGCGACCCGGCGGATGTTGCGTTTGTCCATAACGCCTATGGCAAGCCGGCGCTGCGAGATTGCGACCTGCATTTCAATCTGTCGCACTCGCGCGGGATGGCGCTCTATGCTTTTTGCCGTGGCGCGGCGCTCGGCTGCGATCTCGAATGGCGCGATCCACAGTTCGCAGCGGAACAGATTCCGGAGCGGTTTTTCTCGCGCGATGAAGTCGACGCCTTGCGGTCGTTGCCCGTGAGCCATCAGACCGAAGCCTTCTTCAACTGCTGGACCCGCAAGGAGGCCTACGTCAAAGCGGCTGGCCAAGGTCTTTCGATCGCGCTCGACAGCTTCGACGTTTCGCTCGCGCCAAATGAACCGGCTGTTTTCCTGCGGGGCGGCGAGGGATGGTCGATCCAGAGCCTTTCGCCCATGCCCGGCTTTCAGGCCGCGGTCGTTGCGCGCGGAACAAATTGGCGTTCGCGCAGCGTCCGTTTTGGGCGAGCACCCGATGGGGTTCTTGCAAATAATTCCGACGCCGCATGATGCCCTGTGGATGAGGCCGGGACGCCTAAATTAATTATAAGCTATTGAATTCACTGTTATTTTACGTTGCAGGCGAACTTACGTTTTAGATTGCAGAAGAAGCGACGCGCCACCGAACAAAATTATTGCGCGCCCCTTGGAACCCAAAGTCGGGATCAGAATTGTTTGTTGCGAGGGCTTCCGGGGGGAGAAAAACCTTATGCGACGTACGATCGAATCTGCCGCTGCGGGGTCGACATCTCCGGCGGTCGTCAGTGGCTTATCTGACGCTAAATCAATCGATCCTGCCTCATCGGTTTTGTCCGAACTGCTCGCCGCTCTCCAGGGCATGCGCGGCGGTGACTTTTCCATTCGCATGTCCGGCGACAGCGTCGGTATCGAAGGCAAGATCGCCGATACTTTCAACGATATTATTGCCGCCAACCAGCGCATGGCCAAACAGCTTGAGCGCGTCGGCGAGGTCGTCGGCCGGGAGGGCAAGACCAAGCAGCGCGTGAAATTCGGCGTTTCAAGCGGCGCCTGGGGCGAGATGGAAAATTCCATCAACACCCTGATCGACGATCTGGTGTGGCCGACCACCGAAGTGACCCGCGCCATTACCGCGGTTGCGCAAGGCGACCTGCTCAAGACCGTTCCCCTCGACGTCGATGGCCGCCCGCTCAAGGGCGAATTTTTGCGGTCCGCGACGATCTTCAACACCATGATCAAGCAACTCGGCGTGTTCACCTCCGAAGTGACGCGCGTCGCGCGCGAAGTCGGCACCGAAGGCAAGCTCGGCGGTCAGGCGCAGGTGCCCGAAGTCACCGGCGTCTGGAAGGATCTGACCGAAAGCGTGAACTCGATGGCGAGCAATCTGACCGCCCAGGTCCGCAACCTCGCGGAAGTGACGATCGCGGTCGCCAACGGCGACTTGTCGAAAAAAATCACCGTCGATGTTCGCGGCGAAATTCTTCAGCTGAAGGAAGCCATCAACACGATGGTCGATCAGTTGCGCTCCTTCGCCTCGGAAGTGACGCGCGTGGCGCGCGAAGTCGGCACCGAAGGCAAGCTTGGCGGCCAGGCCATCGTGCCGGGCGTCGCCGGCACCTGGAAGGATTTGACCGACAACGTCAACCTGCTCGCCGGCAACTTGACCACGCAGGTCCGCAACATCGCCCAGGTCACCACCGCCGTGGCGCGCGGCGACTTGTCGCGCAAGATTACCGTCGATGTGCGCGGCGAAATTCTCGAGCTGAAAGACACCATCAACACCATGGTGGACCAGCTCAACGCCTTCGCCGGCGAAGTGACGCGCGTGGCGCGCGAAGTCGGCACCGAAGGCAAGCTCGGCGGCCAGGCCAAGGTCCCGGGCGTCGCCGGCACCTGGAAGGACCTGACCGACAGCGTCAACTTCATGGCCGGCAATTTGACGGCGCAGGTCCGCAACATCGCCGAAGTTGTCGACCGCCATCGCCGGCGGCGACTTGTCGAAAAAGATCACGGTCAACGTTAGCGGCGAAATCCTGCAGCTGAAAGAAACCATCAACACGATGGTGGACCAGCTCAATGCCTTTGCCGGCGAAGTGACGCGCGTGGCGCGCGAAGTCGGCACCGAAGGCAAGCTTGGGCGGCCAGGCCAACGTGCAGGGCGTTGCCGGCACCTGGAAAGACTTGACCGACTCGGTGAATTCGATGGCGTCGAACCTGACCGCGCAGGTCCGCAATATCGCCGACGTGTCGACCGCCATCGCCAGCGGCGACTTGTCGAAGAAAATCACGGTCGACGTGCGCGGCGAAATTCTCGAGCTGAAAGACACCATCAACACCATGGTGGACCAGCTCAACGCCTTCGCCGGCGAAGTGACGCGCGTGGCGCGCGAAGTCGGCACCGAAGGCAAGCTTGGCGGCCAGGCCATGGTGCGCGGCGTCGGCGGCACCTGGAAGGATTTGACCGATAACGTGAATTCGATGGCGAGCAACTTGACCGGACAGGTCCGCAACATCGCCGAAGTGGCGACCGCGGTGGCACAAGGCGACCTGTCGAAGAAGATCACGGTGAACGTCAGCGGCGAAATCCTTCAGCTGAAGGAAACGCTCAACACCATGGTGGATCAGCTCAACGCATTCGCCGGCGAAGTGACGCGCGTGGCGCGCGAAGTCGGCACCGACGGCAAGCTCGGCGGTCAGGCGCGCGTGCCGGGGGTCGGCGGTACCTGGAAGGACTTGACCGACAACGTCAACTCGATGGCCGGTAACCTGACCGACCAGGTCCGCAACATCGCCGAAGTCGCCACCGCCATCGCCTCCGGCGACTTGTCGCGCAAGATCACCGTCGACGTGCGGGGCGAAATCCTTCAGCTGAAGGAAACGCTCAACACCATGGTGGACCAGCTCAACAGGTTCGCCGGCGAAGTGACGCGCGTCGCCCGCGAAGTCGGCACCGAAGGGCGGCTCGGCGGCCAGGCCAACGTGCCGGGCGTCGCCGGCACCTGGAAGGATTTGACCGACAGCGTGAATTCGATGGCCGGCAATTTGACCGCCCAGGTCCGCAACATCGCGGAAGTGACCACCGCCGTGGCGCGCGGCGACTTGTCGCGCAAGATTACCGTCGACGTGAAGGGCGAAATCCTCGAGCTCAAGAACACCATCAACACCATGGTGGACCAGCTCAATGCATTCGCGGGCGAAGTGACGCGCGTCGCGCGGGAGGTCGGCACCGAAGGCAAACTCGGCGGCCAGGCCGAAGTGCCGGGTGTCGCCGGCACCTGGAAGGATTTGACCGACAACGTCAACTTCATGGCGTCGAACCTGACGGCCCAGGTCCGCAACATCGCGGAAGTCGCCACCGCCATCGCCGGCGGCGACCTGTCGAAGAAAATCACCGTCGACGTGCGCGGCGAATTGCTGTTGCTGAAGGAAACTCTCAACACCACGACCGAGCAGCTTCGCTCATTCGCCGCCGAAGTGACGCGCGTGGCGCGCGAAGTCGGCACCGACGGCCGCCTCGGCGGCCAGGCGGTGGTGCCGGGCGCCGCCGGCACCTGGAAGGACTTGACCGACAACGTCAATCTGTTGGCGGCCAATCTCACCACGCAAGTCCGCAACATCGCGGAAGTGACCACCGCCGTGGCGCGCGGCGACTTGTCGCGCAAGATTACCGTCGACGTGAAGGGTGAAATCCTCGAACTCAAGAACACCATCAACACCATGGTGGACCAGCTCAACGGCTTCGCCTCGGAAGTCACCCGCGTGGCGCGCGAGGTCGGCACCGAAGGCAGGCTCGGCGGTCAAGCGGCGGTGCCTGGCGTTGCCGGCACCTGGAAGGACCTGACCGACACCGTCAACGTGATGGCGGCAAACCTGACCGAGCAGGTGCGCGGCATCGTCAAGGTCGTGACCGCGGTCGCCGACGGCGATCTCAAGCAAAATCTGACGGTCAAGTCCAAAGGCGAAGTCGCGGCGCTGGCCGAAACCATCAACAACATGACGGATACGCTCGCGACCTTCGCGGACCAAGTGACGTCGGTGGCGCGCGAAGTTGGCGTGGAAGGTCGCTTGGGCGGCCAGGCCGCGGTGCCTGGCGCCGCCGGCACCTGGAAGGATCTCACCGGCAACGTGAACCTGCTGGCGGCGAATTTGACCACGCAAGTCCGCGCCATCGCCGAGGTCGCGACCGCGGTGACCAAAGGCGACCTGACCCGCTCGATTCAGGTCGACGCGCGCGGCGAAGTGGCCGAGCTCAAAGACAATATCAACACGATGATCGACAACCTGCGGCTCACCACCGACCGCAACACCGAGCAAGATTGGCTCAAGACCAACCTGGCCAAATTCACCAACATGTTGCAGGGCCAGCGCGATCTTACGACCGTCGGCCGGTTGCTGCTCTCGGAATTGACGCAACTGGTCAGCGCCCAGCTCGGCGTCATCTACCAGGTTGAAAATGCGGAAAGCGGAATGCTGCGTTTGCTGTCGGCCTATGCCGACGACGGCAGCTCGGGCCACCCTCAAACGCATCGCGTCGGCGAAGGGTTGATCGGTCAATGCGCGGCGGAAAAGCGCCGCATGCTGATCACCGAAATGCCGTCGCACGCCGTGCCGATCGGCTCGGCGCTGTTCAAGGTCGTGCCGCAGAACATCATCGTGCTGCCGGTATTGTTCGAAGATCAGGTCAAGGCGGTGATCGAGCTGGCGTCGATTTCATCATTCACGGGTTTGCAGATTTCATTCCTTGAGCAGCTCACCACCAGCATTGGCATCGTGCTCAATTCCATCGAAGCGACGATGCAGACCGAAGGCCTGCTCAAACAGTCGCAAAACCTCGCCGGCGAGCTGCAGACGCAGCAGAAGGAATTGCAGCAGACCAACGATCAGCTGGAGCAAAAGGCCCAGCAGCTGGCGGAACGCAACGTCGAAGTCGAGCGCAAGAACCAGGAAATCGAGCAAGCCCGCCGTGCGCTCGAAGAAAAAGCCGGCGAACTGGCTCTGACCTCGAAGTACAAGTCCGAGTTCCTGGCGAACATGTCGCATGAATTGCGCACGCCGCTCAACAGCATCCTGATCCTCGGCCAGCAGCTTACGGAAAACCCGGAGGGCAATCTTTCCGGCAAGCAGGTTGAGTTCGCGCGCACCATCCACGGCGCCGGCACCGATTTGTTGAACCTCATCAGCGACATCCTCGATCTGTCCAAAATCGAATCCGGTACCGTCTCGGTCGACGAAGAAGAAGTGTCGCTATCGAGCCTGCTGGACAGCATCGCGCGACCGTTCCGCCACGAGGCCGAAAACCGCAATCTGTCGTTCGATGTCCGGATCGACCCGCATCTGGGCCGTAGCATCACGACCGATTCCAAGCGTCTCCAGCAGGTGCTCAAGAACCTGCTCTCGAACGCGTTCAAGTTCACCAAAGATGGTGGTGTCCAGCTCAACGTATCCGCCGCCGTCGGTGGCTGGAGCGCGGAGCACGGCGTTCTCAGCAAGGCGCCGGGGGTCATAAGTTTCGAAGTATCGGACACCGGTATCGGCATTCCGTCCGAGAAGCAGAAGTTGATCTTCGAAGCCTTCCAGCAGGCCGACGCCAGTACCAGCCGGAAATACGGCGGTACTGGTCTCGGTCTTGCCATCAGCCGCGAACTGTCGAATTTGCTGGGCGGCGAAATTCAGCTCCGCAGCACGCCGGGGCAGGGCAGCACCTTCACGCTTTACCTGCCTGTTAAATATGTCGGTCCGTCCTCGGGCACCAAACCGCCGGCAACCGATGCGGCGAGATCCGTGGCTCAGCAGGCGCCGTCAATGCTGCCACGCGCGGCCGCGGACCGGGTTATCGAGCACATCGCCGACGACCGGCTTGAGATCGAGCCGGGCGATTCGATCCTGCTGGTGGTCGAGGACGACCCGCATTACGCGCGCGTGCTCATGGACCTGGCGCGGGACAAGGGCTTCAAAGTCCTGGTTGCGGCCCGTGGGGCCGATGCGCTCAATCTTGCACAGCAGTTCCAGCCGAGCGCGGTGTCACTCGACGTGTTTCTGCCCGATATGCTCGGTTGGACCGTCCTCAATCAGCTCAAGCAGAATCCGCTGACGCGCCATATCCCGGTACAGGTCATCACGCTCGACGAGGACCGCCAGCACGCCTTGGCGCGCGGCGCGTTTTCCTTCGTTACCAAGCCGACCACGCCCGAAGGCGTCGACCAGGCGTTGTCACGCATCAAGGAATACGCGCAAGCGCGCCGCCGGCGTCTCCTGGTGGTCGAAGACAATCCATCCGAGCAACTCAGCATCAAGGAACTGCTTGGGCACGACGACATCGACATCATCACCACCGGGACCGGCCAGGAGGCGTTACGGACGCTGCGCGACGAGCCGTGCGATTGCGTGGTGCTCGATCTCCGGCTGCCGGACATGTCGGGGTTCGAAGTGCTCGATGCCATTCGCGCCGATGCCGCCATCGCCGACGTGCCGGTCGTGGTCTTTACCGGGCGCGAATTGTCGCCCGAGGAAGATGCCCAGCTGCACACCATGGCGCGCAGCATCGTGGTCAAGGGCGTCGAGTTCGCCGGAACGGCTGCTCGATGAAACCGCGCTGTTCCTGCATCGGGTCGTGACCGATTTGCCGCCCGAAAAGCAGCGAATGCTCGAGCGCCTGAACAGCTCGGACGACGATCTGGTCGACCGCACGGTGCTTCTGGTCGATGACGACGCCCGCAACATCTTCGCGCTCAGCAGCGTGCTGGAACGGCGCGGCATGCGCGTCCTGACGGCGACGACCGGTAAAGAAGCCATCGATCTTGTGGCCTCGACGCCCGATCTGGCGATCGTGTTGATGGATATCATGATGCCGCAGATGGACGGCTATCAGACGATGCAGGCGATCCGGCAAAAACCGGAATTGCGGCGGTTGCCGATCATCGCGCTGACGGCGAAGGCCATGAAGGGCGATCGCGAAAAATGCCTCGACGCCGGCGCCTCGGATTATCTGGCAAAACCGGTCAATACCGAGCAGCTATTGTCGGCGTTGCGCATGTGGCTCCACCGTTGAAGCAAGACAGAGCCATGACCGAGCATGAGAAAGTCAACATTCTTCTGGTCGACGACCAGCCCGGCAAACTATTGAGCTACGAAGCTATTCTGCATGGCCTGAACGAAAATCTGCTCAAGGCGAGTTCCGGCCGCGAAGCGCTTGAGCATCTGCTCAAATCGGACGTCGCCGTGGTGCTGGTCGACGTCTGCATGCCCGATCTGGACGGCTTCCAGCTCGCCGCCATGATCCGCGATCATCCGCGATTTCAGAAGACCGCGATCATTTTCATCTCCGCGATTTTGCTCAGCGAAATGGACAGCCTGCGCGGCTATGAAATGGGCGCGGTCGATTATGTCCCGGTCCCGGTTGTTCCGGAGGTGCTGCGGGCGAAGGTCAAGGTGTTCGCCGAACTATACCGCAAGACACATCAACTCGAGCAATTGAACCGGGAACTGGAACTCCGCGTTACGGAACGAACCGCGGCGTTGGAAACCTCGACCACGCAACTCATGCAAAGCGAACAGCGACGAAGCTTGGCGCTGGCAGCCGGTAATATGGGGTCGTGGGAATGGGACCGTGTCTCCGACCGTTACGTCTGGGACGAGGGGCAATATCGAATTTTTGGCGTCGATCCTGAGCATTTTGTGGTCGCGCCCGAGAATATTCGTACGCGCGTCCATCCCGACGATTGGCACAATCTTCAAATCGGATTTGAACGCATCGCCAAAGAGGGCCGTGCGCATCAACTCGAATTCCGCATCGTGCGTCCCGACGGGCAGGTTCGTTGGTGCGTTGGCAGCGCCGCAGCGACCGTCGACAGCAACAACCGGGTCGTGCGCGTCAGCGGCGTGACGTTCGACATCACCGACCGCAAAGAGGCCGAAGAGCGCCAGACTTTGTTGGCGCGCGAGGTCGATCACCGCGCCAAAAATGCCCTCGCGCTCGTGCAATCGATTTTGCGGCTGACGCGGGCCAAGAGCTTGCCGGCTTATGTCTCGGCGGTGGAAGGGCGCATCAAGGCGCTGTCGCGCGCTCACACGGTGCTGTCGCAATCGCGATGGCAGGGCGCCGATCTGCGCGGTCTGGTCGAGGAGGAATTGGCGCCGTACCGCGTCAGTGACGCAGAAAAGATCAAAACCAGCGGTCCTGAGATTCTTCTGCAGCCTGCGCCGGCGCAAACGTTGGCCCTGGCGCTGCATGAGTTGGCCACCAACGCGGCGAAATATGGCGCGCTGTCGTCGATGTCGGGAAAGCTGCAACTCAGCTGGCAGTCGATCAACGACAATCTCGTGCTCGATTGGAATGAGACCGGGGGCCCGGTGACCGAGGCGCCGACGACCGGAGGATTCGGAACCAGAATAATTTTGGCGAGTATCGAAAGTCAGCTGCGAGGCCGTGCCGATTTTAATTGGCGCCGGGAAGGTTTGCACTGCGTGATTTCGGTGCCGCTGTGCAACGCGATAGAAACCGTTTCGGGAGAATCGCGTGATGGGGCCGAGGCCACCATTACCGGGGTCGGCATCGCGCTCGAGGGCGGTTCAATCATGCTGGTGGAAGACGAAGTCATCGTCGCCCTCGCAGTAAGTGATTTGCTCGCCGATTTGGGCTTTTCCGTCATCGGGCCGTTCAACCGCGTGTCCGACGCCTGCCGCGCCTTGACGGAAAAACACGTCGACGCCGCCATTCTCGACGTCAATCTCGACGGCGAAATGGTCTATGCCCTTGCGAAGATGCTCGACGATCGAAAAATCCCGTTCGTGTTCGCGACCGGCTACGGCAGCGAGAGCATCGAACCCGGGTTCGAGCATATTCCGGTTCTGCAGAAGCCGATTGAGACGGATATGCTGTCAAGGATTTTCGTGCTTTCAAACGCGGCGAAAGCCTCCATCCAAAAAGCGCCGGCCATTGCGCTGCAAGGCGGCGAGGGCGTCCGAAATTATCAGATGTAATCGTTGTTTAAGCGGGAAGGGCCCAGGGCCGGCGCTGTCTATCGGCGGCCTTGAATGCGGCGATCTGATTCCGGAATGATTGGGTGAGATCGATATCGTCCCAGCCGTTCAACAGGCGGGTCCGGCGGGCGGGGTCGATGGCGAAATGAAAATGAAAGCCGCCGCACACAATCGATTGTGCTTCGAGGTCGACCGTCATCGGCTGCGCCGGTTCCTCACTCAGCGCGGCGATCAAGGCGCCGCTCTCGGCGTCATTCACAACGGCCGTCAGCAGCCCATTCTTGGTCGCGTTCTGCGAGAATATGTCGCCGAATGACGGGGCAATGACGCAGCGGATGCCGTAGTCGAACAGCGCATAGACCGCGGCCTCGCGTGAGGAGCCGCCGCCAAAATTACGCCCGGCCACAATGATCTTGGCATCGCGCCATGGCGTCTTGTTCAAGGCAAAGTCCGGCTTTTCCTTGCCCGAAGCGTCAAACCGCAAATCGTGGAACAGAACTTTGCCGTGCTCGCCGTTGCGCGGCAGCTTGAGATAGCGCGCCGGCAAGATCTGATCGGTGTCGATATTCTCGGCCGGGAGAGGGCAGGCGGAGGCCGTGATGCGGGTGAATTTTTCCATCGTCAACTCTTCCGGCCGGCCAATAGCGGCCGCGGGTCGGCGAGATGACCGGTAACGGCGGCGGCGGCGACCATGGCCGGCGACATGATATGCGTGCGCGCGCCGGCGCCCTGGCGCCCGCGGAAATTACGATTGGTGGTCGAGGCGCAGCGCTCGCCAGGCGCCACCAGGTCGCCGTTGATGCCCACGCACATCGAACATCCGGAATCGGCCCATTCCAGCCCGGCGTCACGGAACAGGCGATCGAGGCCTTCTGCTTCCGCCTGACGCTTCACGCCGGACGAACCGGGCGAGACCAGGCCGGGCAACTTGCTGACGCGGCCGGCCAGCACCGCCGCCGCGGCGCGTAGATCCTCGATGCGGGCATTGGTGCAAGAGCCGATGAAGACACGGTCGATGGCGATATCGGTCAATTTCTGGCCCGGCGACAGGCCCATATAGTCGATGGCCGCGCGGATGTATTTGGCGCGCTCCGGATTGTGCTCGCGCGCCGGGTCGGGAACGCTGCCGCCGATCGGCAAGGCATCTTCCGGGCTGGTGCCCCAGGTAACGATCGGCGCCACCGCCGCGGCATCGATCGACACTTCGCGGTCGAATGTCGCGCCAGCGTCGGATTTGATTTCGATCCAGTCTTGCGCCGCCCGGTCGAACGCCTGGCCCTTTGGCGCGAACTCGCGGCCCTTGAGATATTCGTAAGTCGTCTCATCCGGCGCCACGATGCCGCAGCGGCCGCCCGCCTCGATCGCCATGTTGCACAAGCGTCAGGCGGCCCTCCATGGAGAGCGCGCGGATCGCCGATCCGGCAAATTCGATGGCATGACCGGAGGCGCCATCGGCGCCGATCGTTGCGATCATCGTCAGCGCGATATCCTTGGCGCCAAGACCTTCCGGGAGCTTGCCGTCGACCGTGACGCGCATGCGCTTTGGCTTTTTTTGCCAAAGCGTCTGCGTCATCAGCACATGCGCCACTTCCGATGCGCCAATGCCAAAAGCAAAAGCGCCGAACGCGCCATGGGTCGAGGTGTGGCTGTCGCCGCAAACAATGAGCAGTCCGGGCAAGGTCAGGCCCAGCTCCGGCCCGATCACATGGACAATGCCTTGCCGGCGATCGCCAAGTCCGAACAAGCGTGATGTTTTGCTCGGCGGCATTTTTTTCGAGCTGGCTGACCATGCGGGCGATTTCAGGGTTCGCAATGGCGCCGCCCCGCCCGCGCGTCGGCACATAGTGGTCGGTGACGCCGAACGTCAGTCCGGGCTCGGCGACCGAGGCGCCCCGCTCGGCCAGCCGGCTGAAGGCATGAAACGACCCTTCGTGCACATAATGGCGATCGACCCACAGCAAAGTCTCGCCATCGCGCTGCGCGATTTCGTGGCTCGCCCAGAGTTTGTCGAAGAGAGTCAGCGACGCATCCATGCCGGCCTATTACCGCTACGGGCCATTGCAGTCGAACGGCTATATTGTATGCTAAATAATACCTAGTAAAGCGTCCGGCCTTCAACCAGGCCCGGCGCTGATCGTTGCGGGGGTTGGTGTGGCGGATCGGTTGCAGGAAGCCAAGGCGCGCCAAATCTATCTCGTGTTGCGCGATCGCATCATGAGCGGCGCCATGATTTTTGGCGCACGGCTTCCCAACGAAAACGACCTGGCGCGGGCGCACGGGGTATCGCGGGTCACCGTACGCCGTGCCTTAGGCGAACTTCAACGCGAGCATTTGATCGAGCGGCGGCGCAGCGCAGGAACCAGCGTGGTCTATCGGCCAACGCCCGCCCGCATGACCGCCGACATTTCCGGCGTGTTGGCAAACCTCGCCGATATGGGCCGCAGCACCAAGGTGCGCTTCTTTCATTCGATTATGTGCAGGCGAGCGGCGCAGCCGCCGCAGCGCTTGGCGTTAGCGATCATGAATCTCTGCAACGTTCGGTGCGTGTGCGCTCGGTCGACGGCCTGCCGTTTTCGTATCTGCTCACGCACGTGCCGGAGCGCATCGGCGTTACCTTCAGCGCCAAAGACCTGGCCGACCGGCCTTTGCTTGAATTGCTCGAACGCTCCGGCGTCAAGGTCGAGCGCGCGACGCAACGCATTTCCGCCGGTCTTGCCGCCCCCGACGTTGCTCGCGCGCTGGGGGTGAAGACCGGGTCGCCGCTGATCGAACTGGTGCGCACGGTTTATGACCGGGATGGCCGCGGCGTCGAGCACCTGCATGCGCTGTACCGGCCGGATCGCTACAGCTTCGAGATCGATCTGGTCCGCTCCGGCAGCGCCAGAAAAAGAGCTGGTCGGCGCTGCCGCTCACGCCGCGCAAACCAATCAGAAGGTCAAGATCAACAGCCAACGTTCCGTTTATTTGAACCAAGGGAGGGACACCCCATGTCGAACAACAACAATCGATTGAGCCGCCGCAAATTCCTGCAATCGTCCGCGCTCACGGCCGCAGCGGCTGCGAGCGGTACGCTCGCTGCGCCCGCGCTGTTGCGCGCCCAAGGCGGGGCCGTGAAAGTCGGCTTGTTGCAGCCGGTATCGGGCGCGCTGTCTTATTCCGGCCAGCAAGGCCGGCTCGGCGCTTCGATCGCGGTCGATGAAATCAACGCCGGCGGCGGCATCAAAGGCATGGGCGGCGCCAAGATCGAGCCGATGCTGGGTGACGCGCAATCGACGCCTGACGGCGGCAACGCCGAAGTCGAAAAGATGAATTCGGCCGGCGTGTCGGCGATCGTCGGCGGTTACGCCAGCGCGATCTGTCTGGCGACGACCCAGACCGCGGCCCGCTACGATCTGCCGTATATCGTCGACGTTGGCGTCACCGACGCCATCGTGACCCGCGGCTTGAAGAACACCTTCCGCTTCGGCCCGGGCTTTGGCGTTCTGGCCAAGACCGCGCTCGCAAACCTCGTCGCCATCAACGATAAAGCCGGCAAGCCGGCCAAAACCGTGATGATCGTGCATGAGGACTCGGCGTTCGGCTCAGGTCTTGCCAAGTTGCTCAACACGCAACTTCCCACGCAGGGCTTTCAGGTGCTGGAAACCATCCCGCATCCGACGCCGACGCGCGATTTCAATAACGTCGTGCTCAAGATCAAGGCGGCCAATCCCGACATCGTCATCCCGGCGAATTATTACAACGAATATGTGCTGCTGGCGCGCACCATGCAGCAGCAAAAGGTGCGCCCGAAGGCCGCCATCTATTCGGTGCTTGGGGGCGCGGCGTCGTCTTACAAATTCGTCAAGGAATTTCCGGAAGCCGCGCAGTACATCATGGACTGCAATCACTGGTTCGATCCGCGCAATCCGAAAGCGCTCGCCTTGAAGAAAAAGGTGGAGGCGCAAGGCCAGTTCTTCACCTACGAGGTTTATATGAACTACAGCGCGGTGCTGCTGCTGGCCGACGCGATCGAGCGCGCAAAATCGGCGGACCGCGCCAAAATTATCGCGGCGCTGGAGACCTCGACCTTCAAAGGCCACGTCATGCCCTATGGGCCGACCAAATTCGTCAACGGCCAAAACGAGGGCGCGGCGCCGGCCAACACGCAGGTTCAAGGCAACGACATCCAGGTGATCCTGCCGGAGGCCTTCGCGTCGGCAAAGCCGGTCTATCCGATGCCGCGCGCCTGATGACGGTCGCCGTTATGGCGAAATGGCAAAGACCCGGCGCCGCCGCGGCGGCGCCGGTCTGGCTGTGCGGCAGCCGTGCATTTAAGCATTCTCTTTCCGGCGATCATCAACGGCCTGCTGACGGGCGCCGTTTACGCGCTCATCGCGCTCGGCCTGACGCTGGTCTACGGCGTGCTGCATATCATCAACTTTGCCCATGGCGCGCTATTGACCGCGGCGCTGTTCGCGGCCTTTTTTCTGCATAGGCTGTTCGGCATCGATCCTTATCTCGCCGTCTTTATTCTTGTGCCGGCGTTCTTTGCGCTCGGCTATGGCGTGCAGCGCTTTGTCATCGGCCCCGCGGCTCATGGCAATGACGGAAATATCCTGCTGGTGACGCTCGGCCTCGCGGTGGTCATCGAGAATGCGCTGCTTTTCGCTTTTCGCGCCGATACCCGCACGATCGATGTCAGCTATGGATTTGCCGTCGTGCCGTTCGCCGGAATGTTTTTGTCGGTGCCGCGGCTTGCCGGTTTTGCCGCCGCGGTCGTCGTCGCCCTGCTGTTGTGGCTGTTGCTGACATACACCGACACCGGCAAGGCCATTCGCGCGGTGGCCAAGGAAAAACTCGGCGCGCAATTGTCCGGCATCGATGTTGCGCATATTTACGCCGTGACCTTCGGCCTCGGCACGGCCTGCGTCGCCATCGCCGCCTGCCTGTTGATCCCGACTTATTACGTCAATCCGCATGTCGGCAATGCCTTCGTGCTGATCGCATTCACCACCGTGGTGCTGGGCGGAATGGGCTCGATCCCGGGAGCGCTGATCGGCGGACTGTTTGTCGGCGTGGTGGAAAGCCTGTGCGGCTTTTATCTCGGGGAATCGCTCGGCCAGATCGGCATCTTCCTGATGTTCATTCTGGTTCTGCTGTTTCGTCCGAGCGGGCTGTTGGGAGAGCGCGCATGAGGCGCAGCGGCTTTCTTCCGATCGTAGCCGTGGTCGCGGTTCTCGCCTGCGTTCCGTTCGTTACCGACTCGAATGCCGTACTCAATTTCCTTGTGACCGCGCTGCTGCTCACGCTGGCGGGTCAAGGCTGGAACGTGCTTGGCGGCTATGGCGGGCAATATTCGTTCGGCCATGCGGCGTTTTTCGGCACCGGCGCCTATGCCACCGCGATCCTGCAAGTGCGCTACGGCTTCAATGCGTGGCCGGCCTTCGCCATCGGCATCGCGGCGGGCGCCCTGGTTGGCGCGATCATCGGCGCGTTGACCTTCCGCTCCGGCTTGCGCGGCTCATACTTCGCATTGGTCACGCTTGCCTTCGCCGAGGTGCTGCGCATCGTCGCCAGTGTCGCGCCCATCACCGGCGCCGGCGTCGGCACCTTGATAAAACTCGATCTCACGGCGCGCGCGATGCAATTCCAAAGCCGTGCGGCATTCTTTTGGATGATCCTGGCGCTGGTCGCGGCCTCGCTCGTTGTTACCCGGTTGATCGAGCAATCGCGCTTCGGGGCGTGGCTCGTGGCGGTGCGCGAGAACGAGGATGCCGCGCGCGCGCTGGGCGTCGATGCGACCCGCGTCAAACTGGGCGCGATGACGATATCGGCGGCGATGGCCGCCGCCGCCGGATGCTTCTATGCGCAATATTTCCTGTTCCTCGACGCGGCCATCGCCTATGGCCCGTGGATTTCGGTCGAGGCATTGCTGGCGCCCATCATCGGCGGCGTCGGCACCGTGTTCGGACCGCTGCTGGGCGCGCTGATGGTCAAGACGCTCGGCGAGGCGGCCAAGCACGTCACCGGCGACGTTCCGGGTCTCGATCTCGTCGTCTACGGCGTTGTGCTGATCCTGGTGGTCGGTTTTGCCCCGCGCGGCGTGGCGGGTGTGATCGCACGCTGCCGTGTCTGGTTGCTGCCGCCGGCAAAAATCGCGCGCGGAGACCGCGCATGGTTGATCCGATTTTGGCGGTTGAAGGCTGTAACCAAACGGTTCGGGGGTTTGCGCGCGGTGCACGAAGCATCGCTGTCGGTCGAGGGCGGCCGTATCACCGCCGTGATCGGTCCCAATGGCGCCGGCAAGACGACATTGTTTGCATTGATCACCGGTTTCCTGAAGCCGACCAGCGGGCGCATCGTCTACAATGGCGCCGACATCACCGGCATGCCCGCCCATCGGCTGACGCGGCAGGGCATCGCGCGCACCTTCCAGATCGTTCAGCCTTTCGCCGGTCTGTCGGTTCTGGAAAACATCGCGGTCGGCGCTCATTTGCATATTGCGGGGCGTGCCGCGGCGCTGGCGGCGGCTTATGACGTCGCCAAGCAGGTTGGGCTCGAGACAATGGTGCGCCAGCCAGCCGCGACCTTGACCGTGGCCGGACGCAAACGGCTGGAGCTTGCGCGCGCTCTGGCGACAGCGCCGAAACTGCTGCTGCTCGATGAAGTTCTTGCCGGGCTGAACCCGTCGGAAATTCGCGACATGGTGCCGGTCATCCGCGCCATTCGCGAAAGCGGCGTGACCATCATGATGATCGAGCATGTCATGCAGGCGGTGATGAGTCTCGCCGAGCAAATTTACGTCCTGGTGGAAGGCCACGTCATTGCGCAAGGGCCGCCGGCGGCGATCGCCGCCGATCCGAGGGTGATCGAGGCTTATCTCGGCGCGGGCGCCGCCGCAAAATTCGCCGGTGGCACGCATGGCCACTGAGCAGCTCCTGCACGTTCGCGGCTTGCGCGCCGGCTATGGCGAGGTCGAGATTTTGCGCGATATCGAGCTTACTATCGGCGCCGGCGAAATCGTGGCGGTGCTCGGCTCGAACGGCGCCGGCAAATCGACCCTCAATCTCGCCATTTCCGGCATCGTGCCGGCGCGCCAAGGTTCGATCGAATTCGACGGGCGCTCTATCCACGGGAAGAACCCGTCCGCAATCGTCGCTGCCGGGCTGGTTCACGTGCCGGAGGGGCGCCGCATCTTTCCCAATATGTCGGTGCGCGACAATCTCGATCTCGGCAGCTATCGCCGCGCCTCGGCACGGCGCACGGCCAACCGCGAGCGGGTCTTTTCCATCTTCCCGCGATTGCGCGAGCGCGTATCCCAGCGCGCCGGTACACTGTCGGGCGGCGAGCAGCAGATGCTCGCGATCGGCCGCGGCCTGATGGCCGAACCGAAGCTTCTCATTCTGGACGAGCCGTCGCTCGGTCTTTCTCCACTGCTGGTAGAGGAAATGTTCGCCATGATCCTGCGACTCAACAAAGAAGGCTTGGCGGTGCTGTTGGTCGAACAAAATGTGATGCAAAGTCTCGACATCGTGCACCGCGCCTACGTTCTCGAACACGGCAGCTTTGTGTTGTCGGGCAGCGCCGCGGACATTCGCTCCAACGCCGGTCTCAAACGCGCTTTTCTCGGACTTTAGCCATGACCCAGCCGAACACATTGCGCTCGCAGTTATCGAAGCCGCCGATCGTCGTTGCTCCCGGCGTTTACGATCCGCTCACCGCGTTGATCGCCACGCAAGCCGGTTTTCGCTCGCTCTATATATCCGGCGCCGCCATCGCCTATACGCGGCTCGGACGGCCGGATATCGGGCTGGTCAGCATGACGGAAGTGGTCGAAACCGTTGCGCTCATCCGCGACCGGGTCGACGCCGATCTCATCGTCGATGCCGATACCGGCTATGGCAATGCGCTCAATGTCGAGCGCACGGTGCGGCTGCTGGAGAAGTTCGGCGCCGGCGCGATTCAGATCGAGGATCAGGACTTCCCCAAACGCTGCGGCCATCTTGACGACAAGACCCTGATTCCGGCCGCCGAGATGGCCGGCAAGATCAAGGCCGCCGTCGATGCCCGTCATTCCGGCGATACGCTCATCATCGCGCGCACCGATGCGGTCGCGGTTGAAGGCTTCGATCGCGCGGTCGATCGCGTTTTGCTCTACCGCGATGCCGGAGCGGACGTGCTGTTCGTCGAGGCGCCAAAGGCGCAGGAGGAGCTCGCAAAGATCGTGAAACTGATCGGGCGCGCGACCCCCTTAATGGCCAATATGGTGGAAGGCGGCAAAACGCCGATGCTGTCGGCGTCCAAGCTCGAAGAGCTCGGCTTTGCTCTCGTCATTTTCCCCGGTGGCATCGTGCGCACGCTGGCAAAAACCGCGGCCGATTATTACGCCTCGCTCGCCGCTCACGGCAGCACCCAGCCGTTTCGCGACCGAATGTATGACTTCGCCGCTCTCAACGATGTCATCGGGACCCCGCAACTCATCGCGCTCGGCAAGCGATACGAAGCGACGCCGGACGGCAAGAAGTAAGCCAAGGAATGCCTCCAATGAACAAGCTTTTCGATCTCGTGATCAAGAATGCCCGCGTGGTTCGCCCGAACAAGAGCTCGGTCGACTGTCTCGACATTGCGATCAAGGATGGAAAGATCGCCCGGCTCGGACCGGACATTCAGGTCGAGCAGGCGAAGGAAGTATTCGACGCCAAGAATCGCCTGGCATTTCCGGGCTGCGTCGATGCGCATATGCATATCGGGATTTATGCGCCACTCGCGCAGGACGCGGTTTCGGAGAGCAAGGCCGCGGCGATGGGTGGCGTCACCTCAAGTCTGAATTACCTGCGCACCGGGCATTACTATCTCAATCGCGGCGGCCCTTATCGCGAGTTCATGCCCGAAGTGCACAAGCAAGCGGAAGGGACGGTTCTGGGTCGATTACGGCTTCCACCTTGCGCCGATCGAGGCCGCGCACATCGACGAAATGGAAGATCTCGTCACCGAACACGGCGTCTCGTCGTTCAAGATTTTCATGTTTTACGGAGGCTACGGGCTGCACGGAGCCTCGTCACAGCAGAACGATTTTCTGATGATCGGGCCCGACGAGCGTTATGACATCGCGCATTTCGAGTTCATCATGCGCTCGGCGCAGCGCTCTGATGGAGAAATTTCCCGATCTCGCCGCCCATATCAGCGTCAGCCTGCATTGCGAACTCGCGGAAATTCTCACCGCCTATACGAAAATCGTGGAACGCGAAGGCAAGCTGACCGGCCTGCATGCCTACAGCGCCGCGCGCCCACCGCATTCGGAAGGGTCTGGCGATCTGGATCGCGTCCTATCTGGCGAATGAAACCAATTGCGTGAACATCAATCTGCTGCACTTGAGTTCGCGCAAAGCAGTCGATGCCGCATGGACCATGCAGCAGGTGTTTCCGCATATTGCATTTCGCCGCGAAGTGACGGTCGGCCATCTTCTGCTCGACACCGATTGCGAATGCGCCGTGCATGCCAAGGTCAATCCGCCGATTCGTCCGCGCGCCGACGTCGAGGCGCTCTGGCAAGCGGTGCTTGACCGCAAGATCGACTGGATCGTCAGCGATCATGCCTGTTGTTCGGCCGAGCAGAAGTGGTCAAAAGACGATCCAACCAATATTTGGCTGGCCAAATCGGGATTTGGCGGCACCGAATATCTGCTCTCGGGCGTTCTGAGCGAGGGCAGCAAACGCGGCATGTCTTACAACCACATGGCCGAACTTTTGAGCTGGAAGCCGGCGCAGCGCTTCGGTCTGGCGAGCAAGGGCGATATCGCTCCGGGCTATGACGCCGACATCGCGATCGTCGATCCGCATGAAAGTTTCGTTGTGCACGCCGCGCAATCCGAATCGGTGCAAGGCTACTCGCCGTTCGAGGGCGTCGAACTCAGCGGCCGCGTCAAGAGCACGTTTTTGCGGGGCGCTCTCGTTTATGACAACGGGAACGTCGTCGGTCCGGCGCGCGGCAAATATCTGTGGAGGCCCGAAGTCGCTCGAAAGCAGTGAATTATTCGATGCCCGCTGTTCATGGCGCAACAGGCAAGAGATTTGACACGCACGTGCCGCTTCTTGATTATCGGCGCCGGTGCCGCCGGATTGTGCGCGGCGCTGGCGGCGAAGGAGGCGGGCGTCGAGCCGCTCGTTATCGAGCGCGACGCGGTGCCGGCCGGCTCGACGGCGCTGTCGGCCGGTCTCATTCCCGCCGCCGGCACGCGTTTTCAGCGCGCCAAGGGCATCGCCGACGACCCCGAACTTTTCGCCGCCGACATTCAGCGCAAGGCCAAAGGCGAGGCGGACGATGCGATCGTCAATGCCGTCGCGCAGGGCGCAGGGCCGGCGATCGAATGGCTGGCGGATCGATATGGCTTGCCGTTCGAGGTGGTCGACAATTTCAACTACCCCGGCCATTCCGCCATGCGGATGCACGGGCTGCCGACGCGTACCGGGTCGGAACTGATCGACCGGCTGCGCAATGCGGCGGAGGCGAGCGATATTGCCATCGTCGCTGAATGCGCGGCTGAGACGTTGTTCGACGGAACGCGATGGGCAAGTCCGCGGCGTGGAGACCGTTCGGGGCGACGGCGCACGCGAAAGCATCGGCTGCGACGCCTTGATCCTTGCCTGCAATGGCTATGGCGGCAATCCCGCGCTTGTTCGCCGCTTTATTCCGGAGATGGCCGATGCGCTTTATTTCGGTCATCCTGGCAATCGCGGCGATGCCGTGATCTGGGGCGACGCGCTTGGCGCGCGGCTCGTTCATCTCGGCGCCTATCAAGGCCATGGCTCGGTCGCGACGCCCCATAACATCTTGATCACCTGGGCGGTGATCATGCAGGGCGGCTTTCAGGTCAATCGCGATGGCCGGCGCTTCTGCGATGAATCGCAGGGCTATTCCGAACAGGCCGCCGAGGTTCTCCGCCAGCCAGGCGGAATTGCCTGGAGCGTATTTGACGCACGGATCGCATCGATTGCGCGGCAGTTCGAGGATTTCCGCAATGCCGAGCAGGCCGGCGCGCTTGTGACAGGAGATAGTCCGCAAGCGCTGGCCGACGCGCTACGCGTGCCGGCGGCGGCATTCATCGCGGAATGGCAAGAGGCCGAAGCGTTGAAGACAAAAAGTGGACGAGACCGCTTTGGCCGCCAATTCACAGCCGCGCAGCGTCTTGCGCCGCCGTTTCATGCCATCAAGGTCACCGGCGCTTTGTTTCACACCCAAGGCGGACTTGCGATCGACGCTAGCGGCCGCGTGAAACATCGGGACCAAACGATTTTTCCAAATTTGTTTGCGGCCGGCGGCGCCGCGGCCGGCGTATCCGGCTCAACCGCGGCCGGTTATCTGTCCGGCAACGGTCTTCTGACCGCGACAACTCTGGGCCGTTTGGCCGGACAGGCGGCCGCGGCACAAGTGGAGCATGGATAATAGCCTGGCCGTCATCTGGATCGGATCATGCCAATGCAGTATTCTGTCTGCCGCTGGCTGATAAAGTCGATAAAAAAATCAAAGCATAGGGAGGATGACGATGGGCGACCTCAAAAAAGGCACGACGCGACGCAACCTGCTCAAGGCCGGGACCGCGATGGCCGCCGTGCCATTTCTTGGAATTGCCGCGCCCAGCGTGCTGGCGCAGGGCACATCGAAGTCGCCGACCAAAGTCCTCGATTTCATGACCAATGCCGATGTGGTCAAGGCCGAGCAGGAAGGCCAGCTGGTGTTTTATTGCCACGAGAACGAGGCCGGCACGGCCGGCATCATGGAAGGCTTCCGCAAGGACTTCCCGAAAATCCAGACCAGCTACGTGCGGGCGCAGACCGGCGCGCTCTACAGCAAGATACTCGCCGAACGCTCGGCCGGCCGTTTCGATGTTGACGTTATTCAACTGTCCGACCTGGCGCCGGCCTTCGATTTCCAGAAGAAGGGCGGCTACGAGCATTACGTCTCGCCCGAAAGCCCGGCCTACAAGGCCGACAACCTGAGCAATCCGGTCGGCTCGTTCTTCTGGACCGGCGTCGACCCCGCCGGCATTGCCTATAACAGCGACAAAATCGCCGCCGCTGACGCGCCGAAGGGCTGGAAAGACATTCTCAATCCGCGCTGGAAGGGCAAGATCAGCTGCAAGATCTCGGCTTCCGGCCTGCAATTCGTGCAGTGGTACTGCCTACGCCAGCTGTATGGAGCCGGGTTCTGGAAGGAGTTTGCCAAGCAGAGCCCGCATGCCTTCGATTCGCGCGTGCAGTTGTTCGACCGCCTGGCCAAGGCCGACGATATGCTCACGGCGATTGGCGAATACCCGGCCTACATCCTGTTCAAAAGCAGGGGCGCCAAGGTCGAGTTCGTCGCGCCGCCGGACGGATTGGTGGCGACACCGCTGGTCGTCGGCGCCGTCAGCAAGGCGCCGCATCCTGAAGCCTCCAAACTGTTCGTCGATTGGGCGATGTCGAAACGGGGCCAAGCTTGGTACCAGACCAACCCCAACCTCTATTACGGCTCGGTGCGCACCGACGCGCCGCCGATGCCGACCGGCGTCAAGCTCAGCGATTTCAAGCTGCTCTATCCCACCGACTGGGCCGAGTACGCAGCACTAAGCCCCACCTTCTTGAAGGAATGGAACGGCATGCTCGGCCTGTGACCGTCGCCGCTGCCTTGCGCGCGGGGCCAATCTCCACGCAAAAAATAGCCGGGTATGGGATCGCGGCGATCGCCGCCGTCCTGGTCCTGTACCCGGTTTTCTACCTGCTGCAGGCAGCCTTCGACACCGGCGATCCGCAGACGAGGCCGCCGACCGCTTACGGCTTCGACAACTTCAGCAATCTGTTTCAGTACCCGCAAATCCTGCTCAACACGCTCACCGTCTCCTTCGCCGCCACCGCGATGGCGCTGGTGATCGGTTTTGTCATGGCGTGGATCCTGGCGCGCACCAACGTGCCGGGGCGGCGCATCTTCGAGCAACTGATGACGGTGCCTTATTATCTGACGCCGCTGCTCGGCGCTCTCGCCTGGAGCATGCTCGGTTCGCCGGAAAGCGGCTTCATCAACCAGATCTGGCGCGCGCTCGGCGCCAGCGGGCATCTCATCGACATCAACACGCCTTACGGCATCGCCTGGGTGATGGCGCTGTTCGAGGGTTCTGTTGCCTTCGTGATGATCGCGGCGGTGATGAAGTCGATGGATCCGTCGCTCGAAGAGGCGTCGCAAGTGATGGGCGCGAGCCGACTGCGCACCATGCTGCGCATTACGCTCCCTTTGGTCATTCCCGGCGTGCTCGGAGCTGCGATCTTCGTGTTTGCCGAGATGCTCGGCTCTTTCGCGGTGGCGCTCGTGCTCGGCACGCCCAACCGTTATTACGTGATCACCACCGCGATCTACCAGCTCATTCAACAATACCCTCCACGTATCCAGGTTTCCGCGGCGATGGGCGTCTCGCTGTTCGCGGTGATGTTCGTGATGCTGTTCATCTACCGCCGCATCGTCACGGCAGGGAGCTACGTCACCATCACCGGCAAGGCATTCCGGCCGCGTGTCGCCGACGTCAAGCGGTTGCGCTGGCTGCTGTTTGCCGTCTGCGTGCTTTACCTCACGGCTGCCGTGCTTCTGCCGGTCGCCACTTTGCTCTACGCCTCGGTGCAAAAGATCGCGGTCGCCTTTCCGGCCGCCGACAACTTCACGCTCAATAATTTCCGCGCGGCAATGTCGATGAACGCGGCGCGCTCGGCGCTCGGCAACAGTCTCATCCTCGGCTTCGCCACGGCGTCGATCGGCATCCCGCTGATGGGGCTGCTGGCCTGGCTGATTTACCGGTCGCGGCTGCCGGGCGCGGGCTTGATCGAATACATCGTGATGTTTCCGCAGGCCGTGCCGCGGCTGGTGTTCGCCTTCGGCATGATGTGGGCGTGGCTGGTGTTCCCGATCCCGATTTACGGCACGATCTGGTTGCTGTTGATCGCTTACCTCACGGTGTTCCTGCCGCTGGGCGTGCGCACCATCGCGGGCGTCATGTTGCAGATCGACAAGAGCCTCGAGGAATGCGCGCAAATGTGCGGCGCCTCCTGGGTATTCCGTACGCGGACGGTGACGGTGCCGCTCTTGTTGCCGGGTCTCGTCGCCGGCTGGCTCTTGCTGTTTATCGCCAGCATCCGCGAGCTCGGCGCCTCCATCCTGCTGATGGGCCCGCATTCCAAAGTCATTACGCCCTCGATTGTCGAATCCTGGTTCGGCACCGCCTCGGAATTGACCGCGACGCTGGCGCTGATCCAGACGCTGGTCGTCGCGGTCGCGGTGCTCGTCATGGTCTTGGTTACGCGACGGCTGGTCGCCGAGCAGGTGAATTAGCGATGCCCGGCAAGCCGCATATCGAAGTCACCGGCCTTGAAATGCGCTATGGCGACGTGCACGCGGTGCGCGGCGTGAGTTTCACCGTCGCGCCCGGCGAACAGCTGACGCTGCTGGGGCCTTCCGGCTGCGGCAAGACCACGACGCTGCGCGCGGTCGCCGGATTGGAGCAGCCGACGGCGGGCGAAATTCGCATCGACGGCGTTCCGGTTTATTCCTCGGCGCGCAACGTCAACGTGCCGGCGGAAAAGCGCGGCCTGTCGATGGTGTTTCAGTCCTACGCGATTTGGCCGCATATGACCGTATTCGAGAACGTGGCCTATGGGTTGCGCGTGCGCCGTACCGGCGCGGCGGAGCTGACGGAAAAAGTGCACCGCGCCCTCGACATGGTGCAGATGCGCGCTTTCGCGGATCGCCGCGCCTCGCAACTCTCCGGCGGACAGCAGCAGCGCGTGGCGCTGGCGCGCGCTTTCGTATTCCAGCCGTCGGTCCTGCTGTTCGACGAACCGTTGTCCAATCTCGACGCCAAGCTACGCGCCGACATGCGCATCGAGCTGCGCGACCTGCAGCACCGCCTCGGTATTACCTCGCTCTACGTGACGCACGATCTCGAAGAGGCGCTGGCGATGTCTGACCGCATCGTGGTGATGCGTGACGGACTAGTCGAGCAGACCGGCACGCCGGACGAGATTTACCGCCTGCCGTGCAGCGCATTCGTCGCCGACTTCATCGGCTCGGCCAACTTGATCCGCGGACGCACGCGCCCCGATCTCGCCGCCGGCGACCTCATCGCGCTTGAAAGCGCGGACGGGCAAATCATTTACGGCATGGCCTACGACCGCGCCGGCGGCGGCGAGCTTGTCTTCTCGGTGCGCACAGTGCACCTGCAGCTTTCATTGCAGCGGCCCGAGGGCACAAAAAACGTCTGGCCGGTGCGGGTGGAAAAGACGGTGTTTCAGGGCGACTTCAGCCAGGTCCACATCCAATGGGGCACGCAACGCCTGGTCGCCCGCTGCGCCGCGATGGAACCGATCGCGGCGGGCCGGGAGGTCTTTCTCACGGTCGAGCCGCGGCGCGTTGTGCTGCTTGGGGAATGACGCCGGTCTAATTGCTCAACTTAATTCCGGCTTCCTTGATCAGCTTTGCCCACTGCGGCGTTTCGTTTTTAATGGCGGCCGCGAATTCCTCGGGTGAGCCGCCGATGATATCGAGCCCCTGTTGCACCATGGTCCGGCGCACGTCGGGCATCGCCAGAACCTTCATCGTCTGGTCGTGCAATTTCCTGATGATCGGCTCCGGCGTGCCGGCTGGCGCGAGCAAGCCAAACCACGGCACGGCTTCAAAGCCGGGATATCCGGACTCGGACATGGTCGGCAGATCGGGCGCCAAGGCTGAGCGCTTGAGCGAGGTGATGGCGAAAGCGCGCAGCTTTCCCTCCTTCACCAGCGGCAGCACGTTGACGATATTGCTGAAGGTCATGGTGAGGCGGCCGGCCAGCATATCCGGCAGCACGGCGGTCGAGCCGCGATAGGCCACCGGCGTGATGTCGAGATGCGCCATATATTTGAATAGTTCGCCGGCAAGATGCTGCGACGTGCCGACGCCGGCATGGCCATAATTCAGCTTGCCGGGCTGGGCACGCGCCAGCGCGACCAATTCCGGCAAGGTCTTGGCCGGCACGTCGGGATGGACGACGAGAAGGTTCGCCGCCACGAATATCTGGCAGATCGGCGCAAAGTCCTTGATCGGGTCGAACGGCAGTTTGGCGTAGAGGCTGGGATTGATCACCAGCGTCGAATTGCCGCCCATCAGCAAGGTGTAGCCGTCGGCCGGCGCCTTGGCGGCGCGATCGGTGGCGATATTGCCGCCCGCGCCGGTGATATCCTCGACCAGCACCGGGTTGTTCCAGGCTTCGGAGAATTTGGTGGCGAGAAGACGCGCGGCCACGTCCGGCGCCGTGCCCGCCGTGAAACCGACCAGGATTCGAATAGGTCTGTCGGGGTAGCTCGTTTGCGCAACGGCGTGATCGGCGGTCAGCAAAACCGTCAGCCCAGCAATAACATGCAAGATGAACTTCATGGCGTTCCCCCGCAGTTTGAGCGCCGGCAGGGTGACATCGGGTTTGCCCGCCCGCAAGGGCAGGGACGTTACGCCGGCGCTTGCTCGATCGACAGCACGCGCATGATGTCGTCGTGCACCTTGCGCCGGTCCGCGTCGTCGGTGGTGCCGCCAAGCCGCGTCTCATAGGCGATGCGCGCCGGGCGATGGAACACCATTACGCGGTCGCCGATTTCCATCGCCTCGTTGATCTGGTGGGTGATGAACACCGCGGTCTTGTTGTTCTGGCGCACCAGCCGCACGAATTCGGCGCGCAAATCGCGCGCGGTCATTTCATCCAACGAAGAGAACGGTTCGTCGCACAGTAAAATCTCAGGATCGACCGCGAAAGCGCGCGCGATCGAGACGCGCTGGCGCATGCCGCCCGACAGTGCATGCGGATAGTCGTTCTCGTGGCCGGAGAGGCCAAGCCGCGTCAGCCATTGGCGCGCGGTGTCCTCCTGCTTGGGATCTCGGTCGAGGATTTGCAGGCCGAGCCGGACATTGTCGAGCGCCGAGCGCCACGGCATCAGTCGGTCGTTCTGGAACACGATGCCGATCTTGCCGCGGAAAAAATCGAACTCGCGGAACGGCTCGTGGCCGATCACTTTGGCGTCGCCGGAACTCGGCTCGATCAAGCCGGCGACGATGTTGAACATCGTCGACTTGCCGCAGCCGGTCTTGCCCAGGACCGCAACGATCTCGCCTTTGGCGATCTCGAACGACAATTTGTCCACGGCGACGAAATCGCCGCGCCCGTCCGGACGCCGGAACGTCTTGCTCACGTTCGTGAAGCGGATGACCGGCTCTATCGCCATGGAATTACATCGCTCGCTCGGACACCGCGCGATAGCGCAGCGCCCAATTCTCGATCGCGGTGATGGTCTGCTGCACGATCAGCACGAACAGCACCAGTTGCAGCGTCCAAGCCATGGCGCCCGCCATGTCGAACAATTGCTGCTGGCGCAATAGTTCGTAGCCGACGCCGCCGGTGGCGCCGACCAGCTCGGCCACCACGACGACACGCGCAGCGTTGCCCAAATTCACTTTCCATGCGGTCAGAATGCCCGGCACGATGGTCGGCACGATCAGGAACCTGAACAGGGTCCAGCGCGAAGGCCTAAACGCCATGGTCATCTCGAACAGGTCCTTCGACATCGAGCGGAAAGCGTCGAGTATCTGGAACGTGAAAGCCGGCAGCGTCGTCATCACCATGATGAACAGCACGCGGAATTCGATGCCGTGGAACCAGATGATGGCGAACACCACCCAGGACAGCGCCGGAATGCCCTGGAAAAACGTCAGCACCGGCGCGATGAAGTTTTCCGCCGTCTTCGATTGCCCGATCGCCAGCGCCAGCAGGCTGCCGAGGATAAAGGCGCCAAACAGTCCGCCGAAAATACGCGCCGCGGTCAGCAGCACGTCCGCCAGCAGCGAACCGGTGATCAGAATTTCAATCGTACGCGAAATGATCTCCGGCACCGGCGGAAACAGATAATGCGGGAACACCATCGACAGAACCTGCCAGCCCGCCGCCAGCACGATCATGCCGGCGGCGGCTTGCAGCACGCGAAGGTAGCGCGTGTTGGTCATTTCATCGGCTTGGCGTAAACGGTGTCGTTCGACGGCATGGTCTTGAAGTAGCCGACGTCGACGCCGGCTTTGTAGACCGCGTCGATTTGCTTGGTCACTTCGCCCGCCGGCACCACGCTCATGCCGAGCCGGTCATTGGCCTTGATCAGCGACACCAGCGCGGCCTGGTCGGCCGGCGTAGATTTCGGCGCGATCATCGCCACAGCTTCCTCGGGATGCTTGGCGATGTAGTCGCTGGCGTCTTTGTAGGTCGCATAAAGCTTGGGGATGAGCGCCTGGTTGGCCTCGATCCAGTCGTCATGCGCGGCGACGCCGAGATAGGGAATGCGCTCGCCGGAGGCGAAAGCCTTCCAGGTCTTGCTCATGTTTGAGTCGAGAATATGAATATCCGGCTTCTTGGATTTGAGCAGCGTATAGGCCGGCTCCCAAAGCTGGATGGCGTCGGCGCGGTCGGCCAGCGCATAGCCGACCAGGCCGGGCGGGGCGGTGTTGATCACCTGGATTTTGGAAATATCCACGCCCTGCTGCTTGGCGAAGAATTCCGACATCACGAAGTTCGTGGTCGAACGCGCCGCGGCAAGCTGCTTGCCTTCGATATCCTTGAGCGTCTTGATCTCCGGCCGCGAGGTGACGACCGCGCCCCAGTAGTCGAACAGATTGAACAGGTATTTCACCTTCACACCGCGCGCATCGGCCAAGCCCACGGTCAGCACCGCGGCGCTACCGCCGACCTTGAACTCGCCGGAATTGAATTGCGTGGTGTAGGCGTCGGGCGGCCGCTCGACGAAATCGATATCGAGGCCGTGCGCGGTGTCGAAGTGCTTGGCCTTGATTACCGGCGGCATGAAGGCGCCGAGGGAGGGGAAGCCGAACACCACGATGGTGACTTTGGCCGGCGTATTTCCGGTGCCTTGCGCGGCGGCCGACTGCACCAGCGCGGCGCAGGCCAGCGTTGCAATAGCCAAGCCCGCCGTTCGCATCAACGCGGATAATTTCGTCAATTGTTCCTCCACATTTTATCGTTGTTTATTGCAGCCGAAACAGTTTCGCCGCCAAGCCGCCATTGATCGACGCGGTCTGCGCCGCGTTCAGTCCGGCGTCGGCGATCACCTTCATCGGCTCCGGATCGCCAATCGGGAACGGCATGTCGGAGCCCAGCATCAGCCGCTCCGTCCCGGTCATCTCTATGACGAATTTCAGCACGCGCGCGTCATGCAGGATGGTGTCGGTATAGATGCGCCCGAGCGCCGCGACCGGATCGCCGATGCCGGGCGTGATCGCGGCGTTGCGCTTGAGGCGTCCCAGCACGAAGGGCAGGGCGGCGGCGCCCATCGGTGCGAAGAACTTGGCATTTTTGTATTTCATGACATGCCCGGCCGCGATCAGCCGCGCCATGGTCACCACCGCGTCGGTGATGCGGCCGACGCCGTTGGCCAGATTGAAATCGTTCACCCGCACGTCGCCGGCGTCGAAACTCGGATGGATATGGATGAAGGCGGCGGTCTCGTCGGCCGCCTGCCAGAACGGGTCGAGATCGGCATTATCCAGCGTACTGCCGACGCCGCGCGGCAGCGTGCCGATCATGGCGCCGGCGAAGCCTGCTTTCATCGCGTCCTTGAGCACCGCCGCGGCGCGCGTGCCGTCGCCAAGCGGCACGGTGGCGAGCGGCACAAAATGCGGCTCCGCCTTGGCGGCGGCCAGCATCACGTCGTTGGCGAGCCGCGACCAGGCTTCCGATTCAGCGCCCGGCAGCTCATAGCCGAACATATCGACCCAGCCGCCCACCACTTGCTTGTCGATGCCGTTCTTGGCGAGCCAGGCGAGCCGCGCCGCAACATCGGACAGCGGTTTCGACACCGGCCGCGTCGGTTTGCCGCCCGCAAAGGAAAGCGCCAGCCCGCCGTCGGCCTCGATCTGCCGCACGTTGGGAAACCTGGCGGTGTCCTTGCGGATCGCCGCCAGCAAGTCTGGCGGGACTAAATGCGCATGCGCATCAACGATCATTTACTTCCCCTTTTTTCTTGCGCCGCCGCGATCAGGTCGCCGAGCTTCGACACCTTGATCGGCAGTGTGTTGATGGAAATGCCGAGCGGCCGAATAGCGTCGTTGACGGCATTGGCGATGGCCGCCGGCGCGCCGAGATAACCGCTCTCGCCGGAACCCTTCTGCCCAAGCACGGTGTGCGGCGACGGCGTCTCGTGATCGACGATCTCGACGGCCGGCACTTCGTGCGAGGACGGCAACAAATAATCCATGAAAGTCTGGGCAATGAGCTGGCCCTCGTCGTTATAGGCGAACTCTTCGTAGAGCGCCGCGCCGATGCCGTGCGCGATGCCGCCCATGGTCATGCCGCGCACGATCTTGGGATTGATCTGCGTGCCGCAGTCGTGGCCGAGCCGGTATTTCACGATCTCTGGCCGGCCGAGATCGGGATCGATGCTGACCAGCAGCAGATGAAATTCGAACGCGAAGCAGGGATACATGTGCACGCGGCCGTCTTTGTCCGGCAGCGTGCCGCCGGTCGGCACCTGATAGATGTGCTCGGCGGCGAGCCCCGGCTCGAAGCCAGACGGCATGCGGTGATAATTGCGGTGCGCGATATTGATGAGATCGGCCCAGGCGCGCTTGTTCTGCGGCGCGTCGCGGTCGCTGACCGCGCCGTCTTTATAGACCGCGCGCTCGAGCGGAATGCCGAGATCGTGCGCGCCGATCGCGGTCAATTTGTCCTTGAGCTTTTGCGCCGCGTGGAACGCCGCGCCGCCCAGCATGATCGCCATGCGGGAGCCGACCGGCGTGCCGCTCGGCAGCGAATTGAGCGAATCCGGCCGCGTCACCCGCACCGTATCGGGATCGACCTGCAACACTTCGCCGATCACGGTGCCGACCAGCGTCTCGTGGCCCTGGCCTGAGGAGGTCGTGTGCATGGTGGCGGTGATGGCGCCCAGCCCGTCGATATTGACGCGGCATGAATCCATGAAGGTGGACGTGGTGATCGCCGGATTGAGCAGCGCCTCGAAGGTGGCGTTGCCGCCCGACGGCTCCAGGCAGGCCGCCATGCCGATGCCGGCAAGTTTGCCTTCGCGCGCGCAGCCTATCGCGCTCGGCCTTGAGTTCCTGATAGCTCGTGTTCGCCAGCACCTTGTCGATGACGGTTTGATAGTCGCCGCTGTCATAGGTGGTGCCGCTCGGGATCAGATAGGGAAATTCGTCGTGCCGGATCAGATTGCGCCTGCGCACTTCGAGCGGATCGAGGCCGAGAGTGTTGGCCACCTCGTCCATGCAGCGCTCCAGCGCCAGATTGGTCGGTCCCTGGCCGAAGCCGCGCACCGCGTCATTGGTGGTCTTGTTGGTCACGACCGCGATGGCGCGATATTGCACGCTGTTGATCTTGTAGGGCCCGACAATGGCGCCGATCGGCTTGCCGAGCTGGAACGGCGAGCGGCCGGCATAGGCGCCGACATTTTCCAGCGCGCGCATCTTCATCGAGCGCACGATGCCTTGATCGTCGAACGCGACTTCGACATCGAACAGCCGCTCCGGCCCGTGCGCGTCGCCGCCGCGCATGTTTTCCAGCCGGTCCTCGATCAGCCGGATCGGAAAACCCAGCCGCCGCGCCAGGTAACCGCACAGCACCGTGTGCTTGATGCCGCGCTTGACGCCGTAGCTGCCGCCGACATCGACGTCGTAATGCACGCGCACCGAGGTGGAAGGAATTTTCAGCGCCACGCCAATCTGGTCGGCGTAGCGCGGCATCTGGATCGAGGCATAGACATCGAGCAATTCGCGCCAGGGATCCCAACTCGCCACCACGCCGAAGGTCTCGATCGGCACGGTCGAGGAGCGGCCCCATTTCACCCGTAGCTTCAATTTGCGCGGGGCGGCGGCGAAATCCTTATCGACCTCGCCCCAGACGAAATTCCTGTCGAGCAAAACATTCGAGCCGTGCGCCTCGTGCACCAGCGGGCTCGATTTTTCCAGCGCCTGTTCGGCGTCGAGCACGAAGGGCAGCGGCTCGTAATCGATTTCGATCGCTTCGGCCGCGTCCTCGGCCAGCGCGCGGCTGTCGGCGACCACGGCGGCGACCCATTCGCCGGAATAGCGCGCGATCTCGAGCGCCAGCGGCCTTCGCGGCGCTTTCGGGTGATCGAGCCCGGTCATCAGCGGCAGCGTCGCCGCGGCCAATTCCGCGCCGTCCAACACATAATGCACGCCGGGCATTTTCAGCGCCGCGCTTTTATCGATGCTCCTGATGCGCGCCGCGGCGTGCGGACAGGTTACCACCGCGACATGCTTGGTATTCGGCAGGTCGATATCGGCGACGAAATTTCCCTTGCCGGCGACAAAGCGGCGGTCCTCGCGCACGCGGCGGTCGCTCGAAACGTAGCGGTGGCGGCCGGCCTCGTTCATTTGGTCAGGCTCCGCGGCCGGTTGACGCCGCGCAGGCGCTCGGCGGCCAGTGCAATCGCCTCGACAATTTGCGCATAGCCGGTGCAGCGGCAGATATTGCCGGAAATCGCCTCGACGATGTCCTCGCGCGTCGGCTCCGGATTGTCGGCGAGCAGCGCATGCGCGACCAACACCATGGCCGGCGTGCAATAGCCGCATTGCATGCCGTGGGTTTCGCAGAACGCATCCTGAATGAGCGACAATTCGCCCGGCCCGGGCGTGACGCCTTCGATGGTGGTGATCGTGGACCCCGCGGCTTGCACGGCGAACATCAGGCACGAGCGCACCGCGACGCCGTCGAGCAACACGGTGCAGGCGCCGCAGACGCCGTGCTCGCAGCCGGCATGCGCGCCTTTGAGAGCGAGCGCGTCGCGCAGGCAATCGAGCAAAGTGGTGCGCGGCTCGACATCGAGTGTCTCTTTGGCGCCGTTGACGTTGAGCTCAATGCGCATGGGTTTTCTTCCCTTGCGCGCGGCTCAGGGCATCGGCGACCGCGCGCTTGGCAAGACTGACGGCGGCGCGGCGGCGGTAGTCGGCGGAGGCGTGCAGATCGGACAGCGGCTCGATACCGGCGAGCGCGTCGCGCACCGCGGCATCCACCGCCTTGGCCTCGAGCGCCGTGCCTTTGAGTTGTTTCTCGGCGCTTTCGAGCCGCATCGGAAAGTCGGTGGCCGCGCCGACGCCGATGGCGATGCGGTTGCATTTTCCGTCGGCGCCTAGCTCGACCTGCGCCGCCGCCGCCACAAAAGCGAAGTCGCTGCGCCGCGCATTGACCTCGTGAAAGCCGATGCCGATCTTTTGACCACGCCAAACCGGAAAGCGCACGCCGGTCAGGCAGGCGCCGGCCGGCAGGTTGGTCATCATCGCCCCGACGAAAAATTCCCGCGCCGGCATCGTGCCGGTCTTGCCGCCTGCGCGATAGCTCAACACCGCCTCGAGCGTGACCGCGATCAGCGGCAGTTCCGCCGCCGGGTCGGCATTGGCGAGCGAGCCGCCAATGGTGCCGCGCGCCCGCGTCGCGCTATGGCCGATCCACGGCATTGCCGCTGCCAGCAGCGGAAGTTCGTCCGCGACCAGCGCATCGCGCTCGACCACGCATTGCCGCGTGGTGGCGCCGATGGCGATGCCGTCGCCCTCCTTGCGGATATAAGAGAGCGCCGCGATCCGGTTGATGTCGATCAGCCGGGTGGGGCGGGCCAGCCGCATCACCATCATCGGCACCAGCGTTTGGCCGCCGGCGATCACGCGCGCGCCGTCGTCCGCCGCCAACATCGCACAGGCTTCGTCGATGTCGGCCGCGCGGCAATACTCGAACGGTGCTGCTTTCATTTCAGACGCTACGCCGGCTTGGTTGCGTGACCGTTTTGTTGTGCCCCGCCGCCGCGCCCGCGCCAAGGGGAACCAAGCCTGAGCGCAAACCGGCGGCGATATTGTCGATCCGTCACCGATATGGTTAAAGTCCCTCTCGCATTATCGCAACCGGAAAAACCGCGATTTCTCATGGCGAAACGGTCGAAACGCCGGGGTCGACACGCAATGGATGGAACGACATGCCGAAGATGAAGGGCGCCGATCTCATCACCGAATATCTGGTCGCCAACAAGATCCCTTACGTGTTCGGCATTTGCGGCCACGGCAATGTCGGCATGCTCGATTCGCTTTATGCAATCGCGCGACCGCATCAAGCTGGTTTCGCCGCGCCACGAGCAGGTCGCCGGCCACATGGCGGACGCCTATTTCCGCGTGCGGCATGAGCCGGTGGCGACGCTGACCTCCTGCGGGCCCGGCTCCTGCAATATCGTGATGCCGCTCGCCTGCGCCATCAGCGACTCCTCGGCGCTGTTCGCCATCACCGCCAACGTGCCGACCCAGCAGTTCAACCGCTCGCCGTTTCAGGAAATCAACAAGCACTTCCAGGCCGACTTCCCGAACATCATCCGCCCGGTGGTCAAGCGCAGCTTCCAGCCGACGCGGGTCGACATGCTGCCGCTGGCGCTGCGCCAGGCCATGACCACGATGCTGTCGGGCCGGCCCGGACCCGTGAACGTCGACGTGCCGTTCAATGTGTTCCAGGAGGAAGACGACGTCGAAGTGCCGAAGGCCGCGCCGCCGCTCAATACGCAGCGCAGCGGCGCCTCGCCGGATGAAATCGCGGCTTGCGTCGATCTGATCCTGAAAGCCAAGCGCCCGGTCATCTTCATCGGCCACGGCGTGACGCTTTCTGAAGCGAGCAAAGAGTTGACCGCGTTGGCCCACCGCCTGCAAATTCCGGTGATCTCGTCGCCCAACGGCATGGGCTGCCTCGACATGACGGACCCGCTGTCGCTCGGCTTCATCGGCCGCAACGGCGCATATCCTGCGAACGAAGCCGGCCGCCACGCCGATCTGGTGATCGCCATCGGCGCGCGTTTCGACGATCGCTCGGCCTCGTCATGGATGCCGGGTTATTCGTGGAATTTTCCGGTAAGCAAACTCATTCATGTCGACCTGGATCCGGCCGAACTCGGCCGCAATTATCCGCCCGATATCGGCATCCTCGCCGACGCGCGCACTTTCTTACGGCAATTGCTGACCGAGCTTGAAAAGCGCGGCGCCAAGCGCAGCGACGCGCTCAAACCCTGGCTTGCCGACATCAAGAAATGGCAGGGCGAATGGGACACATTCACGCGGCCGAATTTCGCCACCCATGCTTCGCCGATGCGCCCCGAGCGGATCGTGGCCGACTGCCAGGCGGTGATGCCGCCGGACGCCATTTTGTGCTGCGATGTCGGCGTCAATCACAATTGGTACATGCAGTTCTGGAAAGCGCGTAGCCCACAGAACATGCTCAACTCCTGGGGCTTCTCCGGCATGGGCTTTGGGGCTGCCGGCGCGCTCGGCGCCAAGCTCGCCGCGCCCGACCGGCCGGTGGTGGCCATCGCCGGCGACGGCTGCTTCACCATGGTGCCGCACGTGCTGTGCACCGCGGTCGAGTACAACATTCCCGTGGTGTGGGTGATCTGGAATAATTTCGGTTGGGTCTCGATCCGCGACATCCAACTCGGCATGTTCGGCGGCCGCGAACACGGCACCATGTTTCACCAGGGCGCCAACAACACGCCGTACAATCCCGATTTCGCGATGATGGCGAAGTCCTGCGGCGTCGAAGCCATCACCGTCACCAAGTCGGAAGATTTCAAGGGCGCACTTGAGCACGCCATCAAGGCCAACAAGCCGTTCGTGCTCGACGTGCATGTCGATGCCGAGGTGCGCCCGCCCTCGACCGGCGCCTGGCAATTGCCGCCGACGCCTCACAATGAACCGGTGTTCGGCAAACGCTATCTGCCTGACGCCGTGCCGGCGAAGTAGCGTATGATCCCGAAAAGTGGAAACCGTTTTTCGGATAAGATCATGCGCAAGAAAGAGAAGTCCTTGATGGCCGACAAACGCAAAGCCTTCATCCGCAATATCGCCGAAGTGCCCTGGCTGGAATTTCCCAACCATTTCGGCGGCGCGCTGTCGAAGCCCCTGGTGATGCCCGACACCGCGGGCTCGCATCACATCGACTACCGCATCTCGATGTATCAGCCCAAAGCCTACGTCGAGGCCCACAGCCACAAGGTGCAGGAGCAGGTCTATCACGTCATCGAAGGCGAGGGCTTGATGCACATCGACGGCAAGGACCACGTCGTGCGCAAGCACGATTTCATCTTCCTGCCGCCCGGCGTCAAGCACGCTATCTCTAACACCGGGTTGGTGGATCTGGTATTTCTGGTTGTAACCTCGCCCGTAACCGACGCGTAAAGCCGTCTAGCCGGTCATTGCTTTGGCATGCACGCGCGATACAATCGTCCCGATATTTTTCGATCGGGGGGTACCGTCATGATGTTTCGTGCAGCGCTGCTTTGCTTGATGTCGCTGTTCCTGTGCCAGCCGGCCGCGGCGCAGTCGGTTTCCGGACGCGTCGCCTGGTATGGCATTTATACGGTCTCCAATTCCAAGGAGATCAAGGACCCGACCTCGCCGACCGGCAGCCGCTTCGTCAGCACGCCGATTGCGCCAACGTCCAACACCGCGGACATTCCGGGCAAGCAGATCCGTTTCGGGATGTCCTACGTGCTGAGCGGTGGCCGGGGGCAGGTGACCGTGAAACACGTCTACCGCTTTCCGCCGCCCGGCATGCCCGACAACCAGACCGGTGGACCGCGCACCACCTATGAATTCATCCGCAAGGACAATATGGGTGAACCGGTGCTGATGGGCTGGAGCTTTGAGGGCGCCTCGACCGAGCAAATCGTGCTCGGCACCTGGATCTTCGAGGTCTGGACCGGCAACCGCAAGGTCGTCGAAAAACACTTCAACGTCGTTTCGCAGTAACCCCTCGCGGTGTGGCGTTAGGGCCGCGGTGGCGCCACGGCCGGCATTTGGCATGGTGAATTGTCATTTGCCAATCCGAAAAGCTTGAGTGTAACGTCCTTCCATTAAACGGAGGGGCACTGTGCCAGCGCGCGTGAAACAAAAAGGGGTGCATCGCGCGGTCGAATCGCGCGGGCCGGCCGGCGGCGCCGAACCTGCGCGCGGCGGCGTGCAGTCGATCGGCCGCGGTTTCGCCATCCTGGAAGAGATCGCGCGCAACCGCGATGGCATCGGGCTTGCCGAACTGAGCAAGCGCGTCGGCCTGCACAATTCCACCACCTTCCATCTGGTCAAGACCATGGTCTCGCTCGGCTACGTGCGGCAGATGCGCGATTCAAAGCGCTATCGCATCGGCCGGCCGCTGTTCGCGCTGGCCGCCAGCGCGCTCGACGAGATCGAGATGATGAGCCTCGCTACCCCCGTGCTGGACGATTTGTCGCGCGAGACCGGCGAAAGCGCGCATTTCTCGGTGCGCATGGGCGACGCCGTGGTGGTGCTGGCGCGCACCAGCGGGCCGGGCGCGTTCCAGTTGACCGACCGCGTCGGCGTGGTGCGGCCGGCGCATTGCACCGCGCTCGGCAAGATCATGCTGGCGGCGCTCGCGAGCGACCAGTTCGAGCTCTATCTGGCGCGCGCCGAACTCAGACCGCAGACGCCGAAGTCGATCGTGACCGCCGAACACCTGCGCCGCGAGATCGCCGAGGTGCGGCGTGCCGGCATCGCCTTCGACGACGGCGAGTTCGACCAGGAATTGCGCTGCGTGGCGTTGCCGGTGCGCGATTTTTCCGGCGAGATCAACGGCGCCATCGGCATATCGGGGCCGGTCTGGCGGCTGTCGATCGAGGCTTTGCAGAAACGCGCCCGACTGGTGCGCGCCGCCGCCGACCGCCTGTCGGGTGAATTCGGCTATACCGGCGCGCCCGTCAGGGCGGCGGAGTAAGGAGAGGGTTGATGCCACGGCACAAAAACTATGTTCCCCATGGCGTCATCCCGGCGGTGCTGCTGCCGTTCGAGAACGACCTGTCGATTGATGAGGCAAATTTCCGCAAGCATCTGCGCGACGTCGCCGGCGTCGAGGGTCTCTCCGCCGTCACCATCAACGCGCATTCGACCGAAGTGGCGTCGTGCACCTTCGAGGAACAGCGCCGCGTGCTCGACATCACGCAGGACGAGATCGGCGCCAGGCTGCCGATCGTCAACGGAATCTGGGCCGATGGTAGCGTCGAAGCCGCGCGCTTGGCGAAAATGGCGGCGCAAGGCGGTGCTTCGGCGCTGCTGGTGTTTCCGCCGGCGCCGTTCACGCTCGGCCAGAACGCGGCCATGGCGCTGGCGCATTTCAAGCGCATCGCCGACGCCACCGATCTGCCGATCATCGTATTTCAGTATCCATTGGCGACCGGGCAGGGCTATCCGCAGGATACGCTGCTGCAATTGTGCGAGCAGGTGCCGACCATCCGCGCCATCAAGGACTGGATCGGCAACGTGCCGCATCACGAATGGCACATCCGCACGCTGCAAAATCTCAAACGCCCGGTGAACGTGCTCACGACCCACAGCTCGTGGCTGTTCGCCTCGCTGGTGCTCGGCCCCAACGGCCTGCTGTCGGGTTCTGGCAGCGTGATCGCCGACTTGCAGGCGAAACTGTTCCGCGCGGTGCAGGCGAACGATCTCGCAGAAGCCAAGCGCCTGACTGACCGGATCGAGCCGACCGCGCGCGTGTTCTACGCCGATCCCTTCGTCGACATGCACAACCGCATGAAGGAGGCGCTGGTGCTGCTCGGCAAATTGCCGCGCGCGGTGGTGCGCCCGCCGTTGGTGAAAATCGAGCGGGCCGAGATCGCGCGCATCAGGCAGGCGCTGATCGAGGCCGGGTTGCTCGACAAGAACGCGGCAAGGGATGCGGCGTAGAGTGCCGACGCAAAAGGCAAATCGGCCATCAAACGCGGCGTGACGAAAATCGCAGACCAAACCGTCAAGCGTGAGGATCGATAGCGGCCACTCCAGCCTGCAACTATTGCGCGAATTATGGAGCGCATTCAAAGGATTGTGGCCATTTTGCTGTGAATGTGTTGTAGAAATGTCACCTACGAGAAAACAGCTCCGTCTAGCTTTTAGTGGCTGTGTCTAAATAATTATGGGGTGGCGACGTGAAAAATCTTACCGCAATTGCCGCGGCCATTGCCGCGCTTAGTTTCATGAACTCCGCAAACGCTGCTGACATGCCGACCAAGGCGTCAATGGCAGCGCCGGCTCCGGTCTATAATTGGAACGGTTTCTATATTGGCGGTTTTGCTGGCTTGGCTACGGCTGGTAACGCGACCACATCCGACCCATGTCTCTCCACTGCTCTTGCTGCCTGCGCAGCTGCTAACAGCGGCACTTATAACGGCGTGCCTCCCTTGGGCTATAGCCTGGGAACCAGCTTCATCGGCGGCGGGACAATCGGCTGGAATTGGCAAGCACCCGGATCTCAATTCGTGTTCGGCCTCGAAAACGAAGTCGGGTACCTACATCTGAGCGGTTCAATTGTGATGAATCCCCTTATTTAATTCCGACACGACCGCGAACACGACTATTGGTAATTGGTACGATGCCTACACGGTTCGTGCAGGCTACGCCTGGGATCAAGTCCTGCTGTACGCCAAACTTGGTGGCGTTTCGGCGGCCTATTCCAGCGGCGTGGTTGATAACGTCGGGCCGACGACGATCAACACCACAACGACGAAGGTACTCACCGGCTGGGCTGCCGGTGCTGGTGTGGAATATGCGTGGACCCGAAACTGGAGTCTGAAGGCTGAGTATCTCTATCTGGGTCTCGCTTCCACAGTTAACAGCTGCGTTCAGGTCGGAGGGTTCCCGCCCGGTACGATCGATTGCGTCTACACCAAGACTAACGGCATCAGCACCTTCAAGGTCGGAGCGAACTACCACTTCAATTAGATGCCCCTGTAGGGGCCAATACATCCGATCGGATTTCGGAGAGACCGCCGCGTTGGCGGTCTCTCTTTTTGGTGCGTTTCACAAACAGTGTGACTGACAAGAACGCGGCGCGCGCCGCCGCCTAACTACATAATCGCAAACTCGGTATTCTTGCGGTCGGTCACCAGCATGCTGCCGGGATAACGCGTAATGCAGAATTCCAGCTTGACCGTCGCGATCACCGATTGCGGCGTCACGCCGCAACACAATGTGCTGCTTCCGTTACCTGCTCTTTTTCTTTTCCCGTGAGGCTTTCTGCTTGGGAGGCAGCGGCTGAGGATTCAGCATTCGAGTGGAACCCGGCCTGCCTTTCCTATTCTTGCCGCTGACGATGATGATGGACCTTTGCCCGGAAGCTGTTCGCTTTTTCGTTTTCTTCGCCTTACGTCTTGCCATTTTCGTTGCCTCCGTTGCCTCTAAGTTCGGCCGATCGCCGGCCATTAAATATGCGGATCACATAATCGCAAATTCGCTGTTCTTCCGGTCAGTCACCAGCATGCTGCCCGGATAATGCGTGATGCAGAATTCCGGCTTGACCGTCGCGATCACCGATTGCGGCGTCACCCCGCAGGCCCAGAACACCGGCAGCTCATCGTCGCGCACTTCGACCGCGTCGCCGTAGTCCGGCTTCATCACATCCTTGATGCCGATCATCTCCGGCTTGCCGACATGCACCGGCGCGCCATGCACCTGCGGAAAACGTGTCGTGATCTGCACCGCGCGGATGGCATTGGCCGGGCTCATCGGCCGCATCGACACCACCATCGGCCCGTGAAACGGCCCGGCTTCCTTGGTGGCGATCGAGGTGCGGTACATCGGCACGTTGCAGCCGCGCGAAATGTGGCGCAGCTCGATGCCGTCGCTCGTCAGCGCTTCCTCGAACGAAAACGAGCAGCCGATGACGAAGCTCACCAGGTCGTCGCGCCATACGTCGCGAATATCCTCCGGCTCGGACACCAGTTCGCCGTTGCGCCACACCCGGTAGCGCGACAAGTCCGTCCGGATGTCCAAATCCTCGCCCAGATCGGGCACGCGCGGATCGCCCGGCTCGGAAGTCCCGATCAGCGGGCAGGGCTTAGGGTTGAGTTGGCAGAAACGCAGGAAATCGGCTGCCAGTGCCTTGGGCAGAATGGCGAGATTGCCCTGCACATAGCCGGGGGCAAGCCCGGACGTCGGCCCGCGATGCGTGTTGGCGCGGATGGACAGCCGCGCCGCCAGCCCGCTGCCCGGCGGGGTCTCATCGTTACGTCGCAAGGGGGTCACAGCCATCGTTGATCAACCTAACATCGGTGCCCGGTTGAGCGCGATCTGCAGCCACTCCGGATAGTCATACGACCATGTGAAGTCCCCTGCATCAATATGAAAATAGCGGTTGAAACTGATGTCGGGATGGCGTTTCCTTATGACATAATGTGAGCCAAGAGCCCGGCAAAGGCCGGCAAACGGCTGCACGGGTTCGTTTCGATCAAACGCGTTCAGAGGGAGGAAACGTCAATGACTGAAAAATGGAAAGACGAGGCTTGGGCGTCGGACATCTGGTACAGCGGCAAGCTCACGCGCCGCACGCTCGTCGGTTGGGGCGGCGGCGCGATCGGCGCGATGATGCTGGTGCCGGCGCCGTGGGGCTCCGCATTCGGCGCCGCCAAGCCGTATAAAATTGGCTCAGAGCAACCGCTCTCGGGTCCCGGCGCCCCCGGCGGCAAGACCGCGGTGGTCGGCCTGCAAATGGCCGCCGACCGCATCAACGCCAACAAAGGCATCAATGGCCGCCCGGTCGAGCTCATTATCGTCGACGACGAATCCAAGCCGGACGTCGCGCGCCGCAAGAGCGAGAAGATGGTGCAGGAGGACAATATCGACGTCCACTGCGGCGGCTTCCTCTCCAACATCTGTCTCGCCTGCATGCCGGTGTGGCAGGAATCCAAGATCGTGAACATGATCACGGTCTGCCTCGACACCACGCTCACCACCACAAACTGTAACCGCTATACGTTCCGCCTGCATGACTATGCGCCGGCGCAAGCGGTGGCCATGGCTCCTACGCTCACGAAGATGGGCAAGAAGTGGCACATCACCTACGCCGACTATGCGTGGGGCCAGGCGACGAAGGACGCCTACGCCGCCGAAATCAAGAAGAATGGCGGCGAAGTCGTCGGCACCACCGGCATCCCGCTCGGTACCGCCGACATGACCCCGTTCCTGTCGAAGATATCGGGCAACTTCGACGGCCTGTTCGCGATCTTCTTCGGCAAGGATGGCGTGACCATCGGCAACCAAGCCTACGATCTCGGTCTCACCAAGAAGTACAAATGGGCCGGCGACGGCTCGATTACCGAGGCCAGCAATCTTCCTGGCCTCGGCAGCAAGATCGACGGCTTTATCGGCATCAATCGCTACATCCCGGTGTTCCAGGGTCCGCTCGACACCCCGTCGCATCATAAGTTCTTCGACGAATCCAAGAAGCGGCTGGCCAAGATCGATCCGACCGGGCCGCTGCCCGACAAATACGTGCAGTCGAACTACGAGGCCTTGAACGCGATGAAGATCGCGATGGAGAAATCGAAGTTCGACGGCCCGAAGGACACTATGAAACTGATCGGTGCGCTCGAAGGCCTCGAGGTGAAGTTGAGTGACGACTTCCCGCAAGGCGATAAGACGATACGCAAGGAAGATCACCAAGCCTTCCTGCAAGAATTCATCTTCGAGGTACGGGGCGGGACCTACAAGCTGCTTGAGACGGTGCCAAGGGACAAACAAATGGTCCCGCCGGCTTGTAAGTTTCCCGCGGCGTAAGTGAGCGCCGAACCTTCGGTCGACGCGCGCCCTCCGGACATCCGGGGGGCCGCGCCGGCTCCTATCTTGCGCACGGAACTTCTGACGGTCCGCTTCGGTGGACTGGCCGCGCTCAATCGCGTCGATTTCGAACTCAATCGCGGCGAAGTACGCGCCATCATCGGCCCGAACGGCGCCGGCAAGAGCACGTTCTTCAATTGCCTTGCCGGCGTGCTGCGCCCGACCTCCGGGCGCATTTTGTTCGATGGCGAGGACATCACCGGTCTTTCCGCCGACCGGATTTCGCAGAAAGGCATCGCGCGGTCCTATCAGATCACCAATATTCTGCCGAACGCGACCGCGCTGGAAAACGTGCGCGTCGCTGCGCAATCGCGCCGGCACAGCTGGAACATGGTCCGCCATCGCGATTCATTCACCGACTTGACCGAGAAGGCCGAAAAGTCGCTTGCCTCGGTCGGCCTGCTGCCCAAGGCGCACGAGCTCGCGGCCAATCTGTCGCATGGCGAGCAGCGCAATCTTGAAATAGGCATTGCGCTCGCCACCGAGCCGAAACTGCTGTGTCTCGACGAGCCGACGGCCGGGATGAGCGCGGCCGAGACGCACGAGACGGCGAGGCTGGTGAGCCGGCATTGCGAAAAATCTCACCATCCTTATCGTCGAGCACGACATGCAATTGGTGATGGAGCTTGCGAGCCGCATCACCGTGTTCAATTACGGTGCGGTGCTGGCCGACGGAACGCCGGCGGAAATCCAGCAGAATCCTCGCGTGCAAGAGGTCTATCTCAAGACATGAACGCCGCCGCGTCACAGCCGGATCCGCTGGTGCAGGTCAAGGACCTGCATACTTATTACGGCAAGAGCCACATCCTGCATGGCGTCTCGTTGCATGTCGGGCGCGGCGAAGTCGTTGGTCTGCTTGGCCGCAACGGTGTCGGCAAAAGCACCACGCTCAAGAGCATTGTCGGCCTGGTCGATGCGAGCCAGGGCCAGGTCCTCTATGAAGGCCGGCCGGTGACGACCGTACCCGCTCATAAGCTCGCGCTCCTCGGCATCGCCTATGTGCCGGAGGACCGACGTATCTTCCGTTATCTGACCGTGATGGAGAATTTGCGCACCGGTTTCGATCGCCACGGCGTCACCGAAGAACGGCGTAAGGCGCTGCTCGACAAGGTGTTCAGCTATTTTCCGGTGCTGGCCGAGCGGCGCGGCCAGGCCGGCGGCACGCTATCGGGCGGTGAGCAGCAGATGCTTGCCATCGCCCGCGCCATGATGCTCGAACCCAAGATCATTCTGCTCGACGAGCCGACCGAGGGCTTGATGCCGCGCATGGTGTCGCAGATCCACCAGATCATCGACGCGTTGCACAATGAGGGCGTCGCCATCCTGCTGGTCGAGCAGAACGTGCCGCTGACGCTGGCGGCGAGCCAGCGTGTCTACATCATGGAGAAGGGCATGGTGCGCCATCATTGCGCGGCCTCGGAGCTCGATGTGAATCACGCCGTGATCAAGCAGTTTCTGGGGGTGTAGGCGATGGACGCCGTCATCGGATTCATCCAGGCTATCCCGCTCGACCTGCTGATCATCCAGACGGTGAACGGCATCGTCACCGGCATGATCCTGGCGCTGGTCGCCTCCGGGCTGACGCTGATCTTCGGCATCATGGACGTGGTGAACTTCGCGCATGGCGAGCTGTTCATGCTCGGCGCCTATTTGGGCGTCATCGTCGTCGCCACCACCGGCAATTTCTGGCTGGGCCTGGTCGTCTCCTCGGTCATCGTCGCCGTCCTCGGCGCCGCCATGCAAGTCGTGACGCTGCGTCCGCTGATCGGCCGCGACCCGCTCAACACCATCCTGGTTACCTTCGGCATATCGCTGATCCTGCAGAACTACGCGCTCTGGCAGTTCGGCACCGTGACGCGCAAGATCACGGAGCCGATCAGCAGCTACTTCACGTTGTTCTATCTGCAATATCCCTGGTACCGGATCGTGGTCACGGTTCTCTCGGGCCTCATCATCGGCGGCTTCTGGCTGTTCCTGAAATACGGAAAATTCGGGGTATGGATTCGCGCGACCACGCAGGACCGCGTGATGGCGCAAGCCATGGGCATTCCGGTGCCGTGGGTTTTCACCGGCGTGTTCGCACTCGGCGCCGGCATGGCGGCGGCGAGCGGCGTGCTGTTCGCTCCGCTCGGCGGCGTCGCCCCCACCATGGGTCTTGATTGGGTGCTCAAGGCCTTCATCGTGGTGGTGGTCGGCGGCATGGGTAATCTCGGCGGCTCGATCCTGGCCGCCATCTTCATCAGCCTGTTGGAGGCCTACGCCTCGATCTGGGTCAATCCCTCGCAGGCGGTGATCGTCTCCTTCGTGGTACTGATCCTGACCCTGCTGTTCCGGCCAACCGGCCTGTTCGCGTCGCCAAAATGACACGCCACAACAAAATCTACTGGGCCGGGTTCTCGGTCGTCATGGCGGTGCTGATCGTGGCGCCACTGGTGCTGCCGGCGTTCTGGAGCCGCTTCCTCACTGAAATTCTTATTTGGGGACTGCTGGCGATGTCGTCCGATCTCTTGATCGGCTACACCGGCATGGTCTCATTCGGCCATTCGGCGTTTTTCGGCCTCGGAATGTACAGCGCGGCGGCGGCGCTATTGCTGATAAGCCCGCCCAATCTCTGGCTGGCGATCGGCTTCGGGCTGGTCGGCGCGGCCGGCGCGGCGCTGTTCGTGGCCTATTTCTCGACACGCCTGCGCGATATCTATTTCGCGATTACCACGTTGATTTTCAGCCAGATCTTCTACGTCATCATCTTCACCTGGACGTCGGTGACCGGCGGCGAGAACGGCCTGCTGTTCAGCCGTCCGCATTTTTCGATTCCCTTCCTGTACGACGTGCGCTTTAGCCCTGCGACCATGCACTGGTTCGTCTTGGCCGTGGTGACGGCGTCGTATCTCTTCCTGCGACGGGTGACGCAATCGCCGTTCGGCATGGTGCTGCAGTCGATCCGCGAGAACGAAGGCCGCACGCGCGCGATCGGCTATCCGGTCCAGCGCTACAAGATCGTCTCGGTGATGCTGTCGGGGATCTTCGCCGGCCTCGCCGGCGTGCTCTACGCGATCCAGAACGAGTTCGCCGCGCCCGATTTCGTCTATTTCGTCACCTCGGGCGATACCGTTATTTTCAATGTTCTTGGCGGCATCGGGACGCTGGTCGGACCGATCGTCGGCGCCGGCTTTTTCCAGCTGCTGCGCGAATTGATGTCGCGCATCTTCGGCGACCAATTCCCTTATCTGATCCCGCTCGGCTTCATCTTCATCGCCATGATCATTTTCCTGCCGCAGGGCCTGCTCGGCTTCGCGCGGCGGTGGTTGAACAAGTGAGCCCCCATATGAAGAAACGGCCCCGGTTAGGGGGCCGTCGCTCGCCGAACTAGTGGTCGTGATCGCGATCATGATGCTTGATCACCACGATTTTCTTATGGTGGTGATGGCGATGCCAATCGCGGTCGTGATCGCGGTCAGTCTTGATGACGACCGCGTTTTCGGCGCTGGCCGGCACGACCGGCAGAACGAACCCGATCGCAGCGAGAGCGGCAATCGCCAAAGTAATCTTGCGCATTGAATCCTCCTGGGATGTTTTCATAGCGTGGACAAACGCCAAGGATTTAATGCGGAAAGCGGCCAGACGTTCCATGAACGCACGTTCACGGAACCGGCATTGGGCCGCAATCGGCGGTAAATCTAGTCGCAGCGCACGCTCATGCCGCCGTCGACGACGATCTCCGTGCCGGTAACGAAGCGCGCCTCGTCGGAGGCGAGAAACAGCGCCGCATTGGCGGTGTCGCGGCCGTCGCCCATGAAGCCTTGCGGGATGCGAGCCACGCGCTGCTTGAGCAAGGCTTCGACGTCGCCGCCGGCGCGCTGCTTGGCGAGCCGCGCCTCGACCATCGGCGTGTGCAACTGTCCGGGAATCACCGTGTTCACGCGGATGCCCTTGGCGGCATATTGCACGGCCACCACGCGCGAGAGCTGGATGACGCCGGCTTTGGTCGCGGCATAGCCGACCTGGAACGCGCCGGTGAAGCGGATGCCCGAGGTCGAGCCGAGATTGACGATCGATCCCGCCTGTTGCTTTTCCATCACCGGCAGCACGTGCTTGCAGGTGAGGAACACGCTCTTGAGGTTGAAATCGATCTGGCCGTCCCAGACTTCTTCGCTCATTTCGACCGGCCCGCCTTGGGCCGAACCGCCGACGCCGTTGACCAGCACGTCGATGCGCCCGAAGCGGTCGACGCAGGCCCTCACCATGGCGGCGACTGCGGCGTTGTCGGTGACGTCGCATTGATGGACGACGATCTCGCCGCCTACCGCCTTTACTTTCTCGACGGTCTCGGCCGTGCTCTCGAGGTTGCGGTCGACCGCGAAAATCTTGGCGCCTTCCTCGGCGAAGCGCACGCAGGTGGCGCGGCCATTGCCCCAGCCCGGGCCGACGGAGCCGGCGCCGGTGACAAGCGCGATCTTGCCCTGCAAACGACCGGTCACGACTTCGCTCCCGTGAGCTTGCGCGCCGGCGCGAACTTATAGAGCCGCTGCGGATTGTCGACCATCACCGCCTGAAGTGCTGCGCCCGGCGCGATCTCGGCCAGGAGGTCCACCAGCAGCCCGTCGTCCACCACCGGCGGCGCGTGATTGGGATGCGGCCAGTCGGTGCCCCAGACGCAGCGGTCGCCGAATTCGGCCACCAGCTTGCGCGCGAACGGCACGGCGTCGGCGTAAGGCGGGCCCTCTCGCGTGATGCGGTCGGTGCCGCTCACTTTCACCCAGACGTGCTTGCTCGCCATCAGGTCGAGCAGCGCGCGGAAGCCCGGCTGTTCCAGGCCCAACGCAGCATCGACGCGGCCGATGTGATCGATCACCACCGGCACCGGCGAGCGCTTGAGCGCGGGCGCCAGATCGGCGATCAGTTCGCCCGCCATGTGGATTTGCAGATGCCAGCCGATGTCGGCTAGGCGCTTGGCGAGCGCCATCGCCTCGTCAATCTTGGGACCGGTCGAAAGATGCCCGATATAGTGAAAGCGCGCGCCGCACAGCCCGGCGGCGGCCAGCTGCTTGAGCTCGGCGTCGGCAACGTCGGGCGCCACCAGCGCGATGCCCCGGTAGGACCCGCCGGTAGCGGCGACCGCATCGACGGTGACGGAATTGTCGCGGCCGTGGCAGTTCGGCTGCACAATCACGCAATGCTGGATGCCGAGTTTTTCATGGAGAGAAAAAAGCATCTCCTTTGTGGCGTCCGAGGGCGTGTAATTGCGCCCCTCGGCAAAGGGAAAACGTGCGCGCGGCCCAAATACGTGCACATGCGAGTCGGAACTGCGTGGCGGCAGCTTCAATTTCGGCTTGCTGGGCGAGGGCGACCAATAAGGCGCATCGGCGGGGGTGTTGGCGCTGTGGACGGTGGGGGAGGGCATTGCGGGTGGCACCTTTTTGGTCAAAGTCGGGGACGGATAGTGCGCATCTACGCTAACAAAGTAAAATAGCCCGGGAGCGAGACGAAAATGACGGCAAAAGGCGGCGCCTTGCAACGGCCGGCGCTGGAAAGCGGCGGCGTCGGGCTGGAGGCAGCGACATCGTGACGGCGCTGCTCGATCTCAACGAACCCTTCGACGTGGTGGTGGCCGGCGGCGGCAATGCCGCGCTGTGCGCCGCGATCACCGCCGCGCGCGCCGGCTGCCGCGTCATCGTGATCGAGGGCGCGCCGCAGTTCTATCGCGGCGGCAACACCCGCCACACCCGCAACTTGCGCTGCGCCCATGACGGCAGCGCGCCGACCATGACCGGGCCTTATGCGAAGGAAGAATTCCTCGACGATCTCTATCGCGTCACCGGCGGCCAGACCGACGAGGTGCTGGCCAAATTGACGATCGCGCAACTCGACCGAATTGCTCGGCTGGATGGACGAGCAGGGCGTGCGCTTCCAGCCGCCGCTCGGCGGCACGCTCTCGCTCGGCAAGACCAACGCCTTTTTCCTCGGCGGCGGGCGTGGCGCGCTCAACGATCTCTACCGCCGCGCCGAGAAGCTGGGCGTCAGCGTGATTTACGATTCACCGGTCATCGCGCTCAACATCGACGACGGCTTTTTCATCTCGGCGGTGATCAAACGCGCCAACAAGCAAATCCCGATCCGTGGTAAGGCGCTGGTCGCGGCCTGCCGGCGGCTTCGAGGCCAATATCGAATGGTTGAAGGAGCATTGGGGCGCGGCGGCCGACAATTTCCTCATCCGTGGCACGCCCTATAATCGCGGCGACGTGCTGCGCATGCTGCTTGATGCAAATGTGATGCCGGTCGGCGATCCGACCCAATGCCACGCCGTCGCCATCGACGCGCGCGCGCCGAAGTTCGACGGCGGCATTGCCACCCGGCTCGACAGCATCATCTTCGGCATCGTGGTCAATCGCGATGCCAAGCGCTTCTACGACGAAGGCGAGGAAACCTGGCCGAAGCGCTACGCCATCTGGGGCCGTCTGGTGGCGCAGCAGCCGGACCAGATCGCCTACGCATCGTCGACTGCGAAATCGATTCATTTGTTCATGCCGTCGATCTTTCCGGCCATCCAGGCGCCCTCGATCGGCGAACTTGCGACGAAACTCACGCTCGATCCGGCGGCGCTGGAAAAAACCATTGCCGATTTCAACGCCGCCGTGCGCCCCGGCACGTTCGATCACAGCGTGCTCGACGATTGCCGGACGGAGGGCCTCGCCATTCCGAAATCGCACTGGGCGCGCAAGATCGACCAGCCGCCGTTCTACGCCTATCCGCTGCGCCCCGGCATCACCTTCACTTATCTCGGCGTGCGCGTGAACCAGGAGTCGCGCATGTTGCTCAAGGACGGCAAGCTGTCCGGCAACATGTTCGCCGCCGGCGAAATCATGGCCGGCAACGTGCTGGGCAAGGGCTATCTCGCCGGCATCGGCATGACCATCGGCGCGGTGTTCGGCCGCTTGGCGGGGCAGGGGGCGGCGTCGCATGCTTCCAACTGACAACCTCCGCGAAGCCGAACGTCTGATGACGATCTGCAATGCCTGCCGCTATTGCGAAGGCCTGTGCGCGGTGTTCCCGGCGATGGAAATGCGGCTCACGTTTGCAGCGGGCGATCTAAATTATCTGGCCAATCTCTGCCACCAGTGCGGCGCCTGCTACACCGACTGCCAGTATTCGCCGCCGCACGAATTCAACGTCAATGTGCCGGCTGTCGCTGGCTAAACTGCGCAACGACAGCTACGCGCAATATGCCTGGCCGCGGGCTCTATCCGGCGCCTTCGCGCGCAACGGCCTCATCGTCACGCTGCTGGCGGCGGCAAGCGTCGCCGTCTTCATCATCGGCTTTGTCGCGCTCAGCGATCCGGCGGCGCTGTACGCGCGCAACGCCGGCGATTTCTACAAGGTGATGCCGCACAACGCGATGGCTGGCGCTTTTCGGCGCGGTGGCGCTGTACGCCATCGCCGCGCTTTGGTTCAGCCTGCGCGCGTTCTGGCGCGACATCAACGGCGACGCGCCGCGCGCCGGCTTGGCCGCCTTCGGCCGCGCCATCGTCGACACCGTGCATCTGACTTATCTGCGGCGGCGGCGGAGGCGGCTGCACCAGCGAAGACGACGCGCCGTCGCCGGCGCGGCGCATGTATCATCATTTAACGTTCTATGGCTTTTTGCTGTGCTTTGCCGCCACCAGCGTCGCGACGATCTATCATTACGCCTTCGGCTGGCACGCGCCTTATGCGCTTTACAGCCTGCCGGTGCTGCTCGGCATCCTCGGCGGCCTCGGATTGCTCATTGGCCCGGTGGGACTGTTCGTGCTGGCGCGCCGGCGCGATCCCGTTCTTGTCGACGGCGCGCGCAAGGGCATGGATACGGCCTTCATCGCCATGCTGTTTTTCATCAGTCTCACCGGCTTTGCGCTGATGATCCTGCGCGACACGAGCGCGATGGGCATCCTGCTCGCCATCCATCTCGGCGTCGTGCTCGGATTATTCCTGAGCCTGCCCTACGGTAAATTCGTGCACGGGCTCTACCGCTTCCTGGCGCTGGTCAAATACGCCAGCCGAGCGTAGGCAAGGCGAAGTTTGTGGAGTAGGGTGGGTCTTTAAGGGGAACGGAAATGGAAATCGACCTGCCGGAGGTCGTGGCCGAGGTGCGCGAAGCCTTCGACGCTTACGAAAAAGCTTTGGTGACGAATGATGTCGCCGCACTCAACGCCTCATTCCGCGACGACGCGCGCACCATCCGCTACGGCGCCGGCGAAATTCTCTACGGCTCGGCCGAGATCAAGGCGTTCCGCGCCGCGCGCTCGCCGGTGGCGCTCGGGCGCACGCTGTCGCGCACGATGATCACGACTTACGGCCGCGACTTCGCGGTGGCCTCGACGCTGTATGAACGCCCCTCGGCGCCCGGCAAGATGGGGCGGCAGATGCAGACCTGGGTGAAATTTCCCGAAGGCTGGCGCGTCGTCGCCGCGCACGTCAGTCTGATTGATAAGGCGAAATAATATTTCCGTTCGTCCCCGCGAAAGCGGGGACCCAGTTTATTGGTGACTGGATTCCCGCTTGCGCGGGAATGAGCGGGACAGCTAAAGCGCCGCGACCGCCGACACCTCGATCAAAAACGCTTCCTGCACCAGCCGGTCGATCATCAGCAGCGTGTTGGGCGGATAGGCGCCGTTGGTAAACATCTTGGGAAATTCGCGCAGGCGGTATTTCATGAACTTCGGAATGTCCTGCGAATGCACCATGTAGGTGGTGAACTCGCACGATATTGCCCCAGCCGGCGCCGACCGATTTCAGCGCCGCCTCGATATTGGCGAAGGTCTGGACGCATTGCGCGTCGAAATCCTCGCTGGCTTTGCCGTCCCGGTCGGCGCCGACCTGGCCCGCGATGAAGACGAATTCCGACGCCTTGACGCGGGTCAGGTGCGAATATTGCCCGAGCGGCTTGCCGAGCGCGTCGGCATTGTGAATTTTGATGTCGGCCATCGACAACTCCCTCCGCTACGCAATAACGATCACTCGATCGAGACGCCGCTTGCCTTGATCGGCGACGGCCCATTTCTTGATTTCATCCGCCGTGAACTTGCCGAGATAGGCGGGCGTGCTGCGTTCTTTCGTCACGATCATGGCGCCGAGACCTTGCAGGCGGTCGTGCACGGCCGGCGTGTTCATGGCCGCGACCATGGCGTCGTTGAGCTTCTTGACGACGTCGTCGGGCGTCGCCCTTCGGCGCATAGAACGCGTTCCAGGTATAGGCCTGCACGTCGAGACCTTGTTCGCGCGTGGTCGGCAATTTGGGCATCACCGCGGAGCGTTCCGTGGTCATGATCGCCAGCGCCCGCACATTGCCGCCTTCGATCTGCGGTTTGGCGGTGGTGATGATCTCGCACAGGAAGTCGATGCGGCCCGCCGACCAGATCCTGCATCGCCGGGCCGGTGCCCTTGTAGGGCACATGCGTGATGTTGGTGCCCATCGCGGTGTTGAGCACGACGCAGCCGAGATGGGTCGCCGAGCCGGCGCCGGCCGAGCCGAACTGCATCTTGGCTTGGTTCGCCTTGGCGTAGGCGACGAATTCCTTGAGGTCGTTGGCCGGCAGATCCTTGCGCACCAGCAGCACGATCGGGACCTCGGCGATCAGGCCGACCGGCGTGAAGTCGGTGACGGCGTTATAGAGCGGATGCTTGTAGAGCGTCTGGCCCTGCGCCTGGGTGCCGACGGTGCCGAGCAAGAAAGTGTAGCCGTCGGGCTCGCGCGTCGACGACTTTCTTCGCGCCGGTCATGCCGCCGGCGCCGCCGACGTTTTCGACGATCACGTTCTGGCCGAGAATTTCGCCCATGCGCTGCGCCATCACGCGGCCGAGCACGTCGGTCGGCCCGCCGGCGGCGAACGGAATGATCATGGTCAGCGGGTGATCGGAAATTCTGCGCGCCGGCCGATCCGGTCAACGCCAGCATGGCGGCCAGCGCCGCGCCAAAGATTGTTTTTTTCATTGGGGGTTCCTCCACTAATGGCGAAATCCTTGCGCCGCCGGGGACGGCGGTCAAGGCCGCTAGAAGGTGGCAGCTATCCGGCTTCGACGACTTCTTCCGGAAACTGGTGCAGCCGGTCGCCCGGGCCGTTGCCGCCGATCAGGTAATTGTCGCACAGCCAGTTGAGATAGCCGCCGTGGATATAGGTCGGGTGCACGACGATATTCATGTCCTTGGCGATCTTCATCGGCTCGTCGTTGCGCACCAGCGGCCGCTCCACCAGGTCGTAGCCCTGGCCGTGGCAATAAAGCCGCGCCTCCATCGGCCGGCCGTTCTTGCGCATGAAAGCGTTGAAGGCGTCCCAGATGTCCTTGCAGGCCGTGCCGGGTTTCAGCAGATCGAGCGTCATCTTGCGCGCCTCCATGCAGAAGGCGAGTTCGTCCTTCATCGCCTGCGGCACCTTGGCGCCGACCACGCAGGAGCGGCCGAGCTCGGTGTACATGCCGCCCGGCCCGTTATCCTCCACCAGCAAGCGCGATCTGGTCGCCTTTCTGGATGACGCGGTTCTGCAGATGCCGGTTGGCGAATTTCGACGGCGTGCCGAGCGGCATCGAGGCGCACAGATAAATGCCGTTCTCGCTGCCGTGGCACTGGCTGTAGTGCTGCGCGGCGGCGGCCACTTCGGTGTCGCGCATGCCGGGTTTGGCCGCCGCGAAGGCGGCGCGCATGGCGCCGTCCTGCATCAGCGCCGCGCGTTTGACCAGTTCCATTTCCTCCGCGCTCTTGATGACCTTGATCTGGTCGACCATCTCGGTGGCATCGACAAAGCGCGCCTTCGGAAACGCGCGCTTGATGAAGTCGAGCATGGCAAACGACATCTGATAGGTGCCGACATAGCCGATGGTGCCGTTGGCGAACGGCTCCAGCGCCTTGGCGGCGAGTTCGGGATCGTAATCCTTGGTGTAATGCGCGGAGGCATAGCTCGGCGTCGTCATGATCTTCTTGACGCCGCGCCAGTTCACATCGCCCTGCGCCGTCGTTTCGCTGCCGCCGAACGGGCCCTGGCACACCACCGTCATTTCGTCGTCGCGCGGAAACACCACCGTGTTGGGATAGCCGTTGGTCGCCGGCATATCGGTGAAGTAACGCACATAGCCGCCCATGTGGTCGTTGTTGTTCTGCATCAGCAGCACGTCGATCTTGTCGCGCTCCATGGCGGCGCGCACGAGGCGCCAGCGGCGCTCCAGTTCGGCGGTGGAGATCGGCGTGTTCAGACGTTCCGACAAAGCCATGGTCTTAAACTCCCCAGGACGCGGGCTTGCGCACGATGTTGATCATGTTTTTGGGATCGTCGGCGAGAAACTTGGCCATATTGCCGGCGATGGTCGGCATGGCGCGATCCTCATAGCCCTGCGAATAGCCGCCGAGATGCGAAAAGATCGTGCACGTTCTTGGTCTTCCACAGCGGATTGTCGGGCGGCAGCGGCTCCTGCGAAAACACGTCGAGCGCCGGCGCCGGCGATCTGCCCGGCTTCCAGCGCCTCGATCAGCGCCGGCTCGTCAACCACGCCGCCGCGCGCGACATTGATCAGGTACGCGCTCGGCTTCATGGCGGCGAGAACCTTCGCGCCGATGATGCCGCGCGTCTCCGGCGTGAGCGGGGTGAGCACGACCAGGAAATCGAGCTCGCGGCGCGATCTTCACCAGCTCGTCGCGATGCGCCATGCGGTCGAAGCTCGGCGTCGGCCGCGGGCTGCCGCTGATGCCGATGACGGTCATGTGGAAGCGTCTTGCAGATCGGCGCCAGATATTCGGCGATCAGGCCGACGCCGAGAATGCCGACGGTCTTGCCGGCGAGCAGCGCGGACGGCCAGCGCTCCCACTTGCTCTGTTCCTGCGCGCGCACCGAGCGCGGCAGATCGCGCGCCAGCGACAGCATGAAGGCGATGGTGGCTTCCGACACCGGCGCGCCGTGGATGCCGCGCACGTTGGTGACCAGCACTTCTTTGCCGAGCGAGGGCAGGTCGACGATATTGTCGACGCCGGTGCCGAGCGCCTGGATCCATTTCAGCTTCGTGGCGTCGCGCACGACATGGTCGGCCATCGGCGGCCCAAAGCACATGAGAATGTCGGTGTTGGCGATAAAAGGATCGACCAGCGTATGATGGCCGACCACATTGATGGTCAATTGCGGGAATCGCTCCATCAGCATGCCCTTGTAGCGGGCCCGCATGGATTCCTGGACTTCGGTGAGGATCAGAACATTGGGCATGGCGCACGCACGCTATAATCAATGCCACGGTCAATTGGCAAATGACGTGGCCGACATGGCGGGTCTGCGCTAAAATGTGCCCAAGGGCGACGTAGAGGAAATGGTCTCATGCCGATCGATCTGGCTGCCGTGAGCTGGCTCTATGTCATCGTGCTGGCGCTGCTGGTGTTTGTCGCCACATTGATCGGCAATCTGTTGGCTTTCCATCACCGCATGATGGCGGCCTTCTGTCGGCGCTGATATTCGCCGGGCTTTTTGTGTTCTGGAGCTATTACCCGCACGAACAAGTGCCGCTGCCGACCTCATTCACCGGCCAGAGAACGCCGGTGACCGTGGCGGTGACGCCTGCGGCGCCCGCGGCTCCGGCACCGCCGGCCGCCCCGGCAAAGCCGCGCAACCCGGTCATGGAAATCCCAACACCGGCGACCCCGGCGCGCTAGGCAAGACTTCTAAGCAAGACTTGCATTCCGGTGTCTTTTTGATGTTCTTAGGCATTCGGCTCGTCTTGGTGACGGCTTTAGAGTTTGGTGGAGTTGCATGAAGAAAGTTTATCCCGACGCAAACGCCGCGTTGGCCGGTATCGTCAAGGACGGAATGTTGGTTGCGGCCGCCGGCTTCGGCCTGTGCGGCATGCCGGAAACGCTGATCCGGGCGCTGCGCGACACCGGCGTGAAAAACCTCACCTGCATATCGAACAATGCCGGTATCGACGGCGCCGGCCTCGGCCTGCTGCTGGAAACCCGGCAGATCAAGAAGATGATCGCCTCCTATGTCGGCGAGAACAAGCTGTTCGCGCAGCAGTTTCTCGCCGGCGAGCTGGAGATCGAGTTCAACCCGCAAGGCACCATGGCCGAGCGGCTGCGCGCCGGCGGCGCCGGCATCCCCGCCTTCTTCACCAAGACCGGCGTCGGCACCGATATCGCCAAGGGCAAGGAAGAGCGCACTTTCGACGGCGAGCGCTACATCATGGAGCGCGGCCTCGTTCCCGATCTCGCGCTGGTCCATGCCTGGAAGGGCGACACCGAAGGCAACCTGGTTTACCGCAAGACCGCGCGCAATTTTAATCCGCCGATGGCGACCGCCGGCAAGATCACCGTCGCCGAGGTCGAGCATCTGGTGCAGCCGGGCGAGCTCGAACCCGACGCCATCATCACGCCGGGCGTGTTCGTGCACCGCATCGTGCATGTGCCGAATGCCGAGAAGCGCATCGAGGTGCGCACGGTGCGCAAGCGCCCCGCTGCCGCCGGCGCAGGAGGTCAAGTCTAATGCCCTGGACCCGCGATCAAATGGCCGAACGCGCCGCCAAGGAATTGCGCGACGGCTTTTACGTCAATCTCGGCATCGGCATTCCGACGCTGGTGTCGAATTACATTCCCAAGGGCATGAGCGTGCAGTTGCAAAGCGAGAACGGCATGCTCGGCTTCGGGCCGTTCCCCTATGAGGGCGACGAAGATCCCGATCTGATCAATGCCGGCAAGCAGACCGTCACCGAAGTGCCGACCACCAGTTATTTCTCGTCGTCCGATTCATTCGCCATGATCCGCGGCGGCCATATCGACATCGCGCTTCTGGGCGCCATGCAGGTGGCCGAGAACGGCGATCTCGCCAACTGGATGATCCCCGGCAAGATGGTCAAGGGCATGGGCGGCGCCATGGACCTGGTCGCCGGCGTCAAGAAGGTGGTGGTGATCATGGAGCACACCGCCAAGGACGGAAGCCGAAGCTGCTGCACAAGTGCAACCTGCCGCTCACCGGCACCGGCGTGGTCGACATGGTGATCACCGACTTGGGCGTTTTCAGCATCGACAAGAAGAAGGGCGGCATGACGCTGATCGAACTCGCGCCCGACGTGACGCTCGACGAGATCACAAAGAAGACGCAAGCGACGTTCAAGGTCGATCCGAAGCTGAGCCACTGACGCTTCACAGCCCAGCCGGGGTTTCAAAGATGCTCTCCGACGCCGACCGCAAAAAGGCCGCCGATATCCTGATGGCGGCCAATAAAGAGCATAAGCAGGTCATCCAGCTTCACATTACCTTTCCGGGCCTCACCATCGAGGATTCCTACGCGATCTCCACCGACGTCGCGCAGCGCAAGATCAAGGCCGGCGCCAAGCTGATCGGCCACAAGGTCGGGCTGACCTCGAAGGCGATGCAGCGCTCCTCGATGATCGACGAGCCGGATTACGGCTACATCCTGGACGACCAGATGATCGCCGACGGCGCCAAGGTGAAGCACGCCGATTATTGCAGGCCGCGAGTCGAGGTCGAACTTGCCTTCATCATGGGCAAACGCCTGCAAGGTCCCGGTGTCGGCCTCACCGACGTGCTGCGCGCCACCGAATATGTCGTGCCGGCGATGGAGATTGTCGACGCGCGCCTGCAGGATCCGCGCAAGATCGTCGACACCGTCGCCGACAACGGCGCCGCTGCCGGCATCGCCATGGGCGGCCGCCCGGTCGGGCCGATGGACGTCGACCTGCGCTGGGTCGGCGGCATCATGTACAAGAATTCCGAGATCGAGGAGACCGGGCTCGCCGCCGGCGTGCTCGGCCATCCGGCGCTCGGCGTCGCCTGGCTCGCCAACAAGATCGGCCCGCACGGCCACGCGCTTGAGCCCGGCCACATCGTGCTCGCCGGTTCCTTCACCCGCGTGGTGTTCGCCGCCAAAGGCGACACCGTGCATGCCGATTTCGGTCCGCTCGGTGGCATCGCCATTCAATTTATGTAGGGAATTTCACCATGCCGGACATGCCTCGCAATAATTTCAAAGCCGCGCTCGCCGCCGGCAAATTGCAGATCGGGCTGTGGATCAGCCTGTGCAGCAACATCGGCGCGGAAATCATTTCCGACTCGCGGCTTCGACTGGATGCTGCTCGATACCGAGCATTCGCCCAACGAAATCCCCGATCTGGTCGGCCAGTTGCAGGCGATGCAAGCAGGCATCACCACGCCGATCATCCGCCCGGCCTGGAACGACGCGGTGCTGGCCAAGCGCTGCCTCGATATCGGCGCGCAGACGCTGCTGTTTCCTTACGTGCAGAATGTCGAGGAGGCCAAACGCGCGGTCGCGTCGACGCGCTACCCGCCGCACGGCATTCGCGGCGTCTCGACATCGGCGCGCGCCAGCCGCTACGGCCGCGTCCCCGGCTATCTCGGCAAGGCCAACGCCGAGATCTGCGTTCTGGTGCAGGTCGAAACCCGCATGGCGCTCGACCAGCTCGAGGCCATTGCCGCCGTCGACGGCGTCGACGGCGTGTTCATCGGGCCGGCCGATCTATCGGCCTCCTTGGGCTTTCTCGGCAATCCGCAACATCCCGAGGCGCAGGCGGCGATGCACGACGCGGTCAAACGGTTGAAGAAGGTCGGCAAACCGGCCGGCATGCTCACCGGCGATGAGGAGGAGGCCCGGCGCTATATCGACTGGGGCTATCAGTTCGTGGCGGTCGGCTCCGATGTCGGGCTGCTCTCGAAAAACGCCGACGCGCTCGCCAAAAAATTCAAACCTTAGCTGTGGGCTGGGCGCTTTAAGACCTTCGCGAATCGGCGTGAGCTATTCATCCTTCGCGCATTGGCGTGATTATGCACCTGCTCGCCACGGACCCCTCATGCCGGCCAAGCCCGGACCACTGTTTCGAAGAGGTGTCGCGCCAATGGCTCGACCTCGCCGAGCGCGGGCTGTCCTATTATGCCGGGCTATATCAAAGCGGCCGCTGGCAGCGCTATTACACGCCGCAGAATTTCGCCGCGCGCATTGTCGACGTGATGAAGGCGGTGGCGATCTGGCGAAGCTTGTCGGGCTGTGCCGCCGGCATCGCGACGGGAACGATCTGTCCGGCCGCTGAGCTGCCCTGATAGCAAGCCGTTTGACGGCGGCGATGCCGGTGCCATCATTGTCTGATCCGCACGTCTCATCCCGCAGCGACCCATTCCAGAGTATCCTTGCCATGAGCAGTGCGCTTTTTTCGCCCTATAAACTGGCCGGCCTCGAGCTTGCCAACCGCATCGTCGTTTCGCCGATGTGCCAGTATTCGGCCGACGACGGCTGCGCCAACGACTGGCACCTGATGCATCTCGGCATGCTGGCGAATTCCGGCGCCGCGCTGGTGATCGTCGAGGCGACCCATGTCGAGCGCCACGGCCGCATCACCCACGGCTGCCTCGGGCTGTATTCCGACGACAACGAAGCCGCGCTGGCGCGCGTCATCGCACTCGGCGCGCCGCGCCGGCACCGCCAAATTCGGCATCCAGATCGCCCATTCCGGCCGCAAGGGCTCGGCGCAGAAGCCCTGGGAGGGCGGCGGGGCCGCTCAAGCCGGAGGCCGATCCGTGGCCGACCATGGCCGCTTCGCCGATTCCGTTCGGCGAGGGCTGGCAGACGCCGCGCGAGGTGACCGAAGCCGACATGGAGCGCGTGCGCGATGCTTTCGTCTCGGCCACCCAGCGCGCGCTGCGCATCGGCTTCGACGAAATCGAACTGCACATGGCGCACGGCTATCTGGCGCACGGCTTCATGTCGCCGATTTCCAACAAGCGCACCGACCAATACGGCGGCTCGTTCGAAAACCGCCTGCGCTTTCCGCTCTCGATCGCGCGCGCGGTGCGCGCCGCTGGTGCCGAAGGGCGTGCCGCTCGGCGCGCGCATCACGGGGAGCGACTGGCGCGAGGGCGGGCTGACCGCGGACGACGCGGTGGCGATCGCCAAGGCGCTTAAAGGTGAAGGCCTCGACTTCATCTGTATCTCCTCGGGCGGCGTCGCCGCCGGCATCCATAATCCCACCGAGCCCGGCTACAACGTGCCGATCGCCGCGCGCGTCAAGAAAGAGGCTGGCATTCCGACCCGCTGCGTCGGGCTGATCGTCAAGCCCGAGCACGCCGAGCAAATCGTGGCGAAGGGCGAGGCCGACATGGTGTCGATGGCGCGCTGTTTCCTCGACGATCCGCATTGGGGCTGGCATGCCGCCAAGGCGTTGGGGGCCGAGGTGGCGCGGCCCGTGCAATATGCCCGCGCCGGTCCCAAGCTGTGGGCGCCGGCGGCGGCGAAGGCTTGAGTTGGAAAACTTCGTCTTTATCGCCGTCTTGTTCGCCGCGCTCTGCCACGCCGGCTGGAACGCGCTGATCAAGGTCGGGCTCGATCCGCTCTCGACCACGACGCTGATCGTGGCCGGCGCTACCGTTTTCGCGCTGGCGGCGGTGCCGTTCGTCCCGTTGCCGGCGGCCGCGTCCTGGCCTTTTCTCGTCGCATCCTCGTTCATCCATCTGTTTTATTTTGCCGGCCTCGCCGAGGCCTATCGCAGCGGCGATCTCGGGCAGGTCTATCCGATCGCGCGCGGCTCTGCGCCTTTGATGACGGCCGCGGCGGGCACCATCATCGTCGGCGAGCATCTCGGCGTTTTGGCATGGTGCGGGATTGTCGCGCTCGCTTTCGGCGTGCTGCTGCTGTCGTTGCGCGGCGGCCGCGATCTGGCGAAGCTCGACCGGCGTGCGGTCGGCTTTGCCTTGTTCACGGCCGTGACGATCTGCGTTTATACGGTGGTGGACGGCGTCGGCGCGCGGCTCGCGGGCAACCCGATTTCCTACGTGCTCTGGGGATTCATCGGCATTTGCATTTGTCTCGTCCCTTACGCGCTGCGGCGCAACGGGCGCGCTGCTGTTCGCCGATCTGCGGCATTTTTGGCAGCGCGGCCTCGCCGGCGGCGCGCTTCAGGTCGTGTCCTATGGCATCGCGCTCTGGGCGATGACGCTGGCGCCGATCGCCATCGTCGCCAGCTTGCGCGAAACCAGCGTGCTGTTCGGCGCGGTGATCGCCGTGGTCGTGCTCAAGGAGCCGCTGCGCATGACGCGCATCGCGGCGGCACTGTTGATCGTGTGCGGCTTGGTATTGATTCGGATCCAGTGACTCAGAGCGCCATTTCCGGAAACAACCGCTCGAACCGCGCGAGATCGGCCTCGGTATCAAGGTCCCACAGCGACGGAAGTTCGGCGGCTGTGAGCTGGAGGGCGGAAATCCGCGCCTTTGTTTCTTGCAGAACCGCTGGCGTGCCCCAAGTGATGCCGGAAAAAAGTCGCGGCTGAGCGGCACGCGCGCCGATCAGCACATAGCCGCCGTCCTCGGCCGGGATCAGCACCACGTCGGCATCGGCAAGCGAGCGTGCGGCGGCACGCAAGTTCGCGCACGTCAAGACCGGGCAATCGGCGCCGATGAGCAAGGTAGGGCGGTCGGCGTCGGTCATGGCGGCAAGCATGCGCGTGCCGAGATCGCCTTCGGGCTGGCGCTTCAGCGTTATTTGGTGGCGGGTCAGCAGTTCGCGAAACGAGCGATGGGTCGGGTCGGGCGCGCACCACAATGTCACCGGGCCAATACCGGCTTCGACCGCCGTTTCGACCGCGCGCGCTGTCATTCGTTCTTGCAATACCGCTGCCGCATGCGCGCCGATCGACGGGATCAGACGGGTTTTGGTCAGCCCCGGAATCGGCGCCTTGGCCATGATGGCGATAGCGACCGACCTAGCGTTCGGCATAGCCGTAAGCCCGCGCAAGTTTGGCCGGATCGGCGCCGAAGAAAAAGGCAAGCCGCAGCTTCCACATCAGCAGGATCGTGCGCATCACGCCATGCCGGCGCCAGCGCCGCGCCGAGGTGGTGACGCGCGCGTGCAAGGCGAGCGGCCTGCCGATGCGTTTGAGCCTGGACGACAGCGCCACGTCCTCCATCAGTGCGATCAGCGGAAATCCGCCGGCGCGCTCGAACGCCGCGCGGGTCGACGAACAGCGCCTGGTCGCCGGTGGCGATGCCGGTCAGGCGAGAGCGCCAGTTCATCATGAAGGCAACAAAGCCGAGGCCGCTGTCGAAGCGGACATCGAAACGGCCCCAGGCCTTGCCCGAACGCGCGAAGGCCGTCGAGCACCAGCCGGTCGGCGTGGTCCGGCAATCGCGTGTCGGCATGCAGGAACAGCAAAACATCGCCCGTTGCCGCGGCGGCGCCGGCATTCATCTGCGCCGCGCGGCCGCGCGCGGCCGTGAGCACGCGGTCGGCAAGCGGTCTCGCCAGTTCGGCCGTGCCGTCTTTGCTGCCGCCATCGACGACGATGACTTCAACGCCGCGCGCGCGATAGGGCGCCAGCGCCGCGAGCGCCGCTTCGATCCCGGGCGCCTCGTTGAGCACCGGCATGACGATGGAGAGTTTCATCGGCCCGCCGCCTGCGTGATCGAATAATTCGGTCCGTCGACAATGCGCTGGTAATCAGGATTCGTAAGCGGGCGATCCTTCCGGCCAGCGTGCCAGAAAGCGGTCGAGAAAGGCCGCGTGATCGTATTTGAGCGGGATCGCGTCGATGTGCACGCCGTCGCGTTGCAAGCCATAGAGCGGCTTATGCGGCGAGGGTGCCGCGGCGATGCGCGAGATCAAGCCATAACGGGAACCGCTGAAATTCGGCATGCCGGCGGCGCCGTTGTTGATAATCGTCAGCCGCCCCGCCGGCAGAACGAAATCGCGCAACGCCGCCAGGCACGTATGGGTGCTGGCGAAGACATCGATGTGGGATGCGGCGCGGACCTCGCTTAGCCATGGCCTCCGGCTCGAATTGTCGAGTTCATCCTGCCCGAACTTCCAGCCGGCCAGCGCTGTGGCGTCGCCATGCACGATGCCGACGCGCAGGTCGGCGATCTCGGCCACCAGATGCATCGGCAGATCGCGCAACCGCGTGCGCGCTTGGTGGGGCGTGGCGTTCCGCAACAGATTCAAAATCTCGTTCGAGCGCGTGACCACGCTGCCCGATACGCTCTCTGGATAGGCGCAACCGCAGCCCGCGCCGATATCGCTAGAATCGTGCGATCTCGGTTTCGACGTTGCCGCGCAATGCGCGATGTCGGGCGACGCCGCGCTCGAATCGCGCAAACCAGTCCGGATTCGGCGTCGAACCAATGAAAGTCGCCATTGAAGACGATAGCGACCGGCGCCATTTCCTGCGCCGCCAGTTGTTCGACCGCGGCGAGCGCAGCCAGGTTGCCGTACAGCCCGCCGACGACATAGATCGTCTCGGCCTCGAAATCGGGCAACCGCGCGAATACCTTGGGCGAATAAACGTAGTCGGTCGGGCAGGAGCGGCCGGGCTGCATAAGCTCAAGGGGCTCGACCGCGCTCACTCCGGCCGCCTCTTTCAGGGCGCCGCCGCAGCTCGAACCTTGGCCGGCGGTGCAGCCGTAGCAATGTCCGGCGGTGCGGATCGGATTGTTATCGATGTCGGCATCGAGCAGATCGGACAGATGTGCGCGTTTGCGTGAGCCATGCACGAGCGGCAGGTCAAGCATCTGGTTGAAGTCGCAATCGTAGACATAGCCGCGCCAGTCGACCGAAATCAGATTGCGGCACATCACGCCGTCGAGATTGGCGTCGAGATGCGCCTCGCGCAGCAAATCGATGTAGCCGTCGAACTCGCCTTTGGTTACCAGCATGGAGCCGAAGCGCTGGATCGGCATATTGGCGAGCACGAACAGCTTGTTGAAAACGATGCCGTATTGTTCGCCCAGCACGCGCTTGTAGTCGGCCTCCAACGAGGCCTGCGGCGGCGGCAATGACGGGCCTTGCGGATTGTAAACCAGGTTGAGCGTGAGCGCCGGGTCGCGGCCGAAGCCCAGCGCATTGAGTTTCTTGAGGCCGCGGATCGAGCCGCCGAACACGCCGTTGCCGCGCTGGCGCTTCGACATTGTCCTGCAGATAGCACGGCATCGAGGCCACCACCTCGACACGGTTCGCCGCCAGAAATTCGCCGAGGTCTTCCTGGCCCGGTTGCTCCAGGATGGTGAGGTTGCAGCGATCCATCACCTTGACGCCGAGCTTGCGCGCGCCTGTCACCAGGCGGCGGAAATTGGCATTGAGTTCGGGCGCGCCGCCGGTGATGTCGAGCGTAGCGATGCGCCGGCGCGCCAGAAAATCCAGCACCACATCGGCGACCGCGGCCGTCATCTCCTCGGTGCGGTTCGGGCCGGCATTGACGTGGCAATGGAAGCAGGACTGGTTGCAGCGGTAGCCGACATTGACCTGCAGCGTGTCGAGCCGGCCGCGGCGGATGGCGGGGAAGGGAACTTTATCGAGCAACGGCAACATGTCGCGCATGGGCCGGCAACTTGCCATGAGCGGCGCGGTTGCGTCACCCCGCTTGCGGTCACATCAGGACAAATCGGCGTGAAAAATTCAGCGCGCCAGCGCGGTGGCGACCGGCGATTCGACACCGATGCGGCCGAAGCCGGGCAATTTCACGCCCGGGTGCCGCAGATCGAGCCCCGCGACCAGTCCGAGCAGATCGACTTCGATGCCCTCGACCCAGCCGAGCTTCACCGCGGCGAAACCGGCCAGATTGAGTTCGACGCCGGTGCCGCTGTCGGTGCGCCCGGCATAAAACCCGGCGCGGAAATCGCGGCCGACCGCGTTCGGCGGCAGCGCCACGCCCAGTTCCGGCAGCGCGCGCAGGATCGCGGCGGTGAAGCTGTTGCTGTTCGGCCCCGGCCAGACGCGGTAGTCGCCGGCGTGGCTGAAACGATAGGCGGCGCACCGCCGCCTCGATGCGCGGGATCAGTTTTTCCGCGTCGGCGCCCGAGACATCGGCGATCGCCACCGGCGTATTGCCGAACCAGCGGCCGTCCGGCGGCCAGCCATTGGTGCGCACCGGATTGCCCCAGCCGACCACGTCGTAGCGCGTCCATTCTTTGGCGCCGGCCGGCTTGAACACGATCCAGCTATGCACCGCGAAAATGCCCTTCCAGGCGCCGGCTTTGCCGGTGAACACGATCACGCGCGCCGGCTCGTAATCGGCGGCCCGCGGCAGCAGGCCGGTGCTCGACCAGTCGGCATCCCGCCAGGAACGCGGGCCGTTGCCGGCGGCGTAAAGCGCGGCGCGGGCGATGAGCGGCACCAAAAATAGAGCAAAGATCGCGAGCATAATGAGCTTTCGGCGGGAGAAGCGGCGGGGTGGCATCGGCTTTGCAGCTAGGGACGTTTTCCGGCCTAAACAAGGCGGGCACTCAACTCACCTGATTGCCGCTGATCTTGAGCTGCGGATAACGCTCGGCGCCGGCCAGCGCGAGGTCGCCGGTCACCGCTTTATGCCATTCCATGCCGACAATGGCGCCGTGCTGCGTGCCGGCGAACACATTGCCGGAAATGACCGCGATGCCGGCATTGGCCACCACCGAAACGGCGACGCCGAAGCCGGCCTCGCGCACCACATTGCCGGTGATGGCGACATTGCGCAGGTATTCCCCCCAGCCGGCGGCGATGCCGGCCAGCGGCACACGCTCGATCACGTTGCCGCTGACCACGGTGTCGGCTTCCACGCTGATGCCGTCGCCGGCCTCGCCCGGGCGCTGGGTGCGCAGATTGCGCATGATGTTGCCGCGCACGGTGGCCAGCCGCCCGCCTTCGTTAAAATTGGCGATCGAGATGCCGGTCTCGGCGCCGTCGATCACGTTATCGGCGATCACCGCGCCCTCGAAGCCGAACTCGGAATAGATCGCCACCTCGTCGAGCCCGGCGCAATTATTGCCGATGATCTGGATGTTGGACGCCGAGTTGCCGCGGATCGCGGAAAAAGCGGCGTTGCGGATGTGATTGCCGCGTACGATCACATCGCCGGCGCGAAACACGTTGATGGCGTTGCCGTTCTCCCCGCTGCCGCCGGCGGCCGCGCCGGTATCCTCGATCCGGTTGTCGGCGATTGTGCTGCCGTCGGTGCGCTTGTAGCTCTGAAAGAGTCTGATGCCGCCATTGCCGGATTTTCGGATGATGTTGAACATGATCAACAGGCCGCGGCTGTCGTTGCAGAACAGCGCGTTGTCCGCAGCCCCGGTGATGGTCGTATGTGTTACTTCGCCACCGCAAGCTTGTAGCGTGATGCCGTTGCCGCCGGCGCCGGCAACCTCGCAATCGGCGATGCGGACGGACTTAACGTCATCGAAATGTGCCAGCGCACGGCCCTCGGGCAGCGTCTGGCCGCCGCCGTCGAGCGCGAGACCGGTCAGCGACACAGTGTCGGCGTGCTCGGCCGATAACAGCGACGGCCCGCGCGTCAGAATCAGCCGGGTAGCGCCGCGGATGCCGATGAGATTGGCGCCGTCGGGCAAGGTGAGACCACTGGCCCGGTAGACGCCGGGCGCCAGCATCAGCGGTGCACGCGTACGCGCCGCCTGGTCGATGGCGTGCTGCAGCGCGGCGCTCTGATCGGAGGCCGCGCCCGGCCGTACGCCGAACTGCGCGGCGTCGATGCCGAAATTGGACAGTGGCGCGGCTTTCACCGGCGCGGCGAAAGCCGCGGCGAGCGAGCCGAGGAGGACGGTGCGGCGGTCAGCGCGCATGCGCGCCACTATGCGCCAAACGCGCGCGCAGTGTGTTAACGCCGCGCTGCTGCCGCGATAACCATAACGAGCCGCGTGCCGGCGCGGACAAGATCGTCTGGCCGACAGGCGCACCTTGCCGCGGCGAGGCCGCATCTTGCGGCCGATCGGCGGCACATGCACGAAAGCGGCGATCGCCGGCCCGCCCGGCTTGGCGGCCGTCTCGGCGGCGCGCCAGCAGAGGTAGTTGCACAAATAGCGCCCGGCATCGCGCGACAGCGCAACCGGCACCTGCGCCGCGCGGGCGGCTGCCAACAAATGGCGCGCCGGCGTGGGAAGCGCGATTGCCGCCGGGCCGCTCGGTACGATAGCGTGGCGTGAGAGTCGAGCGCCGTTCACGTCGGGCAGCAGCACGACGCCGTTGCGCGCCCGCGTCTCGATGCGCAGCGTGCGCGCCCGCGGCGCCAGCCCGAACATCAAGAGCGCATCCGGTTTGTATCGCGCCATAAGTACCGGCAGATCACGCTCGACCGCCGCATAACTGGTCGGAAAAACATGCGCGATGATTTTCACATCCGCCAAACTTGCCCGCCGCAATCGCGCCAGCTTTTGCGCCAGCGGTCCGGTCGGATTGAGCGGCGCGCCCGGAAACGGCCCGAAGCCGGTGACGAGAATGGTGGGCATTACGCCCCGAGCAGCGCGGCGATCTCCTCCACCGCCAGCGTCGGCGCCAATTTGCCGGCGGCGACCGCAGCTTCCGCAGCCTTCAGCTTGCCGCGCACTGCCGGATCGCCGCGCAGCCGCGCGGTCAGCCGTTCCTCCAGCATGCTCCACATCCACTTTCACTTGCTGGTCGCGCCGGCGCGCCGCGAGTTCGCCCGACGCCGTCATCGTCTTCTTGTGCGCCAGCACTTGGGCCCACAAGTCACCGATGCCATCGCCGGTGAGCGCCGAAAAAGTGGCGACCGGCGGTGACCAGGTATCCGACACGGGTTTAAGGATGTTGAGCGCGGCGCGATATTCCGCCGCCGCGACTTTGGCGCGCGCGATATTGTCGCCGTCGGCTTTGTTGACGGCGATCATGTCGGCGAGTTCGACGATGCCTTTTTTAAGCCCCTGCAATTCGTCGCCGGCGCCCGGCAGCATCAGCACCAGAAAGAAATCCGTCATGTCGGAGACGGCGGTCTCCGACTGGCCGATGCCGACGGTTTCCACCATCACCACGTCGTAGCCGGCGGCTTCGCAGACCAGCATGGTCTCGCGCGTCTTGGCGGTGACGCCGCCGAGCGTGCCGGAGGTCGGCGAGGGCCGCACGAAGGCGTTGGGGTCGCCGGCAAGCTTTGCCATGCGTGTCTTGTCGCCGAGAATCGAGCCACCGCTGCGGGTGGAGGATGGATCGACCGCCAGCACCGCCACTTTGTGGCCCTGCGTCGTGAGCGATGTCCCCAACGCGTCGATGGTGGTGGATTTGCCGACGCCGGGCGCGCCGGTAATGCCGAGCCGTATCGCCTTGCCCGTATGCGGCAGCAATTCCTGCACCAGCAGATGCGCCTGTTTGCGATGATCGGCGCGCTTGCTCTCGATCAGCGTGATGGCGCGCGCCAGCGTGGCGCGGTCGCCGGCGCGGATAGCGGCGGCCAGATCGGAAGACTTGGGCGCGCGCGCGGCCATCGATTAGTGACGGCGCTTAGCCGGTGTGTCCGGCAGCCGCAGGACCAGCCCGCCTTCGTCGCTATGCTTCGCGGCGGTGGCGCGCGCGAAAACGAGCAATTGCTCGCGCGTCTCGATGCGGCAGGCGGCGCCCTCGGGGTGTTTGCAATTGGCGGCGCGGGCCGCCTCGTCGGCATCGGCCTCGTCGATCGCGATCACCAGATAGGCGCCCGAAGCAAGTGGGTGCAGCAAAGCATATTCGATTTTCTGTAGCTGCCGGACCGGCATGGACTGAAGGATGTAATCGCCGGCCTCGAACGGGTGCACCGTGACGGCGCCGACATCCTTCATGCCGCCGCCGCTGCGGGCGTAGGACTTGCCGTTCCAGGCGAATTGCACCTTCTCGGGTTCCTCGGCAACGCCTTTGTGCAAAGTGTAGAGCTGCAAATTCAGCCGTGGCCCCAACACCGGCTGCGCGTCCGTCAGAATCGGGTCTTTGGAGTCGATGCAGGCGGATAGCGACAAAACGCAAACCCCGGCCAGGACCGCGCGGATGATCGGTCTGTTCACTCCGCGGCCTCTTTGCCATGGCCCAAGCGCTTGCTGAGCGTCTTGAGCAATTTCTCAGCCGCTTCCGCGATCACCGTGCCGGGCGGGAAGATCGCCTCGCATCCGGCCTTCATCAGCGCGTCGTAATCCTGCGGCGGCACCACGCCGCCGACCACGATCATGATGTCGTCGCGGCCTTGGCTCGCCAGTTCTTTCTTGAGCTCCGGCACAAGGGTGAGGTGAGCGGCGGCAAGCGACGATACGCCCAGAATATGCACGTCGTTTTCCACCGCCTGGCGCGCCGCTTCGCCGGGTGTCGCAAACAGCGGTCCGATATCGACGTCGAAGCCCAGATCGGCGAAGGCCGAGGCGATCACTTTCTGCCCGCGGTCGTGGCCATCCTGGCCAATCTTGGCGACCAGCAAGCGTGGCCGCCGGCCCTCCGCCGCCTCGAATGCCTCGACCGCAACGCGCACCCGTTCGACGGCCCCGGTCATGTGTCCTCCTTTGCCGACCTCCCGCTTGTAGACCCCGGTGATGGCTTTGATCGAGGCCACGTGACGTCCGTACACTTTCTCCAGCGCCGAGGAAATCTCCCCGACGGTGGCCTTGGCGCGGGCGGCATCGACCGCCAGCGCCAGCAGATTGCCGTTGCCATTGGCGGCGCGAGTCAACGCATCGAGCGCCTCCTGCAACGCTGCCGGATCGCGCTCAGCCTTGAGCCGCTTGAGCTTGTCGAGCTGTAACTTCATGACGGCCGAATTGTCGACCTTGAGCACGTCGATCGGCGCTTCGTCGGCCGGCGGATATTTGTTGACGCCGATCACCGACTGATGGCCGGCATCGATGCGCGCCTGGGTTTTGGCGGCGGCTTCCTCGATCTTGAGCTTTGGTATGCCGGCCTCGATCGCTTTGGCCATGCCGCCGAGCGCTTCCACTTCCTCAATATGGCCCCAGGCCTTGCGTGCGAGTTCGTATGTGAGCCGCTCGACGTAATACGAGCCGCCCCACGGATCGACGATGCGGGTAGCGCCGGCCTCCTGCTGCAAAACAATTTGCGTATTGCGCGCGATGCGGGCGGAAAAATCGGTCGGCAAAGCGAGCGCCTCGTCGAGCGCGTTGGTGTGCAGCGACTGGGTCTGGCCTTGGGTCGCCGCCATCGCCTCGATCATGGTGCGCGAGACATTGTTGAACACGTCCTGGGCTGCCAGCGACCAGCCCGAGGTCTGGCAATGCGTGCGCAGCGACAGCGAGCGCGCATCCTCCGGCTTGAACGGCTTCATGAGTTTCGCCCAGATCATGCGGGCGGCGCGTAGCTTGGCGATTTCCATGAAATAATTCATGCCGATCGCCCAGAAGAACGACACGCGCGGCGCAAACTGATCGATGGTGAGCCCGGCCTTCAACCCAGCGCGGACATATTCGACGCCGTCGGCCAGCGTATAGGCCAGCTCGAGATCCTGCGTCGCGCCGGCCTCCTGCATGTGATAGCCGGAAACCGAAATCGAATTGAACTTCGGCATCTCGGCCGAGGTATAGGCGAAAATGTCGGAGATGATGCGTAAGCTGGGCGCCGGCGGATAGATATAGGTGTTGCGCACCATGAATTCTTTGAGGATGTCGTTCTGGATCGTGCCCGACAGTTTGGCGTGAGGCACGCCTTGCTCCTCGGCCGCGACGATATAGAGCGCCAGCACCGGCAGCACCGCGCCGTTCATGGTCATCGACACGCTCATCTGCTCGAGCGGGATGCCGGAGAACAGCGTGCGCATGTCGTAGATCGAATCGATCGCCACGCCCGCCATGCCGACGTCGCCGGCAACGCGCGGATGATCGCTGTCGTAGCCGCGATGAGTGGCGAGATCGAAGGCGATCGAGAGGCCCTTCTGACCGGCGGCGAGATTACGCCGGTAGAAGGCGTTGCTGTCCTCAGCCGTGGAGAAGCCGGCATATTGCCGGATGGTCCAGGGTTGCGCCGCGTACATCGCGGGGTAGGGGCCGCGCAAAAACGGCGGCTTGCCGGGATAGGTGTCGAGGAAATCGAGCCCGGCGAGATCGGCTTCGCCGTAGACCGGCTTCACTGGGATGGCTTCCGGCGTCATCCAAGATCCAATCGAAGACGCGCTCGCGCCATTGCCGGGCGCAACCGACGCGTCGGCGAAGTCGACCTTGGCGAAATTCGGGACCTGACTCATTTGACGCCCAGAATATCATGCGCCGCTTGCAAGGTCGAAACCGCGTCGCAGCCCATGAATATGAAGGCTTTAACGCCGGCCTGCTGCAAGGCGGCCTCCAGTTCGCCGGGCCTGCCGGCGAAGTGAACGATGGCGCCGGCTTCAGTCAGCGCCTTGGCGGCATCGACCGCTTGCTCGGCATAGACTTTGTCCGACGAGCACAGACAGGCGAGCCTGGCGCCCGAGGCCTTGAAGGCCGCGATCATTGCGGCCTGATCGTCGAAGCCATCATTGCTCAACGCTTCGATGCCGCCGGCCTCGTAGAAATTCTTGGCAAACATCGCGCGCGCGGTGAAATCCGAAACCTTGCCAAGATTGGCCAGGAACACCTTCGGCCGCGCGCCGGTTTTTTTCAGCGCGCGGTCGGAGGCATCGCGCAAGGCCTCGAACGGCTCCGCCAGACGGATGCTCGGCAGCGGCTCGATCATTTTGACGGCTGCGGCTTCTTTCGGCGCAGCGACCGGTGGAACGTCGAGCACGGCTGCGGGCTTTTCATTGAGATCGGGATAATCGCTGGTGCCGGTCAGTGAATCCTTGCGTTGTGCGATTGCTTTATGACGTACGGCGCGGATGGACGCGACATTTTTTTGGATGAGCCCGGCTTCAAGCGCGGCCCAAGCGCCACCCGCCGACTCGATCTCCTGGAATTGCGTCCATGCGGCGGCGCAGAGTTTGGCCGTCAGATCCTCGATCGCGCCGGAGCCGGCCGCTGGATCGGCGACGCGGTAGAGATTGGATTCCTCCAGCAGAATAAGCTGCGTGTTGCGCGCGACCCGGCGCGCGAACGCGTCGGGCAGGCCGATGGCGGCGGTGTGCGGCAGCGCCGCGATATTGTCGGCGCCGCCCAGCGCCGCCGCGGCGACGGCAATCGTCATGCGCAGCATGTTCACGTAAGGATCGCGCCGCGTCATCATCCGCCAGGCGGTTTCGGCCGCGACGATGGTGGGCTTCGGCTCAAGGCCGCAGGCCTGTTCGACGCGCGCCCAAAGTTTTCGGATGGCGCGGAATTTGGCGATGGTGAGAAATTCGTCGGCTTCCGCGGCCAAGCGGAAATAGATCATGCCGCGCGCGCTATCGAGCGGCACGCCGGCCGCGACAAGTGCGCGTAGGCAGTCCACGGCGGCGGCAACGGCGAAAGCGAGTTCTTGCGCTTCTGAGCCGCCGGCATTGTGGATGATGCGGCCGTCAGCGACCGCGAACGGTCCGCGAAAACCTTGTGCGGCCAGATCGCGCACGCCGGCCGCAAATATTTTCGACAGCTCGCTCCATGGTTTCGGGCTGCTGCCGGAGGCTGCGAACCCACCGATCGGATTGAGGCTGGCGCGCAGATCGACCGATGCAGGGGAAAGCTTCCGCTCCTTCACGAGGGCGGCGAAATGTTGGACGGCGGTCCGCGTAGCCGCGCTGAGGTTGAAGTCGATGGTGATGCCGGCGTCGAGCGCGACGCCGTCCAGCAGGCGCGCTAGCGTGTCCGGCGACGCACCGAGACCATAGCCATTGGCGTTGAGCGAACCGGCGAAAACCAGCGTCAGTCCGGTCGCGCCGTTTTCGAGGTCTTGCAGCGCCTGCGCGTTCGCGATTGCCGGATCGGGATGATCGATCCGCTGCATCAGCGTCCAGGGCGCGCCCGGCGTGCGCCCGGCAACGGCTTGGCACCCGCCGCGCGGGGTAAAGCGGCTCGACCCGCAAGCCGTCATAAGTCTGGCTGACAAGTCGCTTGTCGAACGACGCGCCCTTGAGTGCGGCATCGACGAGCTTGCGCCAGTCCGCTTGGCTGGTGGGCGGAAATTCGGCGGCGAGGGGCAGTTCATCGCTCATCGGTGCAAAGTGCCATAGTCAGCGCGGCGCCGCCATTGAGTTAAATGACGGAACGTGGCGCCAGCCGCTCAACCCCGGCCGTATCGACGGCGGTGGCCGCCTCCCGCACGCTCCGCCCGCCAATGACCAGATCGGGCGCGATTTCCGCCAGCGGCATCAGCACGAAGGCGCGCTCGAACAGGCGCGGGTGCGGCACGGTCAGGCCCAATTCGTCGATCGTCAGGTTGTCGTAGGCGATGATGTCGATATCGGCGGTGCGCGGCCCCCAGCGCTTCTCATGCGCGCGGTCGCGGCCGAGCGCCAGTTCGACTGCCTGCGCACGCGCCAGCAAGTCGCGCGGGGAAAGCGTTGTCTCCACCGCGATGCACAGATTGATGAATGGCGGCTGATATTTAAATCCCCAGGGCGGCGTCTTGTAGTCGGACGAGCGCGCGATCAGCGTCACGTCCTTGCCGTCGCAGAGCTGTGCGACCGCGCGGTCGAGAATCGCGCGGCTGTCGCCGACATTGCCGCCGAGCCCCAGCCAGGCCTCGGTCATTTTGCGCCGGGCCGCGCCCGCACCAGCGTGACGCCGACATCGCTGAAGGTGGCCGCGATCGGCGCGTGCGGCTTGTGGATCGTCACCTTGACCTTCTGCACGCGCGGAAACGTCGCCAGGATCGCATCCGCGACCTTGCCGGCGGCCGCTTCGATCAACTTGTGGCGTTGCGCGCAGAAGGCGCCGCTCGCGCAGGCGACGACCTTGTCGTAGGAGACCGTGTCCATCACCTTGTCCGAGCGCGCGGCCTCGGCGAGATCGATCTCGAGTTCGAGATCGATGGTGAAGTCTGCCCAACCTTGCCTTCATAAACCATCACGCCGTGATAGGCGTGCAGCGACAGACCGTTGATGAAGATGCGGTCGCTCATTTTCAGCTTTCTTTGGCGCCGCCGATGGCGGCGGCCACGCGCAGCGCCTGCACGGTTTCCGCCACGTCATGCACGCGCACGATTGCGGCGCCGTTGCTTACCGCTTCGAGATGGCTGGCGATCGAGCCGCCAATGCGCTCGTCCGGCGGCGACGGCGTTACCGTGTTGATGAAGCGCTTGCGTGAGGCGCCGACCAAAAGAGGAAGCCCGAAGCGTTTGAATTCGGCGAGCCGTGCGATGCAGGCGATGCTCTGTTCCGGGGTCTTGCCAAAGCCGATGCCGGGATCGAGCACGATCTTGTCGCGCGCGATGCCGGCGCGCTCGGCGATTTCGAGCGAGCGCGCAAAGAACGCGCTCACCTCGGCAATGATATCGAGGCTGGCATCGGCCGCCTCGCGGTTGGCCATGACGATCACCGGCACGCCGCGCTCGGCGACCAACGGCGCCATCTCGGGATCGCGTTGCAGGCCCCAGACGTCGTTGACGATGCTTGCGCCGTGGTCGAGCGCCCAGGCGGCGACGTTCGCCTTGATGGTGTCGATCGACACCGGCAGGCCCAATTTGACCACCGCGGGCAGCACAGGCGCGAGCCGCGCCATTTCCTCGTCCGCGGAAACCGGCTTCATGCCGCCATAAGGCCGCGTGGACTCGGCGCCGATGTCCAGAATATCGGCGCCCTGTTTGGCCATCGCGGCGGCATGGGCGATCGCCGTCGCCGGATCGATGAATTTGCCGCCGTCGGAAAAAGAATCCGGGGTGACGTTGAGGATGCCCATGACCAGCGGCCGGCCCAGCGCGAGCAGTGCTGAAAGTGCATCACGCGCGGTCTTTTGCGCTGGTTTGGCGGCGGCTTCGAAGGTGCGTGCGAGCCCCATGGCGGTCGCTTTGCGCGGTCGGGGCGGGGCTGTCAAGCAGGCGTCAGGCACGCCTCGCCGCTGGCCGGAACCTGGTTATTTGTAGGTGATCTTGAGCTGCAATTTCTTGGCGTTCTCGATCCAATGGCCGACCACTTTCTCTGACGGCAGCATGGTGACCATCTTGCGCTTCTTGTTGGCGTCCGCCATCGCCTTGGCGAGATTGCCCGGGTTGCGATATTTGAGATCCTTCACGGTATCGACGCCGGCGGCTTGCAGCAGTCCGGCATATTCCCTGCGGATGCCTTTGACGCGCATGCGGTCGGCGACATTGGCCCAGCCAGTAGTTGCTTTTCATCGAAGCCGGTCTTGATGGCGAGCATTTTGCGCCCGCGCACGGTGCGTGCGGCCTCGAGCAGCCGTCCGGTCGAACGGACTCCCACCGTTTTGAGGATCGTGGCTGCTTCGCCATCGATGCCGTCGATATCGGTGAGGGGGTAGGACATCCGTCTTGCCTCGTCTGCTTCTTAACTTCTGTCTTCGCCGTCGATCGAAACGTTCAAACGAACTGACTCAAGCCCGGAATCGCGCCGACGATCTCTCCGATCGCGTCTTCGCCGGCTTTTTCGCGGGCATAGGCGATTGTCTTCCTTGGTGACGCCCTGCACCTGACCCATGCTCAGCCCGGCGCGCCATCATTTTGGTGCCGGCGCCCATGAGCCCGCCCATGGAAAAGCCGCCGCCGCCCGCATCGTTGGCCTGCTGGGCCTGCAGGAGGGCTTGCGCCCCGGGCATTTTATCGATGAGCGTTTGAACTTTGTCGGGCGGGCCTTCCTTGACCAGGAAGTCGAGGATAATGCCGACGGATTTTTCCGCTGCAACCTTGTCGACGCCGACATTGGCGACGAGACGCGCGATCAACTCGTCCATGATCCCCTCAGCTCTCCCGCACTGGCGGCGGGTTGTCGCTATATTGAACGCCGCTCGCGGCGATGACAAGCATGTTGCATCGCTGTTCGAGAAAATTGCGCACTGTGCGAACACACTGTAGCGGCTGCATGTCAAGTAAAATGTAAATCGCTTCGTAACGACCAGCCGCAGATCAAAAAGTGTCTCACAAAATACTCGGCAGTATCCAGTGGAGGGCATCAGGCATAATTTAAGGCGATGGAGCCATGCTGGCGGGCTATGCTTGAAAAAATCTGAAAGGAAAATGGAAATTCACGCCGGATGACGCAAGTTTGCCCCTTCGAGTTGCGGTTAAACGAGAAATTCGAACGTTTGCACGCGCGGCAGCGCTTTTCAGCCGACGAAAGCGTTGCTAGCGTCCACGTCCCACCAGGTAGGAGCCCCTCATGAGCACCCTCGACGCGGTCTTGAGCCGCATCGACCAGGATATCGACCAAAGCGTCGAGCGTTTGTTCGCGCTGCTCCGCATCGCCTCGGTATCCACCGACCCGGCCTACAAGGAACATTGCCGGACCGCGGCCGAGCACGTCGCCGCCGACTTGCGCAGCATCGGTTTTGACGCCGATCTGCGGGCAACCGAGGGCCACCCGGTGGTGGTGGGTAAATCCAACGGCGTTGCCGGGCCGCGCGTGCTGTTTTACGGGCACTATGACGTCCAGCCGGTCGATCCGCTGAGCCTCTGGAAGACGCCGCCGTTCGAGCCGCGCATCGAAACCCTGGAAGGAGGCCGCAAAATCATCGTCGCGCGTGGGGCCTGCGACGACAAAGGTCAGGCCATGACTTTTATCGAGGCCTGCCGGGCCTTCAAGGCGGTCACCGGCAAGCTGCCGCTGCCGATCACCACCATGATCGAGGGCGAGGAGGAGTGCGGCTCGCAGAATCTGTTCAAATTCGTGCGCGACAACGCCGCCGAGTTCAAACTCGACCTCGCTTTGGTCTGCGATACCGCCATGTGGGACGCCAATACGCCGGCGGTAACCACTTCGCTGCGCGGGCTGGTCTATGAAGAGGTCAAAATTACCTGCGCCGACCGCGATCTGCACTCCGGCCTGTTCGGCGGCGCGGCGCAAAACCCGTTGCGTCTGCTTGCCAAGATCCTCGGCGCGCTATGGGACGACAATGGCCGCGTCACCATTCCGGGATTCTATGACGGCGTGAAGGACTTGCCGGCCGACATCAAGGCCGACCTCAAGGCGCTCGACCTGACGCCGGAGACTTTCCTTGGGCCCATCGGCTTGAAAACGCCGGCAGGCGAAAAGGGCTATATGCTGATCGAGCAGACCACCACGCGGCCGACCGCCGAGATCAACGGCATCGTCGGCGGCTACACCGGCGAGGGCGCCAAGACCGTCATCCCGGGCGAGGCCAGCGCCAAAGTGTCGTTCCGCCTGGTCGGCGATCAGGAGCCGGACAAAATACGCGACGGCTTCCGCGCCTTCGTGCGCGCGCGGCTGCCGGCCGACTGCATGGTCGAGTTCGGCAGCTTCAGTTCGGCGCCGGCGCTGCAATTGCCGTTCGACAGTCCGGTGCTCAATAAGGCGCGCGCCGTGCTGACCGAGGAGTGGGGTAACAAGGCGGTGACGGTCGGCGCCGGCGGCTCAATTCCCATCGTCGCGGATTTCAAGCACGTGCTCGGAATGGATTCACTGCTGGTCGGCTTCGCGCTCGACGACGACCGAGTGCATTCGCCGAACGAGAAGTTCGACCTCAAGTGCTACCACAAGGGCATCCGCTCCTGGGCCCGCATCCTGGCGGCGCTGGCGGAGTAACCTCAGAGCGGCGGGCAGCCGTGGAACAATTCGTCGACCGAATATTTCCGTGGAATGAGCTTCTGGCGGAAGCTGTAGTCGATGATGATCTCGAGCGAGCGGCGGTTGGCTTCAATTCCGAAACGCCAGGGATCGAGCGGGCTGCCCGGTGACGGCGCCACCGGCTGCCTGCTTTCCTTCAGCATGCGATAAATTTCCTTCACGATTTCGGGACGCGATTTCGCGATCGTGTCGCGCACCACCATCAGATGATTGATCGGCACGCCGCCGTGCGTTTGCGCCCAGTCGCGCGCCACCGCCTCGGCATCGGGGATCAGCGGCTTCAGGCGCGGGTCGGGCAAAGTATCCCCGACGATGGCGGCGTCGAGTTCGCCGTCGAGCAGCATCTGCGCCAGCGACTTGCCCTCGGGCGCGCGCTGGACGAAATCGGGATCCTTGTATTCGGCGAGATGCGGATCCTCGAACGTGACCCAGTGTACTTTCTCGATCTCGACGCCGTAATCGTCGGCGAGAAAACCGCGCACCCAGGCGCCGGTGGTGACCGTATAGGAGCGCACCCCGACGCGCTTGCCGGTCAGCGCGCTCGCCTTCAGTTCGCCGCGCTCCGGATTATAGGCGATGGTATGATGCTGGCCGCGGCCAAGCACGGCCGCGGGGATGAGCACATACGGCTTGCCGTAAGTCTTTGCCTGCAGGAAGGTGACGATCGCCAATTCGGCGACGTCAAACTTGGCCTCGCGCACCAAGGGCTTGAACCCGGTGTTCGAGACCTTGACGTCGGCGTAATCGAATTCGACCAGATCGGATTTCACGCTGCCGTTTTTCAACGCCAGCGTGTTCGGATAGTTTCCGAGCAGCGCGGATAGCCTGGTCTTCGTCATCGAGGCTACTTGAGCTGGTCGGCGACTTTGTCGATCCCGGCCTGCGAGCAGACGTCGTCCTTGCCGGGCGACCCGGAGACGCCGACCGCGCCAACCACTTCATTGCCGGCCTTGATCGGCAGGCCGCCGCCGAGCGCCAGCACGCGGGTATATTGCCGCGAGCCGACCGAAGCCGGGTCGTCGAGCATGCGCTTGGCGAATTCCGCCGAAGGCCGGCTGAAGGTGCGCGCGGTGTAGGCCTTGCGGTCGGCGCCTTCCGGCGTGTGCAGGCCGGCGCCGTCGCCGCGGATCATGGCGATCGGCAATCCGTCGCGGTCGACCACCACCACGGAAACCTTGAAGCCCATACTTTCGCATTTCGCCAGCGCGGCATCGGCGATGGTCTGCGCCATGGCCAGCGGAACGTTTTTCTGCGTGACCAGCCCTTGTGCGCCGGCCGGCGACGACAGCGCGGCAACAGTGGCGGCGAATCGCGGAAATCTTGAGCGGCGACATGAGACGACCTCCCGTTGAATTGACAGTTTATTTCTTGAGCTTATAGCCGGTCTTGAACATCCACCAGATGGTGGCGAGGCAGATGCCGAGGAACAGAAGCGTCATGCCGAGGCTGACGCGATGGCGACGTCGGCGATCTCGAAGAAGCTCCAGCGGAAGCCGCTGATCAGATAGACCACCGGATTGAACAGCGTGACTTTCTGCCAGAGCGGCGGCAGCACGCTGGTCGAATAGAAGGTGCCGCCGAGGAAGGTCAGCGGCGTGATGATCAGCAGCGGCACGATCTGCAGTTTCTCGAAGCCTTCGGCCCAGATGCCGATGATGAAGCCGAGCAGGCTGAAGGTCACCGAGGTCAGCACCATGAAGGTGATCATCCAGAGCGGATGGGCGATGTGCAGCGGCACGAACAGCACCGAGGTCGCCAGAATGATCGACGCCGAGGATGATCGACTTGGTCGCCGCCGCGCCGACGAAGCCGAGCGTGATTTCGAAGAAGGAGACCGGCGCCGACAACAGCTCGTAGATGGTGCCGACGAAGCGCGGGAAATAGATGCCGAACGAGGCGTTCATCACGCTCTGCGTGAGCAGCGTCAGCATGATCAGCCCCGGCACGATGAAGGAGCCGTAGTTGACGCCCTCGATCTGCGAGATGCGCGAGCCGATCGCCGCGCCGAACACGACGAAATAGAGCGCGGTCGAGATGACCGGGGACGACGATGCTTTGCGCCAGCGTGCGGCCGGTCCGCATCATCTCGGTCTTGTAGATCGCGGCGACGGCGCGAAGATTCATGTCGCACTCCGCGGTTCGTTGACGAGGCCGACGAAAATCTCCTCGAGCGAAGACTGGTCGGTGCTGCAGGTCGCGAATGCGCACGCCGGCCTTGCTCAGCTCGCCGAGCAGCGTGGCGACGCCGGTGCGCTCGGCTCGCGTGTCGTAGTCGTAGATCAGCTCATGGCCGTCGCCGCCGATCGTGAGATTGAAGGTGGCGAGGCCGGCAGGAACGGCGTCGAGCCGATCGATGACCTGCAGGACGAGGCGCTTCTTGCCGAGCTTGCGCATCAGCTCGGCTTTCTTCTCGACCAGGATCATCTCGCCTTTGTTGATGACGCCGACGCGGTCGGCCATCTCCTCGGCCTCTTCGATGTAGTGCGTGGTGAGGATGATGGTGACGCCGGCTGCGCGCAGCGTGCGCACCACCTCCCACATGTCCTTGCGCAGCTCGACGTCGACGCCCGCCGTCGGCTCGTCGAGGAACAAAATCTGTCGGCTCATGGCTGAGCGCCTTGGCGATCAGGACGCGCCGCTTCATGCCGCCGGACAATTCCACGATCTTGGCGTGGCGCTTGTCCCACAGCGACAGGTCCTTGAGCACCTTTTCGAGATAGGCCGGGTTCTTCGGCTTGTTGAACAGCCCGCGCGACATCGTGACCCCGCCCAGACGGTCTCGAACGGCGCCATCATGATTTCCTGCGGCACCAGTCCGATTTGCGAGCGCGCCGCGCGGTAATCGCGGATGATGTCGTGGCCGTCGACCGTGACCGCGCCTTCGCTCGGATTGACGATGCCGCAGACGATGCCGATCAGCGTCGTCTTGCCGGCGCCATTGGGTCCGAGCAGGGCGAAAATCTCGCCGCGGTTGATGTCGAGATTGATCGTCTTAAGCGCCTGGAATCCGGACGCATAAGTCTTGGAGAGATTTGAAATGGAAATGATGGATGACATGAGGGGGATCAATGCAACATCGAATCGATAGCGCCGCCGGGATATAGGCGGCGGCGTTGCTGCGCGCCAGACCCGCCCTTAGGCTAAGGCTGCCAATGAATTGAGATCGTTAGCGTCTGCGCCGGCGGGAAATCGAGATATTCGTCCGGCATCTTGCCGCGGTTGACCCAGAGCCCGCGAAAGCCGACCGAGACGCCAGCCATCACGTCCCAGCGGTTGGACGACACGAAAGTCACATCGGCCGGCTTGCATTGGTATTGATCGGTGACCAGCGAATAGACCTCCGGCCGCGGCTTGAACATTTTCAAGGCGTCGACCGAGAGCACGGCGTCGAGATCGCCGCCGATGCCGGCGCCGTCCACTGCGCCTTTGAGCATATTGGGCGAACCGTTCGACAGGATGCCGGTTTTGTGGCCCTTGGCCTTGAGCGCGCGCAGCGCCGCGCGTGCGTCGGGAAAAGCATCGAGCTTGAAATAGGCGTCGAGCAATTGCGGCTTGAGCGTCTTCGGCACCGACGGCACGCGTGCCAGCGAGAAATCCAGCGCGCGCTCGGTCAACGTCCAGAAGTCCGCGTAATGCCCGGCGAGCGTCAGCGTCCAGGTATATTCGAGTTGCTTGGTGCGCCAGATTTCCGACATGCGGTCGGCGTCGGGCCCGGCTTGCCCGCGGAAACGCGCAATGGCCGCATGCACGTCGAACAGCGTGCCATAGGCGTCGAACACGAAAATCGCCATTGATTGCTCCGATCAGCAAATGTCATAGGATTTGGCGCAGAGGCTGGCGTAACATATCTGCGCGGGTCAAGTCCGTCATCGAGGAGACCATTGGAATGGCAGGGAGCCCGGCTCTATCCGCGACCTGGACCTATTTCGACGGCGACTGGCACGAAGGCAACGTGCTGATGTGGGGCGCGCGCACGCACGCGATCTGGCTCGGCTCATCGGTGTTCGACGGCGCGCGGGTATTCGAGGGCGTGGCGCCCGACCTCGATCTGCACTGCGCGCGCGTCAACGCCTCCGCCAACACCATGTATCTCAAGCCCGACAGGTCGGCCGAGGAGATCGTCGGCTTGACGCATGAGGGCATGAAGAAATTTTCCAAGGACGCGACGCTCTACGTGCGTCCGATGTATTGGGCCGAGCGCGCCGGGCCGCAGGCGCTGCCGCCCGATCCCGAACTCGACGCGTTTTGCGCTCACGCTGTACGATTCGCCGATGCGCAAGCCGGATGGCTTTTCGGTCACGCTGTCGCCATTCCGCCGCCCGACCTGGGAAACCGCGCCGGTCGACGCCAAGGCCGGCTGCCTTTATCCGAACAACGCGCGTGCGCTGTTCGAGGCCAAGTCGCGCGGCTTCGACAATTGCATCGTTCGCGACGTCGCCGGCAATGTCGCGGAACTGGCCAATTCCAACGTTTTCATGGGCAAAGACGGCGTCGTGTTCACGCCGATCCCGAACGGCACTTTCCTGGCCGGCATCACCCGCATGCGCGTGATCCGCCTGCTGCGCGAGGCCGGCGTCACGCGTGGTCGAAACCGTGCTGCGCTACGCCGACTTCGAGAACGCCGACGAGATTTTCGCCACCGGCAACGCCTCCAAGGTGATGCCGGTCAACCGCATCGGCGAGCGTTCGCTGCAGCCCGGCCCGCTTTATCGCAAGGCGCGCGAACTCTATTGGGCCTACGCGCATTCCTGACCGATGACGATGGAAAAGCCGCCGACCGAGGAAGAAGACGAACGCGACCGCCGCGCGACCAACATCTTTTTGCTGGCCGCCGCGGGGATATTCATCGCCGTGGGGATTTGGCTGGTCAACGCGATGGTCGACTCGCGCAAGACCGAAGAATGCGTTGAATCCGGCCGGCGCAACTGCAACCCCATTGACGTTCCCAGCCGCAACCGGGAATAGCGCAAGCTCGCAAGACGCCCTTGGCGCGCGCCCGGTGATATGGTCATATGATGACTGCGCGACGGCGCTCGCGACCATAAAACCGGGAGAGTAAAATGGGGGAACGACCAAACTTGATGCCGTGCCTGACGGCATCGGCACTTCTAGCCATGGGAATTGCAATGACATCCGCCAACGCCGCTACCTTCGTCTATGTCGGAAGTTCGGACAGCCAGGACGTTACCGTTCTGTCGCTTGCGTCGGACGGCGGCCTGGTCCCGATCGAGACCAAGGCGGTGCCCGGCCCGAGCAAGCCCGGCGGCTCGCTGCCGATGGCGCTCAGCCCGGACAAGAAGCTGCTTTATGTCGGTCTGCGCAATGAGCCCTTTACGGCGGTGACCTTCGCCATCGACAAGAAAACCGGCAAGCTCAACCTGGTCGGCAGCGGCCCGCTTGCCGATTCCATGGCCTATATCGTCACCGACCGCACCGGCAAGTTTTTGCTGAGCGCGTCCTATGGCGGCAACAAGGTCACCGTCAACCCGATCGGCGCCAACGGCGTCGTCGGCGCGGCGCAGCAGACCATCGCAACCCAGCCCAATGCGCACGCAATTCTCACCGATTCGTCGAACCGTCACGTGCTGCACACGAGCCTCGGCGGCGACGTCGTCTATCAGCAAAAATTCGATGCCAAGACCGGAATGCTGTCGCCCAACGATCCACCGACGATCAGCGTCAAGGCCAAGGCCGGTCCGCGCCATTTCCGCTTCTCGCCCGGCGAGAAGTTCGTCTATCTGCTCGATGAACTGGACGCGTCGATCTATGTGTTTCCCTACGATGCGAAGAAAGGCACGATGGGCAAGGAAGTCCAGGTCACCACCGCGCTGCCGAAAGGTTTCTCCGGCAAGCCCTGGGCGGCCGACATCCACCTCACGCCGAACGGTAAATTTCTCTATGCCTCCGAACGCACCACGAGCACGCTGGCAGCCTTCGCCGTCGATCCCAAGAAGGGCACTTTGACGTCGATCGATTCCTATCCGACCGAAAAACAACCGCGCGCCTTCAACATCGATCCGTCCGGCCGTTATCTGCTGGCGGTCGGCCAGCTTTCCAACAGTCTGACCAGCTATTCGATCGACAAGAAAACCGGGAGGCTCACCAAGCTCAAGGAATATCCGATGGGCAAGAATCCGAACTGGGTCGAGTTGGTAAAGTTCTGATTGGCGTTACTTCGGGTTTGGGTCGCGGGCGGGGCCGAATGTCTCGCGGTCAGACGTCGCCTTGCGGCGGCAGGCGGCGTAGGCTTGCGATCCAGGCTGCGCTCCATAGGAACGGCAGAGCGTGTCATCGATCTCAGCCAGGGTCTTATCATCCTTCTGCTTTTCCATCATTTGTTCGTATTCTTTAGTGCCCGGATCGCAGCCGTTATGGCCGGCGCCGAGCTTGCAATCGACATTATGCCCGGCGCATCCTTGGAGCAGCAGGCTCGTGGCTAAGAACACCAATGGCGCAAGACGCATTCCGGCCTCCTTTAATGGATGGCCCGATGGATTCGGAATCGGCGTGCCGTCTTGTACGTGAGTCGGACAACGGAGGCATCAACCAACTGTCTCATGGCGTGTCTTATGGCGGCGGCTCGGTCAGCAGGTTGGGTGTCCGGCCGCTGCCGCGCAGGTCGTAGACATTGGCATAGACCACGCCTTCGCGCGCGATGGTGACCAGGATCGGTCCCTGCAAATGCCGGCAATAGAATGTGCCGAGCGCCATGGCGAAATCCGCGGTCTTGCGGTTGAACGTCGTTTCGAATTGCGGCCCGAGCTCGTCTTGCGCCACCGCCTGCGGCCCGCAGATCGCCACCACCCAGCGTCGGCCTTTCGGTTGGCGGTCGCCCGCTCCGGCCAGCCGCGCACGCAATTCCTCCGCCGCCTGTTTGAAAGCGAGGCCCCAATAATCGAGCATGTATTTGTCCTGTGCCGCGCGCACGCCGCCCGAGAGCCAGTTGAACGCCGTGTATTCATAAGGATGCAGGCGCACCATGTCGCTCGCCGGCAGGACCATTCCGCCGATGAAGATCGCGGCGAGGGCGCCGAGCGCCGTCTTTCCGCGCGGCCGCGCCCGGGCGATCATCCAGGCGGCGGCGAGCCCGCCGAGCGCCGCGAAGGGCGGCACCACGAAGATGAAATGGCGTAGCCCGTTGTAAAGCGCGGGCCGCGTCAACATGGCGACGACGATCGGGAGGATGGCGGACAGCGCCACTAAGATCAGCGTGGCGCGACGATTGATCGTCACGCTGCGGCGTGAGGCGGCCACCAAAGCGCCGACGAGGCCGGTCAGTCCGAGCACCAGCATGATCTCAGGCAGCTTGAGGATGAACAGATGCGGCAGATAGCTCGCCGGCATGTCGGGGACGTCGATCAGCCGGCCTTCGTAGAGTTCCTGCCAGGGCTTTTCGAAAAATGTGTCGAAATATTCCGCCGCGCGCAGCGGATTGAGCGGTGACAGCACTGACCACGGCCATAACAGGCCCATGATCAGATAACCGAGGCCCACAGCCGGCAGCATCGTCCAAAGGAATTGTGCACACCGCCCGGCCGCCGGTTTCCAGCCCTGTGCGCGGGCTTCGCCAACAACGATGAGTATGAGCGCGGCCAGCGCACAAGGCGCGGCAATGCCTGCCAATACGCGCATGCCGAATGCCAGCCCCAGGCCGACGCCTGTCAGCATGACCGCGCGCGCGTCCGGTTGCGGATATTCGTCGATGGCGCGCACCATTCCGAGCGACAGCACCGCCATGGCGGCTGCGAAGGGCGCGTCCTTCGGATTCATGAACATGTGGCCGTAGTAAAGCGGGCAGGCGGCCAGCAGGATCAGAGCGACCAGCCCCGCGCTTGGTCCACCAATACGGCGGGCGAGGCGCCAGGTGGCGAACAGACCGAGGATGCCAACCAGCGCGCCAATTAAACGGCGCGTTTCGAACAGATCGAACGGCAGCACTTTGGCGGCGAGCGCCGCCGCCATGTCGAAACCGCCGCCGTATTTGTAGAGATTGACGAAGGAGAGCGCGCGCGTATCGGCAAAGCCCGAGCCGTAAAGCTTGAGCAGCAGGTCGCCATATTGCGAATGCGTATAGTCGTCCCAGCCGAGCCCGTAGTCACGGAATGTGAGCCCCGCGATCACCGCGACAGCGGCCAGGATCAGGACGGCGATGCGATCGGCTGTGACGGTGACCGATCGCATGCAGAACATGTCCCGCCAGAAGATCGAGAAGAAGACCTTGCTCTTGTCCGAAGTTTCGTTGTTCTGCCGAACTTTACTTGGTCGCGGCGACAAACATTTCTTCTACGTGGTCCCAGTTGACCAAATGGTCGATGAAGGCCTTGAGGTAATCCGGGCGCTTGTTGCGGTAGTCGATGTAATAGGAGTGCTCCCAGACATCGCAGCCCAGCACCGGAACGGCGCCGTGGACCAACGGGTTCTCGCCGTTCGGCGTCTTGGTGACGATCAGTTTTCCGTCCTTGACCGCGAGCCAGCACCAGCCGGACCCGAACTGGGTCGCGCCGGCGGCCGCGAAATCTTCCTTCATTTTGGCTACGCCGCCCAGATCGCTGTCGATTTTTGCCTTGAGCTTGCCGGGAATTTTGTCGCCGCCGCCGCCCGCCTTCATCCATTTCCAGAAATGAATGTGATTATAATGCTGGGCTGCGTTGTTGAAGAGCCCGGCATTCTTGCCGAACGCGCCCTTGACCACGTCCTCAAGGGATTTGTCCTCCAACCCGCTGCCAGCCAACAGCTTATTGCCGTTATCGACATAGGCCTTGTGATGCTTGTCATGGTGATATTCGAGCGTTTCGCGTGACATGTAAGGCGCCAGCGCGTCATAGGCGTAAGGCAGCTCGGGCAGCGTGAATGACATCGGATCCTCCTTGAACGACAAACGATGATTTGGGAAATTGACCGGTCTTTGAATGCAACCGGATGGTCCCGCGTGAGTTCCATATTTAATTAGGCGCTGGCGCCGGCCGGGGCAATGACTTGCCAGCCCTGTGCCGAAAAGGCGCGGAAATAGGCGCTAAAATAGCGGCCGGCATGCTCTGCCCCGGACAAGTTCAGGGGCTTTCGTCGCGTTATTAACTTAACAGTTGCGAGGGCTCCCGCGAACGGCCAGAATTCGACGCTGCTGGAAGGCTTTATGCGGTATTTCCGCACTAAACGCGGTGATTGAAAAGGGGCCAGAGTTCATATGTCGGTTGTATTGTTTATTGTCGGCGTCATTGCCGCCCTGTTGGGCGCCGGGATGATCGCATATGGCATTCCGGTCAAGGAATTCAGCTTCGGCAACACGCTCATCATCGCAGGAACCACCTCCGCGGTTGGCGGTCTTGTTATCATCGCGATTGGGGTGGCGATCGGCCATTTGCAGCACATCGCCGAAACTTTGGCCACACGCTCGACCGTGCGCTCCAACCAGCCCCTCGACACGTTCGACCCGCCCGCCGAAGCGAGCGCAGCACCCGGCCACATTCCGTTCCCACCACCGCCGAAACCCGAGCGAGCCGCTCACCGACCAATGCCGCCGATGGACGAGCCGGTCCGTGCAGCGGCCCATGCGGAAATACCGGTCAGCGACCACGCCGCCGTTTCGGCCGCGCCGGCGCTGCAAAATCCCGAGGCAGCGGCCGCCGCGGCCGAGGAGTTCGAAGCCCAGGAATACGAGGACGTTTCGCTCTCGCCGCAACAGCCTAGCCCGAGCCCGGCTGCCCGATTTTGAGCCCCCGAAAGCGCCGCCGCGGGCTGAACGGTCGAGCCCAGCCTTCGAGCCTCCGCCGCGTTTTGAGCCGCCGCCGCAGCGTCCGCCGCAGCCTAGCTATTTCGATGCGATGTGGCCGCCCGAGTCCAAACCGGCGCGTCGTCCGGTGACTGAGCCGATTAAACCCGAGCCCAAACCGGTTCCGGCCGCACAGTCCCGGCGCCGGAAGCGCAAAACCCGGAGTCCCCGCCGGCGATTCTAAAATCCGGAGTGGTCGATGGCATGGCCTATACGCTCTATGTCGACGGCTCGATCGAAGCCGAACTGCCGAGCGGAATATTGCACTTCGCCTCGATCAACGAACTTCGCGACCACCTCGCCAAAAATTCCTAGCAGAACAGAGGAATCCAAGTCTAGCGCCGAAGTTTGGCGTTCTTTTTCTTGCGGCCACAGCATTTGATCAGTAGTATTCAAGGAAATCGCGGTCGAAGCATCGATATTCATCAACAGAACTTCCTTTGATCGACCGCGAGCATGCTATTCTTCTGATGTTCCGTGCGCCGCATGTTCTGGCGGCCGCGTCCAAGCGGGGGCAGTCTCAATGAGCGACACACCGGCCGGCGGAAACTTCATCGAGATGACCGCCAAAATCGTCTCCGCCTATGTCAGCAACAACACGGTGCCGGCCGCCGAGATTCCCGGCCTGATCGCCCAGGTGCATTCGGCGCTCGCGCGGGTGTCCGGCAAGTCCGGCGACGCGCCGTCCGAGCCGCTGCGGCCGGCCGTGTCGGTGAAGAAGTCGATCACGCCGGAATTCATCGTCTGTCTGGAGGACGGCAAGAAATTCAAGTCGCTCAAGCGGCATTTGCGCACGCAGTACAACATGACGCCCGAGCAATACCGGGAAAAATGGGCGCTCGGCGCCGACTATCCGATGGTCGCGCCCAGCTATGCCGCCGCCCGCTCGCAATTGGCCAAGCAAATGGGGCTCGGCCAGCAGCGGCGAAGGCGCGCGAAGTAAGCGCACAGCGCATAAAATGAATGTTCCGCCGCTATGCGCCGGCGGCATTCTTTATGGCCCATAACGCGGGACTATCCCCTTGAGGCAGGTGCGCCCGTAAGCGGTAGCATCAGGGAATTGCCCAACACGACTTATCGTTGCATTCTAGCAAGATGAAAGATGAGAACCTTTGGGTGGTTGGCCCTCGCGTTCGGCCAAGGTGGCGCTGCAGCTCGCGCTCGACCGGCTGGCGCGCCATTACGGCTATGCGGCGCAGGTCACGGGCCGCGCGCAGTCACCGATCCGGACATGGCTGGCGGAGGGCGAGAGCTTTCGGGTCGAGTAATTAAGCCGGCGCCAGCGCCGCGGTGGCCTCGGCGCGGATGCGCTCGACCATCGAGCGCAGGCCGTTCGAGCGCTGCGGGGTGAGGCCGTCGCGCAACCGGATGCGCTCGAACAAAGCCAGTGCGTCGGTGTCGAGGATCTCCTTGGCGCGCTTGCCGGAATAAAGCGCCAGCAAAATGGCGATCGAGGCCGCGTACGATATGGGCGTCGCTGTCGCCCTCGAAGGTCAGCATCGGACCGGCGGCGCCGTCGCGTTTTACATGGGTGAGCAGCCAGACCTGGCTGGCGCAGCCGCGCACTTTGTTGGCCTCGCTGTGGGCGCCTTCCGGCAAAGGCTTCAGCGTGCGGCCAAGCTCGATGACATAGCGATAGCGGTCGTCCCACTGATCGAGCAGCGCGAAATTCTCAACGATGTCGTCGATCGCCGTCATACCGGCAATATATAGGGCGGCGCGCGCCGATGCACCCGCGCTAAACCGCCGATAAATTGGGTGTTTAGGCTGACGGCCTTGCTGGCGCGCGCTTCGCGGCGCGGCGGCAGCGGAACCGGCGCATGCCAGGCAGGCGCCACATCCGAGGATGTCAGCGTGCCTTGGCCGGGAGCAGGGGTCTCTTTTGCGGCGGTCTTCTCGTCCGGCGCGGACGGTCTCGTTCATCTTGCTGGTGATGAATTCGTAGATCGTGCGGGCGCCGGCCTCGGCCTTGTGACCGATCGCGACGGCGACCTTGCCGCCGGCCACGCAGGCGTCGGGCTGGCGGGCGCAGAAGCCGCGCGCATCGGATACCGCGGCGCTCGCCAGGCTCATGGCCTGGGTGGCGTCGATCTTGGCGTCCGGTGACGTCGACTTCGCGCCGCTTGGAAGCAGCACGCAGACGACGCCCAGCCAAAAAGCCATCCGCAACAGAAAGAACATGACCCTACCCACTTATTCCCCGGCAGCCTTTTCGCCGCCTTTGAACTAAACCGTAGCAGACAGGCTTGAAGCCCCCGTTGGCTTTGGAGCGATGTTTTTGGACAAAATCGACGCGAATGCGACGCGAATTTTCGTCAAATGCGACAGAATCGCATTCGATTAAAATTTGAAATATCGGGGCGCGGGCCGGTCACGAGCGGCCTTGCGCCAATCGCGCATGGTTACCGCGGCGGTAACTTTTGCTTTTGCTGCGCGCGAGGCTGCGAAACGGCAACAGAAATTTCACCATGCCCGCGGAATGGAACCCGCCGCCGCCGCGCAATTGCGCGCCGGATGCCGTCCGGGCGCGGTTTTAGCGTTCGCTTAAGCGGGTCTCGCTACGATTCTCACCAGCAAAAAGGGGCGCGTCTGGGCGTACCAAGACGTGGGACAGGATCTGTGAGTTTCCTCACACCAGTGTGGAACTATGTTGACGCCTTGGTGCACGCCTCGGCGCGGCACGATGCATTGACCGCAGCGCGCCACCGCGCCTTCATCGCGCCGCGCCTGCTTGGCAGCTTTGCCGTGATCGCCGGCTTCCCGATCTATATCTCCTTTCGCGGCGTGCCGAGCGGGCTTGAACTCGCCGTCTTCGGCTGGCTGGTGACGCCCATCGTCATTGCTTTTTTCCTGTCGCGCACCGGCCGCTATGAAGCAGCCCACGTGCTCTCGTCGCTTTCATTCGTGGGCCTCGCCGCGGGCATCGCGTGGTGTACCGGCGGCATCACCTCGTTCACCGCAATCTGGCTGGTGGTCATCCCGCTGGAAGCCTCGCTCTCGGCCTCGCGCCGGGTCGTGGCGCTGGCGTCACTCTTCGCGCTCGCCGCCGCTGGATTATTGTTCAGCCTCGATGCACTCGGAATGCAGCCGTCTGCGGTCGTCACCGTGCCCGGCTTGTTGCCGGCGCTCGGTATTATGTCAGCAGTGCTTTACGCCGCCGGGCTCGCTTTCGACGCCGAGCAGCTCACGCGCGCCGGCGTGAAGATGCTCAATGCCGAGGAGGAACGCTATCGCCTGCTGGCGCGCAATATGACTGACGTCATTACCCGGCATGACCGCAACGGCGCGGTGCTGTTCGCGTCGCCGGCGGCCGAACCGCTGTTCGGCGTGCATGCCGGAGAATTGGCCGGGCACGGTCTGTTCGACCGCGTGCATGTCGCCGACCGGCCGGCTTATCTCACGGCGTTGGCCGATGCGGCGGCGGTCGGCGAGGACCGTTCGGTCGAATTCCGCATCCGCCGCAGCAGCGGCACGGATTTCCATGGCGGCTACTTCGCCTGGATCGAGATGCGCTGCCGGCCGCTCGATGGCACGGTCGGCGAGCGCGAAGTCGTTGCCGTGCTGCGCGATGTCACCGCGCGCAAGCTGCAGGAGCAAGCGCTCGAGATCGCGCGCAAAGAATCGGAGCGCATCAGCGACGCGAAAAGCCAATTCCTCGCCACTATGAGCCATGAACTGCGCACGCCGCTCAACGCCATCATCGGTTTTTCCGACATGCTGGCCAACGACACGCTGGTGTTCGATCCGGCGCGCAAGCTCGAATACGCTCGGCTGATCAACGATTCCGGGCGCCATCTGCTATCGGTGGTCAACGGCATTCTCGACATGTCGAAGATGGAGAGCGGCAATTTCGAGATCACGCCAGAGCCGTTCGCGCCGGCGCCGGCGATCAGAAGCTGCTGCGATATTCTGGTGCTCAAGGCGCAGGAAGCCGGCGTCACGCTCACGACCCGTATCGCATCCGGCCTGCCGGAAATCGTGGCCGACCAACGGGCGGTCAATCAGATCTTGCTCAATCTGGTATCCAACGCCATCAAGTTCACCCCGCGCGGCGGCAGCGTCAGCGTCAGCGCGCTGCGCGACGGGCCCAAGCTCGTGGTCGCGGTCGAGGACACCGGCGTCGGCATCGGCGAGGCCGATTTGGCGCGCGTGGGCGAGGCTTTCTTCCAGGCGCGCGGCGCCTACGACCGGCGGCATGACGGGACCGGTCTCGGCCTGTCGATCGTCAAAGGTTTCGTGCGCCTGCACGGCGGCGACATGGATATTTCGAGCAGGCTGGGCAGCGGGACGCGGGTCACGGTGCGGCTGCCGATCGATTGTGAAGGCGCGCGCCGCGCCGCCGAGCCGGTCGCGCTGGGCACCGAACGGGCAAGCGAATTCGGCGCCGCCGCGAACATCCGGGTGAAGAAACGTGCGTAGAAGCAGCCGACAAATCAATGATTTTGGCGACGCCCGCCGACTGGCCGGGGCGATCGCCCGTCATCCACGCGAATTCGTCGGTCTGCTGATGGCGACGGTGGCGATGGCTACGATTTTCATCAATGCATTGTTTCTGCAGCATGGCCCGCATCCGGCGCCGATTTTCGCCACCGCGACAAAGGCGGCTGCGGTGCAGGACATGCCGGTCGTCCTGCCTCGTCCGCGCGTGGCGGAGCCGGTTGCTCAGCCGGCGCCCGCGCCGGCCGCGCGCAGCCAGGCGCAGATCATCGGTGATATCCAGCGCGAGCTGAATCGTAAGGGCTTCTACGATGGCGCGGCCGACGGTATCTGGGGCGCCAGGACGGATACGGCGGCACGCGACTTCGCGCAGGCCGCCGGGCTGAAGATCGACACGGAGGCGAGCGAAGCCTTGCTGCATGCAATCGTCACGTCGACTGCCAAAGCGCCCGGCAAGGCGGCGGCGCCCGTGCGAAACGATCCGATCGCCGAACTTATCGCTCCGACCAAACAAGTGCTGGCGGTCCAGCGCGCGCTCTCCGACTTCGGTTACGGGCAGATCAAGGCAACCGGCGTCTTCGATCCGGCGACGCAGGCGGGAATTGAAAAATTCGAGCGTGATCGCAAGCTGCCGGTGACCGGACAGATGTCTGAGCAGTTGGTCCGCGAATTGTCAGCCACGACCGGCCGGCCACTGGAATAAATAGCGGGGTTGCGGCCCCTCGTGTTATTCAAGCTGATGCGGTTGAAATCCGGCATCTGGGTGGCGGCCTATCTGCGCCGCTGCGCCGTCGAGGGCGCTTTCGCGGCAGTGCGCCGGCGTGGCGCCGAAGAGGCCGGCGCGGTCTTCATCAAGATCAACCGCCTCGACGGTGCCGCTACTCTGTATGGGCCGGCGTCGCAAACGGCGTTCGAGGATGCCCAACCGGCCGATCGCATCTTCACCGCGGTGCTGGGTGGCGAAAAGCCGGCGCCGGATGCCGATGTCGAAGCACGGCTCACGCGCGAAATTCGCTTCGATCCCGATGTGTGGATTATCGAGGCCGAGGACCGCGCCGGACGCAATTTTCTCGACGGCAACGTGGTGGCTTAACGGTCGTTGCTCTTGACGCGTGTCGGCTGCTCGATACGGCGGCGGTCGGAACGGTAGCGCGCCGGCGTCGACAGCGAGCGGGCGTCGCGGCGCTCGTCGTCCCAATGAACGGGCGCGTGCGCAGGCTTCGAGGGAACGATGGGCTGCCGCCAAAGCGCCAGCATGCGCTCGGCCGCGGCCGGCGTGAGGTCATCGAACAGGCGGGCGAGGTCATAGACCCGCTCGACCGATTGCCCGATGGCCGGGTTGAGAAAGAGCAGAGTGCGCTGGAGCACAGCGGCGCTCATGCCGAGCGCGCGAGACGCGACCACGACCGGCTCGCCCGACGGATCGCGCGCGATGCGTTCGGCGAGTTCGCGGCCGATTCTGAGCGCTCTTTCCAGGATACGGCTGAATTCACCGTGATTGTGCTGCAAGGCCGCATTTTCCAGGCGGCGGATCGTCTCGGCTGAGGCCGGCAGCGGGCGGTGCGCCGCCATGTCGGTGGCGGTGTCAAAATTGGCCAAGATCAGGCGGCGTTCTTCGCTATTGGCTGCAAAAAACTCTTCGACCAGGTCGTTTCGGGGCTTCGGCTGGGCCTCGCTGCGGACCGGCGCCTGCGGGGCTGTCTTCGGGAAAGCGCCGGCCAGTTTGCTGAGGACCGCCCTGGGGGCTGCCGGATATTGCGAAAGCCTTGTCGCCACGATCGCCCGGGTCGGCGCATCGACGGCCTCGATCAGCCCCAGCGCGAGCTCGGCATATTGGGTTTCTTCGGCGGCGCTATGCGCCGGTTTCTGCACGTAAAGGTCGGTGAGGACGCGCAGCAGCGTGGGGCGAATATCGACCCCATCCCGGCACGCCAGGTCCACCAGACTGTCGAGTGAAGGATTTGCTGAAGGCTTCGGCATGGTGGGTACGCATCACAAAAGGGAACTACCGCTCACATTACTGGGGCCGCGTTAGCAGACCGTTAACCTTGCAGCCCGTTTAATTGCGGAAGAAGGCGCCGACCGGGCAAGTCAGCAACAGGCTTTGCGTCGAGGCGGCAAGGGGGTTTGCAATGGGCGAAGTCATCCGGTTTCCCGACGAAGCGGGCTTTGCGCGCGGCGGCAAATATGTCGACGCCAAAACCGAGCCCGCGACCGTCATCATCCTTCCAGTCATCCGCGTCGAGCGCATACCCGACGGCTCCAACGGCCTGGAACCCGACACCGGCAATACACCCGGCCGCCGCCGCCGCCGCCGCGTCGCGCGCTGAAATTTATCGGCATCGAGCCACCGATGACGAATTCGCGACAGCCGCATCCGCAGGCGTTGGTTTGGCGCCGGCGCGTCATGGCTTTTGCGGTGCTGGCGCTGCTGGGAGGATGCGGCACCACCAACGGCGATTTCGCGGAAGTCCGGCCCACGCTGGTCAGCGACGACATTCACGATTGGGTGGGATCCTATGCCAGCGCGGATGGAGCCTCAAAATTCGCTCTGACCGATGACGAACGACAGCTGCGCGATCTCGCTTATCCGCTGATCGAGGCGCCCTATAACCGCCAGAAGTGGTATTCGATCGTCGGCGAGTACGGCATCGTCCGGCCCAGTCGCGAGACCTTCGACCGCACCCTCTATGCGACCCGTCTTGTCGCATCGCCTCATCACTCGCCCGCCGGACGTTACACCCAGCTCAGCGAGGATGTCCGCAACGACATGACGCGCATGCCGCAATTCTTCGAAACGGCCTCGCGCGTGCTCGACATCGATGCAAAGCGGCAGAAAAGTCTGGCTTATATCTCGGTTTTGTCGCCGGCGGACTTGAATAACGCGCGGCAACGCATGCAGGAGAACGAATCGATCGTGACGCTGGTGCGCACTAATTTGACGCAGCGCGCGTCATCCTATCGGTTCGCGCTTGAACGTCTCGTCGTGATGACGCCGTCACCGCTGGCCGTCGACATCGAACGCGCGATCAATCAAATGCTGGCCGACATCGCGCGCTACCGCAACCCGGCACCGACCTGGGTGCGCGAGCAAAACCTGGTCACGGTTCGCTGATTATCTCGGTTCGTCCGCGCGCACGCATTTGGCGGCGGCAATGGCGCTTTGCGCCATCGGCATCAGGCCCGGCTCTGGCGCCAAGGCCCGGATCGCGATCAATCCGGTGAGCGTCGGAGATTCCACGATCAGCCGGTCGGCGGCGGTGATTTCCTCGTCTTCCGGAATCTGGTTGTGTTGTTCGACCGTCATCAGATTGAGCTCGATCACGCGGCGGCCGGCCGCGCGGTCATTGATGGCGTAATACGCCACGTCATACCGCGTATAGAATGAGACCGACGTGTAAGCCAGGCTCACCGGGACGGTGAATTTCATCGGGCCCTGTGAAAGATCGTAACGGCAGACGGCAGTGGCGAAGGCCGGATCCATGAACGGCATCGGCGCTTGCTCAGGCGTCGGCGACGGCAGCGGGACCACGCTGTCGACCGGGGCAATTGGCGCCAGCCGCGAATAAGCGTCCTGGGTCGCGGTGCGTGGCAGAATAATGATCGTCGCCAGGTGCACGACGCCGCCGAGCAAAGCTCCGCCCAAAGCCAAGAGCAGCCAGCGGATCATGGGCAACTCCTGACGGCCACGCTCGGCATGGGGACTTCGCGGCCGGCCTTGGTCGAGACGCCGACGGCGGTATCGTAGAGACGCAGCCAGAGGACGTAACGCTCCACGCCGCCGGTTGGCAGCCAGTTGCCCGGACTGGCGCGTGGCGTAACGAGAATCTCGAAACTGCCGTCGGCGTGGCGCACGATTTCCTGGCTGGTGAAACCGTAACGGTTGACCGAATTGGCAACCAACTCGCCGTCGCGAGTATAGAGCGTGACCGTCCAGAACCGCGCCGCCGGCGTGACGCCCCCCAGCACAACGTCGCATCGTCCATCGAGCGGGCGACCTTTATCGTCGTTCGAAGCGGTAAAAGAGACGCCATCGCCGAGCGCCATTGGCAGCCGGCCGCTGCGCGCGATCGAGGCTTGCGCGTAGGGGTCGGCGTCCGGAGTGCCGGTTTTCGGCCAAGCCGTCCAACTGCCGATCGTCAGAGGACCGAAGGCGGCGCCGCGGCTGAGCGCGAGATAGGTCGCGCCGAGGCCGACCATGGCGGCCACAAAAAAAGCAAATAACGATCCGAGAAGCAGGCGCACGATCGATCCGCAGGCGGTGAGGGGCGTTGATTCGCGTGAAGGAGACTACGCCGGCCATTACAGTGCGGCTAATCAGTTCCGGCTGCCGAAGGCATGTCCTTCCAAGGAAACGGCAAGCGCGTCGCCTCTTTGTGGAGCCTCGGTTTGTTTCTTCCTATCGGTGGCGGCGGTTGGGCGCAACGGTCCCATGGCGCGGTTGGCGTCATCCATCATCCGCTCGACGCGGACAAGAATATCGGCGCCCCGCTTGGTCAACACCGTGGGGCGGGGCGGTGGCGGCGGTTCGCTGGATTTGGTTTTATTCTCGGCGACGAGCGGCTGCTGGCGTACCGTCGGCACTTGAATTCCGGGGAGCTGTTTGATCTCGATGCCCTGATGCGCGTAGGCCATGATGTTGTGCCACGTCATCGCAGGCAACGCGCCGCCGGTCATGCGGTTGGTCGACTGGTAGTCGTCATTGCCGAACCAGACGCCGCAGACGAAGTTTCCCGTGTAGCCCATGAACCAGGCGTCACGATAAGCATTGGTGGTGCCGGTTTTGCCGGCGGCGACGATGCCATCCAGACGCGCGCGCTTGCCGGTGCCATTTTCGACCACACTGTTCATCATCGTGATCATATCCTGCGCGACGCGCGCCGGTAGAGCCCGCTTGGGCTTCGGACCGTCGCGATCGTAGCGCCAGACCAGCTTGCCGTCGCCGGTGCGCACCTCGAGGATCGCGTGCGGAGTCATCTTCATGCCGAGATTGGGAAAGGTGGCGTAGGCGCCGGTATGGTCGATCAGACGCACCGCGTCGGCGCCGATCGGCAGCGATGGCGTATCGGGCAGCGGCGTAGTGATGCCCATGTCGTGTGCCGTCTTGATAATGCGCGCGCGGCCGAGTTTGGGATTGCCGTCGCCGACCACGACCGACAGTCGCACTGCGACCGTGTTGATCGAGTGGGTGAGCGCGGTGATCAGCGTCATCGAGCCGCCATAGCCGTGGCCGTAATTGTGCGGACACCAGTTACCCAGACAAATCGGCGCATCGACCACGATCGAACTCGGCTTGAGGCCGTGCTCGAGCGCGGTGGCATAAACGTACGGCTTGAACGAGGAGCCGGGTTGGCGCATCGCGTCGGTGGCGCGGTTGAACTGGCTGGCGCCGTAGTCGCGCCCGCCGACCATGGCGCGCACCGAGCCATCGACATCCATGAGAACGGCCGCGGCTTGCCCGGCGTGATACTCCTGCCCGTATTGCCGCAGCGAATTCTCAACGGCCGAATCGGCGGCTTTCTGCAAGTTGGTGTCGAGCGTGGTACGCACCACGAAGACGCGCTCGCTCATCGACTTGGGGAATGTGTCGACCAGTTTCTTCATCTCGTCGAAGGCCCAATCGAGATAATAATTGGCGGCGCGGTCGTCGCGGCGGTCGACGGGGGTGGCGGGGTTGCGGCGGGCGCCGAACACCTGACCCTCGGTCATGAATCCGGCCTCGACCAGATTGTCGAGCACGACGTTGGCGCGCGCGCGCGCGGCCGGCAGATTGACGTTGGGCGAGAACTTAGAGGGCGCCTTGAACAGGCCGGCGAGCATGGCGGCTTCCGCCAGATTCACGTCGCGCGCCGACTTGTTGAAATAATACTGCGCCGCAGCGTCCACGCCGAAGGCGCCGCCGCCCATATAGGCGCGGTCGAGATAAAGCTTGAGGATCTCGTTCTTGGTCAGGCGCGCTTCCAGCCACATGGCCAGGAAGGCTTCCTTGATCTTGCGCTCGAGCGTGCGCTCGTTGTTGAGGAACAGGTTCTTGGCGAGCTGTTGAGTGAGCGAGGAGCCGCCCTGCACCACGCCGCCGGCGCGCGCATTGGTGACGAAGGCGCGCGCAGTGCCCGCGATATCGATGCCGAAATGGTCGTAGAAGCGGCGATCCTCGGTGGCGAGCACCGCCTTGATCAGATTGTCGGGAAACTGGTCGAGCGGCACCGAATCGTTGTGCCGGATGCCGCGCGAGCCGACCTCGTTGCCGTAGCGGTCGAGGAAAGTGACGGCGAGTTCCGACTTCTTGAGCCAGTCGTCCTCCGAGGTTTCGTGGAACGCAGGGATGGCGAGCGCCAGCATCAGGATGGCGCCGGCGGTGCCGAGCGTGGCTGCCTCCGAGACGAGCTCGTTGAACCAGCGCCGCCAGCCGGCGACGTGGAAGCGGTCCATGAAGGTGGAAAACCGCTCGTAGCTCTCGCGCAGGCCGGCAAAGCCGCTGAACAGCCCGGAATCGACGCGGGCGTCGAAAGCCAGCATCAGCTTCTTGATTTTCGGCTTCCAATCGGCGGGGAACAGGTCGCGCAAGGGGTCTCGCTATCGTCGGGCGGGGGAAACCCGCCGGGGCCCGATTTTACCCGATCGGCGCTGCGGGGGCCAATCCGCCGGGCCACTGAATCGCCGGCAAGATGGAGGCCAATTGCGGTGAAAAATGGCCGGTTCCTTCTACTCCCTCCCCCCTTGTGGGGGAGGGTTGGGGTGGGGGGTATAAGGGGGTATTGAACAACTCGAAACGTCGACCCCCACACGGACCGCTTACGCGGTCCGACCTCCCCACAAGGGGGAGGTGAAGAAAGAGGCCAATGCCCGATCAGCCGGCCCCCTTCTGGCGCACCAAGACCTTGGGCGAGATGAGCCCGCGCGAATGGGAGAGCCTGTGCGACGGCTGCGGCCGCTGCTGCCTCAATAAGCTGATCGACGAGGACACCAACCGCACGGTGTTCACCGACGTTGGCTGCAAGCTCCTGGACGGCGAGACCTGCCGCTGCACCGATTACGCCCACCGCCAGGCCAAGGTGAAGGACTGCGTGCGGCTGACCCCGCGCAATGTGCGCAGGCTCTCCTGGCTGCCGCCGACCTGCGGCTACCGGCTAGTGGCCGAGGGGCGGGATTTATACTGGTGGCACCCGCTCATTTCCGGGAGCCCTGACACGGTGCACGAAGCCGGCGTCTCGGTGCGCGGGCGGGTTTCCGCGAGCGAGCAGGACGTGCCGGACGAGCGGCTGGAGGATTTTATTGTGAGTTGGCCGGGCAAAATACCGAAGGCCGCCCGGGCGCCAAAACGACGTATGCGCTGAGGGGGACTGACCTCGCCCGCCGAAGCTTTGGCGAAGGCGGGTCAGTTGGTCGGGGAAGCGGCTGAAGGGGGCGCAATTCGTAAGGTTAGTTCATAAAAACAAAAGGCAAACTCACAAAGATTCCGCTCGCGGTCGCCACCTTGACGCGACGGCCCGCCGCCGCCTGCGGCGCGGCCGAGAGCCTGTCGCGCGAGGCGCAGGCACAGGTCGAGGCGGAACGGCGGTGCGACGCGCTCATCCGCGCGATCGAATGCAACCATGCCGCCTTGAGGAACCTGCGCGAATTCCACCAAGGCAGGGGCAAGGGCCCGCCGGGGCCGTTTGACGACCGCATCGAGGACGTTCTGGTGCGCGTGGTCGAGATGGCGCTGGCGCAGATGCAAGCGCTGGCGGCGGAGCAACCAACCTCCGTCATGCCCGGGCCTTGACCCGGGCATCCATGAAGCGCTTCCCCGCGCTGGAATCCATCATGGACCGCCGGGTCAAGCCCGGCGATGATAAAAAATCAGCGCGGCCCGATCGCAAAATCATACGCCGGCCCGCGCGCGCCGAAAGAGAAGTGCCACCATTCGCGGACATAATCGTGGAAGCCGCGCTTGCGCATGGCCTCGAGCAGCACGACGCGCCGGTGGTTCTGCTCGGACGTGGTCGTGCTGGCGAAAGCGGAACTCTTGGGATCGAGGCAGTCGAAGCCGGTGCCCATGTCGAGCGCATTGTCGGGCTCGCGTTGATCGGTCGGCGCGGTGCAGGGCGCGGCGTTTGCCTCATTCACCGTTCGTCCCCGCGCAAGCGGGGACCCAGGGATAACGTTCGACGCTTGAATTTGTGGCTCTGGATTCCCGCTTTCGCGGGAATGACCGGTGGTTGGTTCCGGACTGCTCAACGAAATGAGCGTGAGGTCGACCGCGTTGCCGGTCGAATGCGCCGAGTGCGCGGCGATGTAGCCGTCGAATAGCCTGCGCTTCTCCAGCGCCGGATAAAACCGCTTGGTCGCGCCGTCCTCGCTTTGCCGCGCCCAGCGCGCAAAGGCTAAGACCGCGCGGGCCGGGCGGTAGCAGTCGTAAACTTTCAAGCCGAGCGATTGTTTGGCGAGGTCGGCCTGCACTTTGGCCAGCGCCTGCGCCACCTCGCGCTTTAGTATGCATTCACCCGCGCCATAGCCGGGCAGCGGATGGCCGGTAAAATTGTCGGCGCCCGCATAACGCATGTCCTGGACGATATCGGGAGCGATATCGCGCAGATAGACGAAGCCCGGCGGCAGCGAGCCGGCGACAGCCGCTAAGGGAAGGAGCATGGCGGCGAGCGCGGCGCAGGCCGTCCAGGTTCCGCGGCGTATGACGGGCAGGTTCGCAGGGTGTGACATCAGGGAGAACATAGCACCCCCGCGCCCGCCGCCATTGCGCTTTTACCGCCCGCACGGCATCTACCTCGCGATGAACGTCCACGCCCACAAGAGCCACCCGCACGCGCTGACGCATCCGGAAATCCGCGCCGTCGTGCTCGGCATCATGCTGGCGATGTTTCTGGGCGCGCTCGACCAGACCATCGTCGCCACCGCGCTGCCGACTATCGGCCGGCATTTCGACAATCTCGGCGACCTGTCCTGGGTGGTGACCGCCTATCTGCTCACCGCCACCGCGGTGACGCCGCTCTACGGCAAATTGTCCGACATTCACGGCCGGCGCGTGATGATGCTGATCGCCATCGTCATTTTCGTCGCCGGCTCGCTCGCCTGCGCGCTGGCGCCGAGCATGACCGCGCTGGTGTTGGCGCGCGCGGTGCAGGGGCTGGGCGGCGGCGGGCTGATGGCGCTGGCGCAGACCATCATCGCCGACATCGTTTCGCCGCGCGAGCGCGGCCGCTACCAGGGCTATATCGGCGCGGTGTTTGCGCTGTCCTCGATCGGCGGGCCGGTGCTCGGCGGTTTCTTGACCGAGCATCTCGACTGGTCGCTGATTTTCTGGATCAACCTGCCGCTCGGGCTGGCCGCGCTCGGCATGACTTCGAACGTCTTGAAGCGCGTTCCTTACGTGCCGCGCAAGCACAGGCTCGACGTCATCGGCGCGCTGCTGATGATGCTGGCGGCGGTCGCGCTGCTGCTGGCGCTGTCGTGGGGCGGGCGGCGCTTCGACTGGATCTCATCGCAGTTCGGCGCGCTCTTGCTTGCGTCCGCGATCCTGTGGGGCCTGTTCGCCTGGCGGCTGGTGAAGACGGCGGAGCCGTTTCTGCCGCTCGCCGTGCTCGGCAATCCGGTGGTGCGCTGCGCGGCGCTCGCCGGTTCCTGCGCCATGGCGACGCTCGTCGGCATGACGATTTTCGTGCCGCTTTATTTCGAGGTGGTGCTGCATCTATCGGCCAGCCAGTCGGGCCTGGCGCTGATCCCGCTGATGGGCGCGACCGTGTTGTTTTCCACCATCACCGGCCGGCTGATGATGCATGTCGCGCATTACAAGCGCATGCCGCTGATCGGGCTGATGCTCACGATCCTGTCGCTGGCGGCGCTGGCGATCTGGCCGGCTGCGATGCCGACCGCATTGGTGTTGGCGCTGCTGTTCGTGATCGGCTCCGGTCTCGGCACGCTGTTTCCGATTTCGACGGTGTGCATGCAGAACGCGGTGACGCAGCATCAGATGGGCGTGGCGACCGGCGCCGCCAATTTCTTCCGCTCGCTGTTTTCGGCGCTGGTGGTGGCGGTGCTGGGCGCGATCGTGCTTGGCGGACTGGGCGGCGTCGCCGGCATGTCGGTCGAAATGCTGGCGCGCGCGGCGTCGGCGCATGAACTGAGCTTCGCGTTCCGCTTCGTGTTCATGGCCTGCGCGCTGGTGGTCGCCTTCGGCATGGCGTTCTTGATTTCGATGGAAGAGCGCGTGCTGAAAGGTCCAGCGTCGGCGGTGGCCGAGGCGCCGCAGGCGCCGGCGACGCCCATCGCGGCGGAGTAATATCAAGTTGGGCGACACGCTCATCGAAGGCCAGGCGTTTGCCGTCTGCGCCGCGAACAATGGCAAGGATTGCGAGATCGAGCGCGTGACCTGCACGCGCTAGCGTCGACTTCAAAGCCGATTGATTTTGGCGATGCGCCGCGTCACATCGGCCGGCGTTTCCGCATCGGCCTTGCTTTTGAGCGCGAGCGCGCGGCGCGCGGCCGGGCGGTCGAGGCAACGCGTCAACCAGTCCTTGAGGGTCGGCCAGGCCGACAGATCCATGTCGATGGCGCGGCTGATGACGGCGACGACATTAAGATCGGCCACCGTGAATTCATTGCCGAGCAGATAAGGTTGCTGCGCCAGCGCGGTGTCCAGCACCCTGAAGGGCGCTGCGATTACCTTGAGCGCCTCGTCGCGTTTTGCGGGATCCCGGTCGACTTCCGGCAGGCGCACGGCGTGAAGCGACCAGATATTGACGCCGCGATCGACCTCGGTGAGCGCAGCCATTGCCAGGCGCGCGCTTCGTCTTCCAGCGCGGTGGGATAGAGTTTGCCGTTGGAGTGCTTCTTGGCGAGGTAGAGCGTGATCGCCAGCGATTCGTAGAGCACGAACCCGTCGTCGTCGATAAAGGGCAGGCGCCCGTTCGGATTGAGCTTGAGGAATTCCGGCGCACGCGCCCCGGCGTCGCCGATCTCGATCGGTAGATGCTCGTAGTCGAGACCCAGCTCCATCGCGATCCAAAGCGCGCGGAAGGCGCGGGTGCGGGCGATGCCATAAATGCGCAACATGCGGTTTCCTCGGTGGCCGGCCAGCATATGCGACAATCGCGCCGCCGAGCCAATAGCCGCGTTTTGTACGTAAAATTTACAGGACATCGATCCCTCGCGCGCCTATACGCGGCGGGGGTGACGGCTTTCGTGGGGGAAGCCGGCGATGGCGAACGACCAACCAAGCACGGGTGTCATTTGCGTCCGGTGCAAGGCGCCAATTATTCTGAAAGACGCCGCCCAGGTGTCCGAGGAATTTTCGGCGCAATGCCCGAAATGCGGGCATCGCGCCTTTTATCAGATCAAGGATATCAAGACGATCAATTCTCAGCGGCCGCGCTAGTGGCGCGCCCGGCGGCCTAGTTCTTCTTGATGAACGTCCCAGCGCGCAGCTCGCTGACCGCTTGTTGCAGTTCGGCCTGCGTGTTCATGACGATCGGCCCGTGCCAGGCGACCGGCTCCTCGATCGGCTTGCCCGACACCAGCAAAAAGCGGATGCCCTGATCGCCGGCCTGCACGCTGACTTCATCGCCACTGTCGAACAGCACCAGCGAGCGGTCGCCGACCGGCTCGCGGAACAGGATTTCCTCGCCGCCGACCTGCTTTTCGGTCAGCACGCCGAATGGCTTGGAGGCATAGGCGAAGCGGCCCGAGCCTTCGAACACATAGGCGAAGGCGTGGCGTTCGATCTCGACCTTGAAAGTCTTGCGTTTTCCGGCCGGCACGAAAATATCGAGATAGCGTGGATCGGCGGCGACGCCTTCGACCGGGCCCTTCTGGCCCCAGAAGTCGCCGCAGACCACGCGCACGCGCGTGCCGTCGTCGTCGATGATCTCGGGGATCGCTGAGCCGGTGACGTCCTGGTAGCGCGGCGCCGTCATCTTGAGCGAGGAGGGCAGGTTCGCCCAGAGCTGAAAGCCGTGCATGCGGCCTTGCGCGTCACCCTGCGGCATTTCCTGATGCATGATGCCGCGGCCGGCGGTCATCCATTGCACGTCGCCTTTGCCCAGGGTGCCATGGCTGCCGAGACTGTCGCGATGTTCGACTGTGCCTTCGAGAATATAGGTCACGGTCTCGATGCCGCGATGCGGATGCCACGGGAAACCGGCGAGATAGTCCTGCGGCCTGTCGTTGCGGAAATCGTCGAGCAGCAGAAAAGGATCGGTCTCCGCCGTGTCGCCGAAACCGAAGGCGCGGCGCAGCTTGACGCCGGCGCCCTCAATGGTCGGCTTGGATTGCACGATGCTCTTGACGGGACGGATCGACATGACGCTTCTACCTTTTCATCGGGACTTACGCCGGCAACTTGCCCGGCGCAGCCACTCGGTTTAAGTTTGAACCGAATATAAGCATCCCGCCTGTGACATGAAGACCAAGGGTGCCGGGGCCGCTGCGACCGCCGCTGAACGATGCGGATGAAAATGGCCAAATGGGCTAATTTTCATCATTAGATACAATCTTATAAAACAGCAATTCCGCCTTAATGACAGATCATTGCTGTGGTGAATATACCAAGACAACCTAAAGGTCAGAGACAAATCCTGGCTTTAAGCCGTTTTCGTCGCGTCCCCCGTTCCGCGGGTTTTGCAGCGGTAATCGAGAGTTGAGTCAAAAGAGCATAGAAGGTTCCCACTGGTCTGAAACCAAACCATCATCCTGCCGTCTTGGCCCAACCTGATCGATCCCAAACAAATGGCAAAAAAATACCAGAACCGACCGATACCCACGTTGGCGCACGCGTCCGCATGCGGCGGATGATGCTGTCAATGAGCCAAGAAAAGCTCGGCGACGGACTCGGCCTGACCTTCCAGCAGGTGCAAAAATATGAAAAGGGCACCAACCGCATCGGCGCCAGCCGCCTGTCGCACATTGCCAGCATCCTGCAGGTGCCGGTGTCGTTTTTCTTCGAGGGCGCGCCCAAGCCGTCGGGGCATCACGGCTCCGGCATGGGCGAGGCGCCATCGCCCGCTTATGTGGCAAACTTCCTCGCCACTTCGGACGGGCTGGCGCTGACCAAGGCGTTCGTGAAGATCAAAAACAGCAAGCTGCGCCGGCGCATCGTCGAGCTGGTCGAACAGATCACCGATTAGCGCTAAAGCGCCGGTTGGACCTTGGGCGCCTGCTCCCGGCTGCCGAGCCCTTCGCGTATAGCCTCGCCGAGCGCGGACATCTGGTACGGCTTGCGCAGGATCGGCAGCCCGTGGCGGGCGCTGAGCGCCTTGGCGTAGCCACTGGTCAGCAGCACCGGAATGTCGGGATATTTGGCGCGGATCGTTTGCGCCAGCATCAGGCCGTCGATATCGCCGGGCAGCATGACGTCGGTAAATACCAGGTCGATGGGCTGTCCGGACGCCAGCGTCTTGAGCGCGGCGGGCGCGGTATCGACCGCGATGGTGCGGTAGCGCAGCTGCTCGAGCAGCGCGATGGCGACCGTCTTCACCTCGATATTATCCTCCACCACCAGGATCGTTTCGCCTTTCCCGCTCTGCACCTCGGGTTCGGGTGTCGCCAAGGTGTCGAGCGGCTCGCGGCTGCGCGGCAGATAGATCGTCAACTCGGTGCCGCGGCCCATCGCGCTGTCGACCGCGACCGCGCCGCCTGATTGCTGCGCGAAACCGTAGACCTGCGACAGGCCGAGCCCCGTGCCCTTGCCCACGTCCTTGGTGGTGAAGAACGGCTCGAAGATCCTGGCGATGACCTCGGGTGCGATGCCACCGCCGGTATCGGCGACGGTGACCGCGACGAAGTCGCCGCTCAGCTTTTCGGGCGTTTCGCCGCCGCCGAGCGTGACATTGGCGGCCGATACCGTGATCTGGCCGCCCTCGGGCATGGCGTCGCGCGCGTTGACCACCAGGTTAACCAGCGCCAATTCGAACTCGGATATGTCGACCGAGATCGGCCAGACCTCCGGTGAAACGCCAACATGCAGTTCGACATTGCCCTGCACCGAGCTTGCCAGCATGTCTTCGAACGCCGTGATGGTCTTTGCGGGATCGACGGTGCGCGGGTTGAGCGCCTGGCGGCGCGCGAACGTCAGCAATTGCTGCGTCAGCGCCTCGCCGCGCGAAGCGGCGGCCCCGATGGCTTCGAGCGCGCGCACGTTTTTCGGATCGGACATCCGGCGCAGCAGCATTTGCACCTGGCCGGTGACGATCATCAGCAGATTGTTGAAGTCGTGCGCCACCCCGCCGGTCAACTGGCCGAGCGCTTCCATTTTCTGCGCCTGCGCGAGCTGCGCCTGCGCGCGCGTCAGTGCTTCCTGGGTGTTGCGCCACTCGGTGATGTCGCGCGTGATCTTGGCAAAACCGATCAGCCTGCCGTCGGAATCGTGGACGGCGTCGATCACGACGTTGGCCCAGAACAGCGTGCCGTCCTTGCGCAGGCGCTTGGCCTCGACTTCGAACTTTCCGGTCAAGCGCGCGGTTTCGATCGCGCGGTCGGGCACGCCGTTGGCGCGGTCTTCCTCGGTGTAGAACTGCGAGAAATGGCGGCCGATGATTTCGTGCGCGGCATATCCCTTGATGCGCTCGGCGCCGGCATTCCAGCTCGCCACGGTGCCGTCTGGATTGAGCATGATGAGCGCGTAGTCGAGGACGCCGCCGACCAGCGAGCCGAACTGACGTTCGCTTTCGTGCAGCGCCGCCGCCGATTGCTTTTGGGCCGTGATATTGCGGCCCGACACGTAGATCACGCCGTCGTCGACGCTCAGGTTCCAGGAGACCCAGCGCCAGGAGCCGTCGCGGTGACGAAAGCGATTCTCCATGCGCATGTTCGGCGCGCCCTGCGCCAGCCGCTTGCGCGCAGCGTCGCCGCCGGCGCGTCGTCAGGGTGGCGCAACTGGCTGACATGCAACGCCTTGATATCGTCTTCGCTCCAGCCGAGCAGGGCGGTCCAGGCCGGATTGACGCTGGTGAAGTAGCCGTCGAAATTCGAGACGCCAAGCAGATCCTCCGACACCGCCCAGATGCGGTCGCGCTCGCGTGTGCGCTGCGCAATCTCGCTCTCGAGCCGGTCGGTCAGAACGCGCAGCGCCTGTTCGTCGCGCACGCGCTCGGTGGTTTCCACCACCGTGACCAGGATGCCGCCGATGCCGTTCGGCGCTTGCGGATCGGGCAGGGGGCTGTAGCTGACGGTGAAATAAGCCTGTTCCGGCACGCCGCGGCGTTGCACCGTCCAGGGATGGTCTTCGGCGAAGAAATTAGCGCGGGTGCCGTCGAGGATGTCTTTGCTGAGCGAGCCGAGCTCGTCGAAAATTTCCGGCCAGACTTCGCATAGCGGCTTGCCGAGCGATGCCGGATGACGCGCGCCCAGCATGGCGGCGTAGGCGTCGTTGTAGATGATCACCTGTTCGGGACCCCAGCGCACCGCCATGGGGAAGCCGGAAGCCAGCACCAGATCGACGCTCAGGGAGAGGGCGGAGGACCAGCGCTCGCGCGGCCCGAGCGGGGTTTCCGCCCACGCAAAATTGCGCACGCGCGACGACATGTCGCTCATCCGTGCGTCTACTGACATACGCGTCCCGGTCGCTTCCTCGCGCCTTTGGCGCATTCCTCTTGCCCCAAACTAGCCTATCAACGCGATCGGTTGCGCGAAAGTTCCATCGGCCGGCTCGCGCAGGCGCTGCTCATAGGCTAGATTAGAGCCATGCGTTTAGCGGCGGTTCTGTGTGTCATCGTTCTTGGCGTGGCCCTGGCCGGTTGCACGCCGTGCGGCTGGATTTGGCAGGACGGCCAGCGCGCCTGCCATTCCGAGGCGCCGCGCTAAGGCACTGCATCAGCGGACAATTCTCAACGCGATTATATACTTGACAACGGAAGGCCCAAGGGCTAGGGTTTTGCTCACAGGAGCAAGCCATGTCCGCCGATTTACAGAACCCGATCTTCAATGATGAAAATAAAGCCCGCGAGGCGCTTGAGGCAATGCGGTGGCCGAATGGTCCCGTTTGCCCGCATTGCGGCAGCGTAGAAGGCATTGCCAAGGCTCAGGGCAAGGCTCGTCCGCCCCGGCTTGTACTATTGCGCAGCCTGCAACGACCAATTCACTGCCACGGTCGGCACGGTCATGGAGCGGTCCAAAATCCCACTCGCAAAATGGTTGCTCGCTATGCACCTCATGGGATCGAGCAAGAAGGGCATGAGCGCCCACCAGATGCACCGAATGTTAGGCGTGACCTACAAGTCAGCTTGGTTTCTCTGCCATCGCATTCGCGAAGCCATGAGCGACGATAATGTGCCGGGTTTTGATCCGCTCGGCGGCAAAGGTAAAGTTGTGGAAGCCGACGAAACCTATTTGGGCACAGTAGAGGAACGGAAGCCGTCTAAGCAGCGCAAGGGCCGTCCCTATACGAAGGGCGGCAAGTCCGGCCCCGGTGGCAAGCGCGCCGTGGTCGCGTTAGTCGAACGCGGTGGGCGCGTGCGCTCGTTTCATCCGGCTACCGCAGACGGCCAATCCGTGACGGCTATCGTACTTGAAAATATCAGACCGCAAGTTCGCGCTTACACACCGATGAAAGCCGCCTCTACAATTTCTCCGGGCGCGGAATTTAAGGCCCATGAAACCGTTACGCACTCGCATAAGGAATACGTGCGCGGCGACGTACACACCAACACGGTTGAAGGCGTGTTCTCGATCTTCAAACGTGGCATGAAAGGCATCTACCAGCACTGCAGCGAAAAACACTTGCACCGTTATCTCGCTGAATTTGATTTCCGCTATAATAACCGCACCGCACTTGGCGTGGACTGACGCGGAACGCGCGTTGCTAAGATTGCCAAAGGCATCGAAGGCAAGCGCCTCACGTATCGTCTACCTCACTAAGCCGGATTTCAGCTATCAAGCTAAACGTTTCTTGCGATGGAAACGCAAGCGCCACCGCTGGAAGCGGATGGCTTGATTTGCTATTATGAAGTTGATGGGCGCGGCTGCAACCGCGTCTATTCGTAATACGTGGCCCGCATCACGAGCTAACCCTGTTAGCACGATTGATGGAGCGCGCCAATGCCCGTACCGTCTGATGATCTTATTTTGCTTTCAAAAATCCCAGCATCTCTTGTTGCATCGCTAGAAGCCCGGTTACGGCATCTTCAAGTTCCGAAGCAGCCAGATCGCTTGACGCCGCGTCAAGCCCTGAAAAAGTTTCTGTTTTTAACCTATCAATTGCTTTCATATGTGCCGTCTCTATTTGCTCGCGTGTGGCTCCGATGAGTCCGTAATATTTAGACCATAGATCACACAACAAATATTCGATTGCGGTTAGACGCATTTCGCGTTTTAGCTCATGCGCATCCATTGTTGCCTTCCCCCCTATTGACGCGGCTTTAGCAGGCGCGAGAATAGCTCATTGATATGGAGGAGGACGCTATGAAATATCTAATAATCGTTTGGCTTACGTTATTGGCATCGAGTGCGGGTTTGGCGGCTGAAAAAAATTACAGCCCAATTAAACGTCAAAAAACAGCCCAGAATACATGTAGTTGTCAGACGTATTCAGGAAGTACGTGCTCAGGCCCGTGCTTGGCTTCTGGGCAGCCTTACGGGTGTCTCTGCTCACGGCGATAGGCATTACTACTAATTCTTTTTAGACTTTCGCTTTCGTAACGACTTAGCGGGCTTGCCTACTTTCATCTCCGAATGTTGTTTTGGCGGCAGTTTTAGCACTGCGGCCATGATACGCTTTGCTGCGCCTAGATCGGGGGACTTGGGCATGGCTAAATCCAATTACGTGTGGCCAAACTATCCAACTGGCCCAAAGGACCATCTTTACGCATTAGGCGTCATTTCCTTGAATTTCAACCTCTATGAATACTCGCTCATCATCTTTCTTGAAGAGCATTTTCTAAAAGATGTTGCCCAGTTCATTTTTGACAAATTGAACAATGAAGACAGATCGCGCCTCATTCGATTGTTGACGAATGGCCTGCACCCGGTTTGGTTGACACCCGCCTAAGCTAATCCCGCCTGCCTCTCGAACTCCATGGGCTCATATAGCCGATCGTCGAGTGCCGGCGTTTCGGATTGTAGAAGCGTTCGATGTAGTCGAACACGTCGGCCTTGGCCTCATCCCGCGTTCGGTAGATTTTGCGCGCTGTGCGTTCGGTCTTCAGCGACGAGAAGAAGCTCTCCATCGCCGCATTGTCCCAGACGTTGCCCGAGCGGCTCATCGAGCAGATGACGCCGTGATCGGCCATCAGCCGCTGGAACTGCTCGCTGGTGTACTGGCTGCCGCGATCGGAGTGATGCAGCAACGCATCGGGCTTGCCTCTGCGCCAGATCGCCATCACCAGAGCATCGGTGACGAGCTGTGCCGTCATCGCTGCGCTCATCGACCAGCCGACCACGCGCCGAGAGAACAGATCGACGACGGCCGCCACATAGAGCCAGCCTTCCGCCGTCCAGACATAGGTGAAGTCGGCGATCCATTTGCGGTTGGGAGCGGGCGCTTCGAAGCTGCGGTCGAGCACATTGGGAGCGACGGCGGCGGCCTGCCGCTCACCCAGATCGGGCGGCAGGCGACGCCGTCGCGGACGCGCTCTGAGAGCCTGTAGCCGCATCAATCGCTCGATCCGATGCAATCCGCACGACACCCCTTCAGCCAGCAGGTCGTGCCATACCCGCCTGGCGCCATAGGTCCGGTCGCTCGCGAGGAAGCTCGCGCGAACCTTCGCGCCAAGCTCTTCATCGCTCCGGCTGCGCTGACTGCGCGGTCGTGTCAGCCAGGCATAGAAGCCACCCCGCGAGACACCGAGCGCCCCGCACAACCATCCCGCCGGCCAGATCCCCCGGTGCTTCGCAATGAAGGCGAACTTCACGTCGATTCCTTCGCGAAGTAGGCCGCGGCTTTTTTTAGGATGTCCCGTTCGGCCTTGAGCTTGGTCACCTCGCGCTTGAGCCGCGCGATCTCGGCCTGTTCGGGCTTCATCTGGCCCTGACCGGGAAAGGCATGCTGCGGATCGTCCGCAAACGCCTTCACCCAGCTGCGCAGTTGCGACTGGTGCACACTCAGGTCTTGCGACGCCTGCGCAAACGAGACGCCGCGTTCCTTGATCAGCCGCACAGCCTCAAGCTTGAACTCTCGCGTAAACTTCCGCCGCTCCATGACCCACCTCCGGTTCCATTAAAACACCTAACTTGGTGTCTTCGGAACCGGGTGCAGGCCAGAAGGACGACCGTATTCTCAGCAATGAAATTGAATTTATGCTCCGACATTTTTCAACATGCGCGGAAAACCGTCACAATCTTCTGCACTCGCGCCTTATTATGCCGCTCGGTGACATTTTAGCGCTAGAAAAAATAGCGAGAAGAAACCCGGAAAAAGTATTGGAGTTTCAACTAGAAGAGGGCGACTTACACAGAACCGCGGACGAAATGCACGCTGGATTTAATTTTGTTCTTAGTCTTTGGGACTATCTCCGAAAACGTGGCCAGTATTATAACAAGATGGCTCTTGCCGAAAATGGCGCTATCCCCGCGCCTGATGATTTTGAGCATCCCGCATTGCCCAAAAGACCTCTGAGCCACGTAAAATAAATCCACATCAATAGCCTTGAGCTGTTTAAGCCTTTCCGCACCAGCGACACTCATCGCATCCGTTATTTGTACTCCATTAAATTCCCATGCCCCATGAATCCGAACGGGCGCGCCAGCGCGCTTTGAGGACTTACTCATCGCACGCCCTCACGACACAACACTTTGTGTGTCCGTTGTAAAGTATATAATCGCGAAGGAAGTCTTAACTGCGTTCAAACTGACCCACTACCACAGCGTGACGCAGCCTTGCTAGAAATGGCGCACGCTCTACAGTTGCGTTCGGCGCCGGAACGCCGCCGCGCCGGCGGCGTTATCGGGATACCGGCAAAGCAAGAGGCTGCCAGAGACAATGCCGCGCGACGAAAAACCCATCACCGAGACCACAGACGACGCGCGCGCCGGCGTCACCGGCCATCATGTGCGCGGTGTGCTGGTGGCGAGTCTGGTCGGCGCCATCCTGCTGATGATCGTGATCGCGGCGGTGTCGTTCCACTGAGGGCGGCCTTTACGCGGCCGTTATACCGTCGTTACCCGACCGCATGGCGCTAGCCGGAAACTTGCACCGACGATAAAATACCCCCGCTTGTCGAATGAACGACACGCCATCAGGGGAACACCATGAAGAAATATTTTGGACTTGGGCTAGCTATGCTCGCCGGTGCAGCGCTGGGCGCCGCGGCGGTCAGCGGCTTGCACGCGCAAGGCAAACCGCCGATTTATCTCGTTACCGAAATCGACGTGACCAACCCTGACGCTTACGGCAAAGAATTCGCGCCGAAGGCGCAGGCCACCATCAAGGCGGCCGGCGCGCGCTTCGTCGCAATTGGTGGCGCGGCCGGCGCCGGCGCCAGCCCCATTACGCCGATCAGCGGCACGCCGCCCAAGCGTTTCGTCATTCAGGCATGGGACAGCATGGATCAGCTCAAGGCCTGGTATAACGGCGCAGACTATCAGGCGGCGCTCAAGATCGGCCAGAAATACGCGACGTTCCGCCGCTTCGCCATCGAGGGTAAAGCAAACTAACTGCCGCATCATCGCGCGTTGCAAAGGCCGCCGTATCCCGGCGGCCTTTTTCATGCGCGCTCGCAAGCACGGCAATTCCATTCGTTTTTCCAGGAGATTACGTATGGTCGCGAGGAAGGAGATAACGCCGGAACGTCTCGCCGAGGCCAAACGCCTCTATGAGCAGACGCTGGCGCCGGTCGCCGACATAGCCGGCATGGTCGGGTTGTCACGGTCGAACTTCTATAAGCGCGTGCGCGAAGGCGGCTGGCGCGGGCGCCGCGCCCGGACTGGCGCGTTTCAATTTGCCCGCGCGCTGAGCGGCAGTGCGGTCCTGGGGATCACAGCGGAGGCCGCCGAGCAGCCGCGCGCGGAGATCGTCACCATCAACGATCCGGTAACGCTGCAGCAACGCATGGCGCTGGCGCTGCGCATGCAGAGCGTGGTCGAACGCGAAATGGACGCGATCGAGCGCATTCTGGAGAAAGTGACGCCTGCCGATCAAATCGAGGCCGAGCACGGGGCGCGGGCGCTCGCTAGCATTTCGCGCACGCTGCGCGAAATCTCCGCACTGAATGAGCCGCAGCCAGAGACGCCGACCGATGAAACCGACGACGACCCCGTTCCCCGCGACATCGACGAATTCCGCAACGAACTTGCACGGCGCATACGCGGATTTATCTAAGCACGACAAAACGGCGCTGGCCGACTTTCTGGTGACCCTGAGGCCGAACTGGGCTGAAGCGGTTGGCGCCGATTTCGGCTCGCTGTCGCACAAGCATCAGCGCCCGCCCGAACGCGCCAACAGCGGCGAACCCTGGACCACCTGGCTCATCCTCGGCGGCCGCGGCTCCGGCAAGACCCGCGCCGGCGCCGAATGGGTGCGCCAGCTCGCGCTTGCCGATCCCGCGGCGCGCATCGCGCTGGTCGGGGAAACCGAGCACGAGGCGCGCGAGGTGATGGTGGAGGGCGTCTCCGGGCTTCTGGCCGTGCATCGCCGCTGAAGAGCGGCCGCAATGGATTCCGACGCGCCAACGCATCGAGTGGGAAAGCGGCGCGGTGGCGCAGGTATTCTCGGCGGAGAACCCCGAGAGTTTGCGCGGTCCCCAGTTCAGCGCCGCGTGGTGCGACGAACTCGCCAAGTGGCGGCATGCCGACGAAGCCGCCCCCATCAATTGCTGGCGCTCGCCGCGCGAGCCGCTCGATAATTACGCAACGTTTACAGGCTTCGAAAGCTGAACCTTCGCGTTCAGCCCGCGTTCACCGGCGCGCGCTTACCTTGGCGCATGATCTTATCCAAAAACCGGTTCCCACTTTTTGGGATCATGCGCTTCGACCCCACCCATGCCGGTCTCCCGAATGTTCCCCGCCGTCTTGGTGCTCGGCTGCTTGGTGCTCGGCTTTACGGCCGCGCCTGCTTTGGCCGCCACGCCGCCGGACCACGTCTGCCTGACCAAGGCCGAACAGCGTGCCGCGGTCGCCGAGCAGAAGGCCATTCCGCTCGCCAAAGCGATCCGAAACCGGCGCGAAAAGGGCCACCACGCCGAATTGGTGCGCGCCCGGCTTTGCCATCATGGCGACAAGCTCGTCTATGTGCTGACTCTGCTGGGGCGCAGTGGCAGAGTGATCAGCGAAACCGTTGACGCCGCGAATGGCGAGGTTATCAACGGGCGCTGACAGAGAGAACAGCCTTGCGCCTGCTCGTCGTCGAGGACGACCCCGATCTCAACCGCCAGCTCACGACCGCGCTGACCGACGCCGGCTATGTCGTCGATCGCGCCTTCGACGGCGAGGAGGGCCATTATCTGGGCGAGACCGAGCCCTACGACGCGGTCATCCTCGATATCGGCCTGCCCAAGATGGACGGCATTTCGGTGCTGGAATCCTGGCGGCGCACCGGGCGCGCCATGCCGGTGCTGATGCTCACCGCGCGCGACCGCTGGAGCGACAAGGTGCAGGGCTTCGACGCCGGCGCCGACGATTACGTCGCCAAGCCCTTTCATCTCGAGGAAGTGCTGGCGCGCGTGCGCGCGCTGCTGCGCCGCTCGGTCGGCCACGCCAAGAGCGAGTTCGTGTGCGGGCCGGTGCGGCTCGATTCGCGCACCGGACGCGTCGCGGTCGACGGCAATCCGATCAAGCTCACCAGCCACGAATACCGGCTGCTCGCCTATCTGATGCATCACACCGGGCGCGTGGTCTCGCGCACCGAACTGGTCGAGCATCTCTACGACCAGGACTTCGACCGCGACAGCAACACCATCGAAGTGTTCGTCGGCCGCATCCGCAAGAAACTCGGCGTCGAGATCATCCAGACCGTGCGCGGCCTCGGCTATCTGCTTGCCGCGCCCGGCACGTGACACCGATGCGCGCCAACTCCCTCGCGCTGCGCCTGTTCGTCTCGGCCACCGCCTGGGCGGTGGTCATCCTCGCTCATCACCGGCATCGTGCTGTCCTCGATCTACCGCCAGGCGGTGGAGCGCGCCTTCGACCGCCGGCTCGGCGTCTATCTGCGCACGCTGGTCGCCGACGTCGCGTCGCCGGACGAGGCGGGCGACAAATTTCCGCAATCGCTCGGCGAGCCGCTGTTCGAGCTGCCGCTGTCGGGCTGGTACTGGCAGGTGACGCGGCTCGATCCCGACAAGCACGACGTGCGCGCCTCGCGCTCGCTGTGGGACGCCGGGCTGCCGCATTTGCAGGATCGCGGCGTGCCGGCCGGGCCCGACGGCACGCGCCAGGGCTATGTGGCCGGCCCCGAGGACCAGCGGCTGCGGCTGGTCGAGCGCAACATCGATCTCGGCGACGAAGGACATTATCTCGTCGCGGTCGCCGGCGACGCCGCCGAGATCACCGACGAAATGCGCTCGTTCGATCAGGCGCTGATCATCACGTTTTCGATTCTCGCCGCGGTGCTGCTGCTCACCACCATGTTCCAGGTGCGCTTCGGCCTGGCGCCGCTCAAGCGCATCACCGACAGCCTCGCCGCCATCCGCTCCGGCACCGCCGAGCGGCTGGCCGGAGAATTCCCCGAAGAGATCGCGCCGCTCGCGCGCGAGACCAATGCGCTGATCGACGCCAACAAGGAAATCGTCGAGCGCGCGCGCACCCATGTCGGCAATCTCGCGCATGCGCTGAAGACGCCGCTGTCGGTGATGGTGAACGAGGCGGCGGCGCGCGCGGGCGATCCGTTCGCCGACAAGGTGCGCGAGCAGGCCGACATCATGCGCGACCAGGTGGCGCGCCATCTCGAGCGCGCGCGGCTGGCGGCGCGGCTGACGGTGGTCGGCTCGGTCACCGACGTCGCGCCGGTGGTCACCGCGCTGGCGCGCACCATGGAGAAGATCCACCACGACCGCGGCATCGCCATCGAGGTGCATGCCGACGACGAGGCGCGCTTTCGCGGCGAGCGGCCCGATCTCGAGGAGATGATCGGCAATCTGGTGGACAATGCCTGCAAGTGGGCGGCGTCGCGGGTGGCGATCGAGGTGGTGCGCGAGCGGCCCGATCCGGCGAGCGCCGCGCCAGGTGTTGCGCATCGTCGTCGACGACGACGGCCGCGGGCTGTCGCCGTCGGAGCGCGAGCAGGTCGCGCAACGCGGCAGCCGGCTGGACGAGACCAAGCCGGGCTCGGGCCTCGGCCTGTCGATCGTGGTCGAACTGGCCGCGCTTTACGGCGGCGAACTCAAGCTCGGCACCGCGCCGCTCGGCGGCCTGCGCGCCGAACTGGTGCTGCCGGCGGGGTAGGTCCTAGCGCCTATTCATTGGCAAAGTCGCGACGTTCCACGCCCGCCGGACTTTTGCCCGAATCCTGCCGTCTCGATAGACTGATATTGCCGACGCGTGAGCATTCCATCGCATCGATTTCCGGGGGTCGATATGTCCGCATCCAAATTCGCCGCCGTTGTCGTCATCGGTCTTACGCTCGCCGCCTGCGCCGGCAGTCCGGACGGGATGGGCCCGGGGCCGAAGGAGAACACCGGCACGTTGCTCGGCGCCGGGACCGGCGCGCTGCTCGGCGCCGCGGTCGCTGGCGGCGGCACAGGCAACCGGCTGGCGCGGCGCCGCGGTCGGCGGCTTGCTCGGCGGCCTGATCGGCAACCGCATCGGCGCCGCGCTCGACGACGAGGACAAGCAGCGCGCCTATGCCGCACAGATGGACGCGCTCGAACGCGGCCAGTCCGGCGCGCCGGTGTCGTGGCAAAATCCGGATTCCGGCCGCTACGGCACCGTGGTGCCGGGCCCGGCCTATCAGGAAGACGGCCGCAATTGCCGTTCTTACACCCACACCATCTATATCGACGGCCGGCCGCAGACCGCGCGCGGCACCGCCTGCCGCAATCCGGACGGCAGTTGGACGCGCTGGCTGAGCGGCGGACGCTGCGTCCAGCTGTGATCGCCAATACGATGCGCGAGTAGCTCGTGGCTCGTGAAAGTCTGGCGCTCGACGCGTCGAGCAAGCCATAAGGCGCAATGACCCGCAAGCAGCGACGGCTGATCTGATCGGCGCGCAGCCTCGGCGTGCTGGCGATCGCCGCCGCGCTGGTGCTCAACGCGCTTAAGCGGCTCGATCGTGTTCTTCAATTCGCCGACCGACGTCGCCGAAAAGCACATCGCGCCCGGCACCCGCATCCGCATCGGCGGGCTGGTCAAGGACGGCAGCGTGCAGCGCGGCGACAATCTGCGCATCCGCTTCGAGGTGACCGACGGCAAGAGCGACATCGCGGTGCGCTATCAGGGCATCGTGCCGGACCTGTTCCGCGAAGGGCAGGGCGTGGTGGCGGAGGGCAAGCTGGAAGCCGGCGGAACGCTCGTTGCGGACACCGTGCTCGCCAAGCATGATGAGCGCTATATGCCGAAGGAAGTGGTCGACGCGCTGAAGAAGTCCGGCCGCTGGCAGAGAACGGGCAAGTCGCCGGAGGCAAGACGCAATGATCCCCGAACTCGGTCATTATGCTCTGGTGCTGGCGCTGGCGCTCGGCCTGATCCAGTCGGTGGCGCCGATGATCGGCGCGCGCACGCGCGATGCCGCGCTGATGCGGCTGGCGATCGTCGACCGCGCTGATGCAATTCGTGCTTCGTCGCGCTGTCGTTCGCGCGCGCTGGTGACCTGCTACGTCACCTCGGACTTCTCGGTCGCGACCGTGTTCGAGAATTCCCATTCGATGATGCCGCTGATCTACAAGTTCACCAGCGTGTGGGGCAACCACGAAGGCTCGATGCTGCTGTGGGTGCTGATCCTGTCGCTGTTCGGCGCGCTGGTCGCGGCCGTTCGGCGGCAATCTGCCGGCGACCTTGAAGGCGCACGTGCTGGCGGTGCAGTCGTGGATCGCCGGCGCCTTCTATCTGTTCATCCTGCTCACCTCGAATCCGTTCCTGCGCCTGCCGCAGGCGCCGTTCGAGGGCCGCGATCTCAATCCGATCCTGCAGGACCTCGGCCTCGCCATCCATCCGCCGCTGCTCTATCTCGGCTATGTCGGCTTCTCGATCGCGTTTTCCTTCGCCATCGCCGCGCTGATCGAAGGCCGCATCGACGCCGCCTGGGCGCGCTGGGTGCGGCCGTGGACGCTGGCGGCCTGGATGTGCCTGACCGTCGGCATCGCGATGGGCTCGTACTGGGCCTATTACACGCTCGGCTGGGGCGGCTTCTGGTTCTGGGACCCGGTGGAGAACGCCTCGCTGATGCCGTGGCTCGCCGGCACCGCGCTGTTGCATTCCGCGGTGGTGATGGAAAAGCGCAACGCGCTGAAGGTCTGGACCATCCTGCTGGCGATCCTCACCTTCTCGCTGTCGCTGATCGGCACCTTCCTGGTGCGCTCCGGCGTGCTCACCTCGGTGCATGCCTTCGCCAACGATCCGACGCGCGGCGTCTTCATCCTCGCCATTCTGGTGCTGTTCATCGGCGGCGGCCTGACGCTGTTCGCCTGGCGCGCGCCGATGCTCAAGCAGGGCGGGCTGTTCGCGCCGATCTCGCGCGAGGGCGCGCTGGTGTTCAACAATCTGTTCCTCACCACCGCCTGTCTGACGGTGTTCGTCGGCACGCTTTATCCGCTGGCGCTGGAAGCGCTCACCGGCGAGAAGATTTCGGTCGGCGCGCCGTTCTTCAATCTGACCTTCGGGCCGCTGTTCGTGGCGCTGATGTTCGCCATGCCGTTCGGGCCGCTGCTGGCCTGGAAACGCGGCGATCTGCTCGGCGTGGCGCAGCGGCTGATGGCGGCGTTCGGCGTCGGACTTGTCGCGGTCGCCGCGGCGTTTGCGATCGAGGGCGGCGCTTCGGTGCTGGCGCCGTTCGGCGTCGGGCTGGCGTTCTTCGTGATGGCGGGCGCGGTGGTCGATCTGGTCGAGCGCACCGGTCTGTTCCGCCTGCCGCTGGCGACCGTGCGCAAGCGCGCGGCCGGCCTGCCGCGCTCGACCTGGGGCACGGCGGTGGCGCATTTCGGCATCGCGATGTCGATGCTCGGCATCATCGGCGCCGGCACCTGGGGCACCGAGCGCATCGTCGCGCTCAAGCCGGCGCAGACCGTGTCGCTGTCCGGCTACGAGCTGACCTTCGATGGCCTCATGCAGCGGCCGGGCCCGAACTACACGTCGACTGGTGGCGAAGTTCACGGTGCGCGAGGGCGGCGTGCCGATCGGCGCGATGGCAGCCGTCGAAGCGCACTTTTGCCGCGCGCGCGACCACGACCAACGAGGCGGCGCTGATGACGCGCGGCGCCGGCCAGCTTTATCTGTCGCTCGGCGACACCAACAACGACGGCTCGATCGCGATCCGGCTCTATTACAAGCCGCTGGTGCTGCTGATCTGGCTCGGCGCGGTGGTGATGATGTTGGGCGGCGCGCTGTCGCTGTCCGACCGGCGGCTGCGCGTCGGCGCGCCGAAGCCGGCAAAAGCCGGCGGCGAAAGCCGGCGCTGCAGCCGGCGGAGTAGGGCGATGCGCCGGCTTGCGCTTATCGCATTGCTGCTCGCGCTGGCCGCGCCCGCCGCGGCGCTCGCGGTCACGCCCGACGAGATGCTGAAAGATCCGGCGCTGGAAGCGCGCGCGCGCGCATCTGTCGCAAGAACTGCGCTGCATGGTCTGCCAGAACCAGTCGATCGACGATTCCGAGCGCCGCTCGCGCACGATCTGCGGCTGCTGGTGCGCGAGCGGTTGACGCAAGGGCGACAGCGACAAGCAGGTGCTCGATTTTCTGGTGGCGCGCTACGGCGAGTTCGTGCTGCTCAAGCCGCCGCTTCGAATTGCACACGTTGTTGCTGTGGGGGCTGCCGCCGGCGGCGCTGCTGGCCGGCATGGTGGCGCTTATTGATCATGGCGCGCCGCCGCCAGACCGCGGATTTGCAGGCGCCGGCGCTTGACCGCCGCCGAGCAACGCAGGATTGCGACTTTGGTCGAGCCCGGCGCCGACTGAGCATTGTTTAATCTATTGAATTTTCAGAATAAATAATTTCCCCACCTTACAAAAGTTTAATCCCGCCGACAGGACGCTGTAAGGCTCATCACCCCATCTTCCGGTTTGAAACGGCGCGCACGCGCGCCCCTCGAATTCGAGATGGAGATTTCATGATGAACCCGAGCGTCACCCCCGCTCCCACACCCCCCAAGAAGCGGCGCGTGCTTTCGGCCCGCCGCGCCATCCTCCTCGCCACCACCATCGTCGGCCTCGGCGCCGCCGCGCTGGTGGTCGCCCCCGGCCTCAATCTGTCGAGCGGCTATCCGGCTGCGCTGGCGCAAAATCTGACCGAGCAGGCGCACAAGCTGCAGGCGCCGGTCGGCTTTGCCGACATCGTCGAGAAGGTGAAGCCGGCGGTGATGTCGGTCCGCGTCAAGGTCGACGGCGGCATCGCAGACCACCGGCCTCGGCAACAACGAAGATTCCTCCGGGCTTGCGCGAATTCTTCCGCCGCTTCGGCATGCCCGACATTCCGAACGGCCCGCAAGGCATGCCGCGAGAGCCGCGGCCATAACGTCATCACCGGCCAGGGCTCGGGCTTCTTCATTTCCGCCGACGGCTATGCGGTGACCAACAACCACGTGGTCGAGAAGGCCGAAAGCGTTCAGGTCACCACCGACGACGGCAAGATCCACAACGCCAAGGTGATCGGCACCGATCCGCGCACCGATCTGGCGCTGATCAAGGTCGAGGGCGGCCCGTTCCCCTACGTGAAGCTGTCCGACAAGTCGCCGCGCATCGGCGACTGGGTGATCGCGGTCGGCAATCCGTTCGGCCTCGGCGGCACCGTCACCGCCGGCATCGTCTCGGCGCGCGGCCGCGACATCGGCGCCAGCGCCTATGACGACTTCATCCAGATCGACGCGCCGGTGAACAAGGGCAATTCCGGCGGCCCGACCTTCGACACCGAAGGCAACGTGATCGGCGTCAACACCGCGATCTTCTCGCCGTCGGGCGGCTCGGTCGGCATCGCCTTCGCGATTCCCGCCGACACCGTCAAGAGCGTGATCGGCCAGCTCAAGGAGCATGGCTCGGTCACGCGCGGCTGGATCGGCGTGCAGATCCAGCCGGTGACGCAGGACATCGCCGACAGCCTCGGCCTCAAGAAGGCGGAAGGCGCGCTGGTCGCCGAGCCGCAAGCCGACAGCCCGGCGAAGAAGGCCGGCATCGAGGCCGGCGACGTCATCACCGCGGTCGACGGCAAGCCGGTCAAGGATGCCCGCGATCTCGCCAAGAAGATCGGCGCCCTGGCGCCGAAGACCTCGGTCAAGCTCGCGGTCCTGCACAAGGGCTCGGAGAAGACCGTCACTTTGACGCTCGGCGAAATGCCGAACGCCAAAGAGGCGCGCGCCGAGCGTCAACGGCAACGACAACGGCGCCGCCGATCTCGCCAAGCTCGGCCTCACGCTTGCTCCGGCCGGCCGTGTCGCGGGCGCCGGCGGCGAAGGCGTGGTGGTCACCGGCGTCGATTCGTCCGGGGTCGCCGCCGACCACGGCTTCTCCACCGGCGACGTGATCCTGGAAGTCGCCGGCAAATCCGTTTCGACGCCCGCCGACGTGCGCAAGGAGATCGCCAGCGCGCGCACGGAAGGCAAGCGCACCGTGCTGCTGCGGGTGAAATCGGGTGACAACACCCGCTTCGTCGCGCTGCCGGTCGGCAACGGCTGAGCTAGAGTTTGAGTTGGGGCGTGCCGCTGGCATCCGTCGCCCCCGCTGGCGGTACACCTCAACGGGACGGGCCTCGTGCCCGTCCCGGCTAATTCCGGAAAGCGGCGGGCCTGAACGGTCCGTCCGCTTTCCGACCGAACTCCAACCCTGGCATCCGTCGCCCCCGCTGGGGTGGGGTCGTTGAGGGGGTGGCGGGCCAAATCCGCCACCCCCTCGCGTACGAAATGGGCGCAATGCGGCCGGCTTCGATTCGGCCGAAAGGAGGGGCGGCCGAAGCGGGAATTGACGTCAGCCCGAATTGACTGGAATTGGTGTGACCGATGCCCACTTATGCGGATATTCAAGGGGCTCGCGCCTTCGGCCGGACGGCCGATGCGCAACCGGATCGGGTCACCATGCGCCTTCTGGTCATCGAGGACGACCGCGACGCCGCCGACTATCTGGTCAAGGCGTTCCGCGAAGTCGGCCATGTCGCCGACGCCGCCACCGACGGCGAGGACGGCCTGGCGATGGCGCTCGACGGCCAATATGACGTGCTGATCGTCGATCGCATGCTGCCCAAGCGCGACGGGCTGTCGGTGATCGGCACGCTGCGCGACAAGGGGATCGAAACGCCCGCGCTGATTCTGTCGGCGCTCGGCCAGGTCGACGACCGGGTCAAAGGCCTGCGCGCCGGCGGCGACGACTACCTGCCCAAGCCCTATTCGTTCTCCGAGTTGCTGGCGCGGATCGAGGTGCTGGCGCGCCGGCGCGGCGGCCGCAAAGAGGAAACCGTGCTGCGGGTCGGCGATCTCGAGCTCGACCGGCTGTCGCACCAGGTGCGCCGCGGCGACGGACGAGATTTCGCTGCAACCGCGCGAATTCCGCCTGCTGGAATACCTGATGAAGCACGCCGGCCAGGTGGTGACCCGCACCATGCTGCTGGAAAACGTGTGGGACTACCATTTTGACCCGCAAACCAACGTGATTGACGTGCACATCTCGCGCTTGCGCTCGAAAATCGATAAAGGTTTCTCCCAGCCGCTTTTGCATACGGTCCGCGGCGCGGGATACATGATCCGTGACGGCGCTCGGTAAACTTTTTCGCACCACCACGTTCAAGCTGACGCTGGTCTATTTGACCGTGTTCGCGCTGTTCGCGGCGTTTCTGCTCGGCTATTTCGCGCTCAACACCCGCCGCCTGATCACCGAGCAGATCACCGATACCGTCAATGCCGAAATCACCGGCCTGTCCGAGCAATACCGGCTCGGCGGCATCCGCCGCCTGGTGATCGTGGTCGATGCGCGCGCGCGCCGGCCGGGCTCGAGCCTCTATCTCGTCACCACCTTCGCCGGCGAGGCGCTCGCCGGCAACGTCACCGCGCTGGCGCCGGGCATCCTCGACAATCCGGGCTGGACCGAGACGGTCTACCGCCGGCTCGACGAAGCCGAAGCGACCGAGCATCCCGACCACGACGCGCTGGTGCGGGTGTTCCAGCTTCCGGGCGGCTTCCGCCTGCTGGTCGGCCGCGATCTCGACGAGCGCGAGCGGCTCTATCACATCGTGCTCGTCGGCCGGACGCTGGTCGGTCGCCATCGTCATCGTGCTCGGTCTTGCCGGCGGCCTGTTCGTCACCCGCCGCGTGCTGCGCCGCGTCGACGCCATGACCGAAACCACCCGCACCATCATGGCCGGCGATCTCGGCGAGCGGCTGCCGGTCGCCGGCACCGGCGACGAACTCGACCGGCTGGCCGAAAATCTCAACGTCATGCTCGAGCGCATCGAGGCGCTGATGCACGGCTTGAAGGAGGTCTCCGACAATATCGCGCACGATCTCAAGACGCCGCTCACGCGCCTGCGCAATCGCTCCGAGGAGGCGCTGCGCACCGCCAAGAGCGAGGCCGAATACCGCGCCGCGCTGGAAGCGACCATCGAGGAATCCGACGGGCTGATCCGCACCTTCAACGCGCTGCTGATGATCGCGCGCGCGGAATCCGGCCAGGCGCGCGACGACATGAGCGAATTCGACGCCGCCGAGATCGCCCACGATGTCGGCGAGCTGTACGAGCCGCTGGCCGAGGAGAAGGGCATCGCGCTCAAGGTCGAGGCCGACGCGCCGGCGCCGGTCAACGGCAACCGCGAACTGGTCAGCCAGGCGCTCGCCAATCTGGTCGACAACGCCATCAAATATACCGAGCCGCGCGACGCGGCGGTGAACGGCGCGCACGCCGGAAATCGTGGTGCGCGCGCTCAGCGAGGGCGACCGCATCCTGCTCACCGTCGCCGATAGCGGGCCGGGCATTCCGGAAGCCGACCGCGGCGCGCGTGGTCGAGCGCTTCGTGCGGCTCGAGCAAAGCCGCTCGCAGCCGGGCTCCGGGCTTGGGCTTGAGCCTCGCTTCGGCGGTGGCGCGGCTGCATGGCGGCGAATTGACGCTTGAGCGACAACCAGCCGGGGCTCAAGAGCATCATTGCCTTGCCGCGCGGAGGGCCGGTACAGAGTGCGGGATGAGGCGGCCCGCCAAAAAGAAGTCCATTCGCAAGAAGCCTGCGCGCAAGAAGCCGTGCGCAAGCCGGCCGCCGCAAGCCGACGCCGCCGATCGAGCGGCGCGACGCTGGCCGAGCGCATCGTCACCGCGCCGCGTCTGATCGAGCCGAAGGCCGCGCGGGCGCGCATCGCCGAATGGCTGGCGGGCTTGCAGGCGGACGCAGGCCAAATCGCTCAAGGCGCTGCTGGCCGCCCATCCAACCGTCGGCACGCTGCTGGAAAGCCTGGCCGAAAGCTCGCCTTATCTGTGGGAGCTGGCGAGCCGCGATCCCGCGCGTCTGCTGCGGCTGCTGCAGTGCCGATCCCGACCAGCATTTGGCCGCGCTGCTGGCCGAGAGCGGCCGCGCGGTCGCCGCGACCGACGACGAAGCCGAGGCGATGCGGCTGCTGCGCCGCATGAAGGCGGAAGCGGCGCTGCTGATCGCGCTCGCCGATATCGGCGGCGTCTGGCCGGTGATGCGGGCGACGCGCGCGCTCACCGATCTGGCCGACACCGCGGTCGATGCCGCCGCGCGTTTCGTGCTGGCCGAGGCCGCGCGCGCCGGCCGGCTCACGCCGAAAGACAAAGCGCGGCCGCAGGACGGCAGCGGCTACATCGTGCTGGCCATGGGCAAGATGGGCGCCTTCGAGCTCAATTATTCGAGCGATATCGATCTCATCGTGTTCTACGACCCGAGCGGCGCCGGCTGTGCCGAAAGACGCCGAGCCGGCGCGCGTTGTTCGTGCGCGCTGACGCAGCGGCTGGTGAAGCTGCTGCAGGAGCGCACCGCCGACGGCTACGTGTTCCGCACCGATCTGCGGCTGCGGCCCGATCCGGCCTCGACCGCGATCGCGATCTCGACCGCGGCGGCGCTCTCCTATTACGAAAGCGTCGGGCAGAACTGGGAGCGCGCCGCGATGATCAAGGCGCGCGCCTGCGCCGGCGACATCGCGGCGGGCGAGGCGATCCTCAACGAACTGTCGCCCTTCGTCTGGCGCAAATATCTCGATTTCGCTGCGGTCGCCGACGTGCACGCGATGAAGCGGCAGATCAACGCCTATCGCGGCCACGGCGAGATCGCGGTCGAAGGCCACAACATCAAGCTCGGCCGCGGCGGCATCCGCGAGATCGAGTTTTTCGCGCAGACCCAGCAATTGATCGCCGGCGGGCGCAATCCGGCATCTGCGCGACCGCGACACGCTCACGACGCTCGACAAGCTTGGCGCAGGACCGCTGGATCGACGCGGCCGCGCGCGACGACATGAAGGCGGCCTATGTCTTCCTGCGCACGGTCGAGCACCGGCTGCAGATGGTCAATGACGAGCAGACGCAGACGCTGCCGGCCGAGCGCGCCGGGCTCGAGCGGTTCGCGCGCTTTCTCGGCTTTGCCAACCGCGACGCCTTCGCCAAGGTCTTGCTCGACCATCTCGACAAGGTGCAGCGCCATTACGTCGCGGCTGTTCGAGAAGGCGCCCGGCGCCGACCAGCCGGCGCTGGCGTTTCCCGCCCGATGCCGACGACCGCAAGACGCTCGATCGGCTGGCCGAACTCGGTTTCCGCGCGCCGCTGGAAGCCTCGACCATCGTCCGCCATTGGCTCGCCGGCGGCCATCGCTCGCTGCAAGGGCGAAGCGGCGCGCAGCCATCTGCAGGCGCTGCTGCCGGTCCTGCTCGAGCAGATTGGCGCGCACCGACAATCCCAACGCGACGCTGGTGCTGTTCGACCATTTCCTCGCCAATCTGCACGGCGCGGCGCGGCTGTTGTCGCTGCTGCGGCAAAATCCCGATCTGATCGCGCTGATCGCGCTGGTGCTCGGCATCGCGCCGCGGCTCGCCGACACGCTGGCGCGCAATCCGCAGGTGATGGATGCGCTGGTCGATCCGAGCTTTTTCGGCGCCCTGCCGGACGACGCGGAACTCGGCCGACGGCTCGACGCGGCGCTGGCGCAATCGCGCTACGACGAGGATCTGCTCGAACGCATCCGCATGTTCGGGCTGGAATACATGTTCCTGATCGGCGTGCGCATCTTGTCCGGCACGGTGACGGCGCGGCAGGCGGGCGAAGCCTTCGCGCGGCTGGCCGACGCGGTGATCCGCGCCGTGCATCGCGCGGTCGCCGGACAATTTCGCCGCGACGCACGGCCATATGCGCGGCGAGGAGACCGCGGTGCTGGCCATGGGCAAGCTCGGCGGGCGCGAGATGACCGCGAGTTCCGATCTCGATTTGATCCTGATCTACGACTTCGACGACAAGCACGCCGGAATCGGACGGCAAGCGTCCGCTTTACGGCGCGCAATATTTCGCCCGGCTGACGCAGCGGCTGATCAATGCGCTGACCGCGCAGACCAATTACGGCGCGCTCTACGAGGTCGACATGCGGCTGCGCCCGTCGGGCCGCGCCGGGCCGCTGGCGACGCAGATCGGCGGCTTCACCAGCTATCAGGAAACGCGAGGCCTGGACCTGGGAGCACATGGCGCTGACGCGCGCGCGCGTGGTGTCGGCGTCGCCGGCATTCGGCGCGCGGGTGGAGAAGGTCATCCGCGACGATTTTGCAGCGGCCGCGCGATGCCGCGCTGATCGCCGGCGACGTGGTGGAAATGCGCGGCGGCCATCGCCAAGGAAAAGGGCGACCGCGAGCGCTGGGATCTCAAATACGCCGCCGGCGGGCTGATCGATATCGAGTTCATCGCGCAATATTTGCAGCTCGTGCATGCCCACGAGCTGCCCGACATTCTCGACACCTCGACCGCGCGCGTGCTCGACAAGGCCTGGGCGCTTGCGCGTGCTGCCGGTCGAGGAGGCCGAGGTGCTGCGCCCGGCGGTGCAGCTCTATCAGGACCTCACGCAGATCCTGCGGCTGTGCCTTGCCGGTCCGTTCGATGCCAAGACCGCGGGCGCCGGGCTGTTGCGGCTGCTGGCGCGCGCCGCCGACGTGCCGGATTTCGCCACGCTCGATGCCACGCTGATCGAGACGCAGGCGAAAGTGCGCGCGAGCTTCGTGCGGATCTTGGGGAAGGACGCCGCTTAGGCCGCTTCTTCTTTCGGCAACTGGCACTGCGGATGCATCGGCAGGCGCACCACCACCAGCGTGCCTTTGCCGAGCGTCGAGCGGATGCGCATGCGGCCGCCGTGCAGTTCGACCAGCGACTTGGCGATCGCGAGCCCCAGGCCGGAGCCCTGATGGCTCTTGGTGAGCTGGCTTTCGACCTGCTCGAACGGGCGGCCGAGCTTGGCCAGCGCGTCCTGGCGATGCCGATGCCGGTGTCGGCGATGGCGAGCACGATGCAATCGCCGTCGGCGCGGCCGCGCACGGTGACGCGGCCGCCGGCGGGCGTGAATTTCACCGCGTTGGACAGCAGATTGAGCATGATCTGCTTGAGCGCGCGGCGGTCGGCGCGCAGGCGCAAGATCGGGCGAAATCTTGGCGACGAGCTCGAGCTGCTTGTCCTGCGCGCGCGCCGAGACCACGCGCATGGCTTCGGCCAGCAGCGTATCGAGGTCGAGCTCCTCGAAATCGAGGCGGATGCGGCCGGCCTCGATCTTGGCCATGTCGAGAATGTCGTTGATGACGTCGAGCAGATATTGCCCGCTGCTGCGGATGTCGCTGCAATATTCGCGGTATTTTTCGGCGCCGAGCGGGCCGAACATGCCCGACTCCATGATCTCGGAAAATCCGATGATGGCGTTGAGCGGCGTGCGCAGCTCGTGGCTCATATTGGCGAGGAATTTCGACTTGGCCTGGTTGGCCTCCTCGGCGCGGGTTTTTTCGGCGGCGTATTGTTCGGCCAGTTCGCCCAGCCGCTGCTGCGAGGCGCGCACGTCGGCGACCGTCGCCATCAGCCGCTTTTCGCTGTCGACCAGCTTTTCCTCGTGGGTCTTGAGCGCGGTGATGTCGGTGCCGACCGAGACATAGCCGCCGTCCTTGGTGCGCCGCTCGCTGATGTGCAGCCAGCGGCCGTCCTCGAGCTGCGCCTCGAAGGTGCGCGCGCCGGGAATATTCGGGCCGCCGGTGACGATCTTGCTGCGCACCACCGGCTTGCGGCCGGCCGCGACCACGGCTTCGTAGGAGGCGCCGACCGTGATCGCCTCGTCGGGCAGATTGTGCAGCTCCTGGAAATTCGAATTGCACAGCACCAGGCGGTTGTCGGCGTCCCACAGCACGAAGGCTTCGGGGATGGTCTCGATGGCGTCGCGCAGCCGCATGTCGGCGGCGACCGTCTTCTCGACCAGATTTTTCTGCTCGGTGATGTCGACGGCGATGCCGATCAGATGCAGGCCCGGCTCGCCCGGCTGGCGCACCAGCTCGCAGCGCGCGCGCAGCCAGACCCAGTGGCCGTCGGCGTGGCGCATGCGGAAGGCGTGATCGATGGTGGTTGCGGTGGCCTCGGCGATTTCGGCGGCGAGGTCGTAGAGCCGCAGATCGTCGGGATGGGTGAGGGCGCTGACGTCGCCGAACGACAGCAGATCGTTCTTGGCCTCGAGCCCAAGAATCTCGAACATCGACTGCGACCAGAAGATGCGGCCGCGCGCCAGGTCCCAATCCCACAGGCCGCAACGGCCCCGGTTGAGCGCGGTATCGATGCGGCTGCGGACCGTCTCGTAGATCAGGTCCGCTTCGCGCGCCCGTGTCGCCTGCCAGTGGAAGGCAAAGCCGAGGATGAGCACCACGAAGCCGGTGGTGGCCGAGAGCGTAATGGTCAGCGTGGTGAGCGATCGCCATGACGCCAACGCTGCGTCGCGCGACTGCATGACGGCGAGTTGTCCGAACGGCGCTTTGAGCATGCGCACGGTCGCCAGCGCGCGGCTGCCGTCGGGCAGGGTGATTTCCATGACGCCGGCGCCGGCGCCGAAAGTGGTGAGCGGTTGCGTCGGACCGAGCAGATCGATCAGGCGGCGGCCGATGGTGGTGTCGGCGGAGGGCGTTACGGCCGCGACCACGCCCTCCGCATTGGTCAGCATGAAGCGCCGTCCGGTCGCGGTGGCCCAGGATGGCAGTGCGCGTGCGAGCACCTCTTGCGGCCGCGCCAGCGCGTCGGCGGGTTGCGCGAGCGGCTGCTGCAGGCGTTCGGCCGCGATATCAGCGGCCGCTTCGAGCGCGAGGATCCTGTCGTTGAGGGCTTGCCGGCGGTGATCGAGCACCTGCACGGCGGCGCCGACGCAGATGGTGGCGAGAAACGCAATGATGAGCACCGGAACGGCGCGGCGCAGCAAGGGCTCAGCGGTCAACAGGCGCCGATACGCCGGCTTGGCGATCGATTGCGCAAGACCTTGAATGGAATCTGAGCGTGCAGACGCACTCGCCACGCCGGCGCGCGCCATAACGGCCTCCGTTCGGATTTTTCCCCAACCACCAGCTCGGAAGGATGTGCCGCATCGCTGTCCGAATCAGTGCCGATTGGAATCGATGGCCGCTGATTTGTCGAGAGTCCCGGAGTCAAATATTTACAAATCGTTACCCACACAAATCTGAGGCGAACGAAAGGGTTGGCGGCGGTTGCCTGCGCACTTAGACAGCGGAAATGCTTTGATATCGCAGCATTTTCGTGCCGCTTGGGGCGGCGCCTGCGACGCGGTCGCCCGAGCCGCGCAGGCCTACTTCATCGGCTCGGCGTGGCCGATCACACGCTTGATCGAGGGCGAGCGCTGCTTGAGCGCGCGCTCCAGCGCATCGACCTTCTCGTGCACCGCTTGCACACTTAAAGCCGGGTCGACGTCGCAATGGAAATTGACGATCTCGCCTTCGTCGGTTTCGCGCACGCGCACGTCGTGCACGCCGCGGATGGTGCGGCCGTCGGCGGCGAGCTCGGCGAGCGCGATCTCGACCGCCTTCACCCGCTCGGGCGGCGCCTCGCGGCCGGAGGCGCGGTGCGGCTGCAACGGCTCGATATGGGTGTCGATTTCGACGCTGGCGCCGAGTTCGACGGCGATCGCGCTTTCCAGATCGTCCGCCAGCGCATGGGCCTCGCGCAGCGACAGTTTGCCGCCGACTTCCAGATCGAGCGAGATCGCCAGCCGGTCCTTTAAGTCGTGCACCGTGACATGATGCACCGCGAGCGCGCGGTTGCGCGCGATCACCATCACGCGGTCGAGCACGGTTTCGTTGTTGAGCGCCACCGGATCGGTGGTGACGGTCGGCTCGGCGCCCGGCATCTGCTTGCGGATCGCGGCGGCGACCGCATCCTTGAGCGCGCTGACGCGGTCGAGCGGCAGGGTGCGGCTGACCGCGACGGTCAAGATCGATGAAGGTCTTTTCGCCGACGGCGCGCGCGCGCACTTGCTCGACCGCGACCACGCCGGGGACTTTGGCGGCGGTGGCCGTGATCTTCTCGGCGGCGCCTTCCGGCGCCGTGTCGGTGAGGGTGTCGATGGTGCGGCGGCCGAGCCGCCAGCCGGCGACGCAGACCAGCACGGCCACCACCAGCGCGGCCGCCGAATCCGCCCACCACAGGCCGAACCGCACGCCGCCAGGCCGATCAGCACCGCCAGCGAAGCCCACAGATCGGACGAAAAATGCAGCGCGTCGGCTTCCAGCGCCTGGCTCTGCGTCTGCTTTGGCGGTGCGCGAAGCGCGCGCGAGCGGAAGAAATCGACCACAATCGACACCGCGATCACGCCGAAGGCCCAGGCATTGGCGTCCACCGCGTGCGCTTCATGCTCGGTCAGGCGCTTGACCGCCTCCCAGATCACCACGCCCGACAGCAAAAACAGCAGCGCGGTTTCGGCCAGCGCCGAGACGCTTTCGAATTTGCCGTGTCCGTATTGGTGCTCCTCGTCGGCCGGCTTGCCCGAAACGCGCACGGCCGCATAAGTCATCACGGTGGCGCCGAGATCGATCAGCGAGTGGCCGGCCTCCGACAAAATCGCCAGCGAGCCGGTGGCAAAGCCCACCAGGCCCTTGGCGATCGTCAGCGCGGCGGATGCGGCGATCGAGGTAAGGGCGACTTGTTCTTTTTCCTGCTGCATGCCGCGGCGATATTACAGCGTTATGGGTTGCCGTCCGGCAATGCGGCTCGCGCCGAATGTGCAATGGATAAGGCTATAAGGTATACAATTCATGCATTTCATGCATTTTTTTGTCTTTTTGGCCTGTTATGGGTTGAATTTCCGCGGCGCCTAAAAAGCTCCTAAATTAGGCAACCAATTCGTTTATTCACAGTTGCGCGTAGAGGTCCCATGGGATCAGAACATCGTCTTTCATGAGCAATATCCTGGCCGTCAGCTGCGTGATTATCTGGCTTTATCTGATCTGCGCCCGTGGCCAATTTTGGCAGGCGCGGGTGCGGGACACCTCTATCCTCGTGCCGCCCGAGCATTGGCCGGCGGTCGCGGTCGTTGTCCCGGCGCGTAACGAAGCCGATGTCATCACGGCGAGCGTGCAATCACTGCTGCGGCAAGATTATGTGGGGGCGCTTCGGCTCATTGTTGTCGACGACGATAGCAGCGACGGCACGGCGGCAGCGGCGGTGCGCGCTGGAGAGACGCGCACCGATCGTCCGGTGACCATCGTGGCCAGCAAAGGGCCGCCCGCGGGCTGGACTGGCAAGCTATGGGCGCTGAAGCAAGGCATCGCCGCCGCCGAAGCAGTCGCGGCCCGATTATCTGCTGCTCACCGATGCCGACATCGTCCACGCGCCCGACACGGTGTCGTGGCTGGTCGCGCAATCAATAGGCCGGCGGAAATGTGTTGACGTCGCTGATGGCGAAGCTGCGATGCGACAGTCTTGCCGAGCGCAGCCACGTGCCGGCTTTCGTCTATTTCTTTCAGATGTTGTTTCCATTCTCCTGGGTTGACCGGAACGCATTCCGGCGTGGTGGCCGCGGCCGGCGGCTGCATGCTTGATCCGTGCCGATGCGCTGCGCACGCGCTGGCGGCATCGACAGTATCCGCAACGCGTTGATTGACGATTGTTCGCTGGCTGCGAGCCTTGAAAGCCATCGGCCCGATATGGCTGGGCTTAACCGATCGCGTTCGCAGCATGCGTCCTTACAACGCGCTGGCTGACGTCAGACAGATGATTTCGCGTTCGGCCTACGCGCAGCTTCGCTATTCGCCGTTGTTGCTGGCTGCCGCGGTTGCCGGCATGGCGCTGACGTTTCTGCTGCCGCCGTTGCTTGCGATCTTTGCGACCGGTCTGCGCGCAATATCTTGGAGTCGGCCGCTTGGCTCGCGATGGCGCTGTCGTTCCTGCCGATGCTGCGGTTTTATCGGCTATCGCCGCTTATGGGGCGTGGCGCTGCCCGCCATTGCGTTGCTCTATCTTGTCTTATACGATAAATTCCGCCTACCGACATTTGCGGCGGCCGCGGAGGCGAGTGGAAGGGACGCGTTCACGTCGACGCGCCGAGCTTGCCATGACCGAGAGCTGCGCAACTTCGATCCGGCAAAGGGGCGCGGCGACGAAAATTTTCCCGTCGCGTCATGGCTCATTCGCAAACGGCATCGCCCGGTCATTCTCGCATTCTATGAATTCGTCCGCACCGCCGACGATATTGCCGATCATCCCACACTTGGCAGCGCGGAAAAGCTCGCGCGGCTCGATCGTCTCGAAGCAAGCTTGCTCGGCCAGCGGCGGCGAAGCCGTGGGCTCAGGCGCTGCATGCGGTGCTGAAGAGCCGTGGGCTGTCGGCCGCGCCACGCCCAGGATTTGCTGCACGCCTTCCGGCAGGACGTCACCAAGCTCCGTTATGCCAATTGGGATGAGTTGATCGACTATTGCTCCCGCTCCGCGATGCCGGTCGGCCGCTTCGTTCTCGACGTCCATGGCGAGTCGCGCGATACCTGGCCGGCATCGGATGCGCTGTGCGCGGCCTTGCAGATCATCAATCACTTGCAGGATTGCGCGGCCGATTACCGGACCCTCGATCGCGTCTACATCCCGCTCGATGCGCTGGCGGCGCGGGGCATCGGTGTTGAGGCGCTTGGCTGACGATCGAGCCAGCCCGGCGCTGAAAGCCTGTCTGCATGCGCTTGCCGCGCGCACCGATGCCTTGCTGCAAAAGAGTCGAAGAGTTTCCAGCCAGTGTGAGAGACAGCGGCTAGCGCTTGAAATCTCGGTCATCCAGTCGCTGGCAGGCCGTTTACTGGCGATATTGCAACGTCGCGATCCGTTGAGCGAGCGGGTGCATCTAACGCAAATCGGAAGTCATCGCAGTGGCTGCGCTCGGCAGCGCGCGCGGCCTGCTGCGCCGGCGGTTTCGGGCCGCGACGCCGACCGCGGCGGTACCAAACGCCATGAGCGTCGCCCTGCCAAATGCGCTGGACCATCAACCGCGCCGCGGCCCGCGCCGGCGGCAGTTCGTTCTATCTGGCCATGCGGATTTTGCGGCGCGAGCAGCGCGAGGCGATGTTCGAGATTTATTCGTTCTGCCGCGCCGTCGATGACATTGCCGATGGCGATTTACCGCGCGAGCGGCGGCTGGAGCGATCTGTCGGCGTGGCGGCGCGACATCGACAGGCTTTACGCCAAACGCACCCCACCCGGGCTCGAAGGCCTTGCCATCGCGATCGACCGCTTCGGTCTACGCAAGGAGGATTTCCTGGCCGTCATTGATGGCATGGAGATGGATGCGAGCGCGGACATACGCGCGCCCAGTCTGGAGCAGCTCGATTTATATTGCGACCGCGTCGCTAGCGCCGTCGGCCGGTTGTCGGTGCGCGTTTTCGGAATGAAAGATGGCGACGGGCACTTGCTGGCGCACCATCTCGGTCGCGCGCTGCAATTGACCAATATCTTGCGCGATATCGATGAAGACGCGGCGGTGGGACGACTTTATTTGCCGCTCGAAGCATTACGGCTCGCCGAGATATCAAGCGCCGATCCGCAGGCCGTCATTTCACATCCAGGCATAGGGCAGGCATGCGCTTTCCTCGCCGCGCGCGCGCGAGAACATTTCGTGCAAGCCAATGAGATCATGTCGGCTTCGCCGCGGCACGTTGTGCGCGCGCCGAAAATCATGCAGGAAGCATATCGGCGCATGCTGGATGAGATGGTTACGCGCGGCTGGCCGCCGCCGCGCAGCCGCATTCGCATCAACAAATTTTGGCTCTTATGGGTTGCATTGCGGTATGCGTTCGTCTGATGCCGGCATGATCTACATCATCGGTGCGGGGCTCGCCGGCCTCGCCGCCGCGCTACGCTTGGCAGGCGCCGGCCACTCCATCACCATTCATGAAGCCACCGCGCAGCCCGGCGGCCGTTGCCGGTCCTATCAGGATCAGGCGACCGGCATGCTGATCGATAACGGCACGCATTTGCTGTTGTCGGGCAACCAGGCCGCGCTGTCCTACGCCAAGACGATCGGTTCGGATGCAGGTTTGCGCGGGCCGCCGGAAGCGGAATTCCCGTTCCTCGATCTTGCCAATGACGAGCAATGGACGTTGCGGTTCGGTGACGGGCGTTTTCCCTGGTGGGTGCTCGACAAAGACCGCCGGGTTCCGCAGACCGGCGTGATCGACTATTTGCCGCTCGTACGGCTGGCGTGGTCGCCGTCAGAGCGGCCGATCGGCGCGGTCATGACCTGCGCAGGTCCGATCTACCAACGCCTGCTGGAGCCGTTCCTGCTCGCCGCGCTCAACATCGCGCCGCGCGAGGGCTCGGCGAAGCTCGCGGGCGCGCTCATCCGCGAGACGCTAGCGCTCGGCGGACAAGCCTGCCGCCCGTTGCTGGCGCAAGACGGTATCGGCAACGTTTTTGTCGAACCGGCTGTCGGCTATCTGCGGCAGCGCGGGGTTTCAGTGACGCTGCAAGACGAATTGCGCGGTATGCAGTTTTCCGGCGGGAGCGTGACGCAACTCGACTTTGCCGAACGGCAGATCAATCTCGCGCAAGGGGATAGCGTCATTCTGGCGGTCCCGCCTTACATCGCGGCTAAGCTCGTGCCGAACTTGCGCGCGCCGTCGTCGTTTTGCGGCATCGTCAATGCGCATTTCCGCGATCGATCCGCCTGCTCACCTGCCGCCGATGCTGGGCGTCATCAACGGAACCTGCCAATGGATATTCGCGTTGCCAGGCCGGATTTCCGTCACCATCAGCGATGCCGGCGGGTTTTTCGATCTGCCGCGCGAACATCTGGCGCAGAAAATTTGGCGAGACGTTGCGAAAATCGCCCGGCTCCCCGAGGCTTTGCCGCCTTGGCAGATCGTGCGTGAACGGCGCGCCACATTCGCTGCGACGCCGGAACAGAACGCGTTACGCCCCGCGGCTGAAACGGCCTGGAACAACCTGTTTCTGGCCGGCGACTGGACCGCGACCGGCTTGCCGGCAACGATCGAGAGCGCCGTCCGGTCGGGCAATCGCGCCGCCGACCTTGTCAGCAAAAGCATACGAGTTGCGGCATGACGCTTGCGTTGACCGAGAAGTCGTCGTCTACCGGTGCCCGGGCCTGGGACGGAGCACTCAATCAGCGCCGCAACGCGCGCCTTGCTCGATTGCCGGCAGGCTGATGGGCATTGGGTGTTCGAGCTTGAGGCTGATGCGACAATCCCGGCGGAATACGTCCTGCTGCGGCACTACCGCGGCGAGCCGGTCGACGCGGTGCTGGAACAAAAGATCGCCAGCTATCTGCGCCGTATCCAGGGCGCGCATGGCGGATGGGCTTTGTACCATCAAGGCGATTTCGACATGAGCGCGAGCGTAAAGGCCTATTTCGCGCTCAAGATGACCGGCGATAGTCCCGATGCCGCGCACATGCGCGGGCGCGCGATGCCATTCTGGCGCGCGGCGGCGCGGTCCACTGCAATGTGTTTACGCGCGTTCTGCTGTCGCTGTATGGCATCCTGCGCTGGCGCAGCGTGCCGGAAATGCCGGTCGAAATTCTGCTTTTGCCGCGCTGGTTTCCCTTCCATCTGTCGAAGGTCTCCTACTGGGCGCGCACGGTCATGGTGCCGTTGCTGGTGTTGCAGGCGCTGCGCCCGCGCGCGAAAAATCCGCGGGGCGTGGCCATCGACGAACTTTTTGTCGAGCCGCCGCAATCGGTGGGGCCGGCGGCCAAGGCGCCGCATCAGCGTTGGATCTGGTTCGCGCTGTTTCGCGGCATCGATGCCGTGCTGCGGCCAGCCGTCAGGCTGTTTCCCAAGCGCCTGCGGCAGCGCGCCATCGCGCGGGCGGTCGCCTTCGTCGAGCGAACGTCTGAACGGCGAGGATGGGCTCGGCGCGATTTTTCCCGCCATGGCCAATTCCGTGCATGATGTACGACGTGCTCGGCCACGAAGCGAATGCCGCGATTGCGCGCGCGTCGGTCGAGAAGCTGCTGGTCGTCGGTGACGACGAGGCCTATTGCCAGCCTTGCGTGTCGCCGGTGTGGGATACGGCGCTCGTCTGCCATGCGCTTTTGGAGATCGGCAGCGACGGAAGCGAGACGCGCCGCGTCGCGACGGACTGGATTGGCTGTTGCCGCGGCAGGTGCTCGATGTCGTCGGCGACTGGGCGGCGAGGCGGCCACGGGTGCGGCCGGGCGGCTGGGCCTTCCAATATGCCAATCCGCATTATCCCGATCTCGACGATACCGCCGTGGTCGTGATGGCGATGGACCGCGCCCGCCGCAGCGGTGCGGCCAACCGTTACGATCAAGCGATCGAGCGCGGCGTCGAATGGGTCAAGGGCCTGCAAAGCAGCAATGGCGGCTGGGCGGCGTTCGACGTCGACAATGTTTACGACTATCTCAACAACATTCCGTTCGCCGACCATGGCGCGCTGATCGATCCGCCGACCGAGGATGTCACGGCGCGCTGCGTCTCCATGCTGGCGCAACTCGGCGAGACGCGCGGGCGAAAGCCCATCGCTGGCGCGCGGCGTGGATTATCTGATCCGCATGCAAACGCGCGAGGGGAGCTGGTACGGCCGTTGGGGCATGAATTACATCTACGGGACCTGGTCAGTGCTTTGTGCGCTCAATGCCTGCGGGCTGACCATCAGTCCGCTGAAATTCGCAAGGCCGTGGATTGGCTCATCTCCATTCAAAACGCCGACGGCGGCTGGGGCGAAGACGGCACGAGCTACAGGCTCGACTATCGCGGGCACGAACCGGCCGAAAGCACCGCATCGCAGACCGCTTGGGCGCTGCTGGGGTTGATGGCCGGCGGCGCGATCGACCATCCGGCTGTGGCGCGGGGGATCGGCTATTTGCTGAAAACGCAATCCGCTGACGGGTTTTGGAACGAGGAGCGATTCACCGCGACCGGGTTTCCACGGGTTTTCTATCTGCGCTATCACGGCTACCGAAAATTTTTCCCGTTGTGGGCGCTGGCCCGCTACCGCAATCTGAAATCCGGCAGCAACACCGGTCCGATTTTCGGCATGTAAAAGATCAGCGGCCGTTGGCGTCGAGCCGCGCCTTCTGCCCCTTGTCGAGCTTGCCGTAGAAGTCGTCGAAAGCGATTTGCACGCTGGTGGCGGCATAGTTCATAGCTGTAAGTTGGTCGCCCGCACTATCCAATCGTGCCAAGGGCTCAGCGGGCACCATTTGTGCGCACGATGCCATCAACATCTTGGCCATGTCGGATGATGCTTTGTGTAAATTCTCCAGGCGCGCGGCTTGCTGCTTGTCCGGTCGCACGCGCTGTTCGATCTCCTTGATCATTCGCTCCGCTGCTCCCACGTTCGGCCCGGCGCAAGCCTGATATTGCTTGTTTTCGCTTTTCGCGTTCTTAGCCTCCGGCGGATTATTTTGCGGCTGCTGGCTGACAAACTGAGTCTTTTGCGCACTATCGAGCGTATCCAAGAAGTTCTTCAAGGGCGTCCGGATGGAAGTCCCGGCGTCGCGCACGGTCCAAAGCGCTTGAACTAACATTCTCAACCGATCAGGCGGCGCTGATGCAGCATCCAGGCAATCGATGGTCTTGGCCGATTGGTTCACTGCTGCTTGCAGTTTGTCGAGCGCGTCGTGCTGCACGTCCTTCAGCTGCATCAATTGCTCGACCCTCGCCGCCGGCCAATTATTCTGGTTGCTGGAAGAATGACACGGGCTGCCATTTCCGGCGTCGTTCTGCACGGCGCTGCCGGTCGTGGCGGCGGTTGGGGTCGACGGGCGCGGTACGAAGTGGCCGGTGATGGTGTCGGCGATCACACCGAAGCCGTGCTCGCGCAACTCTCGCGCATACTCATCCGGAGATAATGTAAAGCCGACGATATCCTCTAGAGCGTTCGGCCAGGCCGCTGACCCGGTTTGGCCCAAGCCGGTCGTGGCCGACGAATCGCGCGACGCCGCATCGTTAGGGGCCTGCTCGGCAAGCACGCTATGACGATGGTGACGGGGGAAGTGGCCAAACCGACCGAGCATTACTCGAAACGGGCGCGTAATCCCGCCGATAATGCCCCGAGGCGACAATTGGGCATGCGCAGCGTCGGTGACCACAACCGCCGACCCGAGCATTGCAGCGAGAACGACGCCACGGCCAATCATGACCGACCTCCGGTTCCCTTGCCGTCTTAACGGACAGTCAGGGCTTCCGGTTCCATCATTCGGCAGGGGTTAGGTGCGGCTCCTGTTTGGTGTGCCGGATTTCTTCCAGCTTTTGATCGACATGCTTCGAAAACACGTATTGCGCCGGCCGTTGCCGGTCGAGTGCGATATCCGGAGCGAACTCGCCTTTAGTACCGACCCCGCGCAGGGCGACACCCAGCGCCTTGATCGGATGTGCAAAAGTGTCCGACACTGCGGACGCTTCGTAGCCGCAGTGCACCATGCAATCGGCGCATTTTTCGTAGTTGCCGGTGCCATAGGCGTCCCAATCGGTCTCGGTCATCAGCTCGTGGAAGGTCTTGGTGTAGCCTTCGCCCAGTAGGTAACAGGGCTTTTGCCATCCGAAGATCGTGCGAGTCGGATTTCCCCACGGCGTGCAGTGGTACGTCTGGTTGCCGGCAAGAAAATCGAGGAACAGGCTCGACTGGCTGAACGACCATTGGCCGCCGCCACCGCCGTGCTGAAAGATGCCGCGGAACAGCTGCTTGGTCTTCTCGCGGTTGAGGAAATGTTGCTGATCGGGTGCGCGCTCGTAAGCGTAGCCGGGAGAGACCGTAATTCCGTCGATCCCCAAGCCCATGGCGGTGTCGAAAAATTTTGCGACGCGATCGGGCTGCGCGGTGTTGAACAAGGTGCAGTTGATGTTGACGCGGAAGCCACGCTCCTTGGCGCGTTTGATCGCGGCGACCGCCCGATCATAGACGCCCGGCTGGCACACCGAAGCGTCATGCATCTCTTTGTCGCCGTCCAGATGCACCGACCAGGTGAAAAACGTGCTCGGCTCGTATTGCGAAAGCTTTTTGTCCATCAGGAGCGCATTGGTGCACAGATAGACGAATTTGCGCCGCGCAATGATGCCGCGAACGATCTCCGGCAGCCCCTTGTGCAGCAGCGGTTCGCCGCCTGCGATCGACACCACCGGTGCGCCGCATTCGTCGACGGCATGCAGTGCGTCTTCGACCGGCATGTTTTGATGCAAGATCGGATCTGGATAGTCGATCTTTCCGCAGCCGGCGCAAGCGAGATTGCACCGGAACAGCGGCTCCAGCATCAGGACGAGGGGATAACGTTTTCGGCCGGCGAGACGCTGGCGAACGACGTAGCTACCGACTAACAGCTTCTGCAGAAGAGGGATGCCCAAGTTTACTATCCTTGCTTATGTTTTTGGCGCTGGTCACATCGAGTAGTTCGACCGGCACGCGGAATTCAATATGTTCGTCCTGACCGGGCAAAGTAAAGACCTCGACCGGCGTCAGGCGCCGCAACGCGTTGATAACGTCCCGCACCATGACCTCGGGGGCCGAGGCGCCGGCGGTGATCCCGGCCACCTCGACATTGTGCAGCCATTCCGCCCTGATCTCGCTGCCGTCGGCGATCAGGTGGGTGGGTATTCCGGCATCGAGACCGATTTCGCATAGCCGGTTGGAATTCGAGCTGTTTTTCGCTCCCACCACGAAAATCACATCGACGAGCTTGGTCAACTCTAGGAGCGCGGTTTGGCGATTTTGTGTCGCGTAGCAGATGTCCTGAGTACCCGGTCCGGCGACGTCCTTGAACCGGCGAAATAGAGCCGCGATGACGCCGCGTGTATCGTCGACACTTAGCGTTGTCTGCGTCACATAGGCGATGGGCGTGTCTTCGGAGAGATCAAGGGCGTCCACGTCCGCTTCAGTTTGCACCAGCAGCACCGGCCCCGGGATCTGTCCAAGCGTGCCTTCCACCTCCGGGTGGCCGGCATGACCGATGAGTATTACCGTGCGGTCGTTGCGGAGGTAGTGGCGGCCTTGGGCATGAACTTTCGAAACCAGCGGGCAGGTTGCGTTCAGAACGCGCAGTCCACGCTCCGCCGCTTCCGCCTCGACTTTCTTCGCGACGCCGTGGGCGCTGAAAATAGTAATGGCATTGGGCGGGACCTCGGACAATTCTTCGACGAACCGCGCGCCGCGCGCTTTCAGCGATTCGACGACCCATTTGTTGTGCACGATTTCATGCCGCACATAGACCGGGGGTCCGTATTTCTCGAGCGCACGCTCGACGATCTCAATAGCGCGCACTACGCCGGCGCAGAAACCGCGAGGCTTCGCTAAAATGACCTTCACGTCGCGCCTCCGCTCATTTTAGCCCCGTTTGACGCTAAAGCGCGGCGGCGCTGGGCGCGTTCAGCGAGTGATGCAATTTCGGCCGGCTTTAATTCCGGCGCATGGAGAGATCCGAAGGCGTCGAACACCTTGGTAACGATACCGTTCGCATCCAACCCGGCTTTTGCATACATCGCCGGTGGGCTGTCATGATCCATGAAGCTGTCGGGCAAGACCATACTGCGAGCTTTGAATCCCGGCTTCTCGAGCGCGCCTTCATTGGCCAAAAACTGTAGGACGTGCGCACCGAAACCGCCGATGGCGCCTTCTTCGATGGTCACCAAAAGTTCGTGTTGTTTGCCAAGCGGCGGATGAGATCGACGTCGAGCGGTTTTGCGAAGCGTGCATCCGCCACCGTCGTTGAAATTCCGTGGGCGGCGAGAACCTCGGCGGCCTTGATGCACTCGGCCAGTCTTGTGCCGAGCGATAGCAGCGCGACCGTACTGCCTTGCTTGATGATGCGGCCGCGACCGATCTCAAGCGGTATTCCGACGGCGGGACGCTCCGCGCCCGTGCCATCGCCACGCGGATAACGTACCGCCGACGGGCGGTCGTTGATGGTGGCTGCCGTCGCCACCATGTGAACCAGCTCTGCTTCGTCGGCCGCGGCCATGAGCACGAATCCGGGCAGGCAACCGAGATAAGCAAGATCGAACGAACCCGCATGCGTCGGCCCGTCGGCACCGACCAAACCGGCACGGTCCATCATGAAGCGTACGGGCAGTTGCTGAATCGCGACATCATGAACGACCTGGTCATAGGCGCGTTGCAGGAAAGTCGAATAGATCGCGACGAAAGGCTTGTAGCCTTGGGTGGCGAGGCCGGCGGCAAAAGTGACGGCGTGTTGCTCGGCAATTCCGACGTCGAAGGCGCGGTCTGGAAAGGCCTTGGCGAAAATATCGACGCCGGTACCGGAAGGCATTGCCGCGGTTATCGCGACGATTCGTTCGTCTTTCTCGGCTTCTTTGACGAGCGCTTCGCCGAAGACCTTGGTGTAGGACGGCGCGGTGGAATTGGCCTTCTGCTGTTTGCCGGTCGGCACGTCGAATTTGACGACGCCATGATACTTGTCCTGCGACGCTTCGGCCGGCGCGTAACCCTTGCCTTTCTGGGTCCGCAGGTGGACGAGGATGGGTCCGCTGTTCGCATCGCGTACGTTTTCCAGAACGGGGATCAATTGATCGAGATCGTGGCCGTCGACGACGCCGACATAATAAAAGCCCAGTTCTTCGAACAAAGTCCCGCCGGTGACGAAACCGCGCGCCAGTTCTTCAGCAAGGGAGGCTTTATCCTTTACGAATTTCGGCAGATGTTCAGCGAATTGCCGGCCGATGTCGCGCAGCGACATGTACATCGGGCTCGACAGCAGCCGCGCGAGGTAATTCGACATGGCGCCGACCGGCGGCGCAATCGACATTTCGTTGTCGTTGAGGATGACGATCAGCCGCGAATTCATCGCGCCGGCATTGTTCATCGCCTCATAGGCCATGCCGGCCGACATGGCGCCGTCGCCGATGACGCAGACGACGTTGTGGTGTTGCTTGGCAAGATCGCGCGCCACGGCCATGCCGAGCCCCGCCGATATCGATGTCGAGGAATGCGCCGCGCCGAAACAGTCGTATTCGCTCTCGGAGCGCTTGGTAAATCCGGACAGGCCGCCGCCCGTCCGCAAGGTCCGGATCCGATCGCGCCGGCCGGTCAAGATCTTGTGCGGATAAGCCTGATGACCGACGTCCCAGATCAATTTGTCATTGGGGGTGTCGAAAACGTAGTGGAGAGCAACGGTCAGCTCGATGACGCCGAGGCTAGCGCCTAGATGTCCACCCGTTACCGCGACTGCATTGATAGTCTCGGCCCGCAATTCATCGGCAACCTGCTGCAGGTTACGCGCATTGATATGCCGCAGATCGGCCGGAGTCTTGATGGAATCGAGGAGTGTATGGATTGGCTTGGCCGGAAGACTTCCATTCGGTGCCGTCATACTTCAATTACCCTTGCAATAACCACGGAGCCGCCCGTGCCAAAGGCAGAACCAGAGGAAATGAGTTCCGTCACCCCAAGTGGCCCTTCCGGACCATGTAGTCCTTCCGAGCCGGGCCCGAAAGGTTACCAATCTGCGTCAATTGCCTATCAGCGCAATAGTTCCGAATTTAGCGTATTGATGAGGTTCCATGCTGGCGAGGCTCTGGGCGACCCCCCAGCAAACGTAAGGCGGCTGTGCCCATGCTAGCGTCCACGATCACCGAAATTGTCAAGTTTTGTGCGAAATTCCCATGGCCGATCATAGTCTTAGCGCTCCTGGCGACGGCTGGGTCCACGGCCTATTCGGTGCAACATTTTGCCATCAACACCGACATCAACAAGCTGATTTCGCCCGAATTGGATTGGCGCAAGCGTGAGGCCGAGTTCGAGAAGGCGTTCCCAGGGCACTTCGGCTCGACGCTCGCCGTAGTCGACGCGCCTACCGCCGAATACGCATCGCTGGCGAGCGCCGAATTGACCAAGCGCTTGGCGGCTCAGCCAAATTTGTTCCGTTCAGTCGAGGATATGAGCGGCAGTGATTTTTTTGCGCACAACGCATTGTTGTTTCGACCCACGGACGACATCAAACGCATGACGCAGGGCTTGGGGCGGGCCGCCCCCCTGACGTCGACCCTCATGAATGACCCCAGCCTTCGTGGCCTTACGCGCATGCTCTCACTCGCGCTGGTCGGCGTGCAAAATCGCACGATTACACTCGATACCCTGACGCGGCCGCTATCGATGGCGGCAGCGACGATCGAGCAGGCGCTGGCGGGCCGTCCGTCTGTGTTTTCCTGGCAGGAATTGTTGAACGGCGAGCAGCCGGCGCCGGCTGACTTGCGGCGATTCATTGAAGTGCGTCCGATCCTGAATTTTTCCGCATTGGAGCCGGGACGCGCCTCGAGCGAGGCCATCAGGCAGGCTGCGGCCGAGTTGCAACTCGCGTCGCGCTATCAGGCGCGCGTACGGCTGACCGGGTCGGTACCGATGGCCGACGAAGAATTTGCGACCGTTCGACATGGCGCGATCGTGAACGGTATTGGGACCGTCATTGTCGTTCTGACGATCCTGTGGTTGGCATTGAAGTCGGCGCGAATAATACTTGCTGTGTTCATCAACCTGTTCGTGGGATTGTCGATTACCGCCGCGCTCGGCCTCGCGGCCGTCGGCGCATTGAACATGATTTCGGTTGCCTTTGCCGTGTTGTTTGTCGGGTTGGGCGTGGATTTTGCCATTCAGTTTTCCGTTCGATATCGCGCAGAACGTCACGATATTCCGGAACTGGAGCAGGCGCTTGTAAGCGCGGCCCATAAAGTCGGCGTGCCGTTGACGCTCGCCGCGGCCGCGGTCGCAGCCGGATTTTTATCGTTTCTGCCGACCAACTATCGCGGCGTCTCCGAATTGGGGCAGATAGCCGGCATGGGTATGCTGATCGCTTATGCGACCAGCATTACGCTGTTGCCGGCATTGATCGCGCTGTTTAAGCCTCGGGGCGAGCCGGAATCCATCGGTTATCGAGCAATGGCGCCGGTCGATCGCTTCCTGCAAGATTACCGGGTTCCGGTCATTGCCGGAACGGTGGGGATCGCGGTGCTTGGCTTGCCGCTGCTTTATTTTCTCACCTTTGACTTCGATCCGATCCATCTGCGCAGCCCAAAAACAAAATCGATTTCCACGCTGCTCGATCTTGGAGGAGATCCGCACTTAGGCATCAATTCAATCAACGTCATTCTGCCTTCGCTTGACGAAAGCGCGGCGGCCGCCGGGCGTTTAAGCAAGCTGCCGCAAGTTTTGCAGGCGGTCACCCTTGCAGACTTTGTCCCTGACGATCAGGACATGAAACTTGCGCTGATCCAGGATTTCGCAGCGAAAATTGGACCGTCTCTGGAAAATCCAGCGTCGAAAAAGCTACCGACCGACGCGGAAAACGTGGCGGCACTCAATAGCCTCGCCGACCAGCTCAATAAACACGCGGCGGGTGCGGCAGGGCAAGGTTCAGATGCGGCCAAGCGTCTCGCTGCCGATGCGGTGAAACTGGCGCAAGCCGGCGAAGCGGCGCGGGCTGCTGTGCAAACGGCACTCGTCGCACCGTTCCAGATGGACGCCGCTCAATTACGAAATTATCTGAGCGCGCAGAAAATCACAAAAGACAACTTGCCCCAACAAATAAAGCGCCTGTGGGTTACTCCCGACGGGCATGCCCGCGTTGAGGTCTCGCCAAAGGGCAATGTCAACAATACGGATGTTCTGCGCACATTCGCGCAGGCGGTCCTCGCCGTTTATCCCTCCGCTATAGGCGGGCCAATCTCGATTCTGGAATCCGGCAACACCGTTGTCAGGGCGTTTATCGAGGCCGGACTTTATGCGCTGATCTCAATCGCAATCCTGCTCTGGATCGTATTGCGGCGCTTCGGCGATGTCCTGCTGACGCTGGTCCCCCTGCTGCTGGCCGGCGTGGTGACGCTCGAAATTTGCGTCTTGATCGGCATGCCGCTGAATTTTGCAAACATCATCGCGCTGCCGCTGCTCTTGGGCGTGGGCGTCGCATTCAAGATATATTACATCATGGCTTGGCGAACGGGGCACACCAATCTTCTGCAATCGAGTCTTACGCGCGCCGTGATCTGGAGCGCGCTGACGACGGCGACCGCATTCGGCAGCCTGTGGCTGTCGCAGCATCCCGGAACGTCGAGCATGGGTAAATTGTTGGCGCTGTCGCTGGTATGCACCTTGGCGGCGGCCGTTCTATTTCAGCCCGCGCTGATGGGAAAGCCACGCGGGTCCGAAAATGCTTAGGCAGACCTCATCGCCCGGCGGCGGCTGGCCGCCCGCGGTGGTACGGGTCTTTGGCGGCGGCGGATTTCGCGTTCGTGCATTACTGGTGATGTCGGCGGGATCGACACGCGTCCAATTTTCACCGCCGCACAATATGCCGAAAACGCACCCCTGCACGCGCAGGGTGGTTGCGTTCAAAAGCTTGATGTTGGCGGAATACGTATTGCCGTCTTGCGAATTATAGATTTGCCCGTCCCATTGATCGGCCGTGCTTTGGGTCATTCCAAGCAGGATCGGCATCCCCAAGGTGGGCCGTGAACGCAGGCTAGGATCCGGGTTTTTGCTATCGATGCCGGGATGCTGTTCCCACGAGACTACCCCCCACAACCGGCCATCGCAGTCGGCGATCTTGATGCGCGCCAGTTGCTTTGAGACGAGCCACTCACCGAGCGGCGTCGCGGCGGCCGTGGCTTGATCGTCGGCCCGCGCGGACCCGATGACAACGAGAAAGGCCGCGATGGCGGCCATGATGCTGGGGAGTGGATTTGTTATTTTCGGCACTCGCTAGGACATCCTTATAGCGCGCTATCGGCGGCGACAACTAATACTCGATATAGACGAAAGAGCGGCGGATTAAGCCTAGCGTTATCAATGAAAATCGCAAAATATGGAACTCTGGAACAAGCCAATGTTCTGCGAGCAACTATGGTTTGCCGACTACTACGCCTTTGCCATTCAGGAAGCATCGATCGTTATTGCCACGTTGATGCGTCACTCGGAAAGTGGCGCTGCGGCCTAGGGGCGGCCTACCGATGATCGTGCAGCGGCGGCGATAACGCGCGGCTGCGAAGGAAGCCCGAGAGAGATAGAATTGAAGTCTGATTGATTTAATGAATTCACGGGAGAGCTTTTGCAGTGCTTACGCAGGCGAGCGGTCACGCTTCAAATCAAACGGCTATCGACACGGCGATGATGGAGCGCTGCATTCGCCTATCCGCGACGGCGGTCAAGCGCGGAGAATTTCCGTTTGCCGCGATCGTTTGCAAAGACGGCGAAGTTGTCGTCGAAACGACGAATCAGGTGGCACAGAATGGAGATGTCACACGGCACGCCGAGCTGGTGGCGGTTTCGCAAGCACAAAAAATACTGGGCCGAAAAGATCTATCTGATTGTTCGATGTACTCGAACGTCGAGCCTTGCGTGATGTGCTCGTTTCCGATTCGGGAAACCCGCATTGCCCGAGTTATTTTCGCCATCAGCTCACCCATGATGGGAGGGTTTTCCAAATGGAATGTTCTGCGCGATACCGAGCTGTCTCAGGCGATGCCCGAGGCTTTTGGTCCAGTACCTGAGGTCGTCGCCGGTCTCTTGCTGCGCCAGGCCGAAAAGGTCTGGTGGAAGTGGAATCCGCTGATTTGGGCGGTGATCAAGCATCGCGGCTGTTTTGGGCGACACGTTTCAACGAGCGAGGGCGGACATTTGGACGCCACCTCCGGCCGGGGGTTATTCAGGAGGCTCTGGATGATGTTCAACAACCGCCGTTCGGTGTGATCGGGTCCGGCGCCTATTGACCGTAGCCGGTCAGCGCTTTTTGGCAAGCTTTTCGCAGTTTTCGCGACGGGGCCAGGAAGGAAAGCATTGCTTATGTTTGAATGTTTATGCATCCTTGCATGACAACAGCGGCAGCAATCGGGCGTTCCAATAAGGAACCATGAAACGTCCTAAATGTTGTCCGGCCGCCACTGCATTTTTGCATTTGTCCACGGCAATAGAATTTTTGGTAGCGACATGCCCCTTCGTCTAACACTGACCCGCGTGGCGTTACCGTGGGTCATTTTCGCCCTCACGCTGGGAGTTTTCCTAAACCTTGATGCCCATGCACAAGGCTCCGGGCCCTTTGCGCGGATGGCAGGCCATTGGGCCGGATCCGGCACGATCGATTTGGTCGATGGCGGACGCGAGCCGCTCAAGTGCCGGGCTTCCTACGACGTACTTCAGCAAAATGAGGCCGAGCTCAATATCCGATGCGCCAGCGAGAGCTATAATTTCGATCTGCGCGCCAGCGTCACTTATAGCGGCGGATCGATCAGCGGGACTTGGAGCGAGTCAACACGCATGGCGGGCGGGACCTTGTCCGGCCGGGGCGGGGGCGACCATTTCAGCGTTCTGGCGACGGGCCCGTCGTTTTCCGCCAATCTGACCTTGGTGACCCATGGCAACCGGCAGTCGGTTGTCATCAAGGCGCACGACACGTCAGCCGGTGTGAAGGGCGCGACGATCAACCTGCAGCGCGGTGGTTAGACGAGTTGTCGTCCAACCGCTATTTGCCCGTTCCCAGCAGCGACCAAGACATCTTGCGCGCGAAATTGCTGAGAAACGTGGCAATCGGCCGCAGCATGAACAGGTCGGCGAGCAGCGCCGCCACCATCGCAAAAGAACTCAGCCAGCCGAATAGACGCAACGACGGCAGGTTGGAAAGAACCGTCATCGCCAGCCCGCAGGCCAGCACGGCCGACGTCAGGATCAAAGGCGGCCCCACCAATATCGTCGCGCGCTCGACCCCGATCGCGGGGTCAGGATCGGTATCCTCGATCTGCAGCCTGTTCAGGAAATGAATGGTGGCGCTCAACCCCAGGCCGAACGAGACCGTCAATGCAATGACGCTGGCGAATTGCAGGCCTTGACCCAAGATCCACAACAGGCTGCCGGCAAGGACAATGGGGAAAAGACCCGGCAATATGCTGATCAGCATGACGAGCGGTGAACGGAATGCGAGGCCGATGAATGCGGCGACAAAGACGATTTCAATGGTCAGGCCTCTGCTCAATTTGTCGATCATCAACGCGCTGTTGCGCGCGGCAATGACGGACAGGCCTGTTACCTGAATTGTGTAGCCGGGATGCTTGGCGCGCACGTCTTTCAGTTGCTGATCGACGCGATCGACAATGGGAAGCAACTGGCTGGCGTCGTCGTCCGGCACGCGGCCGCTGACGATAACAGCGTCGCCTTCAGCCGAAACGAAGCGGCGCGTGAGATAGGGCGGAAGCATGTCGACATATTGCTTCAGCGTTTCAATGTCCGGCTTCTTGGCTATGTCGGCGAGCCACCGCCGCAGTGTTTCCAGCGACCAGACATTGCCGACGCCCCGCTGATGCTCCAGCAACGAATGAACTTCGCCGATCACTTCCAGCGTTTCCGGCGCGTAGAGAGACGCCCCCTTGGGAAACTGAATGTAGACGTCGAAAGGATTTGCGCCGGTCAGCTTGAGGTCGAGTTGGTGATTGGCCTGAACGCTTCGTTCGCGATCGGGCACTTGATCGGCGAGGCGATAACGCGGCCCAAGCTGGGCATAGCCGAGTGAAAGGACGGCGACGAGGATAAGACCGACGAGCGAATAGAACCCGGGACGCGCGACCATGCGCAGGGCAATCCAGCGGCATAACCGGCGCAATAGGTCGAGCGCCTTGTCCATGCCTCTGACCTGTTCGGCGAAGTCGGCCTCATTGCGAATGAGCAGTACCCCCAGCAGCGGTACCCCGATCAAAACGGCCGCCAAAGCGACGACCACAGAAATCAGCCCGGCTTCGCCGAATGTTCGCACCAGGTCGGAACTCGAAAACTGCAAGGCAATGAAAGAAATACCCGCCGTGACATGGGTGAGCACGCAGGCCGGCCCCACGATGAGCAGGGCATTGCGAAAGGCGGTAAACTTGTCGTCGCCGGCCAGCAGGCGATCGCGCGTGGCGAACGTCAACTGCATGCTATCGGAGAAACTGATGACCATGATGAGCGGGGTCATTACGTTCAGAAAAATATTGAGGCTGAAACCGAGCCAACCGAGCGTGCCGAGCGCCAGAAGAATGGCCACAAGTGGCGGCGCGGCCGCGATAATCATGAATGACACGCGCCGGAAGAACATGATGGCGATCAGGCAACCGATCGCAAATCCGAGCGTGTTGTAGACGAGCCGGTCGCTCTGAATTGCGTTGCGGATCTCAAGCTGCATCACCGGAACGCCCGACAATTCGGCCTTGAGTCCGGTATTTGCCAGTGACTCGCCCGTCGTCTTGCGAATGTCCTTCACGAGGCCGTCAAGCCGCTCCGGCCCGGTCGCGGCCGGGTCAAGAGCGAGCACCATCAAGGTCAGCTTGCCGTCGGGCGACAAGAGCTTGTCGCGGATGATCTGGTTTGCCTGCACCTTCTCGACCAGCGCCTGATAGTCGGCGCCTTCAGGGAGCGGGGTCGGAAACAACGGCGGTGGAATCTGTCCGTTATTGGGGGGCTCGCGCGCGGAAAATATCGAGATCAGGCCGCGCGTGCCGTCGATCAGTTGAAGATCGACCGCGAGCTCACGTAGTTTTCCCAGGGAATTTCGTTCGAGAAGCGTATTGCCTTCGATGACGATGAGAACATCGAATTCATTCGACGGAAACCGGCGAGTTACTTCCTCATAGGTTCGGTATTGCTCGGTGTCCGAACGAAACAATTGGCTCAGCGAGTTGTCCACCTTCAGCCGCGTGAAACCGACGGCCGCAAGCACACCCAGCACCACAAAAATCAGAACCCATAGCGCTCGATGAGACAACGGCAGAAAGCCGATGCGCTCTATTCCCAGCGCGAGATTGCGCGGCTTGATAGCGCGCGGCGGTTCTTTCGGATTTGCGTCTGATGGCAAAAAGCTTGTCACAAATACCCGACCTGAATGCCGAAGAAGCGTTTATCCCTCAGCTAAGTGATCCATCGGGAGTCGCGATCAAGCCTCAATGGACTCCAATGGCTTCGACGATGAGGGCGCGCCGTTGCCAAACCGCCTTGCTATGTAATCTGTCACCATTTTCTTGAAATCCGTCGTCAGCGTCGGCCCGCGCAAGGTGGCGACCTTTTTTCCATCGACGAATACAGGCGCTGTCGGCTGCTCGCCGGTGCCTGGCAATGAAATGCCGATGTCGGCGTGTTTGGATTCACCCGGCCCGTTGACGATGCAGCCCATCACCGCGACCGTCAGCGTCTCTACGCCGGGATACTGTTTTTTCCAGCCCGGCATCGATACGCGAATGAAGCCTTGGATGTCCGACGCCAGCTCCTGGAACGTGGTCGAGGTGGTGCGGCCACAGCCAGGGCAGGCGGCGACCAGCGGCACGAAGGTACGCAAGCCCATGGTCTGCAACAATTCCTGCGCGACCTGTACTTCCAGCGTGCGGTCGCCGTTCGGTTCCGGCGTGAGCGAGATGCGCACCGTGTCGCCGATGCCTTGCTGAAGCAGCACACCCATCGCGGCCGACGATGCGACGATGCCCTTGGAACCCATGCCGGCTTCGGTGAGACCGAGATGCAGCGCATAGTCGGAGCGGCGCGCCAGCTCGGTATAGACCGCTATGAGATCCTGCACCGCGGATACTTTCGCGGAGAGAATGATGCGATTCTTCGGCAGCCCGATCTCCTCGGCGCGCGCCGCCGAGAGCAGCGCCGATTGCACCATGGCCTCGTGCGTCACGTCGCGGGCGTCAAGCGGCGCGGCGGAGCGGGAGTTCTCATCCATCAGGCGCGTGAGCAATTCCTGGTCGAGCGAGCCCCAATTGACGCCGATGCGCACCGGCTTGCCGTATTTCAGCGCCATCTCGACAATTTGGGTAAATTGCGGATCGCGCTTGTTCTTAAATCCGACATTGCCGGGGTTGATGCGATATTTGTCGAGCGCTTCGGCGCAGCCCGGATAATCGGCCAGCAGTTTATGCCCTATGTAGTGGAAGTCGCCGACGATCGGCACCGACACGCCCATCTTCGCGAGCCGCTCCTTGATGCGTGGCACGGCCGCCGCCGCCTCGTCGCGATCCACCGTGATGCGCACCAGCTCGGAGCCGGCGCGCGCGAGCGCCGCTACCTGACGCGTGGTCGCCTCGACGTCTGCCGTGTCGGTGTTGGTCATCGACTGCACGACGATGGGCGCGCCGCCGCCGACCGTCACGCCGCCGACGTTCACGGCAATCGATTTATGTCGTTCTCGCGCGCGTATGCTCATGTCTATTTCGGGTTACCGCGCATGAAAAACCGTGCCCGCCCGCCCACGGGAAACGATCGACGCTTTAACGCCTTCGGCGGTGGCGAAGTTCCCGGCGAGTGTGCCAAGGAAACTTTGCCGGCGCTACAAAAACATCCATAGGGGATATAGCCACTGAGACAGCAAACCAACATGCCGCTGCTGTAGCAGAATTTGAGCAAGAGAAAATGACGGCAAATGAGGCGGAAAGGGCTTAAAGGGCCGAAAATTCACAAAAACATCATGAAATACGGCATCGCCTTTGCGCGGTGTCAAAATAATGAGACAGCGCGATTCCGTGGCAGGTCATATCGATTTCTGAACGGCGTGCTCGAAAAGCCGACGGCTGCGGAAGTGGAGTATCCCTCTTACGCCGCGGCGTTACGCACTTTTCGGCCGCATCGCCAGCCTTCCTGCGAAACTGGACAGACATGGGCCGAGTAGGTTTTATTGCTTAACAATCTAGGAAAGGCATTGCGGTGGCAGACCTTAACCGGCGTTCCCGGCTTATTACCGAGGGCATAGCCCGTTCCCCCAACCGGGCGATGTTGCGCGCCGTCGGTTTCAGCGACGGCGATTTTAGAAAACCGATCGTCGGCGTGGCGAACGGCCACTCGACGATGAACCCGTGCAACGCCGGCATTCAACCGCTCGTCGACCGGGTCATGCCGGCGCTCAGAGAAGCCGGGGCAATGCCCCAGGTCTTCGGCTTTCCGACCGTGACCGATGGAATTGGCATGGGCACCGAAGGCATGAAGTATTCGCTCGTCTCGCGCGAGGTGATTGCCGATTCAATCGAGGTCGCCGTCAACGGCCAGCAGATGGACGGGGTGGTTGCGGTCGGCGGCTGTGACAAGAACATGCCGGGATGCATGATGGCGCTGGCGCGTATGAACGTTCCGGGCATCTTCGTCTATGCCGGGACCATCAAGCCGGGTTTCTGGAAGGGCGAGAAGCTCACGATTGTCAGCCCGTTCGAGGCCGTGGGTGCGTTTGCCGCGGGTAAAATGTCGAAGGAAGACTTCGACGGCATCGAGAAAAATGCTTGCCCCTCGGTAGGCGCGTGCGGCGGCCAGTACACCGCGAATACGATGTCGTCCTCGTTCGAGGCGCTCGGCATGAGCCTGCTCGGCTCCTCGCAGATGGCCTCGCCCGACGCCGAGAAAGCGGACTCAGCGGCGGTGTCGGCGCGCGTGCTGGTCGAAGCGGTTCGAACGAACCTCAAGCCGCGCGACATCATCACCAAGAAATCGATCGAGAATGCTGTTGCGCTTGTCATGGCGACCGGAGGCTCGACCAATGCGGTGCTTCATTACCTCGCCATTGCCAGCGCGGCGGGCGTCAAATGGGTGATAGACGACTTCGAGCGCATACGGCGTAAAGTGCCGGTGCTGTGCAACCTCAAACCCTCGGGCCAATACGTGGCGACCGATTTCCATGCCGCCGGCGGCGTGCCGCAGGTCTTGAAAATCATGCTCGTCAACGGCGTCTTGCACGGCAATTGCATGACGATCCACGGTAAGACCATCGCCGAAATGCTGAAGGACGTTCCCACCGAGCCGCGGAAGGATCAGGACGTGATCCGTCCCTGGTCCAACCCGGTGTACAAGCAGGGACATCTCACCATTCTGAAAGGCAATCTCTCGCCCGAAGGCTGCGTCGCCAAAATCACCGGGTTGAAGGTAACTTCAATCACCGGCCCTGCGCGCGTATTCAATTCGGAACCCGACTGCCTGAAAGCGATCTTGGCCAAAAAGATCAAGGCCGGCGACGTGATTGTCATTCGCTACGAAGGCCCGAAGGGCGGACCTGGTATGCAGGAAATGCTTGCACCGACCTCCGCGTTGATCGGACAAGGGCTCGGCGCGTCGGTTGGTCTTCTCACCGATGGGCGCTTCTCTGGCGGCACCTGGGGCATGGTTGTCGGACACGTGGCGCCGGAAGCCTATGAAGGCGGAGTGATCGCGCTGGTCAAGGAAGGCGACTTCGATCACGATCGACGCTAAAAAGCGTCTCATCCAACTGAATGTCCCGGCGAAGGAACTCGGCAGAAGGCGAAAACTTTGGAAAGCGCCCAAGTCCCGCTACACGTCTGGCGTTCTCGCCAAATATATCAAGCTCGTCTCACCGGCGAGCCGCGGGGCGATTACCGACGGGCCCCTAAATTGACGGACTGCCGGGTCGTCTTTTGACACCGCAGAAACGGGAAAAGAGCAGAACCCTGAATTGTCTCTTTGCCATTGCGCCGATGATGGAGAGGCACGACCATCGCCAAAACTATTTGCAGTCACAATAGCTTAGCGGTCGTAAATTTGTGTGTGTAGTACCAATTGTCGTGCTGACTTCGAAACTCGCACAATCCAAAATGTTACATCGTCCCATGGCGGGCTGAATCAATACTTCTTCAAAGTCCGACTGTGACGATCGCTGCGTGCTTGCTAGTGGCGACTAATGGACATTCCAACCGCGTCCATGTTTGTCCGCTTTTGGGTGCCGGCTCAATCGATCGACGCAACACAGGCGTTAAATCTCTCTGCTGGGGTTTCGAATTGCAAGGTCTCTCGCGGTCGTTCATTGAGCTGACGTGCCACTTTGTTGAGATGAGCTTGCGAGTGCACCGAGAGATCGGCTCCCTTCGGAAAGTACTGTCTCAGCAGACCGTTGGTGTTCTCGTTCGACCCACGCTGCCAGGGACTTTGTGGATCGCAGAAGTAGACGTCGATGTTGGTGGCAAGCGTAAATCGGCGATGATCGGTCAGCTCCTTGCCCCGGTCCCAGGTCAACGACTTATAGAGCTCGCTCGGTAGCTTCTTGGCCTGCTTGATGAGCGCGGAGATGACCGTCTGGGTGTCCTTGTTGGCTACCTTCGCCAACATCACGTAGCGCGTATGACGTTCAACCAGGGTTGCGATGTAGCTGTTCTTCGACCCGGTCAAGAGATCACCCTCCCAATGACCAGGCACCGCCCAATCTTCAACCGCTGCCGGTCGCTGACGAATGGAGACGAGATCTTTGATTTGCCCCGGTTGATCGCGATTGGGGTCCACCCGCTGCGATCGACGGATCCTGCGCCTCGATCGCAGATAGCCTAGCAGCTCCTTCTTAAGAGCCCCGCGGGCCTGAACAAATAGACTGCGATAGATCGTCTCGTGTGACACGGAATAACTCTCATCATCAGGATGGGCTCGCTTGAGCCAGCCGGCGACCTGCTCGGGTGCCCAATTTAATCTCAGCTTCTTGGCCACCGCTCGCCGCAACCAAGCATTGGTCGCCAACTTACAACGTTTAGGGCGACGAGCTCGAGCCCAGGCCTCGTTGTCCGCCAATGCTGCTCGATAGCCATCATAGCCACCATTGCGCTTGAGTTCTCGGCTCACCGTCGAGGCCGAGCGGCCCAGCAACCGGGCCAGTGATCGTGCCGATTGATGTTCCGCAATGCCTCGCGATATCTCCTCCCGTTCCGGGAGCGTCAATGCCAACCGCGAGCGATGCCGAGAAGCCGGACGAATCCCACCGTGCGGCGCCACCTGATTACGAATAGACGACGAGGGCTTACCAAAAGTCCGCCCAATTGCCTTGAGCGACTCTCCTCGCTGCCAGCGGTCCCATAACTCCGTCTTCTCGGCCGCCGTAAACCCTCGACGAAATCTCTGATCCATCGTCACACTCCATCTTTTCCCTCTAAGATAAAGTGTTGCGTCGACCGGTTGAGACCACCGACTAAAGCGGACAACGGCCCATTTTGGTCCGCGACGAGTTGGCCGCTAATGATGCTGTGGACGGCGCCCGCTCTGCGGCATCGAGTGCCATAGGGTGGTTGCGCTGAAGCAAACCACATTGAGGGGAGCCGTCCATGGGCGAGGTTAGCACGACTGGTCTGGATATTGCGAAGTCGGTGTTTCAGGTGCACGGCGTCGATGCCGCAGGTGCGGTGACGATCCGCAAGCGGATCAGCCGGTCGAAGATGCTGGAGTTCTTCGCCGATCTGACTCCATGCCTGGTTGGGATCGAAGCTTGCCCGTCAGCGCATCACTGGGGCCGTGAGCTGCAGGGGCTGGGTCACACGGTAAAGCTGATGCCGCCGAGCTATGTGAAGGCTTATCTCAAGCGCAGCAAGAACGACGCGAACGATGCGGCAGCGATCTGCGAGGCGGTCACGCGGCCGTCGATGCGGTTCGTTCCGATCAAGACGAAGGAGCAGCAGACCGCCTTGATACTGCACCGAACCCGGCAACTGCTGGTTCGTCAGCGCACGATGTTGAGCAACGCGCTACGTGGTCACCTGGCCGAGCTCGGCATCGTGTCGGCCAAGGGCCGCAATGGAACGGGAGAGTTGCTCAGGATCATCGCGGATGGTGAAAATAACCGCCTTCCCCAAGCCGTGCGCGGCATTCTCGATGTGCTGGCGCGGCAGTACCTCGCCATCGGAACCGAGATCGGATCCATCGACAAGAGCATCCTGGCCTTGCATCGCTCGTGCGAGGCGAGCCGGCGGCTGGCGGAGATTCCGGGCGTCGGCCCGATCGTCGCCACAGCTTTGGTTGCCGAGATCGGCGACTGGAAGACATTCTCATCGGGGCGCAGTCTTGCTGCCTGGATCGGGTTGGTGCCAAAGCAGCACACGACCGGCGGCAAGGACAGGCTCGGGGGCATCACCAAGCAGGGCAATCGATACTTGCGCTGGTTGCTGGTTGTCGGCGCCATGGCCGTCATCCGCTATGCACAGAAGCACGGTACGAAGAGCCGGCCATGGCTCGCCCGGTTGATGGAGCGTCGACCAACGAAGGTAGCGGCCGTCGCGCTCGCCAACAAGATTGCACGGATGGCCTGGGCCATCATGGTGCATGACGACCGATACAAGGAGCCGAAGCTGTTGATGGCGGCGTAAAGCCGCCAGCAGATAGATCAACCGGCAACACCAATTGGCGAGGGCATGACGACGTAATGCAGATACGGTCGTTCCGAGGATCGGGAGAGCCCGTTTGGGTCATCGCACTTTAAAGTGCGTGCTAACGATTGGGACCCGATCCGCGCAGAGCATTAGGGCCAGCGGCCACACCCGCCGCATCAACAGGCCGGACACGTGACCGCACCCGACCAATGCTGCAGCAACGTCAAAAAGCTCTTGCCATGGCGCCGTCCACACGTGACCGATTTTGTTGAAAAAGTCCGGCCGTCAATCGAAGTGGATCGCGCCGCGAGATTGACGGCGCGCCAGATCGGCGACCCGATCTGGTCTCAGGCCGGATTCAAGTTCGATATTGGTATCAGCTTGGCTAGTTTGCGGAGGTTCTGGGCGGTTGCTGCGAGGAGGAACTCGTCGCGAGCGCCGTTCGGTCCTCGTAGCCGTAGACGGCCGAGGTTGAGAATGCGCTTAAGATGGGCGAACAGCATCTCGACCTTTTTGCGTAGTCGTCGAGACGTCCGGCCTTCCCATGATTTGGCGATTTGACGCGCTATGTCGCGAGCGCCTTCGTGGATCGAGCGTGGTACCTTGCGGGCCGGGGTGTTCGGACTGCATCTCGACTTGAGAGCGCAGCGCGTGCAGTCGTGCTTGCTCGCGCGATAAAGCATCGTCGCATCATCATTTACGAGTGTGCCCGTCGTGGTCAGCGTCTTGCCACCAGGGCAGAGGTAGATGTCTCGCTTGTGGTCATAAGTGAAGTCATTACGTGAGAAGGTGCCGTCCTTGCGGGCCGACTTGTCGAACACGGTCACATGCGGCTCGATACCGTGTATGGACCACCCCACTCCTCCTCAGGCGCCGCTCGGAGCGGATACCGAGACAGTAGCCCACGATCAGCATGCGGATCATCAGCTCGGGATCGACTGACGGTCGCCCATCCTGCTGTAGAAGGCGGCCAACTCCCGCCTCAACTCGCCAAGTTCGACGAACCTGTCGATCGAACGCAACAGATGATCGGACGGAACGTGCCCTTCGAGCGAGAACTCATAGAACAACGCTGATTGTTCGACTTGTCGATGTCCCATCATGATCTTCAGTCCGGCCTTTCGCAGAGACTGAATCAGCAAATATCATCCCGCGCAACTGCCGACTTTTTCAACAAAATCGACCCAAAGCAGACATCACTGGAACTTCGCACAATGAGGCTCTTCGAAAGTCTGCCTCCCGCGACCTTTATTTCGTCTTGATACCTTCGCCAGGCACCGCTTACTGGCATTACGATAAAGCGGGCAACGCGTGCAGGACGCCTCTGCGGCGGCCAAGGCGCGGCGTGATTTCATCTCGGCCATTGCGGGAAACGGTTGATCGGCACGGCGGTTCCTTGCCTTGAAACCGTGGCTTCCTCCGTGATCGAGTTATACGAAAACGTATGCTTAACGCCACCTTAAGAATGGTGATCTATCTGGGTATTGGCGTTGCGGGAAGGCCCGTCCGACCGCGATGCCGAAAAGTCGGACGATTTCGAAGGCCAGAATTTGAAAACCTGCAAGAAAGCAACCAGGTCGATTTTGCTCGTCGTCTTACCATATCGATTGGGAGACGCGACGACCGATACTTCAAAAAAAGCCGTCAGAAGTTTCCTGGCATTTCCTTATGGCGTGCTCACGCTTGCTTCCTACATCAGACGGTTTGCGAACAATCTGAGCGGGGTAGAGATATTGGATTTAAACCTGCGCTCGGCCGAGAGCGCCGATGTCATTCTGAAACGAAAAATATCAGACATGCGGCCGGACATGGTCGGATTCTCGATGTCGTACGATGTATCCTATCCTTGGCTCAAATCTTTGGCAAAAGTCGTAAAAAATTCCAACAAAAATGTTTATGTAGTGGCCGGAGGACCGGCGATTACGACAGCCTATGCTGAAGTTCTCATGGAATGTGATGATCTGGATGCGGTCTGCTATTCCGAGGGCGAGGTTGGCCTTAAGAATTTGATCGAAGCAAAAAATATCGAGGACGCGATATCGAAAGATCCATGGGTCACAAAATCGAAGTTACAGCAAAAGTCCGTCATCTCTCCCGTCTATGACGACCTTGATAAAATAATCGACGTCGATTACTCGCTGGTCGATATCAATGCCTATAGTATGAAAGAGGCATTCTCGCCGTTTACAAAGTTCACCGAGTTCTTCCAAACAATTTTTTATTGTTACCTCGCGCGGATGCCCGTTCAAGTGCGTTTTCTGCGCGGAGCCCTCGTTCCATGGGGCGAATATGCGCTATGCGAGCGTGGATCGGGTCGTCGAGCACGTCGCAGGTTTGAAAGAGAAATACGGGTTGAGCGTTTTGACGATTTACGATGACCAAATATTGATGAACAAGGCGCGTGCCAAAGAGCTGTTTTCAAAACTTGCCCCACTGAAAATCCGTGTAGAAATGCCCAATGGCGTCACCCTTTCATATATCGATGAGGAATTGGCTGGTCTCATGAAGGCTGCCGGCGTCGATACGATTTTCCTGGCGATTGAGCACGGTTCCAAAGAGTCCTCAAGGACATCATCCGCAAACCGATCGCCTTCAATCGAATTTCAAGCCGACCATTCAATTGCTGCAAAACGCCGGAATATTCACATGCGCATTCTTTGTCATGGGATTGCCCGGTGAGACCCGTAACGAACGAAAAGAAACGCGAGATGCGATTTTTGACTGGGGTCTGGATTGGGCGTTTTTCAACTACGCCACGCCATTGCGCGGCAGCGAGCTGTTCAGGCTATGCAAGGAAAACAAATGGATCGATGAAAAGTATCTGCCTATCGGTGCGATCGATATGACGGAATACGTCATTACGGCGCCAGGCATGGATAGACAAGAAATCAAAGCAACAGTCTTCGATATGAATTCTCGACTCTGAATTTTGTCAATAATCACAACTTGAGGAAAGGCAATTTAAATACGGCCTACCAGGCTTTCCGGGAGGTCGCAGAGCGACACCCCACGCAACCATTCGCGCAATATTTTCTAGGAAAATGTTTGCAGCTAATGAACGCCAGCGAGGGCAAGGTCAGCGAACACTACGAAAAATATCGCCAAATCATCAATTCATCGGCGACTTGGTATGAGGCTGCCCAAAGATTTAAATTGGATATGGAGCCTGAATACAGGCTTCAAGAAAACAGACTTAGCGCATAAACATTCTAGATCGAACTTCCACGCTCTAAATCTTAACGAGGACGCTCCCGCGGGATGGCATAGACCACCGCGCCCGTACCGCACCATGCGTGGGCGCGGAACAGGAATCGATAATCGGGCAGGGTCTGCATCAACCAGAGCGGCGTTTCCCAGATACCGTCGGCATTGTGATAAACGGTGGCTGCGACAATGGGCCGATTCGACAGCAGCGTTCGCCGGGCTCCTTTTAAAGCGGCAAGTTCGCCTCCTTCGAGATGAAGCTTCAAAAATGTGGGAGAGAGTCCCAGCGCATCGAACGGCCGTGTAGTAACCCGCGACGTTCCCCGTCGACGATAGCTGGGATGCGTAGCCGAGCCCTTCATGGAAAAGCGCCGCACGTTCTTCGTCTGCGAGGACGCAGTCGTAAACTGCAATTCGAGGGTCACCTGGCAGCCAGCGCTGTAAATTATTCTCAAGCAGCGCCCTGTTGGATGGGTCCGGTTCGACGGCGGTGATCTGCCGGAAGCGGCCTTTCGTTTGTTTGACGAAGGTTTCGATAACGCTGCCGTAATGCGCGCCACAATCTAGTAGACTTTCATTGCTGTTCAGAACGTCGACGATTTCGGCGATAAAAAAACGTTTGCAAGCCGGTATCGGCGCGGCGTCGAAAGTCCATTCCTCGCGCAGCCGTCGCCAGGCAAGAAATTGCAGGTGATGGGCGCGGGAGACGTCGTCATCCCATAGCGTCAGCACCTCGGTGGTTTTCTTCTGGTCGAGTACCGGCAGCGGCGCCGCAAGCCAGCCATTCGACAGCGGATGACGGTCACGAAAACTCTCCGCTAGATCATAAAAAGGTACGACGTCCTCGAAGCCGAGTGCGAGTAGCGACCGTTCGAGCGGGACATAAGGCGATGTAACGATGCTCACAGCGAGGCGCAGGCCGCGTTTGGCAGCCGCCGGAACGCCGTCAGGATGGACCAAGCTGACACCGGACCAGCACGGCTCCTGCGCGAGCAACTGGGCATTGCGGTCAATGACCATGTGATAACCATGACCTACAGCGGTCAGAAACTCGCACGCCAGCAGACCCAGGTTGCCCGCGCCATAGAGTGCAAGCGGCAGGTCCGGCTTTATAGGAGAAAACGGGCATGGTGCCGTCGCCAGTTGCCCCAGCAGCGTGGCTGCCCGCTCCGCGTCAGGCAAGTCCGGGAAGGACCGCGCTTGATGCGGCGGGCGATGCCCGCCGGAGGACAAGATTGTGGCCGCCATCGTTTTCCGCATATGCAGCTGATGCTGCCTGACTTTACCGATCTGCCTCAGGGAACTGAGCGAATTGGCGGTGCCAGACTATAGTCTTCTTATGGCCATGCGAATCGGCAGGGCAATATCTTGGCGGCGCGGCCTGTGGGCGCGCATTGATCGGCAGCGAGGCTATGCAGCTTTCGATCCTGATCGGCACTAATCGGACGGGTCTCCTGGCGTGCTCCAGGATAGCTCAAGCCTGTTCCTGGGCTGCACCGGACATTGAAGTCATCGTGCGTGACAATTCCGGCGACTGTGCAAAAACGCGAACTGCTTGCGCAATTCCGGCGCGAGAATTGCAACATCGTCCTTGCCGAGCCGTGCGACGCGCTCACGAATATTTTCAGAAATACTCGGGCTGGCGAAAGGCGAATTTGTTTTTCATGCTCGCCGACGACGATTTCTGCTTCGATCATGCTGTTGCTGCGTTGCCTGATATCCATAAGCATTGCGAGCAAGGATCCTCGGTCGCGGGCGTCACCGGAACCTATGTTGTCGAACATCGCAAGGCTCAGCGATTGTCAGTTATCGGAATACCGAATGCGGACGACGTCACCGCGCGGGTGGCCGGATATCTTGAACTACAGCGGCCCGAACATTCTGTTTTATGCGCCCGTCCGGCGGCATGTTGTTCAGCGTGATCTACGGCTTTAATGAACACGCGCCTTTTCTATTTCTCTTTTCACGACCAGATCGTTTGCATGCTTTATCTACTCAACGGAAAATTCGTCCGCATGAACCGTCTGCTATATCTGTACGATGTCGGGCATATGGGAACAGAGCGACACCGCGCAAAAACGGGATGTCGATTATTATCGTGACGCTGGTCTCGATCCGGCCATCAACAAGTTCCATTGGTTCCTGTGCGGCTTCGAGGGCGCGGCGCTGGTCCGCAATTCGGATCTGTTTCCCGATATCCGCTCGCGCAGCGCCAACATTGCAGACCTGTGGTTCTCCGCGATGTTCAAGCGGTTCAAAGGTCAACCCACGGCTGACTTTCGAATCCCGTCTCACAGACGAAGCCGACAAGCTGTGCGCGAAATTTCCGACGACCGACGGGGCAGATGTCGTTTCAGGATATGCTGGCCGAAATCTGCGGCCTCATTGCATTATCCTCGAAAGGACCATGCGCAACGCTATTTCGATTTCTGGAATGCGACGATCGACACGGCGAAAGCCTGCCGCGCGCGTCTTTTAGCTGCCGAGGTGTTGTCTGGCGCGCGTGCTGTCAGAGGCGCTGCCATGAAAGTCGTCATTCTTGCCGGCGGGCTCGGCACTCGCATTTCCGAGGAGAGCTATCTCAGGCCAAAGCCGATGATCGAAATCGGCGGCAAGCCGATCCTCTGGCACATCATGAAGATGTATTCCGCGCACGGCGCCAACGATTTCGTGATCTGCTGCGGCTACAAGGGCTACGTCATCAAGGAATATTTCGCCAATTATTTCCTGCACATGTCTGACGTCACCTTCGATATGGCGGACAACAGCATGATCGTCCACCAGCGAAACGCCGAGCCGTGGCGCGTGACGCTGGTCGATACCGGCGAGAAGACGCAAACCGGCGGACGGCTCAAGCGCGTCGCGGAGTACGTCAAGGATGAAGACGTCGTTTTGCTTCACCTACGGCGACGGCGTCAGCAATTTCAATATTCGGTCGTCGGTCGAATTCCATCGCCGTCACGGCAAGCTAGCGACGGTCACGGCAGTGCGCCCGCCCGGCCGCTATGGCGCGCTGGAACGAACGGCGATAGGGGTGACCGGTTCATCGAAAAGCCGCGGGCGACGGCGGCATGATCAATGGCGGCTTTTTCGTTCTGTCGCCGCGATGCCTCGATTTCATCGAAGGCGACGACAGCAAATGGGAAGGCTCGCCCATCATCCGTCTCGCGGCTATGGGGCAGATGATGGCGTTCGAGCATCGCGGCTTCTGGCAGCCGATGGATACCTTGCGCGACAAGAGTATGCTGGAAGAGCTTTGGGCATCCGGCAAGGCGCCGTGGAAGATCTGGCATTGACCGTGCGCGACGCATCCTTCTGGCGCGGCAAGCGCGTGCTGCTGACTGGCCATACCGGCTTCAAGGGCTCGTGGCTGACGTTATGGCTACACAGCTCGGCGCGAAGGTGACCGGCATCAGCCTGCCGCCGCTGACGACGCCCGATCTTTATGGCGAAGCCAGCATCGCGCGCTGTGCCAAAGCCATTTCTGTGATATCCGCGATCGACGCGCTCGCCGAGTTGATCCGGGCGGCGCGGCCGGAGATCGTATTTCATCTGGCGGCGCAGCCGCTGGTGCGCGCAAGCTACCGCGAGCCGCGGGCAACGTTCGAAACCAACGTGATGGGCACCGTCGAATGTTCTCGAAGCGCTGCGCGGTCTCGATGGCGTCGCGTCGCGGTGATGGTGACGACCGACAAGGTCTATCGCGTCGGCGAGTGCGCGCGGCCGTACCGCGAGGACGATCCGCTCGGCGGCCACGATCCCTACAGCGCCAGCAAGGCCGCCTGCGAAATCGGTCATCGCCGGCTATCGTGATGCTTTCTGTCGGCCCAGGGCGTCGCGGTGGCCAGCGCGCGCGCCGGCAACGTGATCGGCGGTGGCGACTGGTCGGACGATCGCTTGATTCCCGACGCGGTGCGCGCCTGGCAGGCCGGCAAACCCCTTGAGGTCCGCCGCCCGAGGCCGTCCGTCCCTGGCAGCATGTGCTTGAGCCGCTCGCCGGCTATCTGACTTTGGCGCGCAAACTATGGGAACGAGCCGGCTCTGGCCGGCGCCTACAATTTCGGGCCCGGACAACGCTGACGCCGTCCTGTGCGCAACGTGGTCGAACTGGCCCGCCCCGCCTACGGCAAGGGCGAAGTGCATTACGGCAACGGCACCGAGGGCCGCACGAATCCGCATGGCTCGCGTTGGACGTCACCAAGGCCAGAGCAGTGCTCGGCGTCACGCCGAGATTGCCGCTGGCGCAGGCCGTCGACACAGACCATGGCGTGGTACCGCGCGCACAGACACGGCGCGGATGCGCGGCAATTGTGCGATGCCGACATTTCCGATTTCGAAGCGCTTAGGCAGATCCGGCACTCCGCTATGAGATTACCGGTTAGCGGCGCGCTGCGCCGGCAATGACATGAGATTTACACCGACACCCTTGCCGGCGCTTACCTGATCCACCTTGAACCTCGCGACGAGCGCGGCATGTTCGCCCGCGCTTTCTGCGCGCGGGAGTTTGCGGCGCAATGGACTCGAAACGCATTCGTGCAGGCCAATATCAGCACCAACACGCCGGGCCGGCACGGTGCGTGGAATGCATTTTCAGCGCGAGCCGCATGCCGAGGTGAAACTCGTGCGCTGCATCAAGGGCGCGATCTACGACGTCGATCGTCGATATGCGCGAAGATTCGCCGACGTATCTTGCGCTGGTTCGGCGCCGAGCTCTCGGACGAAAACGGTCTGGCGATGTACGTGCCGAAAGGGCTTCGCGCACGGCTATCAGGCGCTTACCGATGGCGCGACGGTATTCTACATGGTGAGCGCATTCTACGCGCCCGCATCCGAAGGCGGCCTGCGCTTCGACGATCCCAGGCTGTCCATCCGGTGGCCGCGTCCGTCACCGAAATCTCCGCGAAGGATGCCACATGGCCGCTGCTCGCCCCTTGATCTTGCTGACCGGCGCAACCGGCTTCGTCGGCCGGCAGGTATTGCGCGAGCTGGCCGGGCGGAAATGCCGCGTGCGCCTCGTCGTCACGCCAAGGCAAGCAGGAACAAATTGCCATTCGGCCGCGATCGAATCGGTCGTTGTCGACGCCGGATATATGGTCCGAAAGCGCCGCCTGGCACACCGACATTTGCCGCGACGTCGATACCGTCATTCACGTCGCCTGGTATGCCGAGCCAGGCAAGTATCTTCAGTCGCCCATAAACCGCGAATGCCTGGACGGCACGCTGCGGCTGGCGCAAGGCGCGAGCCAAGGCCAAAGTCCGACGCTTTGTCGGCATCGGCACCTGCTTTGAATACGACCTTGAGCGCGGTCTGCTTGAGCATCGAGACGCCATTGCGGCCGTCCACGCCCTACGCCGAAGCCAAGGCCGCCGTTTTCAAGGCGCTCTCGCAAAAGCTGCCGCGAGCAGAGTATCGAATTCGCCTGGTGCCGGCTGTTCTACCTCTACGGCGACGGCGAAGACGAGCGGCGGCTTGTGCCTTATCTGCGCGGCCAGACTCTCGGCCGGCGAACCTGCCGAACTGAGCAGCGGCACGCAGATCCGCGATTATCTGGATGTCGCGCGAGGTCGCCCGTCATGATCGTCAATGCGGCGCTCGGCCCAGTGCAGGGCCGACCAACATCTGCTCCGGCATGGCCGTAACGGTGCGGCAGCTCGCCGAGACGATCGCTGACGAATACGGCCGCCGCGATTTGCTCCGTTTCGGCGCCCGGCCGGACAATCCTGCCGATCCGCCCTGCGTCGTCGGCGTGCGCGCACGCAAATTGATCGTTTTCGCTGGATTTGCGCGACGCCGCGGTTCGACAGCTTGGTTAACCATTTTCCTGTACTTCTTTAAGAGCTAGAGCCGGCATTCGCCGCAGGAAAACGCCATGAAAGCTCGGCTGAAGCCGCGAATCAATCTCGAGGGGCGCACGCCGCTGGAAACGGTCATCCCGCTTTCCACGCCCTTCATCGTATTCGTCGATCCGGCGAGCTCCTGCAATTTCAAATGCACGTTCTGCCCGACCGGTCATCGCGACATGATCGCCGAGACCGGCCGCTTCCAGGGCGTGATGAAGTTCGAGGTGTTCCAGAAGATCATCGACGATCTCGGCGAGTTCGATAAGCCGATCAAGGTGCTGCGCATGTACAAGGACGGCGAGCCGTTGCTCAACAAGCGCCTGGCCGACATGGTCGCCTACGCCAAGAGATCCGGCCACGTCGACTATATCGACACGACGACGAACGGACGTTCCTTTCGCCGGAGCGCATGGGACCGGTGCTCGAGGCCGGCATCGACAAGATCAATATCTCGGTCGACGGCATGAACGAGGAAACCTACGCGCAGTTCACCGGGTTCAAGTTCGACTTCACGAAATTCGTCGAAAACGTCAAATGGCTCTACGCCAACAAGGGCAATTGCGAAATCGTCGTCAAGATTCCGGGCGAGCTGATCACCGAGGCGCAGCGCCAGGAGTTCTTCGACACGTTCGGCGATCATTGCGACCGCATTTTCGTCGAGAATTTCGCGCCGTGCTGGCCGGAATTCGACATCGAGAAGCACACCGGCGTCAAAATCAGCAAGGGCATCTATCAGCAGGACATCGGCGACACCGACACCTGCCCGTACATTTTCTACGGCTACTCGGTGAACGCCGACGGCCTGGTCAGCTCCTGCTTCCTCGATTGGGGCCGCAAGCTGGTGATCGGCGATGTGCGCCAGCAGTCCATGAAGGAAATCTGGAATTCCGAGCGGATGAACGCGCTGCGCCTGCAGCATCTCGAGGGCGGCGGCGGCAGAACGGCGTCTGCGGCAATTGCGGCCAGCTCAGCCATTGCCTGCCTGACAATATCGATGCGCACCGTGTGCATGCTGCTGGCGAAATTCAAGACGCTCGTCACCGTCGACCCGAAGGTCGAGCCTCCCGGCGGCGGCAATCGCAAGTTCGCGGCCGTGGCGGCGGAATGAAAATCCTGCACGTCGCGCCGCATCTTGGCGGCGGCGTCGGCAAGGCTCATGCGGCCATCAGCGCGGCACTGCCCAAAGAGGTGGTCGGCAGACTTTCGTTCTGCTCGAGCAACCACGCGACCGCCGCTACGTGGAGATGATCGAAGGGGCGGGCGCGCGCGTCATCGTCGCGGAAGATCTCGATCAAATCGCGGACTGGCGGGCGAGGCGGACATCGTCCAGTTCGAATTCTGGAACCATCCGCGCCTGTTCGAATGTCTGGCGCGCTGTGCATTTCCGCGCGATGCGCAGCGTTTTCTGGTCGCATATTTCCGGCCTGTTCAAGCCGCTGATCCCGCCGGGCCTGATCCAGGAGTCTGCGCGCTTTGTCTTCACGACGGAGGCGTCGCGCGATCGCTTCCATACGCTTGTCGCGAGCAACGCCGACGGAAAATCGCCGTCATCAACAGCGGCTTCGGCTTTGCAACGGTTTCGCCGCGCGCGCGCCGGCGCGACAGAAGGCCCGCCATCGCCTATCTCGGCACCGTCGACTTCATGAAAATGCATCCGGGATTTTTCGAAGCCATCGATCGGCTGGCCGGCGACGATATCTCCGTCGCGGTCTGGGGCCGCGTCGATCCGTCGGGCGCCGGTGGCCGCACGCGCGCGGGCCATGCGGCATCCGGAGCGCGTCATATTCATGCGGCGAGACCGACGCGACCCGCGGCTGCGCTCGCGAACGCCGATATCTTTTTCTATCCCCTGCAGCCCGATCACTACGGAACGGCCGAGAATGCGCTGGTCGAAGCGATGTCGCTGGGTGGTTCCGGTCGTCTTGAACAACGCGGCGGAGATGGCGATCGTCCGTGACGGCGAGACGGGATTCGTTGCGAATTCCATCGAGGATGCCGTCGTTCTTCCAGATGCTGCTGTCGTCGCCGGACCTGCGCGAAAGAATCTCGCGAAATGCCGCCCGTCATGTTGCGGAAACGCGCACACCGGCGCATTCGGTGCAGGACCTCATGATTCTGTGGCTGGGGCTGCTCAGCAAGAGCCGCGCCATTGCGATTTTTGCCGCGCCGTGCGGCGACACGCCGGCCGACTGGTTTCTGGCGACGCAACGCTTCCCGGCACGGACTGGGAATTTCCAGGACGGCGGGCGCGGAAAACCGCCAAGGGCACGCTCGCGCATTTTGAAAGTGTCTTTGCCGGCGACGCGTCTGTTGCCGACTGCGACGATCATTGTGAGCGTTAGGCGATTTCTATTCTGAATAATGGTAGGCGCAGCTGTATGGCTTGAACCTACGGCACCTCTGATGTCCGCTTCTCTAATCGGCCGTTTGGGGTCAAGCACTTTCAGACTATCCACCACTGCAGTGTCGATGTCGCTCACGGGCTCGCGCTTCTCTTCGGAATCGGCACCAAGGCCCTTCCATTATGGGATTCGAGGACCAGGCGGAACAATCTATTGGTCGGCCTTGCCGTCAGAGTAACGACAGGTCCAAGCGGACATGCGAACTCACCTCATCCATCGTCCCGCGAGGGACATCATTCCACCGCTCGGTGGAGCTCGAGTGTTCTCCTATCTCATGTGATCTTGAACGGTTTTCATGCTGCGGCCGCGGCTTGCTCCCGTGTCCAACGGAACTCGGTGCCATCAACCCATATGCGGTGCATGATCACGGCCAGCCGGCGCGCCAGGGCCACGATCGCCTTCTTCATCCCGCGACGCCTGGCGATCTGCATCGCCCATGCCTTGAGCCAGGACCACTTTTTCGAACGCATCATGCTCTGGGCTGCTTCGTAGAGCATGACCCGCATCATCTCGTCTCCGCAGCGTGATATTCTGCCGCTCCATTCCACCTCGCCCGATTGATACTTGGCACACGTCAGACCAAACACCGCCCCGACTGACTTGGATTTCCGGAAGCGCGCCGGTACGTCGACCGTGGCGCGATAGGTCAGCGACACCACGGGGCCAACGCCCGGGACCGTCATCAAGCGCCGGCACACCTCATCGTCCCGCACGATGGCCAGCAAGCGGCGATGCTGGATGACGAACTGCTCGCGAAGCACCCTCCGAACAACGAGCAGCGGTTCGACCAGCTCAGCCAGGTCGGGAAGGTTCTCGACCAGCTCTCTGATGCGCGCCTCGAACTTCACCGCCCCCACCACACCGACCTTGAGGCCGAAGTTACGCAAGGTGCCACGCAGATCATTGTCGATAGCGATGGCCTTCGACTGCAGCAGCTTGCGATGGGTCAGCAGCATGCGCAGTTTCTGGCTGCGTAACGTCTTCACATGTACTGGACGGTAAAGCCCCGCCCGCATCATCTGCGCGATGCCGCGTGCATCGTTGCGGTCGGTCTTGTTGATCTGGGCCTTCAACACCGCCCGCATATGCCGCGTCTCGACACAGATCACCGGCAAGCCTGCTTCGGCAAGTGCACTGTAAAGCCATTGCGATAGTGGCCCGGCTTCCAATCCGATCCGCTTGAAGTGGTAGGCAGGGTTCTCCAACACCGCCAGCAGCTCCTCGGGTTCGCTCGCCACCTTCACTTCCCGCACGATCCTGCCTGTGTCATCCACAATGCAGACGCTGGTCTCCTTGACTGATACGTCTAGTCCGGCAGAATGGTCCATGCTGCGCTTCTCCTTCTGATGCTTGGGGCCCGTACCTACGGTGACCCCGTTTCACCATCAGCCTGAAGCGCAGCACCCAAAATCTCCAGCGATCGAAACGCCGGTCGGCCGATTACCCCATCTATTGGAGCAACAGCGGACAAAGGCTGATTTTTGGCTCTGCAACGGTTTGTCCGCGAATGACCGATGGTGTTGATAAAGTCGACTGCTGAAGACTTGCGGCTCTTTATTTGAGCTTTAGACGGGGCCCCCCGTCTCCTGTATTGGTGTCTCCCCTTCGCGGGATTCGCCCTTGACGCTATCGATTTGCTCCTGAGGCAGCTGACAGTCACGTAGCGCAAGCGACCGAGGCATCAGGCGGCGGCCGCCAGATGTGGTTTACCAGCGTTTTGAGGTTTTGCACGATGGCGGCGAGATGGAACTCGTCGCGTGCACCGGAGATGCCGCGCAGGCGCATTCGCTCGAAGCGATGATGGGTTTTCAAATGTGCAAAGCGCATCTCAATCTTTTTGCGCTGGTTACTCGATTCTTCGAACGCCGGTGTTCCATGGAGTGCACGCGCTTGATTGCGGGCGTCCTCGTTGACGTCGCGCGGGACTATGCGTTGTGGAGTGTTCGGGCAGCACTTGGGCTTGAGGGGGCACGGACCGCAGTCGTAGCCGCTTGCCGTATAGCGCAACATGTAACCCGAGAGAATGTGGCCCGTCGTCTTCAGGAGCTTACCCGCCGGACAAACGTATACGTTGCGATCTTTGTCGAACTTAAAGTCGCTGCGTGAGAAGGTGCCGTCATCGCGTTGACTGAAGTCCCGAACCGGGATGTGAGGTGCGATGCCTTTGCCGACGATCCAGGCAAGGAACTTCCCCGTTCCATAGGCCGTGTCAGCGGCGAGGCGTTTAGGTTTTAAGCCGAATATCTTCGCAGTGCGCTCAAGCATGGGCTTGGTTGCCGCTACCTCATCGTAGGTGCGGGCCGGGGTCGCTTCCACATCGACAATCACCGCATGCTCGATGTCGATCAGGTAATTGAGCCCATAGCCGAACTGCACGCGCTTATTGGCCTTCGCCGTCCAGGCCGAACAAGGGTCCACGGGCGAGATTACCTTCGGTAGACTGCGATTGGCATCGGGATCCTCGTCATCAAGCCCAGCAAGGAACTCGGCAGCCGCTCGTGTCTGTCGTTCTGGCAGCGACCAGTCGATCTCGTCGGGAGCCTTGCCGTGATAGCGGCTGGCGTTGGCTTCGATGACGCTGGCATCGACGGCAAAGCCTTCACCCTTAACAAGACCCACGTTCATACATGCCCGCACCACCGCCTCGAATATCTGCCGGAATATGTCGCTGTCACGGAACCGACCGTGACGATTGACCGAGAACGTCGAATGATCGGGGACCACGTCGTCCAGATCGAGACGGCAGAACCAGCGATAAGCCAGGTGCAGCGCGACCTCCTGGCACAGCCGCCGCTCGAACCGGATGCCGTAGCAATACCCGACGATCAGCATCCGAAGCATGAGTTCAGGATCAATCGAGGGCCGGCCGATATCGCTATAGAAGACCGCGAGGTTTTCGCGCATGTCAGCCAAAATCTGCGACATAATCGGATTGATACGCCGCAGCAAATGGCTCGCCGGGATGCGCTGCTCAAGGTTGAATAGATAAAACAGCTGGCTCTGATCGCTCGTCTGCCGACCCATCATCGCAGGTCTCCGCCATCGAGAATCTCACGGTGACGGAATCACCGTTCGCCGATGAGTGCGAGCCCTTTTTCAACAGTATCGACCCAAGAGCGGACATAATCGCTCGTGTAGAAATACTGTCATTGAACGGCTGCTCTTGTGTCGCGCGTCGCGAATCTCACGCTTGCTGATGTCTCTGATCGATTTGTATCGTAGGCTAATGTCGTTGGCACCGACCGATACAAATGTACGGAGAGATAAAATGAATCGACGCAGCATTCTGAGTGTCTCTGCGACAATCGCTTTGGGACTTGCCTTGTTTGGCATCACTGCCGGGAGTACGGCAAGAGCCGCTGAGATCAAGCTTCTATGCGCCGTGGCTTTGCATCCGGCAATTGACGTACTGATACCGGATTTTGAAAAATCCTCAGGACACAAAGTAACGGTCGCCTACGGAAATGCGGGCGCTATCGCGGACCGTTTTCAAAAGGGTGAGGCCGCCGATCTTGTGATAAACGCTGCGCCACTGATGGACCAACTTCGAGCGCAAGGCAAAGTCGTGGCTGGCGACCGCATCATCATCGCGAAGGTCGGTGTTAGTGCCTTTGTGCGCAAGGGTGCCGCGAAGCCCGACATCAGTTCGGCCGACGCCTTCAAACGCTCGATGTTGGCCGCAAGATCGATTATTTATCCTGATCCGGCCGGTGGGGGTGCCAGTGGCATCTACATGGCCAGCTTGCTCGAACGATTGGGCATCGCTGGGGAAATGAAACCCAAGACCAAGCTATCTCCGCTGCGAAAGTGCTGTACGCAAGCGTTGCCAGCGGCGACGTTGAGATCGGATTCAATCAAATCAGCGAAGTCTTGGCTCAACCAACCGTCGAATTCGCTGGCCCGCTGCCGTCAGCGATTCAGAACTACACCCAGTTCGCCCCTGGCATCGTTACCGGCAGCAGTCAGACTGACGCCGCAAGAGCGCTGGTCACGTTCCTTACCTCGCCTGCCGCCCAGACCGTTCTAAAAGCAAAGGGTTTCGAATAAGGCGCGTGTGGCGTGCCACAAGGCTCGCCCCCGTGGCGACTATTCCACCGTTCCACGAATGAGCCACTCTTCGAGGCCGCTACCGATCTGATCGTACAGCCGCTTCTGATGCTGTGGACGGCTCCTCCACCGGCACGTGAGTGCCATGAATGTGGGTGCTTTTAAGGCCCGCATTATTCAGAGGAGCCCAGCATGCAAACGGTCACGACTATCGGTCTTGATATCGCCAAGTCGGTATTCCAGGTTCACGGCGTTGATGCGCAAGGCAATGTAATTGTGCGCCGGCAGTTGAAACGCCGCTATGTCCTAACGTTTTTTCAGAAGTTGCCGCCGTGCCTGGTCGGCATCGAGGCCTGTGCCTCATCGCACCATTGGTCGCGCGAGCTCAAGGCGCTCGGCCACACCGTGCGGCTGATGCCGCCGGCCTACGTAAAGCCCTACGTCAAACGGCAGAAGAATGATGCCGCTGATGCCGAGGCGATCTGCGAAGCAGTCACCAGAGCCAACATGCGGTTCGTCGCGACCAAGACCCCCGAGCAACAGAGCTGCCTGATGCTCCATCGCACGCGCCACCTGTTCATCCGCCAGCAGACCGCGGTGATCAATGCGATCCGCGCTCATCTTGCCGAGTTCGGGATCGTGGCGCCGGTCGGCCGCAAAGGTGTCGAGGAGTTACTCGATGTAGTTGCCGATCCGAACGACAAACGGTTGCCCGAGGTTGCCCGGGTGTGCCTAGCGGCTCTTGGCGTTCAACTTCGTAGGCTGAAGGAGCAGATTCTGCAGTTCGATCGTCTGATAATGGCCTGGCATCGATCCAATGAGGCGAGCAAACGGCTCGATGCGATCCCCGGCGTCGGTCCGATACTGGCCACCGCTTTGGTTGCCAGTGTAGCCGATCCAAAGGTCTTCCGATCGGGGCGCAACTTCTCGGCCTGGATCGGGCTGGTGCCAAAGCAGCACTCAAGTGGTGGCAAAGCCAGGCTCGGCAGTATCAGCAAACAAGGCGACCGCTATCTGCGCAGCCTGTTCATGGCCGGGGCGCTTGCCGTCATCCGATACGCCAAGATCCACGGCACCAAGCATCGGCCCTGGCTTACGGCATTGTTGGCGCGGCGACCGGTTAAGGTCGCCGCCATCGCATTAGCTAACAAGATTGCGCGAATGGCCTGGGCGATGATGGCCAGAGGCGAGCGTTACAGGCAACCCGTCGCGCTCGCGACGTAAACGAGATCGCGTCGGATACCCCGACGTGATGTGAAGGTTGGAAAGGGCGAACAGCACGTAATGCAGAGCCGGTCGATCCGGCGATCAGGACAACCCACATGTGCCAGCGCATTGTCGAATGCGTGCTTTTGACCGGGACCTGATCCGCGGAGGGCATTATGGCCAGCGGCCCCGTGTGCCGCACTCAAAGGCCGAACACATGGCTGCACCGACCAAGGCTGCTGCAAACGTGAAGAAAGTTCTTGCCAACTCGGAGCCGTCCACACATGGCACTTAGCGGACAATTCAGCCGCACCGCATTTGTCCGCTATTGGATAAGAGCGGACGAAGCGCGGGCATGCGATCATTTCGAATTGATGATGGCACCGACGCTATCGACAGGTGCCTGATTTGCAAGGGTAGGGCGCCTAACGTGGCCCGACTGTCGTACGGCGGTCGTACTCAGGCCGGACCGCAAAGCTGGTCGCGTTCCTTGACCGCAGCCACCCGCCGTTTGTCGATATAGACCGCCAGACCTGCAAGATGGACGCCGCGCTGGCCTTCTGGCTTGTCTCAATGCGCACAATCGGCAGCGCAAGATCACCACGCAGTGCCCCCTAAGCCAGGATAGTCTTATGGGGTTTCGCTTACCGTAAATGCTGGCAATGCGCGAGCAGGCGCCGAAAATGTTCCACCAGCTCTGCCGGGCGGGCGAGCTGGATCGGTTCGTGAGGCTAAAGGCGCGCGAGGCGAGCAACCTGCTTCAAGGAACCGACGAAGGACACGCCGAAACTACCGGGCGGCCCAACCAAATATGGTTAATCGCTCGTTCACGTTTTTGCGTAAATTGTTGACAAATCACTCTTCGGATCGGAGCGTGCGGGATAGCACCGCTTCGGGGGGATAAATGGTTCATCTGACGCGCGTTGCTTTTTGGCGCACGGACCCGCCTGGGCGCCCGCTCGCTGGAAGCTCGCTTGACGCGAACGCCGGCGAAACCCATCGGTATTCGCGCAATTCTGATTCTCCGCGTAGTGATATCGGAACCGTCATTCTGCATTGGACGACTGCGAGCGTTTTTCTCGTCAGTCTTTTCACCGGCATCCGTATCGCTTCCGACAATCCGAAGGCGATAGTGTCGAAATGGCTTACGCCAATTTTACCGCAGGGTGAAATCTGGACGTGGCATTTCTTTGCAGGGCTTGCGCTGTTTTTCTGCGGTTCAACGTACATCCTTTATGTGCGCCGCAGCGCACTCTCGCGCCGCACTGCCCCCAAGCGATTGAAGGTGTTGCTCCTGCCGGTGGTCAGGAAACTCCGATTTGCTGCATTCAATGTTGCCCTTCACTGGATACTCTACGCGATCGTCGTCATTCAAACGGTCACTGGTATTGCGCTCTACCTCGGTTATGGCAACTGGCTCATTTACATTCATTCAACCGCGGCTTTCATCGGTCTCGGATATATTTTTGTACATGTTACGTCGCACTATCTTATGGGCGGAATCTGGCAGCTGTTACGCATCGTGCGACCGATTCGGCTCGTAGTGACCAAAGCCATGCGTCCACGACCGTTCCTTCTAGGGTCAGCCGTCGGCGTAGCGGTCACCATCGCGATTGTCGGGGCGGATTGGTGGACGCGCGACACCCTCGTCATGCGCCGGGTCAGCGCTGCGACCAAAACTCGAGCGCCTGCTTGACGATCCAGTTTGGACGAATGCTCCTGTGACGCAAATCCGCACATTTCAAGGGATTAACCTAGGCGGGACGGGGGAATCAGTCGTCGAAATTCGGGCTGTTCACGATGATAAAAAGGCTTATTTCGCATTTCGTTGGGAAGATCCCTCGCGTTCGGTAAGGCGCTTGCCGCTCATCAAGCAGGCCGACGGGTGGCATCACATCGGCAATAATCCGTATATCGACGATGTCACGGACTTCTACGAAGACAAATTTGCTGTCATTTTTTCTACAAGCGCCGCGTTCGGATCCGGTGGTGTCGCTCACTTCGGTTCCAAGCCGATCGCCGACAAGCCTGGCTCACGCAACGGTCGTGGCCTGCATTTCACCGACGGTCACATGGTCGATATGTGGCAATGGAAAGCATCGAGAGGCGGCCTCAGCGGGCATGTCGACGATATGTATATCGGACCGCCACACGAACCGACGCCGGATGAGGCTTCTCAGCTCGCACGCTATCAGGGGGGCTATTGGGGTGATCCCGGCAGAGCATATTACGTCTATAATTTTCAAGCGTTGCGCCCCTCAGAATATCACGACGGACAACCGATCGATATTAAGCGGCTGCCAAAAGATCTTGCAGCCACCCAGAAGGCAATGGGCCACTGGGACCCGGATCCGGATGGGAGCGTCGACGACGGATCAGTTTGGTGGATGACGGAAGAGGATTCGGTGGCTTATTCACCGGAAGCGGACGCGAAGATTCCGATCGGCACCATTATCCCTGGCGTATTGCATATCGGCGAATATAGCGGTGATCGGGCCGACGTCAGCTGTGCTGCGCATTGGCAAAATGGGCATTGGACGCTCGTTGTCAGCCGCAATCTGAGCACTGGCAGCAAATACGATCAAGATTTCAATCCTGGCAACATTCTCTACATGTGGGTCGCCGTATTCGATCACACACAGACGAGACACACACGACATCCAAGGCCTGTGCGCCTCGTTGTGCAGGAATAAGTCATGTCCTCAGCTTGTAATTTGATCGTTAACGGCCATTCTATTCGGGCGAGCTTCGGCGAAACGCTTGTCGATGCTGCGTTAGGGGGATGGACCGTTATTCCCCATGATTGTTGCTCTGGCCAGTGCGAGACGTGTCGAGTGACTGTGGTCGCTGGTAGCGTCGATGATCAGGGGACAGGCGAGGGACGTACAGTCCTGGCGTGTCAGGCGACAGTCAGCGGCGACGCAGAGATCGAGTTCGAAGAATTACCGAAAATCACTAAACGTACCGGAATTGCCACCGAAATTTCCGCTCTCGCGCCTGACGTCGTCGAGGTTGTCGTTACGCTCATCGAACCATTCGAGTATCGGCCGGGTCAATATTTCAACGTAAAATTTTCTGGATTTCCTGGCCGCGACCTTAGTGCAACAGTTAACTCGGACGGCACCTGCGAGCCGCATAGGCTGGTGTTTCACATTCGCCGCTACCCGGGTGGTCTCATGTCCACGCAGATCGGAACAACCATTCGTGCGGGCCATCGTGTTCAAGTTCGCGGGCCTTTCGGTCAGGCATTCCTGCGCGAGGGCTCAGGCCCACTGGTTCTTGTTTCGGGCGGTACAGGCTGGGCACCGATTTGGTCGATAGCGGCGATGGCGCGACGTACCCAGCGTTACCGCGACCTGATCGTGATTGTTGGCGCGAGAATCCTAAATCCCTTTACATGGGCAAATCCCTTGAGTGGCTAACGGACGACGGTGTGCGCGAAATCATCGCGACGGCTGAACATGGCGCCTCGCAACCGCTTTTTGCCGGGCGACCAACACATTACCTGCCATCGCTAGGGCTCGAAGACACCGTTTATGTTGCTGGACCTCAGGGCTTGGTTGAAGCTGTCAGAATCAAAGCCCGTCTCGCGCGCACTCGCTGCTATGCCGATCCATTCCTCCCCGGAGTCCAAAAGCTATCGATGGTCGACCGCATGATGCAAATGCTGCGGCCAACAAAGGTGCCTATTGCTGTAAGGCCCACCTCGCGGCCAGATGATGTTCCTTATAAGCCCATACTGATCGATGACCTCGTGCGGCACGAAGCCGCCTCGCAGCGCTCATCGGGTGATGCCAGGGCTCCCGGCATTGTACCGCAGGACGTGCGCTCCCATCATCGGCGTTAAGCGCTCTCGGATCTTCCATCAAACGGCGCGTTGTACGGCGCAGGACTGATCGCCTACAATCCGTAAGGGTAGACGAAGAAGCGCCCGGCGGAGTAGCGGATAACGTTTGTGCCGTTCGAAGTTCCTCGTCTCGATCGGTCGCGCAAGGCTCTCGTTCCCATCTATTATCGAACTGGGACGCTCCCCAAACGTGAGATCACAGCGCGGGCTCTGGCGCTGTCGACATAATCGATAAACTCACGGGCGGTTGGCGTCACTGTCGGATCCTTGTAGATAAGCGCCAACTCCACACTCGAAGGGTATGCCGCATCGAGCGGATGTTGACCGTCGATTTTCAAGACGAGCACTTCCAATTCAAGCGTCGCCGAATATGGACCGAACCCGATCGTCCCGACAACGTCTCGTACTGTTTCGACCGCTTCTTGCGTCGTCGTAGCGGTTTTCGATTTTTCTGTGATTTCCAGATCTTTCCAACCCGGCATCATCTGACGCAACACGGTCAGGGTGCTGTCGGTGTTTTCGCGTCGGACAACCCGAATGCGCAAGTCGGTGCCGCCCACCTCAGACCAATTTGTTACGCGCCCGATATAAATGCCTCGGAGCTGATCGCTTGTGAGAGACGTCACACCAGTGCCCGGATGGACGAAAAAAGCTGATGGCAGACGCGCAACCGGCTTGTAGATAATGCCAGACTTGACTTCTGAATCTGACAATTTGCGCGCCACGCGGCCGAGTACTGCTTTACCCTCACCGATTGCCGCGATACCTCCACCCGATCCGATGCTCGGCGGAATTTCGATTTGGATCGATCCACTCATTTGTTTGAAATCTGTACAAAGTGCCCGAAGAAGATCAATGCCGTCACCGGTGCCGACGATCTGTAAATTGACTGCATCAGCTTTGACCGGCGCCACCTGCAACGCCAATACAAGTGCGCAAATAATTCTGACACCCAGGACAAAGAAGGACATGCTGGACCGCATAATATTACCGCCGTTATGAGTGGTGAGCCATATGTACACGCACTTCTAAACTGTTCGTTACGCCAACATCGTCATTAACGTTTCCCCAACAAGGACGAATGCAATCGATGCACTCTGCTGTGTGGTCGTAACCATTTGACGACATAGTACCGAGCGCTTGCGCATGGCCCGTGAAACTCTTTCGGTGGCGATACGAAATTAATTCAACCGCCGTATAATACCTGAGCATATGCGGTTCATTCAAAAATAGCGTTCGCCGGAGTCAAGATAGGAATGCCAAGGTTTGTGTCGTCGATTGCGGCGCGGCTTGTCGTGACCGTTCTCGCTACCGGCGTTCTTGCCTTTGCCATGATTGGCGGCTTGGCAACGCTGCGCCTCGATCTCGGGCTGCAGGAACAGGCCGACGCACTCGGCCAATTGTCTGCACGGCAACTTGCCGATCGCCTCGATGGCGAAGCGCAGCTTGCCCGCGCTCGATTTGAACTGATTGGGACCGAGACATCGTTGCGGCTACGTCAACTCGCTCAACGCGCCGATATTTCGAAAGCCGTAGCGTCGAGAAACGACATTACAATCAGAGAATTGCTGGCAACAGTTGCCAAGACCTCCGAAATGCAGCGCCTGATCGCATTCGATCAAGATGGCCTTCCGATTGGCGTAAGTGATGCGTTTGATTTGTTAGCAATAAACGCAGAAATGCGAGACTCCAATCTTTTGCTAGACCTCACGTCAATTCTCAAAACTAACAGCAGGTTGCATCCGCGCGGATTTCAAAGCATCCGTACCATGACGCCCGGATTGCTCAAGGCACTGCGACTACCAGTCCGACTGACGATCGCGCATAACGCATTCGAACCGATATTTGACGATTTTGGCGACCTCATCGGCGCGCTTGGTGCATTTCGCCTTTTAGGTCGCACGGAACCTACACTGGAGAATTTTTCCACGCTGTCGAATGCGGGTGTAGCCGTTATATACGGCAATGAAGTCGCTTCCGCGGCCGGACCCAAAGCAAATTTTTTGACAATGAACCCTGACACTTACGGGCTTATTCATTCCGATGACGGTACTCACGTTGCTCGATGTGCTGATCATGATGCTTTACTCAAGGTATGTACATATACGGATACCTCGGTCGTGACCGCGACGCGCGACCAGATGTTTCGAATAGGAGCGGCAGAAACACGCTCCTTGATGCGTCAATTTCTTGTCGTTGCCGCTATCACCTTGCTGATGCTCGTGGTCGGCCTTCTTGTCGGCGTTCGCCATGCAACCTCCGGATTCTCGGCGCTTGCTTCGGCCGCACGCGCAGTTGCAACTGGCCATCTCGATCGTCCGTTCAAGCCGGTCGGAGTAGGCGAGGTTTATAGCCTCAGTCTCGCTTTCGAACAGATGCTCGAAAATCTGCGAGCGAGCATGGGAAAAATTCGTCAATTAGCATTTTTTGATGGGATCACGGGATTATCGAATCGCGAGAAATTCCGCTTAGATTCGACGCAAATCATCGAAAATTCTGAACATGGCGCACTGTGGTTTGTAGACCTGGATGGATTCAAGTCCATAAACGACACATATGGTCATAAGACTGGCGATTGGCTTTTGCGCAAGGTGGCCGAACGGATCACAACGTTTTTCACCGCTATTAAAGTTGAAGGCCAAGCCGACATCAAGCTTGCGCGTGTCGGAGGTGATGAGTTCGTTTTGCTCATTTCCGATGAGCACGACCACGATCTACTTGGAAAAATGGCAAAGGATCTGCTGGAACAATTATGTGTTCCATTCGAAATCAACAACTCGCACATTAGTATTGGCGCAAGTATCGGGATTACGATCTTTCCTTCAGATGGAGCAAGTTATGAGGAGCTTCTGATTAATGCCGACCTTGCGATGTATGCTGCTAAAGAGCGAGGTCGTAATACTTTTGCTTTTTACAACTCTGAACTCTCAGAAAATGCGAGAACAAAACTTGCGCTGGAGCAGGATCTTAAAAATGCGGTGCGTGCTGGGCAACTATCGGTGCAATATCAACCAACCGTCTCGTGCACTGACGGAAGCATACGTGGTGTCGAGGCTCTCGCGCGCTGGCAACATCCAAGTTTGGGGTATGTTTCACCCGAGCGCTTTGTCGCGATCGCAGAAGAAATAGGTTTAATACAAGAAATTGACCGATTTGTGCTGCAGCGAGCAATCGGAGATATAGGCGGGTTGCGAGACGCTGGTTGCGACATTGTTCTTGCCACAAATCTCTCTGCAGCCAGTATTCAAAATCCGTTTTTTGTGGGCGACACTGCAAAACTGATTGAAACGACAGGATTTGACCCGGCTAGACTTGAATTTGAGATCACGGAATCCGTTGCCATGCGGGATCCTGAAAGGGTTTGCGATAGTATCGCTGGGCTACGTCAGCTGAAAATTCAGCTTGCGATCGACGACTTTGGTGCCGGATACTCCAACCTTGCAACGCTGGCGCGTCTCCCATTCGATACCGTAAAACTCGATCGTTCCCTTGCGTTTGAGCTCGCTTCGGATCGTGAGAAGCAAGCAATTGTCCGGACCGCCCTAGACTCTGACCAGAGAACTTGGCTTTGAAACGATCGTCGAGGGTATCGAGAGAATGGAGGACTTCGAGTTTGTAGCAAATGCCGGCGCAACCTATGCGCAGGGTTTTTTGTTTAGCGCGCCGGTCTCTATTGATGAGCTTTCAATTCTGCTTCAACCCGCTCGACTGACCACGATTGCGTCAAAAGTTCTTAACAGACAAGTCGCCTATAAACATGCACTTGACCTTCCCGCTGGTCGAGCCGTGAATTACTGAGGCCAGATTGTTCGCCGTCCAATGTGCCTGATTAAGACTTATCCATTTCAAAAAGAATGCCAACATAGATCGATCGTCCTGTAGGTGCAGTATCGTGTTGACGCGAAAGCGTCCGTCATTCCCCAGTATTGAGATACTGTGGTCTGAAGTGCCGATCGAGTTGTCTTGCTGCTTGCGACATACCGTGGAGTGAGTCGGTCTCGTCAGTCGGTCCCATCTCCGGAATCGGTACGAAATGTGGCCAAAAAGTACGACATCGTCGTACCACAGGCGCGAAAATGGGTCAAAATCAGCTGGAAATGGTACGACATGAGACAAAATGAAAACTGGTCAAGTGACTGAAAAACTGAAAAAAACGGCGCAAAGTCGGCCCCATCGATTTTGTATTGCCCCGATGATGGAATGGACCGACCGGCATTGCCGGTTCTTCCATCGTCTGCTCACGCGCCGGGCGCTGATCTACACCGAAATGCTCACCACCGGCGCGGTCCTGCGCGGCGACCGCACGCGGCTGCTCGGCTTCGACGCGTTCGAGCATCCGGTTGCGTTGCAGCTCGGCGGCAGCGATCCGGCGGCGCTCGGCGCAATCGGCGCGCATCGGCGAGGATTTCGGCTATGACGAGATCAATCTCAATGTCGGCTGTCCGTCCGACCGCGTGCAGGAAGGCCGCTTCGGCGCCTGCCTGATGGCCGAGCCGGCGCTGGTCGCCGATTGCGTCGCCGCCATGAAGGCGGCGGTCAAAATTCCGGTGACGGTGAAATGCCGCATCGGCGTCGACGAGCAGGATCCGGAGCAGGCGCTGTTTGCCTTTGCCGCGGCGGTCAAGGCGGCGGGCGCCGACGCGCTGATCGTGCATGCGCGCAAGGCCTGGCTGAAAGGACTGTCGCCGCGCGAAAATCGCGACGTGCCGCCGCTCGATTATGCCATCGTGCATCGGCTCAAGCGCGCGCATCCCGATTTCGCGATCGTGCTCAATGGCGGCATCGCCAGCCTCGAGCAGGCGCAAGCCCAACTTGCGCACGTCGACGGCGTGATGATGGGCCGCGCCGCCTATCAGGAGCCGTGGCGGCTGCTGGAAGTCGATCCGCTGCTGTTCGGCGAGCCGGCGCCGTTCGCCTCGCCGAAAGACGCGGCGCTGGCGCTGATGCCCTATATCGAGCGCGAGACTGGCCAAAGGCGTGCGGCTGCATGCCATCACCCGCCACGTGCTCGGCCTGTTCCGCGGCGTTCCGGGCGCGCGCGCCTTCCGCCGGCATCTGGCGACGCGAGGCGGTCAAGCCGGGCGCCCGCGCCTCCGTCATGGCTGATGCGCTGGCGCTGGTGCTGGACTCGAACGCGGATTTGGCGCACATCGCGGCCTGAGCTTTTCCCGGAATTCATCCGGACCATGCTGCTGGGATATCCGATCGGCGAGATCGTCTGGCTCGTGCTGCTGATCCTGGCCGGCGGCGTCGTCACCGGTTTTTTGGCCGGCCTGTTCGGCATCGGCGGCGGCGCCATCATCGTGCCGGTGCTGTACGAAGTCTTCGGCGTCATGCACGTCCCCGAAGCGCTGCGCATGCAGCTGTGCATCGGCACCTCGCTCGCCATCATCGTTCCGACGACGGTGCGCTCCTACATCGCGCACAAGAAAAAAGGCGCGGTGATCCCGCAGGTGGTGCGGCTCTGGGCGGTGCCGGCGATCGCCGGCGTCGTCATCGGCGCGGTCACGCGCCTCGTTCGCGCCGAGCACGGTGTTCAAGATCGCCTTCGTTTTTTTCACCGTCTTCATCGGCGCCAAGATGCTGTTCGCCGGCGACCGCTGGAATCTCGGCGACCGAATTGCCCGGCCGCGGCTTGCTCACGCTCTACGGTTTCATCACCGGGCTGTTTTCGTCGCTGGTCGGCGTCAGCGGCGGCGCGGTGTCGAACGCGGTGCTCACGCTTCTATGGCCAGCCGATGCAGCGCGCGGTCGCGACCTCGGCCGGCATCGGCGTGCCGATCACCATCGTCGGCACCATCGGCTACGCCATTGCCGGCTGGCCGCACATCGCAGCAATTGCCGCCGCTCTCGATCGGTTTCGTTTCGCTGATCGGCTTCGTGCTGATGGCGCCGGTGTCGAGCTACATGACCGGCTACGGCGTGCGGCTGGCGCATTGGCTGCCGCGCCGCAAACTCGAAATCGCCTTCGGCCTGTTTCTCATGCTGGTTTCGGCGCGCTTTATCGCGACGTTAGTCTAGCGTGCGCGCGCTCACGGATTGCCGCGCATGCGCAGCCTGTCGCCGCGCACTTCCCAGCTTTCCAGCCGGTTGAGGAAGGTCATGCCGAGCAGATTGTTCTTGAGCTGACCCGGCTGCGCCACCAGCGCCGGCACCGCGCGCTCGGTCAGTCCGCCGACGGCGAGGCGGTCGAGCGTCACCGGCGCCGCGCGGGTGCGGCCGTTGGCGGTGTCGACATTGACCGTATAGTCGAGCACTTCGATCGGCAGGCCGGCGGCCTTGGCCGCTTCCTGCGTGAGCACCACCGAGCTCGCGCCGGTATCGAGCACCATCGGCACGCGCGCGCCGTTGATGTGCGCGCCGACCGCGAAATCGCCGCCGCGTCCGCGCACGACTTCGACATTGCGGCCGTGGCCGGCGACGTGGCCCGGCATCAATTCGGCGATCACGCGGTCGCCGACGTCGCGCAACTCGAAACGGTAGCTGTAGCCGACCACCAGCAGCAGGCCGATCACCGCCCAGAACAGCATGGCTTCCAGCGCCTGCGACAGCCGTTCGCGGAACAGGGTCAGCACCAGCCCGCCGGCGAAAATCACCAGCGCGAGCTTGAGCGCGAGCGAGCCGATGTCGTGGCTGCAGCAGATTGGCGATGGCGTCCTGATCGCTGCTGGCGATCAGCGCCGCCAGCGACAGCGCGACGCCGAGCACGAAGACCCAGGTCAGGCGGCGGCTCACGGCGTTATCCTGCTGCGTTGGCGGTTTCGGCGCGCCGGCTGGCGGCGAGCCGGCCGGGCAATTCGGCCATCACGCGGGCGCGCTCGGCGGCGCTCATGGCGGTCCAGCGCGCGATCTCGTCGATGGTGCGGCCGCAGCCCAGGCACAGCCCGGAACGGGCATCGAGCGTGCAGATTTTGACGCAAGGGCTTTCGATCATCGTCGATCTCGGGGCCGAATCGGCAGCGAACATAGACGCGGCGGCGGGAACGCAATCGTGGCGATGGTCGCAAGCGGCTTTCAGGTGCCGGCGCGGAACAGCGGCCGCCGGCTCAGGCGGCGCTTTTCCTCGGGCGTGAGGATCGGCTCGCCCGGCGCCGGCGGCGTGATCGGCGGCGCGTGCTCGCCGTCATCGGCGCCATCGCCGCCACCACCCGTTCGGGCGGGAAGGTGACGACCACTTCGGTGCCGATGCGCAGCTTGGATTTGAGCACGAACGATGCCGCCATGCAGGTCGACCAGGCTCTTGGCGATCGGCAGGCCGAGGCCGGCGCCCTGTTCGGCGGATTTGATCGAATTCGAGCCCTGGCCGAAGGAGGCCAGCACGATCGGGATTTCCTCTTCGGGAATGCCCGGCCCGGTGTCCTTGCACGCTCATGTATTGGCCGCCGGACGCGGTCCAGCCGACCTTGAGCCAGATCTCGCCGCCTTGCGGCGTGAACTTGATCGCGTTGGACAGCAGGTTGAGGCAGATCTGGCGCACCGCGCGCTCGTCCGCCCACAGCCGCGGCAGGTCGGCTTCGAACATTTCGTGGATGGTGATGCCGCGATTGGTGGCGCGCAGCTTGAGCAGATGGTGGCAATCCTCGACGATGCCGGCGAGCGAAATCGATTCCTCGTTGAGCTCGTAGCGGCCGGCCTCGATGCGCGACAGGTCGAGAATTTCGTTGATCAGCCCGAGCAGATGCACGCCGGAATTATGGATGTCGGCGGAATATTCCTTGTAGGCCGGCACCGCGTGCTCGCCGAACACTTCGCGTCTTCATCACTTCGGAAAAGCCGAGGATGGCGTTGAGCGGCGTGCGCAATTCATGGCTCATCTGCGCAAGGAAGCGCGACTTGGAAATGTTGGCGGCTTCGGCGCGCTGCGCGCGCCTCGTCGGAGATCGATTTGGCCTGTTCGAGTTCGCCGATCAGCGCGTCCTTTTCGGCGCGCGCTTGCAGCGTCGCCAGCGTGGTCGAATAGAGCCGGTAGGCGAGCACGGCGAAATAGCCCTGCGCGGTGACCGCCATGATGGCGAGGATATAGTCGCGCAGCGTGCCTTGCAGCGACGAAGTCGAGCGCGATCGCGGCGGTGACCGGGAAGGTGGCGGCAAACACCGCCATCGGCAGGCTCGAGGCCAGCATGCTGGACACCGCCACCACCAGCAGCATCACGAACAGCATGAAGGTGCCCGAGCTTTCGTCGACGCCGACCGGATGGATCAGGATGAACATCCAGGCCAGGCCGTAGAACAGATCGAGCATGATGAAGCGCAGCCGCCAGGCGCGCGTCTTGGTCTCGTCCATCGGCAGTTCGAGGAATTGCCGGCATTTGGTGATCATGACGGCGTGGATCACCAGCACCGAGGCGGTCCAGGCGCCGGCGGCGACCGCGCCGGTCCACAGGCTCGACAGGAAGCCGATGGTGGCGACCAGCAGCAGGATCACCAGCGAGGCCGACAGCCGGTTCTGCGCGTATTGCCGCAGCAACTCGTAGTCGAAGGCGGGGCGGGTGCCGCTGGACGAGGTCAGCCGGTCGCGCGCGTCGCGCACATATTGCGCGGCAAGGCGGCGCTTAACCGGCGAGGTTTCCGGAGGCAGCGCGGACAGATCGGGTTGTTCGCCTGGAATCGGCATGAAACTGACGCTTTGAACGCACGAGGGCCGCGTCAACCTCGCCCAAAATCCTTAAGACCAAGCTTAAGAGCGTCCTAAAAACACTGGTTAACGATTTGTTACCGCCCCGTTTGACAGGGGTATTTTGCCCATGTTCGGCTCGTGCCAAGTGAAAAACGGCCCGGAGCCAGCGAATGAAGCTCTATGACAGCAAAATGGCGCCCAATCCGCGGCGCGCCCGGATTTTCCTCGCCGAAAAGGGCATCACGCTGCCGACCGAGCAGGTCGACATGATGGCCATGGCAGCACAAGACGCCGGAATACACCGCGATCAATCCGTTGCAGCGCATGCCGTCGCTGGTGCTCGACGACGGCACGGTCATCACCGAGTCGATCGCCATCTGCCGCTATTTCGAGGCCGTGCAGCCGGAGCCGCCGCTGTTCGGCGTCGGCGCCAAGGAAATCGCGCTGGTGGAAATGTGGAACCGGCGCTGCGAGATCAATTTCATGGCCAATGTCGCGGCGGTGTTCCGCCATCTGCATCCGGCGATGAAGGAGCTGGAGGTGCCGCAGGTGCCGGCTTATGCCGAGGCGATGCGGCCGCGCGCGATCTGGTTTCTGGAACTGCTCGACGGCGAATTGGCCAAGCGCGAATTCATCGCCGGCGACCGCTACACGGTCGCCGACATCACCGCGCTGGTGCGCGGTCGATTTCATGAAGCCGGCGCGGCTCGCCGTGCCCGAAGGCGCGAGCAACGTGAAACGCTGGCACGCCGCGGTGTCGGCGCGGCCGAGCGCGAAGGCGTAATGGCGTCTCGCTATCGTGAAATGTCCAGCGGCGATGACCAATCGGTTACATCCGGCGGGCGTTCAAACCGGCTATTGGCTGGAGAAGCGGGAGGAGCGATCTGGATGTCGGAAAAGACGAAATCAGGCTCTTGCCGGACGCGTTGAAGGCTCGCGAGATCGAGGTTGCGAATACGGTTGATCCAGGCGATAGTTAGCTCCCAGCGGCTTACCACGGCGACCATGTCGGTGAATTGCAGATTCTGACTGCTAGAATGCAGCAATCTCCTTTCGAGAGGCGAGCGCCCGCTGCTGATTGCGAGATGCAGGTACGCGGAAGAGCGTCCCATCGGGCTTTATAGCCGCGGGCTCGTTCTGCAGTGCATACAAGCGTCAAACTTTATCGGCAACGACGTTGCGCGGAGCAGGTCATCGTCGATATTGGACACCAGGGCCAGCCGATGTGTGCCGGCGAGCTTCTGGACGAGTTGGCAGCACGTCAGGGTAAAGCTCGCATTTCAGCAAAAGACGCAAAATAGCGTTCGATCAGATCAGCCGAGCCTTCACGGATGTCGAAGTGCTGGAATGCCTCTTCGAGGCGAAAGACGGCATATCTCTTTATACAATCGAAAAGGCTCGTAATAGTGGGAGATATTGCGCTGTTCCCAAAATTCATAGAACACCAGCGGATCGACATTGGTCGCGTTGGTATCTTTGAGAATGGAGCGAAACACTTTGGCATTTGTCGGTGGTGTGTTGACCAAGGTTCCATACACATCGAATGAGAGTACCCTGTACATTGTGCAGGTCTCCAGCGCCAAATAGCGCGCATGACGTACGAGTCCGTGACTAGCGGTCCAGCAGCGCGATCAGGCTCGACGTATCCCAGCGCTTGCCGCCCATCTTCTGCACTTGCGAATAGAACTGATCGACCAGCGCGGTGACCGGCAGATTGCGCGCCGTTGCTTGCGCGCCTCGCCGAGGCAAATGCCTAGGTCCTTGCGCATCCAGTCGACCGCGAAGCCGAAATCGAATTTGCCGGCCGCCATGGTCTTGTAGCGGTTCTCCATCTGCCAGGACTGCGCCGCGCCCTTGGAGATGGTGGCGATCAGCTTCTCGATGTCGAGGCCGGCTTTCTTTGCGAAGTGGATGCCTTCGGCCAGGCCCTGCACCAGCCCGGCGATGCAAATCTGGTTGACCATCTTGGCGAGCTGGCCGGAGCCGGGCGTGCCCAGCAGATTGCAGGCGCGCGCGTAGGCCGCGATCACCTTCTCGGCGCGGGCGAAGGTGTCGGCGTCGCCGCCGCACATCACCGTGAGCACGCCGTTCTCGGCGCCGGCCTGGCCGCCCGACACCGGCGCGTCGATGAAATCGAAGCCGGCCTTTCTTGCCCGCCGCGTAAAGCTCGCGCGCGATCTCGGCCGACGCCGTGGTGTGATCGACGAAGATCTTGCCTTTGCCCATGCCGGCGAAGGCGCCGTTGGCGCCCAGCGTGACTTCGCGCAGGTCGTTGTCGTTGCCCACGCAGCACATGACGAAATCCTGGCCTTCGGCGGCGGCTTTCGGCGTCGGGGCGGATTTGCCGCCGTATTGCGCGACCCATTTCTCGGCCTTGGCGGCGGTGCGGTTATAGACCGTCACCTCGTGCCCGCCTTTGTTCTTGAGATGCCCGGCCATGGGGTAGCCCATGACGCCGAGACCCAGAAACGCCACTTTCGCCATCGTTTTTCTCCCGCGTATATTGGTAGCCCTGCTAGTTCTGCGCCATAGTGATTGCCGTGGCGCTCACGTCAACCCGGTCTCCGTGGAGCTTCATGTCATGACCGTTCGCTCGATCGACCATGTTCTGCTCGCCATGCCGCCGGGCGCAAAGAGGCCGAGGCGCGCGCCTTCTATCAAGGCGTGCTGGGCATTCCGGAATTCGTGAAGCCCGCCAATGTCGCGGTCCGCGGCGGCTGCTGGTTTGGGAATGGCGCGCTCAAAATACACCTCGGTGTGGAGAAAGATTTTCGCCCCGCGCGCAAGGCCCATCCGGCTCTGATCGTGAGCGATGTGCGGGCCATGGCCCGCAAGGTCGCCGCCGCCGGATTTCGCGTGGCAGAGGACGTGCCGCTGGAGGGTTATGACCGGGTCTTCGTCGACGACCCATTCGGCAACCGCATTGAACTGATGCAGCCGGTTTGAGCCGCATTGACCTGCGCTCAGCCGGTTCTATGGTGCCGGCCGTAACAAGGACATCAAGGCATGGCGGTGAGCAAGGAACAGGTTCTGGCGGCACTGGCGAAAGTGACGACGCCCGGCGGCGCCGCGCTCACCGATGCGCGCGTGCTGTCCGACGTCGTCGTCAGCGACGGCAAGGTGTTCTTCTCGATCACCGTCGATGCCGCGGCGGTGAAGGCCTGGGAGCCGGTGCGCAAGGCCGCCGAAGAGGCCGTGCGCGCCGTTCCCGGCGTGCAATCCGCGTTGGTGGCGCTGACCGCCGAACGCGCCGCCGGCGCCGCTTCGCGCGGGCCGCAGCCGGCCCACGTCGCCCAAAATCGTGCAGCCGCCGCGCCGCCGGCACATGCGCACGCCCATCCCGCCGACAAAGTGCAGCCCGGCATTCCCGGCGTCGATGCGGTGATCGCGGTCGCCTCCGGCAAAGGCGGCGTCGGCAAATCCACCACCGCGGTCAATCTCGCGCTCGGCCTGCGCGATCTCGGCTTGAAGGTCGGCATGCTCGACGCCGATATTTACGGGCCGTCGCTGCCCAAGCTGCTCGCCATCAAGGAAAAGCCGCAGACCATCGGCGGCACGCAGGCTCAAGCCGATCGACCGCTACGGGCTCTCCGTCATGTCGATCGGTTTTCTGATCGACGAAGAGACGCCGATGATCTGGCGCGGGCCGATGGTGATGTCGGCGATCACGCAGATGCTGCGCGAGGTGGAGTGGGGCAAGCTCGACGTCATGGTGGTCGATATGCCGCCCGGCACCGGCGACGCGCAGCTCACCATGGCGCAGCAGGTGCCGCTCAAAGGCGCGGTCATCGTCTCGACGCCGCAGGATCTGGCGCTGATCGACGCGCGCCGCGGCGTCGCCATGTTCAAGCGCGTCAACGTGCCGGTGCTCGGCATCGTCGAGAACATGAGCTATTTCCTGTGCCCGAGATGCGGCACGCGCTCGGATATTTTCGGCCACGGCGGCGCGCGCCAGGAGGCCGAGCGCCAGGGCGTGCCGTTCCTCGGCGAAGTGCCGCTGCACATGACCATCCGCGAGAAATCGGATTCCGGCATGCCGGTGGTCGCCACCGAGCCGGACGGCCCGCACGCCAAGATCTATCGCGAGATCGCGGCAAGGTGCTTGAGCAGATCAAGGGCGGCGCTGCCGCCGGACGCGCGGCGCCGAAGATCGTGATCGAGGCCTAGAACGGATCGGTGAGTTGCGGCTGCGCGCGGCCGAAAACTCAAGTGATTCAAGCTGAACTTGCCACTTCGCGCTGGATCGCGCCGATGTTAAAATTGCCTCAAACGGCTTGCTCTCAAACGGTTCGGGCAGCATTCTAGCCGCCGAGCGGGGGAGCAATACGTTGCGGTACCGCGCGAATAATAAAGGGAGGAACTAATGAAACGTCGTCAATTCTTGAAAACCGCAGGCGTGGGTCTTGCCGCAAGCGCTGTGGCTGCGCCGGCCATCGCCCAGTCGATGCCTGAACTCAAATGGCGCTGCACCACCAGCTGGCCGAAGTCGCTCGACGTGCCGTTCAGCGCGTCGGAAACGATTTCAAAATACGTCTCCGAAGCGACCGACGGCAAATTTCAAATTCAAGCTTTCGCCGGCGGCGAAATCGTGCCCGCTTTGCAGGCCGTCGATGCCGTGACCAACGGCACCGTCGAGATGTGCCACACGGCTGGCTATTATTTTATCGGCAAGGATCCGACCTTCGCGCTCTATTGCTCGGTGCCGTTCGGGTTGAACTCGCGTCAACAAAACGCCTGGTTCCAGGATCACGGCGGCCAGGACATGCTCAACGAGTTCGGCAAGAAGTTCAAACTCTATGGCATCTCCGGCGGCAACACCGGCACGCAGATGGGCGGCTGGTTCCGCAAGGAGATCAAGACCGTCGACGATATCAAGGGCCTCAAGATGCGCATCGGGGGCTGGGCCGGTAAAACCATGCAGAAACTCGGCTGCGTCCCGCAGCAGATCGCCGGTGGCGATATCTATCCGGCGCTGGAGAAGGGCACCATCGACGCGGCCGAGTGGGTCGGCCCCTACGATGACGAGAAGCTCGGCTTCTACAAGGTCGCGCCCTATTACTATTACCCCGGCTGGTGGGAAGGCGGCACCGCGCTGCATTTCTACATCAACACGGACAAATGGGCTGCGCTGCCGAAAGCCTATCAGTCGCTCCTCACGGCAGCGGCGGGTTATTGCAATATGGACGTTCAGGCCAAATACGACTCGCGCAATCCGCAGGCGCTCAAGCGTCTGGTGGCGGGCGGCGCAAAGCTGCGTCCGTTCAGCCCGGCTATCATGGACGCCGCGCACAAGGCGTCCATCGAGGTGACTAAAGAGGTGTCGGCGGTCAACGCGGACTACAAAAAGATCTGGGAGTCGCAACAGGCGTTCCGCGACGACGAGAACCTGTGGTGGCAGGTGGCGGAATACACCTATGAATCCTTCATGATCCGCAATCGCAGCAAGGGCTGATCGAAGCCTGATCGGTTTACCAATTGATGCAGCGGGGCCGGCCCAAAAAGGCCGGCCCTGATGCATATTTGCACGCATTTTCCAGCCCGACACCCACTTACAACTTTGGTCGAGCCGAAGCAGACTGGATTTAGCCGGCGGGCTCCGTCATGATCCATGGCTACGCCCCAGTGATGAGTTCACGCGCGAAGCGGGGGCCCCGCTACAAAAATCAAGGGGAGGACAAGAGCATGAAACGCCGTCAATTTCTCAAGACCGCGGGCATCGGCATGGCAGCCACCGCGATCGCCGCGCCGGCGATCGCGCAATCGATGCCGGAGCTGAAATGGCGCATGACAGCGAGTTGGCCGAAATCGCTCGACACGCTTTGGGGCGGTTGCGAGGTCATGGCAAAGGCAGTTGCCGAAGCGACCGATAACAAATTCCAGATTCAAACCTTCGCCGCCGGCGAAATCGTGCCTGGCCTGCAGGTCGTCGACGCGGTGCAAAACGGCACCGTCGAGATGGGCCACACCGCTTCATACTATTATTTCGGCAAGGATCCGACGTTCGCATTCGGAACCTCGGTCGCGTTCGGGCCGAACCAGCGTTTGAACCAAGGCTGGTTCACGTTGGGCGGCGGCAAGGAAGTGCTCAACGAGTTCTACAAGAAATATAACCAGATCGCGCTGCTTGCCGGCAATACCGGCTGTCAGATGGGCGGCTGGTATCGCAAGGAGATCAACTCGGTCAATGATCTCAAAGGCATGAAGATGCGCATCGGCGGATTTCCCGGCCGGGTGCTGCAGAAACTCGGCGGCGTTCCGCAGCAGATCGCCGGCGGCGATATCTATCCGGCGCTGGAAAAGGGCACCCTTGATGCCTGCGAGTGGGTCGGCCCTTACGACGACGAGAAGCTCGGCTTCTACAAGGTTGCGCCGCACTATTACTCGCCGGGTTGGTGGGAAGGCGGATCGATGCTTTTTGCTTTCGTCAATCTCGACAAGTGGAATGCGCTGCCAAAAGCCTACCAGTCCATCCTCGAGCAGGCTGGACACTATGCCAACACCTGGATGATCGCGAAATACGATCAGCTCAATCCGCCGGCGCTCAAGCGTCTGCTCGCCGGCGGCACCAAGCTGCATATTTTCTCGCAGCCGATCATGGAAGCGAGCTTCAACGCGGCCAAGGAACTGCACAGCGAGATTTCAGCGACCAACGCCCAGTTCAAAAAGGTCTATGAATCGATGACCAACTGGACCAATGCCGGCTATCAGTGGTTCCAGGTCGCGGAACTTCCCTACGATTCCTTCATGGTTCGTCACTCGCGCGCTTAGTCAATCATGAAACCAAAGACCCCGGAGCTTCGGCTCCGGGGTCTTTTTTTTGCCAGGGCGAGGGCGGCCGTTACTTGATCGGTTGGCTGAAATCGAGCGGCGGCAGCTCGATCTGCGGAATCTCGATCTTCACCTTGTTCGGATCGACCGTCGACAACGCGCCCTTGTAGTGCATGACCATGGCCGGGAACAGGATCACCAGCAGCACCATGATGACCTGGATGACCACGAACGGCACGGCGCCCCAGTAAATCTGCCCGGTGGTGATGCCGTCCGTGCGCTTGCCGGTGACGCGGTCGTTGTAAGGTTCGCGCGGCGCGACCGAGCGCAGATAAAACAGCGCGAATCCGAAAGGCGGATGCATGAACGAGGTCTGCATGTTGACGCCGAGAATGACGCCGAACCAGATCAGGTCGATGCCGAGATGCTCGGCAGCGGGGCCGAGCAGGGGGATGACGATGAAGGCGAGTTCGAAGAAGTCGAGGAAGAAGGCCAGCACGAACACAAAGGCATTGACGAAGATCAGGAAGCCGACCTGGCCGCCCGGCAGCGACGTCAGCAGATTCTCGACCCAGATATGGCCGCTCACGCCATAGAACGTCAGCGAGAACACGCGCGCGCCGACCAGGATGAACACCACGAAAGCGGATAATTTTGCCGTGGATTCAACGGCCTGCCGGACCAGGTCCCAGGACAGCCGGCGCTTGAGCCCGCCGAGGATCAGCGCACCGCTGGCGCCCATGGCGCCACCCTCGGTCGGCGTCGCGACGCCGATGAAGATGGTGCCGAGCACCAGAAAGATCAGGAACAGCGGCGGTACCATCACGAAGGTGGTCTGTTGCGCCATGTGCGACAGGAAGCGGAAGCCGAGGAAACGGTTCGTCGCCCAGTTGACCACGGCTATGCCGAAGGCGAACACAATGCCGAAGAACATACTCAGGACGACGAAATCGGCGCCGTGGGACGTCGAGTTCCTCATCATGAACCAACCGAACACGCCGCTCACCACCGCCAGCATGCGCGAGCGAGGTCAGGCCGCGGCTGCCATCGGCCTCGCGGAAGCCGACGGCTTCCGCCGGCAGGCCCGGCGTCGCTTTCGGGAAAAGCAGCGTCACCAGGAACGTATAAGCGGCGTAAAGCCCTGCGAGCGTTATGCCCGGAATAAAGGCGCCTTCGTACATGTCGCCGACCGAGCGGCCGAGCTGGTCGGCCATCACGATCAGCACCAGCGACGGCGGAATGATCTGCGCCAGCGTGCCGGACGCGGCGATCACGCCGGTGGCGACGCGCCGGTCGTAGCCGTAGCGCATCATGATCGGCAGCGAGATAAGGCCCATCGAAATAACCGAGGCGGCGACCACGCCGGTGGTGGCGGCGAGCAGGGCGCCGACGAATATGACCGCGTAGGCAAGGCCGCCGCGCACGGTGCCGAACAATTGCCCGATGGTGTCGAGCAGATCCTCGGCCATGCCGGATCGTTCAAGCACCAATCCCATGAAGGTGAAGAACGGAATCGCCAGCAGCGTGTCGTTGCTCATCACGCCGTAGACGCGTTCCGGCAAGGCTTGCAGAAAGTCGGGCACGAACAGGCCCAGTTCAATGCCGATCAACGCGAAGATTAACCCGACCGCGCCGAGCGAGAACGCCGCCGGATAGCCGAGCAGCAGGAAGACCACCAGGGAGCCGAACATGATCGGCGCCATGTTGTTGATGATGAGGGCTGTCATTTGAAACTCCGGGATCCGCTACTGGCGTTCAGCGTTTTTCGATCGCTTCGACAATGTGCTCGACCTCGGCTTCGAGGGCGTGCACCTGGCTCGCGTGCGGATCCGGAATGAGGTCGCGCATGACCGCGATGCGCTTGATCAGTTCCGACAGACCTTGAATGAACAGCATCGCGAACCCGATCATGACCAGCGCCTTGGACGGCCATTGCGGCAGGCCGCCGGCGTTTCCCGATTGCTCGTTGATTTCGAATGAGCGGTAGAAGAATGGAATGCTGGTGATCATCATGACGATGGTCAGCGGCAGCAGGAAGAACGCGTGGCCGACCACGTCAATCGTGTTGCGCAGCCATTTCGGCAGCAAGTTGTTCACGATGTCGATGCGGATGTGCTCGTTGGCGAGCAGCGTCCAGGGCGAGCACAGCAGGAACACGATGCTGAACAGCACCCATTGCAGCTCGAGCCAGGAATTCGACGAGGTGTCGAAAATTTTGCGGACGGTGGCGTTGGCCGCCGAGACCACCACGGCGGCGAGAATCAGCCACGCCAAGCGCTTGCCAATCCAGGTGGTGGCCGCGTCGATAACACGCGTTACCGGCAGCAACGCCTTGAGCAATGCGTCAAGGGCACCCACGTGTATCCCCCCTCTGCCCGACCGGGTAGGCGGCGCCAGTCCCGGCTATTTTATTTTTAGTTATATCCCCCACGGCTTGGCCGCGCGGCCAAGCCCGACACCTTAATCCGAAGCCGCCATGAGGCGTCAATGGTGAAATTGAAAAGAACATCGCTGGCCTCAGGCTTGTGGTCGGACGCCTGTCATTTAGCCCGCGAGTGAGGCGATTCGCTGGCCCACCCTCAAGTCCGGCTACCGGACCGTCGAAACCCATGGTTAACGAACCCTAAACCCCCGGTTAACCAGGTAGCGGCTACAAATACCGTTGGCCTGCCCTTCGGGGGCGGCAGCCGCGCCTCGTCCGATCGCCGGCCGGCATCGGGTGCGCTGCGTGAGGACAAAGCATGCGGCAGTTCACAATCGCCGAACGGCTTGCTGCGGCCGTGCTGCTGCCGCTGGCCGCCTTGCTGTCCGTGCCGTTGATGACCGCGGCGCTGATGCCATTCCTCGACCCGGCCAATGCAACTTATGCCGAGATTTTCATCGGGCTGGTCGCCGCCAGTGTGGCCGGCGTCATCGTCCTGGTGATTGCGCGCGGTATTGTGCGCCCCATGGTCCAGGTCGCCGATACCATCGATGCCATCGCCTATGCGGAGCTTCATTCCGCGGCGCCGTTGCCGCCGACCCGCGGCGAAATAGCGCGACTTTTGGCCGCCACCGATCGGCTTGCGGACGTCATTGGCGAACGCCAGCGCCGCGAACTGGTCCATAACGATCTCGATCGCGCGTGGCAGGCATCGCGCCGCGTCAATTTGTCCAACCTCGCCCACGAGGTTGAGTCGGCAACCGAGGTCGGCATCCAGCCGATCGTCGAGGGCACGGCGACATTGCAGCTCAAGGCCGAGGACATGGTGTCGGCCCTTGAAAGCGTGCGGGCCGCGTTCGACGAGACCGCGCGTGCCGCCGAGGGCTCGCACGCCATGAACAAGGCGGCCGGCCAATTGTCCGACCAGGTGATGCAAGCGATTGCCGAAATAACCGAGCAGGTGCGGCGCGGCAGCGGGCTGGGCCGCGAAGCGGTCACGCGCGCCAATGCCTCGCGCTCGACCATCGACGCGCTGACCAAGGCGACCAATCAGATCGGCGATATCGTCGGCGTCATCAACGGTATCGCCGCACAAACCAATCTGCTCGCGCTCAATGCCACAATCGAGGCGGCGCGCGCCGGAGAGGCGGGCCGCGGTTTTTCGGTGGTCGCCTCCGAAGTCAAGACGCTGGCGACACAGACCGGAAAATCGACCGAACAGATCGGCGCCAAGGTTGCCGAAATACAATCCACCACGCGCGAAGTGGTAGCTGCGCTATCGAGTGTCGCCGAAGCCATCGATCAGCTCTCCGGCGTCACGTTATCGGTCTCCGCGGCGATCGAGCAGCAGCGCGATGCCACCGAAAATTTTGCGACAAGCGCGCGTGAAACCAGCGCCGCGGTGTCCGATGTGGCCGGGCGCATGGCGGGCATCGCCGACATGGTGCAGCGCTCGCGCGCGACCGCGCAAGATGTTTCGGCCTTGGCCGAGGCCATGCAATCGACGTCGCAAATCCTATGCCAGGAAATTCCCGACATCGTCCAACGGGCGGTCAAAGCCGATTTGCGGGAATTCCCGCGCTACGAGGTGAAATTGACAGCGCGGCTTGAACGTGATGTCGAGGCCGTGGACGTAGCGGTTCTCGACATCAGCGAAGGCGGCGCACGGATCGATGCGCCGCGAAGTCTTTGCGTCGGCGAGCACGTGGCCTTGATATTCCCCGGCATGAAACGGCTGACCGCCGAGGTCGTGCGCAGCACCAGGGACAGTTTCGGATTGTGTTTTACGCCGGCGCGGCTGCGGCTGGAGGAGTTGCGCGACTTGGTGACCTCGCAGGAGCGTGCGGCTTAAATCCTCTTGAGCATGATCTTGTCCGAAAACCGGTTCCCACTTTTCGGGATCATGCTCTAGCCGCCGGTAACGCTCATGTGGCGCGAAAGCGCCGGACGCCTGTGGTGGCGATCGATAACGAAATCATGTCCCTTGGGTTTGCGGGCGATGGCTTCGTCGATCGCAGCGTGCAAAAGATTATCGCTTTCGGATGCGCGCAATGGCGCGCGCAAATCGGCGGCGTCATCCTGACCGAGGCACATATAGAGCGTGCCGGTGCAGGTGATGCGCACGCGATTGCATGACTCGCAGAAATTATGGGTCATCGGCGTGATGAAGCCGAGCCGCCCGCCGGTTTCCTTGACCCGCACATATCGCGCCGGTCCGCCGGTACGATAATCGATGTCATCGAGCGTGTAGCGCTCGGCCAGTCGCGCCCGCACCATCGACAGCGGCAGGTATTGGTCGAGCCGATCTTCTCCGATATCGCCCAGAGGCATGACCTCGATCACCGTGAGATCCATGCCGCGCCCATGCGCCCAGACGAGGAGGTCGCCGATTTCGTCATCGTTGACGCCCTTGAGCGCCACCGCGTTGATCTTGACTTTGAGGCCGGCGGCAAGCGCTGCATCGATCCCTGCATGCACCTTGCCGAGGTCGCCCCAGCGCGTGATGGCGCGAAACTTGTCGGGATCGAGCGTGTCGAGCGAAACATTGATGCGCTCGATGCCATGACCCTTAAGTTCAGCAGCGTATTTCTCCAATTGCGAGCCGTTGGTGGTGAGCGTGAGCTCCTTAAGCGCGCCGCTCGCCAGATGCCGCGATAGCGATGACACCAGCGTCATGATGCCGCGTCGCACCAAGGGCTCGCCGCCGGTCAGGCGTAACTTGGAGACGCCTTTGGCGATGAATGCGCTGCATAACCTGTCGAGCTCCTCGAGGCTGAGCAGATCGGCCTTCGGCAGGAACGTCATGTGTTCCGACATGCAATAGACGCAGCGGAAATCGCAACGGTCGGTCACCGAAACGCGCAAATAGGTAATGGCGCGATGAAACGGATCGATCAGCGCGCGCGGCGTGGCCCCGGCGCGGTCGGTTTCGAATGTCGGTGTGCCGTTGCTCGCGAGCATTCTCAATTCCTGCGCGGCGATCCACGCTACCCGAATATAGGAATTGTGGCCGTTAATGGCCATAGCGCTCGGAACGCATGCGATCAGACGTCGCAAATGGCTTCGCGGCGCAATCGCATCAGTCTGCTAATATTTTCTAGCGCGCCGGCGGTGGATTGGTGGGCCAGGGCGCGGGCGCTTGCTGAGCCGCGGCCGGCGCTGCGGTCGCTGGGGGAGGGGCCGCCGACGTCTTGGGCTTAGGTTTTGGCTTGGTTCTCTTTCTGGCCACCGGCTTTTTGATGGGCTTTGGCGGTGGCGGCGCAGGCGTCAGTTCGACCTGCACGGGGTTGGGCCGCATTTCAGGATAGCCAACATTATTGGAGATCGGTTCGATCGTCTCCGTATCCGGCTGATAACCATTGAGGACGAAGGTAACGGACATCGGCCCTATGGCCGGCAGTGCAAGCGCGCAAGGTGTGCGGCAGGCTTGCCCGTCCGAGGTCTTGGCGTCAGCGCCCGGCGGTTCTGATTCAAAACGCACCGTATCTTTCGCCGGTGCTGGCTTGAGCGCGTCAAGATTCATCCAGTCAGGTGTCGACGAACACGCGGCAAGAGCGAGTCCGCCGATGACGATCGCGATTACTCGGTACATAATGTTTAACCCGTCCACTCGAGCGATAGAAACCGCCCGCCCATCAACAGGATACGGTTGCAATCCTAGACGTGCAACCAGCCGCGCCCCATTAACCTTACCGTATAAACCCTAGAACCCGCCACCCGCATCAATTTGCGGGCAAAATTGCGGCTATTGCCGATCGTAATTGCGCAAAATGGCTGATTATGAGGTCCGGCCCAAATTCGATTACCGGTCGTTCGCTGTAGCCGAAATCGACCGCGATCACAGGGATACCGGCCGCGCGCGCAGTTCGAATATCGGTGGCGGAATCGCCGACCATGATCGCCTGCGCAAGATTTCCGCCAGCGGCCGCGACCGTGCGGCGCAGCATCTCGGGATCGGGCTTCTGTATTCCGAACGTATCTTGTCCGCAGATCGCGGCAAATCGGTGGGTGAGGTCGAGCTTTTCGAGCAGTAGCACCGATAGGCGTTCGAGCTTGTTGGTGCAGACGGCGAAGCGGTAGCCGTCGGCCTCCAGAGAATCAAGCGCATCGATCAGCCCCGGAAAGGGCCGCGAGCGGTCGGCGAGGTGCTCCCTGTAATGCGCAATGAAATCATCGAACATTTGTTCGACCCGCGCCGGGGCGACAACGCCGCGTTCCGCCTCGATGCCACGCGCAATCATCATGCGGGCGCCGCCGCCGATCAGATTGCGCGCGACTTCATAGGGCACTGACGGCAACCCCTCCCGCGCAAACACCACATTGAGGGTGTCAACGAGATCGGGTGCGGTATCGATCAAGGTGCCGTCGAGGTCGAAAACGATCGTCCGGGTGGCCATGATGGATCGCTAGCGCATGACCCCGATAAGGGAAAGGGCCTCCGGGGTGACGTTTTTCGGCTACCCAGGTGAAGCGATCAGGGCTAGATAGGCGTGGCATAAAAGTCAGTAAATCAAACGCTTCAAATCCGGTCGCGATGAACGCCGACGCCCAAAAACGCGCAGCCGCTGCTCGCGCCGTCGAATTTGTACGGCCTGGCATGCGTCTTGGGCTCGGCACCGGCTCGACCGCGAAGCATTTTGTCGAGTTGATTGGCGAGCGGGTCCGTGCCGGGCTCGATGTCATTGCTGTACCGACATCGCAAGCCACCCGGGCCGATGCGGAACGCTGCGGCATCTCCCTGACCACACTCGACGAGACCCCTGAGCTCGACTTGACCGTGGATGGTGCCGATGAAATCGCCCCCGATCTTAGCCTGATCAAGGGTGGCGGTGGCGCGTTGTTGCGGGAAAAGATCGTGGCGGCGGCCTCCGCCCGCATGATCGTGATCGCCGACCGGAGCAAATGGGTTGCGACACTCGGGCGCTTTCCGCTACCGATTGAGGTGGCGCCGTTCGGTTTGGGAGCTACACAGCGGGCCATTGAGAAGGCTGTCGCGGCCATTCAGCGCTCCGGGCCAATGAACATTCGGCAGGGCAAGGACGGCCATGCTTTCGTCACGGATGGCGGTCACTGGATCATCGACGCCGCGCTTGGCAGCATTGACGATCCGAAAGCACTGGCGCACGCGCTTTCGGGAATTCCCGGAGTTATGGAGCACGGTCTGTTTATCGGTCTTGCGAAGACCGCCATACTGGCCGGACCGGACGGCGTAACGGTTACCGAGCGACCGTGATTTGTCGAGTCACATGGAGTTATGAAGATGAAAATTATTCAGGCCACTAAACGCGCCGCCCGGCTGGCCGCGGTTGCCGGCGCGCTGCTTGCGTTCGGTTCGGCCGCCAATTGTCAGCAACCGTCCGCAGCGGCGATGGCAACCGCTAAAGAACTTATCGCCGCCACGGGCGCCGCAAGCGTGTTCGACCCGTTGATCGCTGGCGTCGTCGAGCAGGCGAAGTTGCTGTTCCTCCAGCAGAACCCGGCGTTGGGAAAAGACCTCAATGAAATCTCAGCCAAGCTGCGTACCGATCTGGCTCCGCGCAATGCCGAGTTGAGCGATGAGATGGCGCGGCTTTACGCTTCGAGCTTTACGGAGCCGGAGCTCAAGGCGATCCTGGTGTTCTATCAATCGCCGGTCGGCAAGAAGCTGCTTGTGCAGCAGCCCAACGTGGTCGACACCAGCATGAAATACGCGCAGGACTGGGCCAACAAGTTGTCCGATCAAGTGATCGCAACGATGCGCGCGGAACTGAAAAAACGCGGGCACGACCAGTGAGAAGAACCGGGATGCTCGTTGGCCGTCGCAACTGGCGCACAAGGCGATAGCGCCCGATGCCGGACCACGACGTCGATCTTTTTGTCATCGGTGCGGGTTCGGGCGGGGTGCGCGCCGCGCGCGTCGCGGCGAGCCATGGCGCGCGCGTGATGATCGCCGAGGAATACCGTGTCGGCGGTACTTGCGTGATCCGCGGCTGCGTGCCGAAAAAACTGCTGGTCTATGCCTCGCGGTTTTCCGACGAGTTCGAGGACGCCGCCGGCTATGGCTGGACCGTACCCGAAGCAACGTTCCACTGGCCGACGCTTATCGTGAATGTCCAGCGCGAAGTGACGCGCCTGGAAGCCGCCTATACCGCCACGCTTGAACGTTACAAGGTCGCGCTGGTCAAAAGCCGCGCCGCGCTGGAAGACGCCCACACCGTGCGCTTGGCGAGCGGCGCGCGGGTGCGCGCGGAAACGATCCTGATCGCGACCGGCGCTGCGCCGTTTAACGGCGCCAAAATTGCCGGCCTTGAGCACGTTATATCCTCGAACGAGGCGTTTCTCTTGAAAGATCTGCCCAAGCGCATCGTGATTCAGGGCGGCGGCTATATCGCGGTCGAGTTTGCCGGCATTTTCGCCGGGCTCGGCGCGCAGGTGACGCTGGTCTATCGCGGCGAAAATATTTTGCGCGGTTTCGACGACGAACTGCGCGAGCATTTGCGCAGCGAAATGGAAAGGCGAGGCATCAAGATCATCACGCGGCAGACGGTGGCGGCGGTCGAAAAGGTTGATCACGGTTACGACGTCGAATTGTCCGATAACAAGCAGGTCATGGCGGACCTAGTGATGTTCGCTACCGGCCGGAAGCCAAACGTGAACGGCCTTGGGCTGGAAGCGGCAGGCGTCAAGCTTGCCGAGACTGGCGGCATCGCGGTCGATGCGTATTCGAAAACCGACGTTGCCAACATCTACGCTGTCGGCGACGTCACCAACCGCGTCAATCTCACGCCGGTGGCGATCCGCGAAGGCCATGCCTTCGCCGACACGGTCTATGGCGGCAAGCCGACATCGGTCGATCACACCAACGTGCCGACCGCGGTGTTCTCCGAGCCGGAACTCGGCGTCATCGGGTTGACCGAAGTGCAGGCGCGCGAACGCCTCCGGAAGGTCGACATCTACAAGACCAGCTTTCGGCCGATGAAGGCAACGCTGTCCGGGCGCGACACGCGCATGTTCATGAAGCTGGTGGTGGATGGCGTCACCGACCGAGTCGTCGGCTGCCATATCGCCGGCCATGCCGCCGCCGAACTGATCCAGGTGATCGGCATCGCGGTGAAGATGGGCGCGACCAAAGCCGACTTCGACGCCACCATGGCGGTGCACCCGACCGCGGCCGAGGAATTGGTGACGATGCGCGAGAAAGCCGTCAGCTACGGCCGCGCGGCGGCGGAATAGCCCGATAACCCTACGGTTTCGAATGTCTGGCCTCGTCGGGCCGCCTTCGTGTATAACCCCGCCAATCGCTGGAGTAATTCGTATGCCCGAGCGTTGGACGCCCGATAGCTGGCGCAAAAAGCCTATTCAGCAGGTGCCGGAATATCCGGACCGGCAGGCGCTGGATGACGTCGAAAAGCAGTTGGCGACGTTCCCGCCGCTGGTGTTCGCCGGCGAGGCGCGCAGTCTGAAGAAGCAGTTGGCGCGTGTCGTCAACGGTCAGGCTTTCCTGCTGCAAGGCGGCGACTGCGCGGAGAGTTTCGCCGAGCACGGCGCCAACAATATCCGCGACTTTTTCCGCGTCTTTTTGCAGATGGCGATCGTGCTCACTTATGCCGGCGCCTCGCCGGTGGTGAAGATCGGCCGCATCGCCGGGCAATTCGCCAAGCCGCGCTCCTCGCCGACCGAGAAGCGCGACGGCAAGGAACTGCCGAGCTACCGCGGCGACATCATCAACGACATCGCCTTCACGGAGGAGGCGCGCCGCGCCGATCCGCGCCGCCAGATCGAAGCCTATCGCCAATCGGCGGCGACGCTCAATCTGCTGCGCGCCTTCGCCAAAGGTGGCTACGCCAGCGTCGAAAATGTCCATCAGTGGATGCTGCAATCGGTCAGCGGCTCGCCGCAGTCGAAGGCCTATGACGATCTGGCCGACCGCGTTTCCGGCGCGCTCGATTTCATGCGCGCCTGCGGGCTGACTTTCGCCGTCGATTCCGCGCTCGGCACCACCGATTTCTACACCAGCCATGAAGCGCTGCTGCTCGGTTACGAACAGGCCTTCACCCGCATCGATTCGACCACGGGCGATTGGTATGCAACGTCCGGCCACATGATGTGGATCGGCGACCGCACCCGCCAGCACGATCATGCCCACATCGAATATGCACGCGGCATCAAGAACCCGATCGGGCTCAAATGCGGACCCTCGCTCAAGGCCGACGATCTGCTGCGTCTGATCGACATTCTAAATCCGGAGAACGAGGCGGGACGGCTGACCTTGATCGGCCGCTTTGGCGCCGAGAAGGTTGGCGACAAACTGCCGGGATTGGTGCGCGCGGTCAAGCGCGAGGGCAAAGTGGTGCTGTGGTCATGCGATCCGATGCACGGCAACACCATCACCTCGGCGAGCGGCTACAAGACCCGGCCGTTCGATCTGATCCTGAAGGAAGTGCGCAGCTTCTTCGAAGTCCACCAGGCCGAAGGCACCTATGCCGGCGGCGTGCATCTGGAGATGACCGGGCAGAACGTCACCGAGTGCACCGGCGGCGCCCGCGCTATTTCCGATGCCGATCTCAATGACCGCTACCACACCGCTTGCGATCCGCGGCTCAATGCCGAGCAGGCGATCGATATGGCGTTCCTGCTGGCCGAATTGCTCAAAAAAGAGCGCTCCGGCCGCGCCAAGCCGATGCCGGCGGTAGCCGGGCTATAAGCTCGCAAGCTCTGCATATTTCTGCCGGGCAGGCAGCTGATTGCGACGCGAAAGCGCAGGCGCTAGATCATCGCTATGAACGCCCGCCCTTCCGATAAGCTCGCGATCGCGGTCGCGCAGCTCAACTCGACGGTCGGCGACATCGCCGGCAATGCCGAGAAAGTGCGGCGCGCGCGCGCGGAAGCAGCCGCGCAGGGCGCCGACCTGGTCGTTTTCCCGGAACTGTTCATTGCCGGCTATCCGCCCGAGGACCTGGTGCTCAAGCCGGCATTCCAGGCCGCCTGCCGCGCGGCGATCGAGGCGCTGGCGCGGGAAACCGCGTCGGCGGGTCCGGCGCTGTTGGTCGGCACGCCCTGGGTCGACGAGGGCAAGCTTTACAACGCTGTGGCGCTGCTCGACGGCGGCGCCATCGTGGCGCTGCGCTTCAAGGTCGATCTGCCGAATTACGGCGTGTTCGACGAAAAGCGCGTGTTCGCGCCGGGGCCGATGCCGGGGCCGGTCAATTTCCGCGGCGTGCGGCTGGGGCTGCCGATCTGCGAGGACATCTGGGGCGAGGAAATCGTCGAGTGCCTGGCCGAGACCGGCGCCGAATTGCTGGTGGTGCCGAACGGCTCGCCCTATTGGCGGCAGAAGGGCGACGTGCGGCTCAACATCGCGGTCGCGCGCGTGACCGAGCAGGGGCTGCCGACTATTTACGTCAACCAGGTCGGCGCCCAGGATGAACTGGTGTTCGACGGCGTTTCGTTCGGCTTGCATGCCGACTGTTCGCTGGCGTTCCAGCTCGCGGCGTTTCAGGAAGTGGTCGTCACGACACGCTGGCAGCGGCGCGGCCAATGCCTGGCGCTGCGAGGACGGGCCGAAAGTCGCCGCGGTCGAGGCCGAGCGTGCGGACTATGCGGCCTGCGTGCTGGGCTTGCGCGACTACGTCAATAAGAACGGATTTCCCGGCGTCGTGCTCGGCCTGTCGGGCGGCATCGATTCCGCGCTTGTGTGCGGCAATGGCGGTCGATGCGCTTGGCGCCGATCGCGTGCGCTGCGTGATGATGCCCTACAAATTCACCGCGAAAGAATCGCTCGACGATGCCGCCGCCTGCGCCAAGGCGCTCGGCGTGCATTATCAGATTTTGCCGATCGCGCCGGCTGTGGAAGGCTTGGAGGCCGCGCTGGCGCCGGCTTTGAGCAAATTGCCGCGCGACGTCACCGAGGAAAATCTGCAGGCCCGTGCGCGCGGCACGATCCTGATGGCGATCTCCAACAAATTCAACGTCATGGTGGTGACCACCGGCAACAAATCGGAAATGTCGGTCGGCTACGCGACGCTCTACGGCGACATGAATGGCGGCTTCAATCCGATCAAGGATCTCTACAAGACGGAAGTGTTTCGTCTGGCGCGGCTGCGCAACAGCTGGAAGCCGGACGGCGCCATGGGTCCGGACGGTCTGGTGATTCCCGGAAAACATCATCACGCGGCCGCCGACCGCGGAATTGCGCGAGAACCAGAAGGACGAAGATTCGCTCCCGCCGTATTCGGTGCTCGATCCGATCCTGGAGCGGCTGGTGGAGCGCGAGGAGCCGGTCTCCGCGATTGTCGCCGCCGGCTTCGACCGCGACACCGTGGCGCGCATCGAACGCATGCTCAACATCGCCGAATATAAACGCCGCCAGGCCGCGCCGGGCGTGAAGGTGACGTTGAAGAATTTCGGCCGCGACCGCCGTTATCCGATCACCAATCGCTTCCGCGATCCCGGCATGCCGTTGCCGGCGCCAGACGTATCTCTGGTCACCGGCAAGCCGGCAAAGACCGAAGCGTTCGATTTCTAGGAAAGCTATCGTACCGGCAAGAACGTCGGGCCGACCGTGCGCACGGTGCGTTTGGCCGGATCGGTCTCGCCCGGTGCCTCGGCGATCGACGAAGAAACCGGCGGTTGCTGCGTTTTGGCGCTTGGTTCGGGACGGGCCGGTTTGCCGTCGGTGCCGAGACGCGGTTGCGAAAGCCGCTTGGCGTTTTGCTCGGTGACGACCACGTCGCCGGGCGCTACCGTGTCGTCGGTGCCGTTGGTCTTGAGCGCATCGGCCCAACTTTCGCCCGGCCGGCGGCAACTGCATGCTGGATTGAGCGCCTTGCGATAACTGAATGCCGCCGGCAACTCGCTATAGAGCTGGCCGTTGAGCGAAACGGCCTGCGTCATTTCCTCGCCGGGGTTGTGATAGGTGTAGAGCGAAACTTCCGCCGCCGGGCACATGCGCTGACAGGTCTGCTCGTCGTCGCGGAAACGATCCGGCGAGGTCGCAAACGAAATCGGGAAATAGTAACCGTCGCAGGTGCGCACGCAGACGGTGCGGAAGGTGCCGCCCATTTGTCCGCCGGGTGTCGAAAGCGAGTTATTGCCGAACAGGCGATCGAAGAATCCGCCTTGCTGGCCTTGCAGCGCGGCCGAACGGTATTGCGGGCCACAGCCGCTGTCGCCGAGCGCGATCAGGAGCGACTGCCGCTGCGCGGCGCGTTCGGTGGTGCCGCCATTGAGTTGCTCGAATTGGTTTTGCAAGCGTTCGAGCGCATTGCGTTGCTGGTCGATCTGCCGGGTGAGACCGCCGCATTGCGCCGGCGGATTGTTGAAGATCGAAAAGAAACCGGAACTTTCGCAGCCCATGCGACGCGACTGCGCGACCAGCTGATCGACCTCGAATTGCTGACGATTGACGGCTTCCTCGGCGCCGCGGATTTGCTGTACGCGCGCGGGATCGCTGTTGCCGCGATCGAGAGACGCGAGCTGGGCCTCCAGCCGCTGGCAGGTCGGGTTCGGCGATTGCGCAAGCGCCATGGCGCAGGTTGCAAGCGTCGCCATCGCCGCGGTCGCAAGCTTGCTTACGCATCCCTTCATGGCCGCCACTCTAACCGTAAAAACATAAGCAAGCGAGCCTCGTCCTTAATGCGGCCGCACCGCCTCGGCGCGCAAATTCCACAAGACGCCCGAGACGATGATCAGGGCGCCGAGCAGCACGAAAATGTCGAGCCGCTCGCCGTAAAACGCCCAGCCGACCACCGCGATCAGCGGAATGCGCATGAAATCGAGCGGAACCACCAAGCGTGGCGTCGCCGGCGCGGAACGCATTGCTCAGACAATAATGCGACGTCAAGCCGGCAATGCCGACTCCGATTGCGGGCAAAATGTGGCGCGTTTCGAGATGGAGGAACACCGCCGGGTCGCTGCCGATGAGCGAGAGCGGAAGCTGGATCACCGCCATCCAGAAGATGATGCCGAACGTGGTCTCGGTCATGGTCAGCTTTTTGGTGGCGATCATGGTGATGGCGTAGCCGAACGCCGCGCCGAGCACGAGAAACGCCGCCGGATTGAAGCTGGCGATGCCCGGCCGCAAGATCACCAGCACGCCGATCAACCCGAGCACCACCACGCCGAGACGGCTCGGCGTCATCTTTTCGTGCAGCAGCCAGACGGCGAGCAGCGCGGTCCAGCCCGGCATGGTGAATTCGAGCGCGAACACCATGGCGAGCGGCAGCATGGTCAGCGCCAGGGCCCAGGCATATTGCGAGGCGTAGTGAACCGTGTTGCGCAAAAAATTGAGGCCCATGCGGCGCGGCAGCGCGTGGACGCGCAATTCCGGGCGAACCGCCAGCAAGACGAGCAGCACCAGCAGCGCGACGCCGCTGCGGATGGCGAGGATTTCGAAAATGCTCAATCCGGCGTTGGACAGTTCGCGAATCGACACCGCCATGACCGAGAAGGAGAGCAGTGCGCCGACCATCCAAAGGACGACGCGGGCGAGCTTGTGGGTGATCACGGTCTGGTTCGGCTGTAGGGCGGGTGAAACTCGGGCCGTGGTCTAGCAGGCTAGGCTGCCCGCCGTCACTCGGCATCCGGCTGGTTCTCGGGCCGCGCCTTGTCGAACGCCGGCAGCTTGAGACAGGCGGCATCGGCGGCGACGATTTTCGGATAGCTGATCGAGCGGGACCTTCAGCCGCCGCGCGTTGAACACTTGCGGCACCAGGCAGACGTCGGCGAGCGTCACCTGCGCGCCGCAGGCATAGGGTCCGGGCGCGATCATCGCTTCGATCGCGTTGAAGCCTTCGGTCACCCAATGGTGGTACCAGGCGTCGATCTCCGGTTGCTCGTGCTTGAGCTGACGCTTGAGGTATTGCAAGGCGACGAGATTGTTGAGCGGATGAATATCGCAGGCGACCATTTGCGCCAGCGCGCGCACTTTGGCGCGTTCGAGCGCATCGGCCGGCAAGAGCGGCGGCTTGGGATGCGTCTCGTCGAGATATTCGATGATCGCCAGCGATTGGGTCAACATCTCGCCGCCGGAAAGTTCGAGCGCCGGCACGCGCTTTTGCGGATTGAGCGCGCGGAATTCCGGTCTGCGTTGCGCGCCGCCGTCCTTGGTCAAATGGATGGATGCCATCTCATAGGGCAGGCCCTTGAGATTGAGCGCGATACGCACGCGATAGGCGGCGGACGAGCGGAAATAAGTATAGAGCTTCACGGCCGGGCCCTCGGTGTTGACGGCGATGGCGGCAATCTAGCGGGGGTCGAACCGGTTGGCGAGCCGCCGTTGGGCAGGCTTTCCTTGGGACACAGCCCAACGGCGAAGGTAAATCTCCTTCCCAGTCTTTGTCTTCGTGTTAGCTTGCGCCGAGCCGCCCGATCGAGACGGCGCCAGGGATTTCAGGGAGCAAGGGGGACGCAATGCTCAAACTCGACCAACACAACGATCTCGCGACGTTGCTCGCGCGGCTGTTTTTTGCATCGCTGTTCGTGACCTACGGTTATTTCAAGCTGATGGGGTTCGCCGGCACGACCGGCTACATGGCCAAACAAGGCTGCCGATGCCGTCGGTGTTCGCCGTGATCGCGATCGTCCTCGAGCTCGGCGGCGGCCTCTTGATCTTGCTCGGCTATCACACCCGCTGCGTTGCTTTGATTTGCGCGATCTATGTGCTGATCGCGGCGCTGATTGCGCATCGCAATTTCGCCGACGGCAACCAGATGTCGCATTTCTTCAAAAACATGGCGATCGTCGGCGGCTTCCTGGCGCTGATGGTCAGCGGCGCCGGGCGCTATTCGCTGGATGGACGCAAGTCGCCGTAGCGTCGGTCGAATCCCAGGTCAGCGGGTGCAGACGATGGCGACGACGTCGCAGTTGCTGCCTTTGCAGCCGCTGGCGCCGCCGGTCGGGATGGCGCCGGTGATGTCGTCGCGGTCGACCTTGCGATAGGACGAGGCCTGCGCGAATTCGTGAGTTTTGCAATAGGCTTGGCCGCCGCCGCGCCGCACTTGTCGCCCGAGGCGAGGCAGCGGTCGATGCCGTAGCCGTCGCCGTCATTGGCGATGATGAACATGCGCCGTTCCGCCTGCGCGGACCCGATGACACAGAGGCAGAGAATGGCGGCGAGGCCGACCAGGAGTGTACGCATGACAAAGCCCGCTTGCTTGAAGGCGCCTGCCCCGGCGCCGATGGCTAGAATGCGGGCAAAATCGTTAAGGGCCGCTTAACCTTAGCGGCGCAGCGTTTTACGGGCCTTGACGGTATCGGCGCAACGCATCATTGTGCGCCCGTGATCAACGGCCTTAACCATATCTGCGGCATTTGCCGCGAGATTATTAGCTAGCGCACCACGCTGGCTGCGGCCGTCTTTTCTCCATCGAGATAAAGCAACGCCCGGGCCAGCAGGCACGAGGAACGCCGCGCCCGCGTCGTCGAGCGTAGTCCGCGACGCTGGCGCAAGAGGAAGAGCGATGGAGCTCAAGCTCTACGATACGCTGACGCGCGAGAAGCGGGTGTTCACCCCGATCGATCCCGCGCGCGTGCGCATGTATGTGTGCGGGCCGACGGTCTACGACTTCGCCCATATCGGCAATGCGCGGCCGGTCATCGTGTTCGACGTGCTGTTCCGGCTGCTGCGGCACATCTACGGCGCCGATCACGTCACTTACGTGCGCAACGTCACCGACGTCGACGACAAGATCAATGCGCGCGCCGCCGAGCGCGGCATTTCGATCCGCGAACTGACCGAAGAGACCTACAAGAATTTCAAGGCCGACGTCGACGCGCTCGGCTGCCTGCCGCCGACGGTCGAGCCGCGCGCGACCGAGCATATCGAGCAGATGAAGACGCTGATCGAGCGGCTGGTGAAATCCGGCAACGCCTATGTCGCCGAAGACAATATGCTGTTCAACGTGCCGTCGATGCCGGACTACGGCAGGCTGTCGAACCGCCCGCTCGACGAAATGATCGCCGGCGCCCGCGTCGAGGTCGCGCCCTACAAGAAAGACCCGCAGGACTTCGTGTTGTGGAAGCCGTCGAAGCCGGGCGAGCCGAGCTGGCCGTCGCCGGCCGGCGTCAAGACGCCGGGCCGGCCCGGCTGGCACATCGAATGCTCGGCCATGGCCTGGAAGCATCTCGGCGAGACTTTCGACATCCACGGCGGCGGCATCGATCTGGTGTTTCCGCACCACGAGAACGAAATCGCGCAATCGCGCTGCGCCTTTCATACCGGCGTGATGGCGAATTACTGGATGCACAACGGCTTCTTGCAGGTCGAAGGCGAGAAGATGGCGAAGAGCCTCGGCAATTTCGTGACGATCCGCGAGTTGCTAGAAGGATTTGGCCCGGCGAGGTGGTGCGCTTCAATATGCTGCGTACGCATTACCGCCAGCCGATCGACTGGACCGATGAGAGCCTTGTTGAAAGCGGAAAAATTCTTGATCGCTGGTATGAATTCAATCGAAGACGAGCTCAAGATAACAGATATCTGATGCTGAGGTGCTTGATGCTCTGTCCGACGATCTAAATACGCCTCGCGCGATCACGCGCTTGCATGCGATTATTCAGAAATGCGCGCCGAGCACGCTCAGACAAGATCCAGGCGCAGCAGTCACTGGCTAGCTCAGCTCGCAGCTGCTTGGTATCTTGAATATGCCGAAGCGAGATGGTCTTCGGTGCGACGAGTCTGGCCGCTTCGATCAAGCTCGAAGAGCAATCGATCCAAACGAGCTCTGATTGATGCGCGTCGCAATGCCGCGCGCAAAGCCAAAGACTTCAAAGAATCCGACCGCATCCGCGACGAACTCGCCGCCATGGGCGTCGTGCTGAAAGACTCCAAGGACGGCACCACCTGGGAGATCGCGCGATGATGGCCATGGCGCATCCCAAGCTGGCGCTGCGGCCGTTTCTGCCGGCGGACACGCCGCTGTTGCGCGAAATCTTCCGCGACAGCATCGAGGAACTGACCGCCGACGATTACACCCCGGCGCAGCAGGAGGCCTGGGCTTCCGCCGCCGATGACGAGGCCGCATTCGGCAAGAGGCTCGGCAGCCAGTTGACGCTGGTCGGCGACGCTGGAAGGCTCGCCGGTCGGCTTTGCCTCGCTCGCCGGCGGCAACAAGATCGACATGCTCTATGTGCATCCGGCGGCGGCCGGGCAGGGCGTCGGCGCCATGCTGATCGACGCGCTGGAAAAGCTCGCCGGCGGCCGCGGCGCCGAGAAGCTTGTCGTCGATGCCAGCGACAGCGCGCGCGGCTTTTTCGAGAAGCGCGGCTATGTCGCCCAGCAGCGCAACACGGTTTCGGTCGGCGACGAATGGCTCGCCAACACCACGCTGCACAAGCAGCTTGATAAATCTCTGCAGCCAAACGGGAGGCCTCATGACCAAGCCCGACACGCCGTTCCCGCGCCATTGGCTCTATTACATCGTGCTCAAATACGGCGTGCTGATCGCCGCGGTTCTGATCGCACTCTATGTCGTGTATCGGATGGCGTGACGCAATGAAACGACACCATTTCATCATTGCAGCCATCGCGATCGTCATCGCCATAGCCTTGGCTTCAAACCATTACCTTTGGTGAGCAAGACCATGGCCCGCGAACGCCTCTATCTGTTCGACACCACGCTGCGCGACGGCGCGCAGACCAATGGCGTCGATTTCACGCTCGCCGACAAGCTGGCGATCGCCGGCATGCTCGACGATCTCGGCATCGATTACGTCGAAGGCGGCTATCCGGGCGCCAATCCGACCGACACCGAATTGTTCGGCCAGGATCGCAAGTTCGACACCACCTTCACCGCCTTCGGCATGACGCGGCGGCCCGGCCGCTCGGCCTCGAACGATCCCGGCCTCGCGGCGCTGCTCGAGGCCAAGGCCGACGCCATCTGTTTCGTCGCCAAGGCCTGGGATTATCACGTGCGCGTCGCGCTGGAGACCACCGACGAGGAAAACATCGCCTCGATCCGCGACAGCGTGCGGGCCGCCAAGGCAAAGGGCCGAGAAGTGCTGCTCGATTGCGAGCATTTCTTCGACGGCTACAAGGCCAATCCGAAATACGCGCTTGCCTGCGCCAAGGCGGCTTACGACGAAGGCGCGCGCTGGGTCGTGCTGTGCGACACCAATGGCGGCACGCTGCCGCACGAGGTCGAGAAAATCGTCGGCGAGGTGTGCAAGGTCATCCCCGGCGACCACGTCGGCATCCACGCCCATAACGACACCGAGCAGGCGGTGGCGAATTCATTCGCCGCCGTGCGCGCCGGCGCGCGCCAGATCCAGGGCACGCTCAACGGGCTGGGCGAGCGCTGCGGCAACGCCAATCTGGTGTCGATCATCCCGACGCTCAAGCTCAAGCCGGAATTTGCCAAGGCCTTCGAGATCGGCGTGTCCGACGCGGCGCTCAAGAAGCTGGCGCAGGTGTCGCACGCGCTCGACGAGCGGCTCAACCGCGGCTCCAACCGGCACGCGCCTTATGTCGGCGAAAGCGCCTTCGCCACCAAGGCCGGCATCCATGCCTCCGCCATCATGAAGGACCCGGCGACCTACGAGCACACCGCGCCGGAAGCCGTCGGCAACAAGCGCAAGGTGCTGGTGTCGGAGCAGGCCGGAAAATCCAACATGCTGGCCGAGCTCGAGCGCATCGGCATCAAGGCCGACAAGGACGATCCGCGCATCGGGCGCCTGCTGGAGATCGTCAAGGAGCGCGAGACCATCGGCTACGCCTATGAGGCGGCCGACGCCTCGTTCGAATTGCTGGCGCGGCGCACGCTCGGCACCGTGCCGAATTATTTCGACGTCACCCAGTTCGACGTCAATGTCGAGCAGCGCAACAACGCCAAAGGCGAGCGCGTCACGGTCACCATGGCGGTGGTGAAGGTGAAGGTCGGCGACGACAACATGATTTCGGCGGCGGAAGGCAACGGCCCGGTCAACGCGCTCGATCTCGCGCTGCGCAAGGATCTCGGCAAATATCAGAAATATATCGCCGGCCTGAGCCTCACCGACTACCGCGTGCGTATCCTCAATGCCGGCACCGAGGCGGTGACCCGCGTGCTGATCGAGAGCGAGGACGAGAACGGCGAGCGCTGGACCACCATCGGCGTGTCGCCCAATATCATCGACGCCTCGTTCCAGGCGCTGATGGATTCGATCATTTATAAGCTGGTGAAGTCGGGCGCGCCGGCGATGATCGACCACATTTCCATTGCGGTGCGCGATCTCAGAGCAGGCAGAGCGTTTCTACACCGCGCTGCTCGCGACGCTCGGCATGATCAAGCTGCGCGAATGGCCGGATGCCGCGGTCGGCTACGGCAAGAAATATCCCGAGTTCTGGATCAATCTGCGAAGCGACATGGCGCCGGTCGCGGCCGATAGCGGCGTGCATATCTGTCTGCGCGCCAGCGATGCCGCTGCGGTCGATGCCTTCCACGCCGCCGCACTCGCCGGCGGCGGAACGTCCGACGGCGCGCCCGGGTTTCGCACGCAATATCACGAGAGCTATTACGCCGCCTTCATCCGCGATCCCGACGGCAACCGCATCGAGGCGGTGACGTTCACCGGCAAATAGCCGTTACAGCTTGTCGGCTTCCGCCGCCGACAATTCCTTGGCGTGCGCCGGTACTGCGTCCGCCGCCTTTTGCAGCATCGGCAGGATGTCCTCGACCTTGTCGGCGACCAGCAGGTCGAAGCTCGAGATCGCCGCGGATGAAATCCAGCTTCTTCATATGATCGAGCAGAGCGCACAGCGGCTGCCAAAAACTTCTGATATTGGCGAGCAGGACCGGCTTGCTTGTGGCGGCCGAGCTGCACCCAGGTCATCTGCTCGACGATCTCCTCCAGCGTGCCGACGCCGCCCGGCAGCGCGACGAAGGCGTCGGCCAGCTCGAACATCTTGCGTTTGCGCTCGTGCATGTCGCGCGTGACGATCAGCTCGTCCGCACTATCCCTCGCGTGTTCGCGCGCTACTAGAAATTCCGGGATGATGCCGGTCGCTTCGCCGCCGTTGTCGAGCACGGCGCGGGAGAGTTCGCCCATGATGCCGATGGCGCCGCCGCCATAGACCAGCCCGATGCCGTTCTTGGCCAGGATTGCGCCGAAGGCGCGCGCGGCCTGCGACAAAAGCCGGGTCGGTGCCCGGTCCCGAGCCGCAATAGACGCAGATTTTTCGGATTTTGCTCATTTTTCCGGTTGGTTCATGACCGAAGGTCATGTGCACGGCGTCTGCGGCAGCGTCAAGGCCAGCCGCGGCAGGGTGATTAAGCCCGAGAATCCTCCTATATGAGGGCCTCGAATGAGCGACCATCACCACCACCGAACGCCTGAGAGCAACACGCGCGTCTCCGCCGACCGCGGCGCGCTGCTCACGACCATCATACGCCTGTGGCCCTATATCTGGCCGTCCGAGCGGCGCGATCTGAAGCTGCGCGTGCTGGGCGCCATGGTGCTGTTGCTCGCGGCCAAGCTTGCGACCATCGCGGTGCCCTTCACCTTCAAATGGGCGACCGACGCGCTTGCCGGCCACGGCACCGCGCCAGTCGCTGCCACCGACTGGCTGCTGTGGGCGGTCTCAATCCCGGTTGCGATGACGATCGCCTATGGCGGCATGCGCATCCTGATGGCGGCGCTCACGCAATTGCGCGATGGCATCTTCGCCAAGGTGGCGATGCACGCGGTGCGCCGGCTCGCCTACCGCACCTTCGTGCACATGCACGAATTATCGCTGCGCTTCCATCTCGAGCGCAAGACCGGCGGGCTGACCCGCGTGCTCGAGCGCGGCCGCAACGCCATCGAGACCATCGTGCGCATGGTCATCCTGCAACTCTCGCCCACCATCATCGAACTGGCGCTGATCGTCGGCGTGCTGATGTGGCAGTTCGACTGGCGCTATGTCGCGGTGATCATGGTCGACCGTCGCGGTCTATCTGGTTTACACCTATCACGCCACGGAATGGCGCATCGGCATCCGCCGCCGCATGAACGAAAGCGACACCGACGCCAACATCAAGGCGATCGACTCGCTGCTCAACTACGAGACGGTGAAATATTTCAGCGCCGAGCAGCGCGAGGCCGAGCGTTACGACAAATCTATGGTGCGCTATGAGAGCGCCAGCGTCAGCGCCTATACCTCGCTCGCCGTGCTCAACGCCGGGCAGGCGGTGATCTTCACGCTCGGTCTCGCCGCCGCCATGGTGATGTGCGCCTTCGAGATCAAGGCCGGCACCAAGACGATCGGCGACTTCGTGCTGATCAACTCGATGATGATCCAGCTCTACCAGCCGCTCAATTTCATGGGCATGGTCTATCGCGAGATCAAGCAGGCGGTGATCGACATCGAGACCATGTTCTCGATTCTGGCGCGCGAGCCGGAAATCAAGGACGCCCCCGGGGCGCCGCCGCTCAAAGTCACCAGCGGCAACATCCGTTTCGAGAATGTACGCTTCGCCTATGAGCCGGAGCGGCGCATCCTGAAGGGCATCAGCTTCGAGGTGCCGGCCGGCCAAACGGTGGCGGTGGTCGGCCCGTCCGGTGCCGGCAAGTCGACCATCTCCCGTCTGCTGTTTCGCTTTTACGATCTCGCCGGCGGCCGAATTCTGATCGACGGGCAGGACATCGCCAGGGTCACGCAGAAATCGCTGCGTCACGCCATCGGCATGGTGCCGCAGGATACCGTGCTGTTCAACGACACCATCCGCTACAACATCCGCTACGGCCGCTGGCAAGCGAGCGATGCCGAGGTAGAGGAGGCGGCGAAACTTGCGCAGATCGACGATCTCATTCGGCTCTCGCCGAAAGGCTACGAGACCGAAGTCGGCGAGCGCGGCTTGAAACTCTCCGGCGGCGAAAAACAGCGTGTCGCCATCGCGCGCACCATCCTGAAGGCGCCGCCGATCCTGGTGCTGGACGAGGCGACCTCAGCGCTCGACAGCCACACGGAAAAGGAAATCCAGGACGCGCTGGAGCGGGTGTCCAAGGGCCGCACCACTTTGGTCATCGCGCACCGGCTCTCCACCATTGTCGGCGCCGACGAGATCGTCGTGCTGGACCAGGGCGAGATCGTCGAGCGCGGCACGCATGTCGCGCTGCTGGCGGCGAACGGGCTGTACGCCAGCATGTGGAACCGCCAGCGCGAGGCCGAGGAAGCGCGCGAGAAGCTCGCTTTGGCGGCCGAGCCCGAGGCCGCGCCTAACCGCAACCCGCCTTTGGTCGACGACATCATCACGCAGGCCGCCTCGAAGCCGCTGGAAGCGCCGGCCGACGCGGCGGAGTAGGATCAAGTATGTCGATCACCGATTCGATCCGCGCGCAATTCGTGCCGATCACGCCGGAAGGCTATCCCTTCATCGGCGCCTTCGCGCTTGCCAGCCTGCTGCTGTTCTGGCTGTGGAGCCCGCTCGGCTGGCTCGGCACGCTGGCGACGATCTGGTGCGCCTATTTCTTCCGCGACCCGCCGCGCGTGACGCCGGTGCGCGAGGGGCTGGTGGTGGCGCCGGCTGACGGCCGCATCAGCCAGATCGTCAACGCGCTGCCGCCGCACGAACTCGGCCTCGGCGACAAGCCGCTCACCCGCATCTCGATTTTCATGAGCGTGTTCGACTGCCACGTGAACCGCAGCCCGGTTGCCGGCCGTGTCGAGAAAATCGTCTACCAGCCGGGAAAGTTCTTCAACGCCGACCTCGACAAGGCGAGCGCCGATAACGAGCGCAATTCGTTGGTGATCGCCGCCGCGGGCGCCCGCGTCGCGGTCGTGCAGATCGCCGGCCTGGTGGCGCGCCGCATCGTCTGCTTCGTGCGCGAAGGCCAAATGATCGGCGCCGGCGAGCGCTTCGGCATGATCCGCTTCGGCTCGCGCCTCGACGTCTATCTGCCCGACGGCACGCCGCCGATGGTGGCGGTTGGGCAAACGTCGATCGGCGGAGAAACCGTGCTTGCCGACCTGAGCGCAACCGAGGCAGGACGCGCTTTTCGCAGCGGCTAGACCGGGACGAAAAATCGTTAATGACGCCGTGTAACAGGTTTTGGCGAGCCGTGGCGCGCGCGCCGTCAAACGGCTATATTACCGTCATGGTCTTTCCGCCGTTCGACCCCGCGCCGCCCAGTCGCCGCCGCCGCTTCAAGGCGATTCCGGTGCGCACGCTTTTGCCCAATCTCATCACGCTGCTGGCGTTATGCGCGGGGCTGACCGCGATCCGTCTGGCGGTTGAGAACCGGCTCGATCTGGCGCTCGCCGCCATCGTATTCGCCGCGCTGCTCGACGGCATCGACGGACGGCTCGCCCGGATGCTCAAGGGCACCTCGCGCTTCGGCGCCGAGCTCGACAGCCTCGCCGACTTCGTGAATTTCGGCGTGGCGCCCGCGCTGATCCTGTACTTCTGGGGTCTGCACGAACTCAAATCGGCGGGTTGGATCGCGGCGCTGGTGTTTGCGATCTGCGCCGGCCTGAGACTCGCGCGCTTCAACGTGATGATCGACGATCCGAGCAAGCCGGCCTGGGCGGGAAATTTCTTCACCGGCATTCCGGCGCCGGCCGGCGCCATCACCGTGCTGCTGCCGATCTATCTGTATTTTCTCGGTGTCTCCAACGGGCTCGTCACCGTGTGGCTGACATTTTTCTACACGCTGATGATCGCGCTGCTGATGGTTTCGCAACCTGCCGGTATTCTCCGGTAAGCGCGTCGGCAAGCGCGTGCCGCCTGACATGGTGCTGCCGGTGTTCGTCGTCGTGGTGTTGTTCTTCGCGCTGCTGATCAGCTATCCGTGGGTAGTGCTCACCATCGGCTCGCTGATATATCTCGCGTGTCTGCCGCTCGGCTGGTGGTCGTATCGCGAATATCAGCGCAAGGATGCGCTTGTTGCGGCCGAGCCGATGCCGGCGAGCGAAACGCAGGTTTCCGCGGGTCCTATCGCACCCGGACACGATCCCGATCATGACCGCCCGGCGCGGTTGAACTGACTGGCCGGCGTCCTTACCCTTATGCAGCGCGCAACCCGTGTCATTGCCGCCGCCGAGCGCCATGGACGGCCGGTCGCGGATATCGTGATCCTCGACTACGCCCAGCGCAGCGCACAGAAAATCACCGTCACCGGCGCCAAAGGTGGCAGTATCGAAATCGATCTGCACGAACCGGCGCGTTTGCGCACCGACGATCTGCTCCTGCTCGACGGCGGCGGCCTGGTTGAAGTCGTGGCTGCGCCCGAGCCGCTGATCGAGGCGCGGGCAGGAGACCTCGCCGCGCTGTCGCGGCTGGCCTGGCACCTCGGCGACCGCCACGTGCTTGTGCAGGTGCTGCCCAATCGCATTCGCGTGCAGCGCGCGAGCCGCGATCGAAGCGCTGCTCGCTTCACTCGGCGCAAAAGTGACGATGATCGAAGCGCCGTTCGAGCCGGAAGGCGGCGCCTATGCGCTATCGCACGGCCACGATCATGATCACGTGCAGCATCATCACGGCCATTCGCATAGCCACGGTCATCGTCACGATCGCTGATTGCGATAGCCCTGCGTCCCAAACGGATAGCCGGGCATCAGATCGTAAGGGTGTCCCCAGCCGGGCAGCGCCGCCATGCGCTTGAGCCAGGCGCCGATCGCCGGATAGTCCTTGGCGATATCGAAGCCGAATTCCTCCGCCGGGTAATACAGATAGGCGGTCATCGAAACGTCGGCGATGGTCGGCTTGTCGCTCACCAGGAAGTCGCGTCCGGTCAGCCGCTTGTTGACGATGGCGAGGTTGCCTTGCGCGCGGCCTTGCAGGAACGCCATCACCGCCGGATCGCCAGCCGGCTTGGCGAAGTTTTTCAGGAAGCGGAACGGCCCAAGAAAGCCGTTGACCTTCTGATTATCGAAGATGATCCAGCGCAGCGCCTCCAACTCCTGCTCCTCGCCCTGTGGTTTGAATTTGCCGCTGTGGTTGGCGAGATAAGTGAGGATCACGCCCGATTGCGTGAGTTTCTTAGCCCCGTGAACCAGCACCGGCACCTCGCCCATCTCGTTGATCTCGGTGCGGTACTCGGGCGTGCGCTGAACAAATGTGCTGAAAAAATCGAGCCATTTCGGCTCCCACTTGGCGCCGATCAGATTGAGCATCAATGCGGCACGATAGGCGTTGCCGGACTGGGCGAAGCAATAAAGCTGAAAGTCGGTCATGTTGGCCCCAATGTTTGACGTGTCAGCGTCACCGCCATCCCGGCGGTGGCTCGGCCTTCGAAGCGGCCGCCGGCGAAGGTGAGCTGCGCCAGCGGCTGGTTTTCCTCATCATTGATCATCAGCACACCTTGATCGAGCGTCCAGTGCCGGCTGGTGAAGAAATTACCCGGGCAGCCGCCTTCCGGTGCGACGATACCCTGTTGCGCGCCGGGCGTGCCGCCGAAATTCATGCCGCAGGTCGGCGCGTTCGGGGCCGCCAAAATCCAGCGGCCGGCCATTTCCGCAGCGGCCGGCGTGCCGATGGCGCTGCGTCTCCGAAGGGGCCGCCGGCGCAGCCGGCCAGCATCGAAGCAATCAGAACGCCTCCGGCGACCGGAATTCTCGACATTCCGCGGCGCCGCGTCACTTCATGGTCGGAATCACGAATTCGGCGCCTTCCTTGGTGCCGGTGGGCCAGCGCGAGGTCACGGTTTTGGTCTTGGTGTAGAAGCGGATCGAATCCGGCCCGTGCTGGTTGAGGTCGCCGAAGCCCGAGCGCTTCCAGCCGCCGAACGTGTAATAGGCGAGCGGCACCGGAATGGCGAAGTTGACGCCCACCATGCCGACCTGCACGCGGTTGACGAAATCGCGCGCGGTGTCGCCGTCGCGCGTGAAGATGGCGACGCCGTTGCCGTATTCGTGCTCCGAGGGCAGCCGCACGGCTTCGTCATAGTCCTTGGCGCGCACCACCGAGAGCACCGGCCCGAAAATTTCCTCCTTGTAGATTTTCATGTCCGGCTTGACCTCGTCGAACAGGCAGCCGCCGATGAAATTTCCGTTTTCGTAGCCCTGCAATTTGAACCCGCGCCCGTCCACGACCAGCTTGGCGCCTTCCTTGATGCCGGTATCGATATAGCCGCGCACTTTGCCGAGCAGTTCCTTGGTGACCATCGGGCCGTAATCGGCTTGCGCATCGCTGGAGGGTCCGATCTTCAGGCTCTCGACCCGCGGGATCAGTTTTTTCATCAGCGCATCGCCGGTTTTCTGACCGACCGGCACCGCCACCGACACCGCCATGCAGCGTTCGCCGGCCGAGCCATAACCCGCCCCGATCAATGCATCGACCGCCTGATCCATATCGGCGTCGGGCATCACGATCATGTGGTTCTTGGCGCCGCCGAAACACTGCACGCGCTTGCCATGGGCGCAGCCGGTCGAGAAAATATATTCTGCGATGGCTGACGAGCCGACAAAACCGATGGCTTGCACGCGCGCGTCGGTGAGCAGCGTGTCGACCGCTTCCTTGTCGCCGTTGACGACATTGAGAATGCCCTCCGGCAGTCCGGCGGCGAGAAACAGTTCGGCGATCCGCATCGGCACCGATGGGATCGCGCTCCGACGGCTTGAGGATGAAGGCATTGCCGCAGGCAATCGCCGGTGCGCATTTCCAAAGCGGGATCATCGCCGGAAAATTGAACGGCGTGATGCCGGCGACGACGCCGAGCGGCTGGTGGACGGAATAAAGATCGATGCTGGGCCCGGCGCCTTCGGTGTATTCGCCCTTCAGCAGATGCGGAATGCCGCAGGCGAACTCCACCACTTCGAGCCCGCGCTGGATGTCGCCGCGCGCGTCGGGCAGGGTCTTGCCGTGCTCGGAGGAGAGCAGCTTGGCGAGGCTGTCATATTCCTTCTGAACCAGCTCGAGAAACTTGAACATTACGCGGGCGCGGCGCTGCGGATTGGTCGCCGCCCAAGCCGGCTGCGCGGCTTGCGCGTTGGCGATGGCCGCCTCGACCTCGGACTTCTTGGCCAGCGCGACCTTGGCTTGCACCTCGCCGGTATTGGGATCGAACACGTCCCCGAACCGCCCGGAGGCGCCTTTGACGGCCTTGCCGCCGATGAAATGGCCGATCTCGCGCATGGGTCGCTCTCCTCCGTTATTTGACGGGTCCTGGATCGGACCTTGGGCTTTGCAGCCCATTTGTCGTGATTTTTGCAGCATTTTGCCGGCCGGTCACGCGCGGGCACAGCAAAAGCGGGCGATTTTCTTTCACCAACGGTTAGCCTTTACCGCCCCTTAACAGCCCCAGTCTAGGGTCGGTGGCAGCGGCCAGCATAGCTTTTCGTGGCCGTTCGTGCGCGTCGGGTGGGGTAGTCAATGGATATTGCGACCAGTTTAGGCCTGCTGTGCGGCGTGGGCGTCGTCGGCCTGGTGATCATGATGGGCGGCGACCTGCACATGTTCGTCAGCGAACATGCCTTCATCGTCATTTTCGGCGGGTCCTTCGCCGCCACGCTGATCCGGTTTCCACTGTCCTCGATTTTCCACGGCCTGCCGCTTGGCGCCAAATTCGCCTTTACGATGCGCCGCAGTACCCAGCGCGAACTGGTCGATGAGTTGGCGGGGATTGCCGAGGTCGCGCGCAAATCCGGTCCGATGGGGCTTGAAAAAGTCGAAACCGAGGATCCGTTTCTGGCTAAAGGCATCCGTTACGTTGCCGACGGCTACGACACCAACTTCATCCGCGACAATCTCGAACGCGACCGCGACAACTTCCTGACCCATCTCGACGAAGGCCAGAAAATCTACCGCGCGGTCGGCGACTGCGCGCCGGCCTTCGGCATGATCGGCACTTTGATCGGCATGGTGCAGATGTTTGCCAACATGACCGACCCGTCCAAGCTCGGTCCGTTCATGGCGGGCGCGTTGCTGGCGACCTTTTACGGCGCGGCGCTCGCCAATCTTTTCTGTCTGCCGATCGCCGACAAACTGCATTTGAAGTTGGTGGACGAGGAAATCAATCGCACGCTCATCATCGACGGCATCTTGATGATCCGCGAGGCCAAAAGCCCGACCCTCGTGCGCGAGATGTTGCTCGCCTATCTACCCGAGAAGCATCGTCACAGCGAAGCCGAGAGCAAAGAAGAAACAGCAGCGGCCGCCGCTTAAAGCGGCGCATCGGGAAAGCCAAGAATGGCCAGACGTAAAGAAGCGCACGGTGGCGGTCACGGCTGGTTCGTAACCTTCGCCGATTTGATGGGATTGCTGGTCAGCTTTTTCGTGATGCTGGTCGCGTTCTCCACGCAAGACCAGCAGAAACTTAAAATCGTCGCCGGCTCGATGCGCGACGCCTTCGGCGTTTCGGAGCAGCGCTATACCGGTATCATCGAAGTGCTGGGCCTGCCGACGCGGCCGAAACTCAAGAATGCGGCCAACATCGATCCTTCGGAGGCCTCCTCGACGCCGACGCCCGACGACATGGATAAAGAGGCCAAGTACGGCCAGCGTTTGAAGAAGGATCAGAAATTCGCGCTCGCTTCCGCTTCGTTGCGCCAGGCTTTGCAGGAAATGCCCGAGATTACCGAGGCCTCCAAGCACATCATGGTCGAGGAGACCAAGCAGGGCCTCAATATCGAGATCGTCGATCAGGACGGCCGCTCGATGTTTCCGGACGGCAGCAAGGAACCCTACGAGCGCACCCGCAAGCTGATCCAGAAAATCGCGCCGTCGCTCAAGGCGATGCCCTTCCGCGTCTCGATCACCGGTCACACCGCCACCAGCAAGGTGCCGGAGAAGCCGGGCTACGGGGCTTGGGAACTTTCCGCCGACCGCGCCAATGCAGTGCGCGAAATCCTCGCCGGTGAAGGGCTGCCGTCCGCGCACATCTATCAGGTGGCCGGCAGGGCCGACACCGATCCGCTGTTTCCCGACAACCCCTCGATGTCGCCGAACCGGCGTGTCACCATTACTCTGATGCGCGAAGAGCCGCCGATTCCGAACGATTTGACCCCGTAATCAGGTCTGAAATCCACCGCGGCATGGCGTGTTTCCGGTCTCCCGAGCGTGGAAAAGGCCGGTATTCTCTCGGTCCGGGTGATGCTATAAGCCCGGCCTTCCAGCCCGAGGGCGGACCGAAATAACCTCAATGAGCGACGGCGTGAACGACAGCGCGGCTTCCGCCGCGGCCCCTATCTCCAATGGCGGCAAGGAATCGGCGCCGAATCTTCTAGCGCTGGCGCTTGGCAGCGTCGGCGTCGTCTATGGCGACATCGGCACGAGCCCGCTCTACGCCTTTCGCGAGGCGGCGATGGCGGCGAGCGACAACCATGCGGTCACCCGCGGCGTCGTGCTCGGCGTGTTGTCGCTGATCGTGTGGGCGCTGATCGTCACGGTGACGTTGAAATACGTGCTGATCCTGCTGCGTGCCGACAACAACGGCGAGGGCGGCACGCTCTCGCTGACGGCGCTGGCGACCCGCGCGCTCGGGCGGCGCACGGCTTTCGTTTTTATCGTCGGCGTCATTGGCGCCGCGATGTTTCTCGGCGACAGCGTCATCACGCCGGCGATCTCGGTGCTCTCGGCGGTGGAGGGCCTGAAGCTCGCGAGCCCCGCCTTCAGCGACTATGTCGCGCCGCTCGCGGTTTTCATTCTGATCGGCCTGTTCGCCGCGCAAAGCCGCGGCACCGCCAAGGTGGCCGCCTTGTTCGGCCCGATCATGGTGGTCTGGTTCGTCGCGATCGCAATCGCCGGCGCGCTGCATATCCGCGACGATCCGCGCGTGTTGTATGCGATCAATCCTTTCTACGGCATCGAATTTTTGCTCAATCACGGCCAGATCGGCTTGGTCACGCTCGGCGCGGTATTCCTGGTGGTGACCGGCGGCGAGGCGCTCTATGCGGACTTGGGCCATTTCGGCCGCAAGCCGATCCAGATGGCCTGGCTTTGCCTGGTGCTGCCGGCGCTGCTGATCAATTATTTTGGCCAGGGCGCCAAGGTTTTGGCCGATCCGCTGGCGATTGAAAATCCGTTTTATCGCTTGGTGCCCGATGCCTTTTTGTTGCCGATGATCGTGCTGGCGACGGCCGCGACCGTCATCGCGAGCCAGGCGGTGATCACCGGCGCCTATTCGCTGGTGCATCAGGCCATTCAGCTCGGCCTGCTGCCGCGGCTCGCCATCCTGCACACCTCGGCCTCCCATGTCGGACAAATCTATATTCCGCGGGTGACCGTGGCTTTGCTGCTTGGCGTCTTGCTGCTGGTCGGGCTGTTCCGCACCTCCAGCGCGCTCGCTTCCGCCTATGGCATCGCGGTTGCCACCACCATGGTGGTGGACGGGCTGCTCGCCTTCATCGTGATATGGCGGAGTTGGCAGTGGCCGCTTTGGAAAGCGGCGCTGCTGATGACGCCCTTCGTCATTGTCGACGTCACCTTCTTCTCGGCCAATTTCCTGAAATTGTTCGAGGGCGCCTGGGCGCCGCTTCTGTTCGGCGCCACCCTGGTGCTGCTGATCCTGACATGGCGGCGCGGCACCGGCATCCTCGTCAACAAGACCCGGCGCACCGAGGTGCCGATCGAAACACTGCTGCGCAGTCTTACGAAGAAACCGCCGCATACCGTGCCGGGTACGGCGGTGTTTCTCACCAGCGATCCCGACTTCGCGCCGACCGCCTTGCTGCACAATCTCAAGCACAACAAGGTGCTGCATGAGCAAAACGTGATCCTCACAATCATCACCGCCGACACCCCCCGCGTCGGCGAGGAGGAGCGGGTGCAGATCACGCCGCTGTCGGCGCATTTCTCGCGTGTGTCGTTGAAGTTCGGCTACATGGAGCAGCCCAACGTGCCGAAGGCGCTGGCGATCGCGCGCAAGCACGGCTGGCAATTCGACATCATGTCGACCTCGTTTTTTTTGTCGCGGCGCGCGCTCAAGCCGTCGCCGAAATCAGGCATGCCGGCCTGGCAGGATCATCTGTTCATTGCGCTGGCGCGCTCGGCCAGCGACGCCACCGACTTCTTCCAGATTCCGACCGGGCGGGTGGTCGAGGTCGGCACCCAGGTCACGGTCTGAAGCGCATAGGCAACAGGTTTTCCCATAACATATTGTTCCAAAAGGAAAATATTTGCGTCTTGGCCTGCGCTTGACGCATGGCTGGATTTTTCGATTTGCGCAAATGTTTGTGCTGGAGCAACAAGAGCCGCGTTATAAGCCGCGGCCCAAATTTTTTGCATTGCAACAACCTCCAGGCCAAGCCCCATGTCCCAACCTAGCGCCGCCGTAGCTGGCGGCTCAGCTGCAGCCAATGGCAGCGACGCGCCGGCGAAGGTCGGCTTCTGGGCGCTCACGCTCGGTTGTATCGGCGTCGTCTACGGGGATATCGGCACCAGCCCGCTCTATGCGTTGCGCGAGTCGGTGCTGGCGGCCGCCGGGCCTGGCAAAGTGATAAGCGAGCCGGTCGTGCTCGGCATCCTGTCGCTCATCATCTGGGCGCTGCTGCTGGTGGTCACCGCTAAATACGTGCTCATCCTGCTGCGCGCCGACAATCACGGCGAAGGCGGCACGCTGGCGCTGATGGCGCTGGCCTCGCGTGCGCTGGCCGGCAGCCGCGGCGGCGCGATCGTCATTCTGCTGGGTATCATCAGCGGTGCGCTGTTCTACGGCGACGCCATCATCACGCCGGCGCTGTCGGTACTCTCGGCCGTCGAAGGCTTGAAGGTCGCGACACCGGCTTTCGATGATTTCATCGTTCCGATCACCGTGGTCATCCTGATTTTTCTGTTCGCGGCGCAATCGCGCGGCACCGCGAAGGTTGCCGCATTGTTCGGACCGATAACGGTGATCTGGTTTGTCGCCATCGCCGTTGCCGGCCTTTGGCATATCGGCCAAAACTTCAGCGTCCTGCTCTCGTTCAATCCATATTACGGAATATATTTTCTCCTTCATCACGGCATCATCGCCTTTTATACGCTCGGTGCCGTGTTCCTGGTGGTGACCGGCGCGGAAGCGCTCTATGCGGACCTCGGCCATTTCGGCCGTAGCCCGATCCGTTTTGCCTGGCTGGTGGTGGTGCTGCCCGCGCTGTTGATCAATTATCTCGGGCAGGGCGCGTTGGTGCTGGCCGATCCGAAGGCGATCGAGAATCCGTTTTTTCTGCTTTATCCGCACTGGGCGCTGCTGCCGATGGTGCTGCTGGCGACCGCCGCCACCGTGATCGCCAGCCAGGCCGTGATCACCGGCGCCTATTCGCTCACGCAACAGGCGATTCAACTCGGGCTGCTGCCGCGCCTGGAAATCCGCCACACCTCGGAAGCGCTGTTCGGGCAGATCTACATGCCGCGCGTGAATACGCTGCTGTTGGTCGGCGTCCTGCTGCTGGTTGCGTTGTTCCGCTCGTCCAGCGCGCTCGCCTCCGCCTATGGCATCGCCGTCACCGGCACGATGGTGGTCACTGCCATGATGGCGATCGTGGTGATCTGGAAAGTGTGGCGTTGGCCGCTGTTTGCGGCCCTGGCGCTGATCTTGCCGTTCCTGTTCATCGATTTAACGTTCCTCTCCGCCAATCTTCTCAAGATCGTCGAGGGCGGCTGGATGCCGCTCGCGCTCGGCGCCCTGGTGATGACGTTGATGTACACTTGGCGGCGCGGCAGCCGCTTGCTGTTCGAAAAGACAAGACGGCAGGAGATTCCGCTCGAAGGCCTGGTCGCCAAACTCGAAAAGAAGCCGCCGGTGCGGGTGCCCGGCACCGCGGTGTTTTTCACCAGCGATCCGGCGAGCGCCCCGACCGCGCTGCTGCACAGCCTCAAGCACTACAAGGCGTTGCACGAAAAGAACGTCATTCTCACTATCGAGACGGCGGACACGCCGCGTATCGATGCGGCCGAACGCGTGCGCATCGAGCCGGTCGGCGAGACGTTTTCACGCGTGGTTTTGCGCTTCGGTTTCATGGAACAGCCGAATGTGCCGAAGGCGCTGGCAATTGCGCGCAAGCTCGGCTGGCAGTTCGACATCATGTCGACGTCCTTCTTCCTGTCGCGGCGGACCCTCAAGCCCGCCCCTCATTCCGGCATGCCGCGCTGGCAGGACCGGCTGTTCATCGCGCTTACCCGCGTCGCCAATGACGCCACCGACTATTTCCAGATTCCGACCGGGCGGGTGGTCGAGGTCGGAACCCAGGTGACCGTCTGATCAATTCCGGCTAGTAATACCGACCTTGGAAAGCCGGAGTTGCGTTATGGCCGACGAAATGCCGCGCGCCGACGAGGTGCAAAACCTGACACCGGAAGAGGTGGCGCGGGGCTTGACCGAAGGGCGCATGCTGCTGGTCGATGTGCGCGAGCCCAACGAAACTTCGGTGGAAAGCTATCCCGACGCGGTGATCGTGCCGCTCTCGGCCTTCGATCCGGCCGCTATTCCCGATCCGCAGGGCAAGCAGGTGGTGTTTGCCTGCCGCTCCGGCCGGCGCTCGATCACGGCATCGGTCGCGGCGCAGGATGCCGGCTATCCTTACAAATCCCATCTTGCCGGCGGCATCATCGCCTGGAAGGCGGCCGGCCTTCCGACCCGCAACGGCTAATTAGTCTTCCGGCCGCCAGCGCCGGTGCAGCCACAGCCATTGTTCTGGATGCTCGCGGATCCAGCCTTCGATCACGCTGGTGATGATCTGCATGGTGCCGGCGATGTCGATTTTGCCTTCCGCATCGCGCGCCGGCGCGATCGCTTCGGTGATCTCGCCGGTGAAGCGATGATCGGGAAGCCGGATAATGCGGGCGCCGTGGATCGGGCAATCGAAATGGCGCGCAAGCCGCGCCAGCAGTGGATTGGCCATGGTGCGGCGGCCGAAAAACGTCACCGGGACGCCGCGCACGTAATACTGATCCACCAGCATGCCGACATGGGCGCCGCGCTGCAGCGCCTCGGCGAGCTTCAGCGGCGCATCCATTTCGGTCGAAATCAGTTCGCCCATATTGGGGGTGCGGGTCTCGCGCAGCCAGCGATCGATCGCCGGAATATTGGGCCGGCGATAAAGCACCGCACTGTCGAGGTCATAGGTCGCCGCGCCGATCCCGGGCAGTTCCCAATTGGCCAGATGCGCACCAAAAATCAGCGCCGGCTTGCCGTCGTCCTTGAGCTGCAGGAAACGCTCGATATTGGCCGCGTTGCCGGTGATGCGTCCACGGTCGGGATGTTGCGGGTCGAAATCCCACAGCCGGTCGAGATTGGCGAATTCGGCGCCCATGCGCCCGAGATTGTCCCAGACCCCGGCCAAGATGGTGTCGATTTCGGCGGACGATTTCTCGGGGAAGGCGGCTGTCAGATTTTCGCGGCCGATGCGGTGTTCCCGCAACAACGGACCGATGAAGCGCATCGTCCGTCCGGCGAAATCGGCCATCCGATTCGGCGCGACCCAACGCAGAACCTTGATCGCGCCGATGGCGGCCGCGCCGATGATGGCGTCACTGATGCGCTTTGCGCCGCGGCGCAGCTGCCGGACTATTCGGCTCATGGCCCTTGCGCCTTAGAAGTTGACGATCACTTTGCCGAACACCTGCCGGCTTTCCAGCCGCGCTAGACCGCGTTCGAAATCGGCCAGCGGCACTTCGGTGTCGATGATCGGCGCCATGCCGGCAGCGATCTTTGACAGGCTGTCGCGGATATTGCGCATCGAGGAGCCGAACGAGCCGAAAATCTTGTACTGCTGCTGGAACAGCTGCATCAGATTGATGGTGACATTCGGCCCCGCGGTCGAGCCGCAGGTCACCAGGCGGCCGCCGCGCTTGAGGCAGAACAGCGAGGCGTTGAAACCTTCGCCGCCGACATGCTCGAACACAACGTCGACGCCCTTTTTGGCGGTGAGCTTGCGGGTGACGCCTTCGAAACGCTCCGTTTTGTAGTTGATGACGTGATCGGCGCCCAGCGCCTTGGCCTTTTCGGCCTTGGCGTCGTCACCGACCGTGGTGATGACGGTGCAGCCGATGGCCTTCGCCATCTTGATGGCGACCGAGCCAATGCCGGAGCCGCCGGCATGCACGAGAATAGTTTCGCCCGCTTTAAGCTTGGCATTGTCGAACAGCATGTGCTCGATCGTGCCAAAGGCAATCGGCGCGCACGCGGCATCGCGCAGCGATACGCCGGCCGGCACCGGGATGACCAGCCGCGCCGGCAGATTGATCAAATCGCGCGCAAAGCCGTCGATATGAAAGCCCATGATGCCGCCGACGTTTTCGCATAGATTATCGCGGCCCTCGCGGCAGGCGGCGCAATGCCCGCAGGTCATGGCGCCATACATCACCACTTTGTCGCCCGGTTTGAATCCGGTGACGCCGGCGCCGATCGCGGCGATTTCGCCGGACGCTTCCGCGCCGACCACAAGCGGCAGTTTGCGCTTGGCAAAGGCCATGCCGCGAAAACCCCAGAGGTCGAGATGATTGAGCGCGACCGCCTTGATGCGGATCTGCACCTCGCCGTCGCCCGGCGGGGGCGGCGCGGGCACGTCGCCAAGTTCAAGCTTGCGATCGGCGATAAGTCGTAAGGAGCGCATGGTTGCCGAGCCGATGGCGGCTTTACGCCGCCGGCTCCAGTCCCATCACCAGCGAGACGTTCTGCCCGCCGAAGCCGAATGAATTCGAGATGGCGTGACGCACGCGTGCATCGCGCGCCTTGTTCGGCACAACGTCGAGCGGGATCGCCGGGTCGGGCACCTGATAATTGATGGTGGGTGGAATGCGCTGATGCTGCAACGTGAGCAGCGAGAACACCGCCTCGATCGCGCCGGCCGCCGACAGCGTATGGCCGATCATGGACTTGTTCGAGGAGATCGGCACATCCTTCATGCGCTCGCCGAACACGGCGGAACAGCCGAGATACTCCATCTTGTCATTCTCCGGCGTGCTGGTGCCGTGCGCGTTGACATAGTCGATGTCGCCGGGGGTGAGGCCGGCATCTTCGATCGCAGCGGCAATGCAGCCGATGATCGGCTTGCCGTCGGGGCTCGAGCGGGTGCGATGGAAGGCGTCGGTCATCTCGCCGCAGCCTTCGAGCACGCCGAGGATTTTAGCGCCGCGCGCCTTGGCGGATTCGTAGCTTTCCAGAACTAAGGCGGCGGCGCCTTCAGCCATGACGAAGCCGTCGCGGTTTTTGGAGAAAGGCTTGGCGGCCGTCTGCGGCACGTCATTGCTGGTGGACAGTGCCGAAAGCAGCGAGAAACGGATCAGCGCCTCGGGATTGATCGAGCCGTCGGTGCCGATGCAAACGGCGACATCGGTCTCGCCGCGGCGGATCGCTTCGACGCCGAGCTGGATCGCGGTCGCGCCGGACGCGCAGGCGGTCGACAGCGAAATCGGCGAGCCTTTGGTGCCGAATTTTTCCGCCAGATTGTTGGCGACCGAACCGAACTGGAAGCGGTCGTGATAGGCGGGGAATTGATTTCCGGCCCGCAACAGGTCGTCATAGGTAACTTTGTCGTTGGCGCCCGAACGCGCGCTGACTTCGAGCCGCTGCGGCCATTCGATTTCAATCGGCGGTACCGCGAGGAACAGCGGACCCGGAAAATCGCCGCGCGTGCCGAGGCCGGATTGCGCAATGGCCTCTTCGGCGGCGAGATCGGCAAACGATTCCGACAGCGCCGCCGAGCAGGATTGCAGCGGCAGAAAATCGATGGTGCCGGCGATGCGGGTTTTCAGGCCGTCGGTTGGAAAGCGGGTAATGGCGCGAATGCCGGATTGGCCGGCGCTGAGCTTGGCCCAGTTGTCGGCCTTGCCGGCGCCGAGCGAGGTGACCACGCCGAGGCCGGTCACGACCACGGTCGGCCGTCCCATGTTGTCCTTGGTGCCCGCCATCTGTCGCTCTCCTTCAGCCGACCCGTTCGAACAACGCCAGACCTTCGCCGCGCCAGTGCCCGATGCCAGTCACCACGACTTGGCGTAGCTCGCCGCTCATCGGCCGCTCCATGCCGGTCGAGTCAGCGGGCGGAAACAGACTAGCATGGCCCAGCGCGATCGCCGCCAGCGCCACATTCATCGGAAATTGCGGTTCCGGCCCATGCCCGAGATAGGAGCCCGTGGCACGAACGGCAAGGTCGTCATGGCTACTAAGAAAGGCACGTTCCTCAGCGGTCGCGGGCTGCGCGCCGGTGGCGCCCGAGAGCACCGCGACGTGGCCACTGACCACTTTATCCTTGATCTTGTTCCACATCCGGGCGAGTGCAGCGGCAATCGCACCCGGCTTGCGGTCGGAGCGGTCGGAAACGACCGCGGTCAGCCGCGCCAGCGGCTTGGCGCCGCGCTTCTCGGCATGCTCGCGCGCTTCGATCACCAGGAAAGCGCCGAGCGAGCCCATCGCGATGCCGCCGGTTTCGCCGCGCTCCCAGACCGGGGCGTAGCGGTCCTTCAGCAGGTACTTGCCGAATTCGTAGAGCATCAACACATCGGGCCGCTCGCAATTATAGGAGGCGCCGACCAGCGCAATGTCACTTTGCCCGGCGTTGATGCGCGCGTGCGCGATACGCACGGCGTCCACGCCGGCCGATTCTTCGCCCATGAAGGTACGCGACGAACCAGTGACGCCATGCACGATGGAAATATTGCCGGCTAGCAAATTGGAAAGTTGCGCCAGAAACAGCGTCGGCCGCAGGTCGCTCATCAGCCGTTCATTGAGGAACGCTGCCGGATTTTTCGCGTGCGGCATGCCGCTGAGAATCGTTGCATCGACCGCAATATCGCGCTCGCCGCCCGAGGCGGCGACGATCATGTCCATATGCGAGAGAATTTCAGGCTTGCCTTTGACGCCGGCGCTATCGAGCGCGAGGCCGGCGGCATAGGTGCCGATGCGCTGCCACGCTTCCATCTGGCGCTGGTCGCCTTTTTTCGGGATCTGCGCGTCGAAATTGATCGGGGCAAGCGGATGAATCACGAGAGGTGCGAACGCCGTTGCGTCAGCGCCGGGTTGCGCCGCCATTAGCTTCTGCCAATGCGCTTCGGGTCCTTCGCCCAGGCAGGATAGGATGCCGATCCCGGTGATCCAGACTTCGCGGACGGCCTCAGCCATCGGCGCGCGCCTCGACGGTCAGGCCGATGCTGGTCGCAACTTGACGCATCTGCCGTTCCATTTCGGCATTGGGGAAGTCAAGCACGCTCATCGTCAGCGTGGCGTCGCAAATTGTCTTGGCCTCGCGCTTTACCGCCGCCTCGGTCATCGCATAGCCGGAGCCGTCATGGGTCACTTTAGCTTCGATCATCAGCCGCTCGCCCGGTCGAACGAAGGTGCGGAATTTCGCCTCTCTCACCGACGCCAGAAATGCCCCGCGCTTGTAGTTATTCATGCGCGATCAGCAGCCATCCCGATGACTGCGCCATTGTTTCGAGCAGCAAGACGCCCGGCATCAGCGGGTTGCCGGGGAAATGTCCCTCGAAGATGGTGTTTGTCGTCGGGACGATAGCTTCGGTGGTAATTTTGCGCTCGGCGAGATTGAGCGCAAGGACTCGGTCGATCAGCTGGAAGTACTCGAGACGCATGGGCGTCCGCTTCAGGCTCCCTTGGCAGCGACGAGTTCGTCGATGCGGGCGCTCAGGTTTTTGAGCACGAAATACTGGTCGGTCGTTGCCTTGCCGTCGTTGACTTCCTGCGTCCACTGCTCGAGCGGCAGCTTGATGCCGAACGCCTTGTCGATGGCAAAGGCGATGTCGAGAAAATCCAGGCTGTCGATGCCGAGATCGTTGATGGCGTGGCTGTCGGGCGTGATGGTGTCACGGGGAATGTCGCAAGTCTCGGCGATAATATTGGCGATGGTGTCAAACGTCGAAGACATCGGTAACTCTCTGATTGATTTGGAGTTCTGGCGGTTGGACGGTCCACGCGCCCACTTGCGCGATTGCCCCTAGCATGGCCCCCGCCAGCATGCGGTCGGCTGCCCGTATAGCGAAGCGCCGCCTTAAGTTCAATGGCGGCCATATTTAAGGCAAAGCGGGTGACGGGGTAAAAGGGCTCACCAGCGGTCCAGCTTGACCTCCACCGGGGTGCAGCCGCGCCGTCCCGACAACACGCAATCCTGATTCTTGCGCATCCGCGCCATGGTGTCGGCCAACCAGAGGCCGGCGCCGATCAACACGATCACGAACACAAAAGCCACGCCATTCACGATCATGCGATGACGATAATCGTCGATGTCGTCGCCCCGCTCGTATTTTGCGAGATCATTCACCGGCGGCGGAACCGATACCGGTCCACGCGCGCCGGTCCGGCTACGGCGGAAACTCACGACCCGCGGTTCATTGTTGGACGAAGAGGAGTTTATGGCTCGACATGCGCGCAATTCTAGCACGTATGCTTGCGGCTATTCGACGGCGCCCGGACCTGGCGCAAAGTAGACGTATCCGTTCGATCCGCTTAGTCTAACGGCCATGACTCGCACTGTGTTCATAATTGCCGCCGTGGTCGCCGCCTTTGCGGCGCTGCCGGCGCAGGCCGAAGACGTCACCGCCGGCTCGTTGAAAATCTCAGCGCCCTGGGCGCGCGCGACGCCGAAAGGCGCCAGCGTCGGCGGCGGCTATCTGAAGATCACCAATACCGGCACAGCGCCCGACCGCTTGCTCGGCGGCTCGACCGATGTCGCGAGCCGTTTTGAAATTCATGAAATGTCGATGGACAACGGCGTGATGAAAATGCGGCCGGTGACCGGCGGCCTTGAGATCAAGCCGGGGCAGACCGTCGAGCTCAAGCCCGGCGGCTATCACGTGATGCTGACGGGCCTGAAAAAGCAACTGGAAAAGGGCGAGCACTTCAAGGCCACTTTGGAATTCGCCAAGGCCGGCAAGGTTGATGTGGATTTCACCATCGAGGGCGTCGGCGCGCAAAACCCGGGTTCTGCCGGTGGTGGCGCGATGCCCGGCATGAAGATGAAGTGATCCTTTGTGCGAGGCGCGGAAATTATTTCGACTCCGCGAAAGGTAAGGCCGCTTCCGGCGGCGGCATCATGCGGAAGACGTTGAGCGTCATCGAGATCATCGCGTAATAGCCGAGGATGCCGACCAGCTCGACCATGGCGGCATCGCCAAGAAAAGCGTGCACGCGCTTGTAGGTGCGGTCGCTCACGCGCCTGGTCTTGTAGAGCTCTTGAACGAAGGCATAGATCGCGCGCTCATCCTTGGGCGCCGATTTCGGTTCACGCCCGCCGCGCAAATCCGCGATCGTCTTCGGCTTCACGCCGGCTTTCTCGGCCATCGGCTGGTGCGCGAACCACTCGTATTGCGCGCGCCACAGTCGCGCCGTGCATAAAATTGCGAATTCGGAAAGCCGCGGCGGCAGCGCGGTCTTGTAACGGCAATGGCCGCCAAGTGCCTGCGCCAGATGGCCGAATTCCGGCGCATGCAGCCAGACCGCGAACGGTCCGCGCGGGGTGATCGATTGGCCGCGCGGTCCGGCGCGCAACGCCGCCATCAGCGAGCGCTGGGCCTCGTTCATATGCGCTTCGTCGATCAGGGCAAGGCGAGGCGTCGGGCGCTTGGCGGGCATGATGTAAAATCCTGGGTCTGGATGAGGGGAGGGTATGACGTCTGGGTGTCTAAGATTAGCATAGCCCAAGTTCACCCCCAATATCGCGCGCTACGACGCGCCAATTGTGAGTTGGCAGAGCTTCGTGTTGCGATGAAGCGAAAGTTATTCGACGGCGGCGGTGACTTTGATCAGCCCGCGGTCCTGCATACGCAGCGCCTTGGCGGCGGCAAATGACAGATCGAGCACGCGGCCTTTGGTGAAAGGTCCGCGGTCGTTCACCGTGACCGTCACGCTGCGATGCGTCGTCACGTCGGTGACGCGCAGGCGGGTGCCGAACGGCAGCGTGCGGTGGGCGGCGGTGAATTTACCCGGATCGTAGCGCTCGCCGCAGGCGGTACGGCCAGCATAGCCTTTGTCATAGAAAGCAGCGACGCCGGAAAACGTCTTTAAGCCGCGCGCCTCGGCCGCTGAGCCGGCAAGGCAAACGAGCGCAATGGCAGCCGTAACCCAAACCCCTGAAGCCATCGTCGTTCCTCGCGCGAATGGCAGCCTTCGTCGCGCCCGATCTTGTCGCGCATATGGCGCCATCGCGGAATTTCGCCGCGTCCGGTTACCAGACCGAATCATGGAACAAAAGTTCCTAGCGGCAAAAACTTAAGATTTTGCGGCCCGAGCCGTGGTTCGGCGGTGGGATTTGGCGTGGTGCGCGGCGGCGCGCGGCTTGTGCTCGATCCGCTGCGGCGGTCTCGATATGCTGGACCGTCAATTCGACGCGGGCGCGGCAGTCGTCGTGCAGTTCTTGCAGTTCTTCGTCGGTGAGGTCCTCGATCGCGGCGAATTTGTTTTCCGCGCCTTTCATCGCCAGCACCAATTCGGAAAGCTTGAGCTGCACCGCCATCATGTCGCGGTTCTGGGTGTTTTGGATGAGAAACACCATCAGGAAGGTGACGATAGTGGTGCCGGTATTGATCACCAATTGCCAAGTGTCGCTGTAATTGAACAGCGGCCCGGTGACGATCCAGACCACGACCACCGCCAGCGCGAGCAGGAAAGCGACGGGATGGCCGGTCCAAAGCGCGGTGGCCTGCGCGAATTTGGCGAAATGCGCGGCCAATGAGGTGGAGCCGTTCGGCTGCATGATGCGCCTGATGGATTGTCTTTGCGAATTCATCGAGCAGTTCAACGCGCGGCCAACGTTCCCAAGTTCCGTTATTTGAACTTCGGCAGCGCCTGCTTGACCCGCCCGATGTCTAGCCCAAGGATCCTTGCGCAGGCGTTTGAGCCGCGCCGGCAGATTGAGCACGGTGTATTGGTTCGCGCTTTTGAGCGCGCCGAGTTCGGACCATTCGATCGGCGTCGACACCGGCGCGCCGGCACGCGCGCGGGTGGAGTAGGGCGCGACCGCGGTCGCCTCGCGGCTGTTGCGCAGATAATCGACGAAAATGCGCTTGTTGCGTTTGCTTTTGGTCGCGCTCGCGACGTAGCGGTCGGGATCGTCCGCCGCCATGCTGGCCGCGACGGCGTGGCAGAAATCCTTGGCCGTCGTCCCATGGCGTCGGCTTGATCGGCAGCACCACGTGCAGGCCCTTGCCGCCCGAGGTTTTCAGGAAGCTCTTGAGTTTCAAACGCTCGAGCCGCTTGCGCACCTCGCGCGCGGCTGCCACCACGTCTTTCCAGCCGGTGCCCGGACCGGGATCGAGATCGAACACCAGCCGGTCGGCGCGTTCGCGGTCGTCGATGGTGGTGCCGCGGGTATGAATTTCCAGCACGCCCGCCTGCACCAGTGAAATCAGCCCGGCGAGATCATCAATGGAAATGATCTTGTCGCCCTTCTCCGGGGTCAGATGCAGATGTTCGGTAGCGATGCCGGCGGCGGCATGTTTCTGGAAAAAGCATTGTCCTGCCGCGCCTTCCGGGCAGCGCACCAACGAAATCGGCCGCCCTACAACATGCGGGCTCATCCATTTCCAGATGCCGGCGTAAAATTCGGCGAGATCGCGCTTGGTGACGCCGGCGTCCTCCCAATAGACGCGGTCCGGATGCGACAGCGCGACGCCAGCGACTTCTGCCTTCGCATTGCGGATCGGTACGCCGCGTTTCATGGCCGCTTGCCCGCCCGCGCCACGATCACCTGGTCGGCGGCGGCCGTGCCCGTGAAATAGCCGCCATGCGCGGTCGAAAAATCGCCGTTCGAGCAGGCCTCACCGGCGAAAAACAATCGCCCGTCGACCGGCTCGGCCAGCTTGGCGCGACAATCCACTTTGCCGGGCAAGGCATATGAATAGGAGCCGCGCGCGAACGGATCGGTGCCCCAAAGATGAATGATGGACCGGCTTGATCCGGCGCGCGAAATCGCTGCCGAGCAGGCCGGTCAGCTCGGACACTGCGAAGTCGAAGAAGGCGGCATGCGCCCCCGGCCTCCAGTGCGGCGGCGTGGCTGCCGCCGAAATAGGCCTCGATCAGCGGCCGCCCGAACGGCCGTATATGATAGGTCGCCGTCGCGGTGCGGTCCTTGGCGCCGAACAGCCGGCTGCCAGGCTCGAACTCCTCGGCATTGCTGAGTGACAAAAATAATTTGTCGGCAAGGCCGAGCGGCAAGCCGCGCGCGGCCTGGGTTTTCTCCGGCAGTGCCGGCGCGAACAGATCTTCGTTTTCGCCGAGCACCGTGCTCGGCAGCGTCACGATGGCCTGATCGGCACTGATCGCGCCTTTTGCCGTTTCGATCTTCAAACGCTTTCCGCTGTGGTCGATCCTGAGCACGGGGCAATCGAGTGTGACGTCCAAATCATCGCCGGCCGCGGCAATCGTCGTGCCGAGGCCCTCGACCACGCGCCAGTTCACTTCGGTGTCTTGGTAATTGGCGAAATCGAGTGCCGAAACATGCGTCAATTCTGCGCCGCTGATATAGGTGCCGATCGCAATGATCATGTTGTTCCAACGGCCACCAGGTTCGAGGGCTCGCCGCCGCGACGTCGGGCTGATTGCGCCGCGACGGCATCGACCCGTTCATGAAATTCCTCCATGGCGCTGCTGAAGTCGCGTTGCTCTTCCAGCGAAAAGCCCTTCTGCAGCGTCGGCCGGCCCCATGGCGGCGGCGTCTTGTCGATAATGAGGCCTTGCGCTTGCGCAACCGCCACCCAAGGATTGCGATCGGCCGAATGCAGCCAGCCGCAACCGAGATCGAGCGCAAAGCTCGCGTCGTCGTTCACCGACCAGGCTCGCCCGCCTAGGCGCGCCCGCGCCTCGATTACCAGACAATCGATCTTGGCCTCGCGCAGCCGCCGCCCCGCGGCAATGCCGGCCGCGCCGCCGCCGATAATCGCGACTTCGGATTCGCTTTTGCTCATGGCGAGATTCTAGCGTGCCGCGCGCGCTTGGGGAAAAATCTTATGGGGAGGGGAGCCGAAACCGTGCCGGACTATTCGCCGCTGGCCAGCACCGCGCGGGTCTGCTCATCGGGCCCGAAATCGTCGGCGCCGTCGATCGACATCAGTTCGGCAAGCCGCGTGCGCGCGCGATTGACGCGCGACTTGATGGTGCCGACCGCGCAGCCGCAGATGTTGGCGGCTTCCTCGTAGGAGAAGCCCGACGCGCCGACCAGGATCAGCGCCTCGCGCTGGTCGGCCGGCAAGTGCGCCAGCGCCTCGCGGAATTCGCGGAATTCGACCTGGCCGTGTTGCTCGGGCTGCGATCTTCAGCGTCTCGGCATAGCGGCCTTCGCTGTCCTCGACCTCGCGCCGGCGCTTGCGATATTCCGAGCGGAAATGGTTGCGCAGGATGGTGAACAGCCAGGCCGACATGTTGGTGCCGGGCTGGAATGAATTGATATTGGCGAGCGCGCGCAACAGCGTTTCCTGCACCAGGTCGTCGGCGCGATCCACGTTCCCGCACAGCGAGATCGCGAATGCGCGGAGACTTGGCACCGCGCCGAGAACGGCTTTGCGGACCAACTCGTCCATGCGTTATTGCTCGTCCTTGTTGCCGTCGCCGTTGATGCGGTTGAGCAACTCGGTAAACCGGTCCGGCACGCCTTGGTTCACCACGTCGTCGTACATGGAGCGAAGCTGCTGACCGAGACGCGCCTGGACTTCGCGGCTGAGCTTGGCCGGCTTGGCGTTCGGCTTTTCGGTTTCGGGTTTCCGCGGTTTCCATTGGTTTTTGCTTGTCCCACGGGTTTGCGTTCGTTCATCGACTCAACCCCAAAATCCCTTGCCCTGGACCTGAGCCGCCGGGTGCTTCCCCACGGCCGTCTAGCAAAACCCCTGACGCGGCAGATGGTTCCACATATAGGGAACTTTTTTCCAGACCGGTACGTTATGACGCCGCAGTTAGGCTTGAATGTAATGGGGCTGTGCCAATCGCCCACGGCCGCATTATGTTCGGGAGGGAATTCTTGTCGACATCTCAAACAGTTGCACAGCATCTGCCGTATCTTCGCCGGTACGCCCGGGCGCTTTCGGGCAGCCAGGCCTCGGGTGACGCCTATGTGGCGGCGACGCTGGAGGCGCTGATCCAGGACCCGAAGGTGCTGGATAGCGAACGCCTCGACCCGCATCGCGCTCTACCGGCTTTTCAGCAAGATCTGGAATTCGGTCGCCCTCAACGGCAAGACCGCGACGCCGCGACGTCGAACCAGCCGGTCGAACGGCATCTGGCCCAGATCGCGCCGATGCCGCGCCAGGCGTTCCTGCTGGTCGCGCTGGAGGGGCTGTCGGAGGACGACGCCGCCAAGGTGCTCGATGTCGACGTGCCGAAGCTTGCGCGAGCTGGTCGAGGACTCCGGCCGCGAGCTCGCCGCCGAAATCGCCACCGACGTGCTGATCATCGAGGACGAGACCTTCATCGCGCTCGATCTCGAAGGCCTGGTGGAAGGGCTCGGCCACCGCGTGCTCGGCGTCGCGCGCACGCACGCCGAGGCGGTGGCGCTTGGCCAAGGTCAAGCGGCCGGGCATCATTCTTGCCGACATCCAGCTGGCCGACGGCAGCTCCGGCCTCGACGCGGTCAACGAGATGCTGCGCTCGTTCGAGGTGCCGGTGATCTTCATCACCGCCTATCCGGAACGCTTCCTCACCGGCGAGCGGCCGGAGCCGGCGTTCCTGATCGCCAAGCCGTTCCAGCCGGCGACGGTGTCGGCGGTGTTGAGCCAGGCGCTGTTCTTCGAGCGCAACGCCAAGCGGCGCGAGCGCAAGGCGAGTTAGGCTGCTCGGCTCGCCTTTTCGGGCCAGCTGATAGCCGAGCATCACGGCTTCTACGAGCATGGCGATCTGCATTTCGCGCTGGGTGCTCAGCGGCGGCGCGCTCGATGCTGGTGCGCCGGCTCAGCGCCGCCCACCAGATAGCGCCAGGCGATAGCCAGCGGCGGCGTCGATCGCGCCAACGATCGACGCGCGCATCCAGCGCGCCGTATTGCGCTTCCAGCGCAATCGTTCCGGCGATGGTAAAATAGTAAATCGCCACGACCGCAAACGCCGCGATCACCAACGCGAGCAGGGCACGCCGACAATCAGCCGGCCGATCAGTGACGATCACTGCTTCGGCAATTGATCGATCCGCATGGTTCTAGCGGCGGTTTGCGAGGCCGGCGAGAAATCCAATGCCGGCGGCGACAGCCAGCATGATCAGCGGCCGTTGCTCGACTTCGTCGGTCAATTTTTTGAATGGCATCGCTGCCCAATCCGCGTGGCTTCGTCGGCGATCGACTGGCTCGGCATCGGAGGCGCTGTCGCGCACCCGATCCATGATGCGCTGAAAGCGCCTCGCTGACGAAATCGCTGACTTCCCCCGACGCGCCCGACACTTCACGCCGGGTGCCGCCGGACAGACGGCGCAGCCGCTTTTCCAGATCGCTGACCAGGTCTTCGATGGCTGCGATTTCTTCTGCGGTTGGCTGATTTGGCTGTACGCGTTGTCATTGGCTGATCCTTTGTCCAGAACGAGCAATGGCACGTCGAGCGCTCGGCGATGGTTCCAACGGTGAGCCGCCAAGTTCGCGCATGGCTCACAATCCGGAGCAGATGCAGATCTCGCAACTGGTCGCGCCGCAGCGACTGCAACTGTTCAGTGAGATAGCTCTGTCGTTAATTGTCGACTCTGGTGCCTGTCCAAAGTCGACCAGCTCCGGATCGCGGCGCTCAATGCGATGTGCTCGCCGTGTGCTTGGGCATTGGTAAATCGAACAGGCCCGCCATGGCGCACGACCTGTCGGAGCCGGCGACGATGCGAACTGGCAAAGCTGCGACAGGAATGCGGCAGCTTGAGACGCGAGCTCAGCGCGCAGGGCGCGGAGCTAAGTCTGCTGCGCGCGCGCTTTGCGCGCTATGAAACGGCGCTGCGCGGCTCGCAGGTCACCGTTTACACGCAGGATCGCGACCTGCGTTACACCTCGATCAGCAATCCGATGCTGGGCCGCGCGATCGAGGACATTCTCGGCCGCACCGACGAGGAGATTCTGCCGCCGGACAGCGGCGCGGCCGTCATCGCGCTTGAAGCGCGAAGTGCTGGCGAGCGGTCAGGCCGAAGACGCGCCGAAATCGCCATCGAGGACGGGTCCGGCCTGCGCTGGCACGATCTGCATATCGAGCCGCTGCGCAACGAAGCGGGCGACATCGTCGGCCTGACCTGCGCGTCGGTCGACGTCACCGAGCGCAAGGAGGGCGAAGCGCATTTGCGCCTGCTGATGCGCGAATTGACGCATCGCTCGAAAAATCTGCTGGCGGTGATTCAGGCCATGGCGCGGCAAACCGCGCGCCACGCCGGCTCGATCGACGGATTTCTCAACCAGTTCGCGCGCGCGGCTGCAGGCGCTCGCCGCCTCGCACGATCTGCTGGTGCGCGAAAGCTGGCACGGCGCTTCCTTGCGCGAATTGATCCGCTCGCAGCTGGCGGCCTATATCGGCGGCGGCGCAGGCCAGGTCGAGATCGAGGGCCCGCCGAGTCGCGCTCAAGCCGGAAGCGGCGCAAAATCTCGGCCTTGCGCTGCATGAACTGGCGGTCAACGCCGCGAAATTCGGCGCGCTGTCGGTGCCCGACGGGCGCGTGTCGATCATCTGGACGCTGCGAACGATGACAGTGCGCTCGAATTGGATTGGCGCGAGCAATCGGGCCCGAAGGTGAAGATCCGGCGCAAGCGGGGATTCGGCAGCATGGTGATCGAGCGCAATCTCGCCCGCGCGCTCGACGCCAAGGTCGATATGACATTCGAGCCGGACGGCTTGCGCTGCCACATCGTCATCCCCGCCAGCCAGATCCTCGCGGCGCGTTGAACGCGGCAGGAACATTACTCGCCATGCGCGCGTTGTCTCCGCGCTCCCGTGCATGGGCGCCTGCTCTGACAGCGCGGGACGCGAGCGCTGGAGTAACCCGATGCGCGGCATTGCATCAGTATTTGCTGGCGGCATGCTTGGTGGTGTTGGCGATGGATTTTGTCGCGCCGCCGGCTGGCTATCGGGCTGTCGGTTGGCGGCATGGCCGGCTGCCGAGCAGGATCGAGACGCAGGTTGTTAACCGCGCCGCACAAAGGCGACCGGCTTGCCTGCCGACCGTCGTCGAGCAAGCGGCAGCCGCCGCATCGGCTGCCGTCGCGATCATGCTCGAGGGTTGCGAGCCGGCGTTCAGTCCGTTGTCGGCTGCGGCGCAGTCGCAACTATCCGGGCCGCTGCGTCGCGTAGCACGGCAAAGCCGGATTAGTCCGACGCGTCGGCATCGGACCATGGAACTTTTCGCCGCACCATGCGTTTTTCGGCAACATCAACAAAACGGGAGATCGACATGCATAGGCGTCTCTGAGCGCTCTTGCCGGTCTGGCGCTCGCCGCGCGGTTGCCTTGCCGGCGTCGAGCCATGGCCGCGCCTGAGCAGACCAAGGTCGGCACGTTGACCTGCGATATTTCCGGCCGGCATCGGCCTGATCATCACATCGAAAAAGGACGTGACCTGCATGTTCACGCCGTCGCAGCCGGGACCGCGCGAGGTCTATACCGGGTCGATCACCAAATTCGGCCTCGATATCGGCGCGACCGCCGGCGGCGAGATGGTCTGGGCGGTCTACGCGCCGACGACGCGCCGCTTCGGCGCGCTGGCCGGTCACTATGGCGGCGCGATCGGCGAAGCGACCGTCGGCGCCGGTCTCGGCGCCAACGTGCTGGTCGGCGGCTCTGAACCGCACGGTGGCCTTGCAGCCGGTCTCGGTGCAGGGGCAGGCGGGCCTCAACGTGGCGGCCGGCGTTGCCGGACTCGATCTGCGCCCGGCGCGCTAAGTATCGACGCTTCATCGGCGAATTTGCGGCCGTCCCGCGAGCAGGGCGGCCGTTTTTTTTGCGCTCAGCCGAAGGTGAAGGCGTCGTGGTAGGCGCCCTGCACCTGGCCGCCGGGCACCGGGCCGCCGCCCGGCACGTGCACCATGTTGCCGATCACCGCGCAGGTCGCGCCATGCAGGCCGTGGCGCGGGATCGCCATCGGCGTGCAGCGCTTCCCAGCTGTCGGTCTTCGGATCGTAGGCTTCGTTGGTGCCGAACACCTTGCCGGTGGCTTCGCCGCCGAACACCACGATCTTGCCGTTGATATAGACGCAGGACGGGCCCGCTGCGCGGCGTCGGCAGCGGCGCGCGGAACGTCCAGCCGTCGGTCTTTGGATCGTAGACGGCGTTCAGGCCGGTGTTGAAGTCGTAGCTATCCATGCGGCCGGCGATGGCGTGGATTTTTCCGTCGACCACGGCGACGCCCATGTGGTCGCGCTGGCCGACGAAAGGCTGCGTGCCGGTCGAGCCGCGCATGCCGGCGCGGATCGGAGTATTTGTCGGTCGCCGGATCGTAGATCTCGTGCCATTCGACCGAGCGCACGTCGCGCCCGCCGAGCAGATGGATCTTGCCGTCGAGCACGATCGCCGAAATCGCGCCGCGCGGCGCGCGAAATCGGCGCGATCGGCGCCCACTGGTCGGTCGCGGTGTCGTAGACGAAGCATTTGGAATGCGGGCAGCGGTTCTGCTCGACGAAGCCGCCGAAGGTGTAGATTTTCGTGCCGATCGAAACGCCGGCGACGTGATTGCAGGGCATGCGGGAAGGGCGCCTTCAGCGACCAGGTTTTGGCTTGCCGGATCGTAGACCTGATGGAAATTCTGATCGACGCGATGCTTGGCATAGCCGGCGATCGAATGGATCTTGCCCTGGCATTCGATCACGGCGTGCTCGCCGGTCGGGATCGGCATGCGCGGCTGTTCGACCCATTTGCCGGGATTGGCGGCCTTGGGCGCGACGCTCGTCATGTAGCGCTGCTTCTCGACCGTCTTCGGAATGTCGGTGACGGTCTTGTCGTTCAGGCCGAGAAAGAGCGGGAGTTCTTCTGCCATGATGCTCGATCCTCAACTCACGCCGGTAACTCGGGACCGCGTCCCGCAACAATTTGCTGCGTGAGTTCGACGCCTTCGCGCGCGACATCGTAGGGCGAGCGCGCCCATTGCTCGGGGTTCGGCGCTTCGTAGCTGAGATAGCCGGTGTAGCCTTTCTCCGCCAACAGGCCGAGCATCTCGCGCCATTTGACGATGCCTTTGCCGGGCGGCAGCCGGTCGGTCGGCGCCGCACGCCGGTGACCGGATTGGGCGACAGGTCGCTATACTGGAAGCAGTAGATCTTGTCGGCCGGCACGCTCTCGAAGCCGCGGCCGCCGGCGCCGCTGCGGGTGAAATGATAGGCGTCGATCAGGTAGCCGCAGTTCGGCTTGTCGGCGCCTTCGATCAGTTCGGTGAGCACGGCGAGGCTGTTGAGCACGTCGTGCTGCGAATTGAATTCGATCGCCGAGCTTCAATTTGTATTCGGCGGCGATATCGCCGGCGTCCTTGCAGATATTTGATGGCGTCCTTGATCGGGCCGTTGACCTGGCCCGGCGCGCTCATCAGCGTGTCGCAGCCGAGCGCGACCGCGTTCTCGCAGAACTCGCGGAACACCTTGAACAGCCGCTTGCTCTCCTCGCCGGTGGCGAACAGCCAGCCATATTCGACGCCGAGCACGCCGACCGGGATGCCGCCTTCTTGATCAGGTCGAGCACCTGCGCGTTGCTCATGCCGGCGTCGAAGCAGCGCTTGAAATCGGTGCGGCGCAGTTCGACCGCGTCGAAGCCGCCTTGCTTGGCCGCATCGAGCGCGGTCGCCAGCGGCGTGGTGTCGATCGTCCACATATGCAGGGCGAGCCGCCCGAATTTGTCCGTCATGCTCGTCATTTTCCCTCGTATTGCAGGATGTAAAGCCCCGCATTGGTGTCGGTGAGATACATCAACCCGTCTTTGTCGACGAAGACGTCGCAGGACTGGATCACCTTGGCCGGGTTCGGCCGCTGGTCGACGATCTTTTCCGGCGGCGGCGGCACGAAATAGGCGACTTCTTTCGGCTCGAAGGCATTGCGGATGTCGTACACGCGCAAGCCGGCATTGTGATAGGTGACGAAAATCAGTGTCCTCGCTCTGGAACGAGCCGGGCCGGTTCTCATGCAGATTGTGCGGGCCGAACTTGCGCGCCCTTGGCGCAGAAATCTTCGTCCGGTCGGCGTCGGCAGCGTCGCGATCGACACCGGGTTGGCCGGCTCGCGCACGTCGATCACCCAGGTATAGGCAAGCCCATTGGCGCAATTCGCCGACGTCGCCTCGTCGGCGAGCACCAGCAGCTTGCGGCCGGGCAGCGGCAGCGGCGTGTGCGCGCCGCCGCCAAAGGGCGGCGCGAAATTGCGGTGGCTGAGCAGTTTCGGATTGGGCGGATCGCTCAGATCGTGAACGGTGAAGCCGCCGTCGCGCCAGGCGGCATAGCCGATATTGCCGGCGCTGATGAGATGATGCAGCGCCGTGCGCTTGCCGAACGAGGCGGGCGGCGTCTCGCCGCCGGCGCGGTTCATGCCGGGCAGCCACCATTTTCCGGCCAGCGTCGTCTTGGTCGGGTCGGACACATCGACGATCGCCAGAATGTGGTCGATGAAGCCCCCGAAATGCACCGAGACATAGGCGTACCTGCCGCCGACCCACCAGATGCGATGGGCGCCGAGCCCGGCCGTGTTCAGAAAGCCGATCTCGCGCGGGTTCGCCGGGTCGGAGATGTCGAAGGCGCGCACGCCGGCGGCAAAGGGCTGGTCGGTCTGCACCGAATCGGCCAGCGACTTGGCGTAGTAATCGATTTGGCTGGCATATTGCTGCATCGCCCAGATATTCGGGCCGTTCACGGCGAGCAGAATGTCGCCGTGGATTTGCAGATGATGCGAGCGGGTATTTTTCGGCGCGGCGACGAAGGCGACCGTCTTGGGATGGAGCGGATCGCGCACGTCGACGACGGAAAAGCCGTCGGCGAACATATGGCCGATGAAGGCATGGCCCTTGTGCAGCGATGACCTGCACGCCGTCCGGCCGGCCGCCCTGATCGCAGCGCGACAGGAAACGGATATTCTTGGCGGTGGCGCCGGGAGGGAGAGTGGTCATGCGGCTCGCACCTTCAAACGATCGAACTTAAATTGGCGAGGCCCGGCCCGGCATCGCGCCGAACCGGGCCCCGCATCGTTGTCGAACGTCGATCAGCCGGTCGGCGGGGCGATTTCGTCGAGGCCCTTTTGCCTGCGCCTCCGGGCCCATCTGGGTGACCGAGATCGCGGCGATGATCAGAACGATGGCGATGCAGACGAACACCGCGGTCATGCCCCAGCTGTTCTGGATGCACGGGATCGCGACGACAGATGCCGGCGGTGGACAGCCGGCCGACGCCCGCGGCCCAGCCGAAGCCCGATGCGCGCGCGTTGGTCGGGAACACTTCCGAGGCGAAGATCTGCATCGAGTTGCCGGCGACCTGGATGAAGAACACCATGACGAAGCCGGAGATCAGCAATTGCGTCGGATTGCCGGCATTGGCGAACACGATCGCCATGATGCCCGCGCCGATGAAGGCGCAGACCGACGGTGATTTTGCGGCCGTATTTATCGAGCGCGTACATCATGAAGATGCTGGCGCAAGGCACCGCGAAGTTCATGCCCAGGATGAACGTGAGCGACTTGGTGATGCGTGAAGCCGCGGTCGTGCATGATGTTGGGCAGCCAGTCGCCCAAGCCGATGGCGACGCCGAAGAACGCCGAGAAGCAGATCATGCCGGCGATGACGCGCTTCGGGAACATCTTGAAGACCAGCGCGAACGGATCGATTTGGTGTTGCTCGCGGCGTCGGTCGTGAGCGTCTCTGTTCGGCCCGGCGATATTCATGCGCGCGAGCACATCGAGCGCTTCCTTGCCCCGGCCATGCGTCGCCAGATAGCGCGGCGATTCCGGAATCGCGAAGCGGAACACCCAGACGATCAGCGCGCCGATGCCGATCACGACCCAGATGCCGCGCCAGCGTGATCGCTTCCCGGAAGTACAGCGTGAATAGCGTCGCGATCGGCCATACGCAGGCGCCGCCGACGAAATGCACGAACGCCAGGATGCGGCCGCGGATCGCTTGGGCGAATATTCGCCGGCATAGGCGAAAGCCAGCGGCTGTTCGCCGCCGAGGCCAAGGCCGGCGACGAAACGCGCGGCCACCAGCCACCACACCGTCGGCGCCAGCGCGCCGAGGATGGTGAACACGCCGAACACCAGCAGGTTGAACTGATAGACCGTCTTGCGGCCCCAGCGGTCGCTGAATTCGCCTTGGGCGATCGCGCCGATGAACATTCCGAACACTGTCGCGCTGCCGATCCATCCGGCTTCGATTTTGGTCGCGAAGTGGGAATCGATCATGTCCGGGATCAGATTGCCGAGCACGATCAAGTCGATGACGTCGAAGAAATATCCGGCCGCGATTAGCGCGATGACCTTTTTATGCAGCGTCGATATTTTCGCGTTATCCAGCGCATTGCCGACAAATGCTTCAATTGTTTGAGCCACGGCGTTCTCCCCTAGTCCCGTTTATAATTCGTGCTCGAGTGGCACCCCGCCAGAATGATCCACAATCGGATCGTTGCCTAGCCCCGTCTCTCGGCAGCGGCACAATGCGAATGGTTGAGAGCGCTGGTGCGATTTCGGTTTGTGAAAAACGACACGGGCGACTTTGCTTCGAATTCCCGCCCTTAACAGCTCACCGTTTAGTATTGTTGCATTGCGGCTATTATCCCGAAGACGGCGCTTTGCAGTGCAGCGACGAGTGAGATGGTGCCCGCCGTCCCTCGGGTGTCCGGTTCGTCTTCGCCATCCAGCAGCCGGTGGCCGTCTGAGCGAATCCCTTGGTCGGAACAACGAAGCATCGACTTTAACAATGGCGTCCTCGCGTCGTTACGGGTGCGCAAAGACAGTGAGGCTCTAGCGGCCTCTGAATTTCCCGAAGCCGTGAAAGGTTGATTGCGGTTCCCTGAAATGGAATTGCCGTTTCCGTGAAAACGTTCGCCGAAAAGCGACATTACCTGCAGAATAAGCTGCAGTTGGCTCGCGCTGCCGGCACGCAAGTCCGCTGGAGGCACCGACCGGACTGTCGATATCGATAGCTATTTGGCGCCGCCAAAATACAGTATTGCGCTGAAAAATTGTGGCGTCGACCTGCAAAGGCGCTTGCCTCGATGATGCCACCTGAAATTCGTCGCGAGATATCTGCAGCCGGTTCCGAAGCTGGCTGGGGGACTAGGATTCGAACCTAGATTGCGGAGTCAGAGTTTGAAGTTCTACCGTTGAACTATCCCCCAGCAGGGCCGGGCTCGAGCGGTCAAAAAGGACCCATCGCGCTGCGCCGGAGGCCCCTGACATGGGGCAATCGGCTGAGATTTGACAAGCCCGGTCCGGCGACAGGGCTATCCGGGATCGCGCGGCGTTTAGGCCGCGTCACTACCGTCAAGATCGCGATCAGGCTGAACGCCGCCACTAGCAGGAACACCAGCTTCGGGCTGCCGTGGTCCATGATGGCGCCGAAAATCAGCGGCGAGATGATGCCGCCGATATTGAAGCCGGTGGTGACGAAGCCGAACACCTTGCCGAACGAGCCGGGCGGGGTGACCTCGCGCACGATCATGTCGCGCGACGGCATGATAATGCCCGAGCAAAGACCGGCAGCCGACATCACCACGATCAGCGCCAGCGTGCCGAGGTCGATCTGTACGACCAGCGCGGTGAACAGCGCGATGCCGGCAAGGCCGAGCGCGGCCACCAGGCCGTGCCGCGTGGTGCGCCCGACCAGCACGCCGCCGATCAGCACGCCGATCGCCGACAGCAGCAGGTTGCCGGATCAGCGCCGCATTGGCGGTGGTCACCGGCGTTCCATAGAGCGCGCCGAGCGCGACCACGGAATAATTGTAGGTGCCGCCGCTGATCAGCGCGAGCAGCACGAAGAAGACCAGATTGAGCAAAATCGCCGGCGACAGCAGCAGCCGCCAGCCGACCGGCGGGCTTGTCTGGTCGCGCGCGCGCGGCGCCGGTATCTTGACATCGCCGCGCTGTCGCGCATCGCCAGCAGCATCGCCGCCACCGCAAAGCCGAGGACGCCGGCGCCGATCGAAGGCGCCGCGCCAGCCCCACAGGCTCTGCATGATCAGGAGGCTCGCCGGCGCCACCGCCGATCCCAGCATGCCGGCGAAGGTGTGGATCGAGAAAGCCTGGCCGATGCGGTCTGAGCGGGCACATGGTGCGATAGCATCGCGTAGTCGGCCGGGTGGTAGACCGTGTTGCCGACGCCGGCGAGCGCGAACATCGCCACCATCAGCCAGAACGAATGGATCAGCCCGGCGGCCATGAAGGCGCCGCGCGCCGATCAGCAAGCCCGGCGATCAGCAGGACGCGCGCGCCCAGCCAGTCGACCAGGAAGCCGGCCGGCGTCTGCAGCGCGGCGGAAACGACGTTGAAGGCGGCAAAGGCAAAGCCGATTTCGGTATAGCTCACGCCATATTCCGCGCGCACGAAGGGCAACAGCGGCGCCAGCAGCAGGATGTAATAATGCGACACGAAATGCGCCGCGCTGACCGCGCCGACAATGCGGACATGCGGCGCGCGGCTTGCGCCCAGGATTTCAGTGGCTTGGCTCATGGCGCAGGGTTCCCGGCAGGCGCGCGGACTATGGCCCGGCTGGCCGGGCTCAATCCAGTGCATTTCCAGTGGGTTGGCTATGTGCAATGCGAGGCAGGCCGCCGGTCGGCGCAAAAATCTCATAAAGTCGCGCATCGGTGATGAGTAGCCGCGCGGCGCGCGGTGTTAGCATTGGCAGACCAACAAAGTCCGGCGGCCGAGGGGTCGCCGTACCTTCAGGGATGAGCGAGGGCTCCATGATCACCATCACCGTCAACGGCAAGGCGTATTCGCTCGATATCGAGCCGGAGACGCCGCTGCTCTGGGTCATCCGCGACGAGATCGGCTTGACCGGCACCAAATTCGGCTGCGGCATCGCGCAATGCGGCGCCTGCACCGTGCATGTCAACGGCGAGGCTGTGCGCTCGTGCGGCATCCAGGTCGGCGATGTCGGCGGTAAAACAGTCACCACCATCGAAGGCCTGTCGCGCCGACAGCAAGCATCCGGTGCAGGCAGGCCTGGCTCGCCGAGGACGTGCCGCAATGCGGCTACTGCCAGTCCGGGCAGATCATGGCGGCGGCGGCGTTCCTCAAGGAGCATCCGCAGCCGAGCGACGCCGACATCGACGCCAATCTCACCAATATCTGCCGCTGCGGCACTTATGTCCGCATCCGGCGCGCGATCCATCGCGCCGCGGCGCATGATGAAGACGTGAGGGGATCGGTCATGAACAATCGTCAACATCATCAACCGCCGCCAATTCGTCGTCGCTTCGAGCGCCGCCGCCGGCGGTCTCGCCATCAGCGTGGCGTTTCCCGGTCTCGCCGACGCCGCCAGCATCGGCCCGCAAGCCTGGGGCACCGACAGTGCGCCGAACGAGATCAACGCCTTCCTCGCCATCGATCCGGACGGCAGCATTCTCATTCGCTCGCCGCACAAGGAAATGGGGCAGGGCGCCATCACCGCGCTGCCGATGATCGTCGCCGAGGAGCTCGAATGCGACTGGTCGAAGGTGAAGGTCGAATACGCCTCCCGACGCGCAACTTGCGCGAACATGGCGTCTACGGCGACATGGTCACCGCCGGCAGCCGCGGCGTGCGCACCTCATGGCAAATGCTGCTGCAGGCCGGCGCCAGCGCGCGCGTGCGCCTCATCGCCGCAGCGGCGCAGCGCTGGAACGTGCCGCCGGCGAATGCGAGGCGGCCAACAGCAAGGTTCTGCACAAGGCCAGCGGGCGCTCGCTCGACTACGGCGCGCTCGCCGCCGACGCCGCCAAGATCAAGCTCGACAAGGAACCGGCGATCAGAACGCCCGATCAGTTCAAGCTGATCGGCAAGGCGCTGCCGCGTCTCGATACGCCGCTGAAGATCAACGGCACCGCCAAGTTCGCCATCGATACGCAAATTCCGGGCATGGTCTATGCCGCGATCAATGCCTGCCCGGTGCCGGGCGGCAAGCTCAAGAGCGTGGACGAGGCGCCGGTCAAGGGCCGGCGCGGCGTGCAGCAAGTGGTCAAGCTCGACGACGCGGTCGCGGTGGTTGCCGACCGCTTCTGGCGCGCCAAGGAAGCGCTCGCATTGCTCAAGCCGGAATGGGACACCGGCGAGGCCGGCAAGACCGACAGCGCGCAATTCGCCAAGCTTTATCGCGACACGCTCGACGGTCCGATGGTGAGCGCGCGCAACGACGGCAATGTCGACGATGACTTCGCCAAGCGCGCATCGGGCGGCAAGATCGTCGAGGCGCTCTATGAAGCGCCGCATGCTCGCCCACGCGCAGATGGAGCCGCTCAACGCCACCGCACGGTTCAATGGCGATGGCACGCTCGACATCTGGGTCGGCACGCAAACTCCGATGGGCGCGCTGCGGCTGGCGGCCGCGACCTCCGGCCTCAAGCCCGAGCAGATCAACATCCACAATTGCTTCCTCGGCGGCGGCTTCGGACGCCGCGGCGAACAACGACGAGATGCGCCAGGCGATCCTGGTCGCCAAGCAGGTCGGCAAGCCGGTCAAGCTGGTGTGGACGCGCGAAGAGGACATGACGCACGACCGCTACCGGCCGCAGGCGGCGGTGCATCTGAAGACGGCGCTCGGGTCGGACGGCATGCCGGTGGCGTTCGATGCCAAGATCGCCGTCGGCTCGATCCAGCGCTCGAGCGGCAATCCAGCGATGGCGCAAAACGGTCTCGAGCCGCAGGCGATCGAAGGCATCGCCAACACCAACTACAAAATCCCCAATATGCGCGTCGGCTGCATGCTCAAGAACACCCACATCCCGGTGGGGTTCTGGCGCTCGGTCGGCTCCTCGCAGAATGCCTTCTTCATGGAAAGCTATGTCGACGAACTGGCGCACGCGGCCGGCAAGGACGCCTACCAGTTCCGCCGCGCGCTGCTGGCGCACCGGCCGGACTTCCTCGGCGTGCTCGACAAGATCGCGGAGAAGGGCGACTGGGGCAAACCGCTGGCCGCCGGCCGCGGCCGCGGCATCGCCATCCACGAATGCTACGACACGATCATCGGCCAGGTCGCCGAGGTGACGGTCAGCAAGAAGGGCGAGGTGCGGGTCGATCGCGTCGTCGCCGCCGTCGATTGCGGCCACGTCGTCAATCCCGGCATCGTCGAGGCGCAGATCCAGGGCGGCATCATCTACGGCCTGTCGGCCGCGCTTTACGGCGACATGACCATCAAGGACGGCGCCGTCGAGCAGAACAATTTCGACCAGTACGAAATGGTGCGGCTGGCCGACATGCCGAAGATCGAGGTCTATCTCGTGCTCTCCGGCGGCAAGAAATGGGGCGGCATCGGCGAGCCCGGCACCGCGACCACGGCGCCCGCGGTCGCCAACGCGGTGTTCGCCGCGACCGGCACGCGCGTGCGCTCGCTGCCGCTCAAGAATGTGAAATTGTCGGGTCCGGCCTGATCGCCGGGTTCAATCGAATAGACGCGGGGTGCCGGCAACGGCGCCCCCGTTGTCATTTATCGCCTAAGCGAGCGCAGGTTTCGTGATGGCGCGCATGTAACCGAAGCGATCGAAGTCGCGTTCGTAGGCGCGATGAACGCGCGCCGCCAGCGCATCGGTGTAGTAGTCCTGCCAGGGCCGATGTTGCGACGTGTTCAGATGCGCGCCGATCACCTGGCGAATTTGTTTGCTGGCACCGGCATGGTCCAGTACCCGGTTGAAGTCACCAGGGAAATTTTCGACCTTGCCGATCAAGTCCAGTTTAATTCCAGGCATGTCGAGCAGATCGTCCTGCAAGTGCCAGTGCGCATCGACGCGCCGGTCGGCGGTCGCGATGGCAAACTCGACGAATTGCGGAAACGACAGGGTTTCATTTCGCCCATCAGGCATGGCGCCGCCGATCGCGGCGCGGTACGCACGATATTGGTCAATGAAGGAATCTCCCGCAACGATCGACTTGCCCTGATATTTGTCGGCCCAGGCCGACACCAGGCGCGCGTAGGGATTACGTACGAAGGAGAACCGCAGACTTAGAGCGCTGTTGGCGAGGCGGTGGAAAGCGGAAAGACCGACATGGCTCGGCGACTTGAGGCCAGAGTAGCGGCGCTTGTGCAGCATGTCGGCGCATGCCGGCGTGCCGCGTTCCAGGGCGCTCAGTGCGGATTTGATCGTGGTCGAGGCGGATTTTGGCACGCAAACATAGATCAGCCGATGCTGCGGCAGGACGTCGATCTGAGCGTCGGGGTCGAAGCCACCAGCGCTTATCGCCCGATAAAAAGTTGCCGCCGCCGGGTCAAGCCAATGATCGCGCCAATTGATGACGCGAGAGACCGCGCGGCTGAGCAAATAGCGCTGCAGCCGACGCAGGCAAACCCGTTGATGCGCCATTTGCGGCTCAACCTCGGTCTAGTCGCCCCGCCGTGCTTATACGTTTCCACCGAGACACTTCGGATAAACGCGGGATAAATTTTCCACTAAAAAATTTATATAAAATCAGCGCAGGAATTCAATCGCGCCGGCGTTGCGCATCCTGGATCGCTTGCCACACGCGCGCGGGCGAGGCCGGCATGTCGATGTGGCGGATGCCGTAATCGGCCAGCGCGTCCGCGATTGCGTTCATCACGGAGGTGAGCGCGCCGGCGCAGCCGGCTTCGCCGCAGCCTTTGGCGCCGAGCGGGTTGCTGTTTGCCGGCACGGGATGATTTCCGTGACGAACTCCGGTGCGTCGTGGGCGCGCGGCATGGCGTAGTCCATGAACGAGCCGGTGAGCAATTGTCCGTCCTCGTCATAGACCGTGTTCTCCATCAGCGCCTGGCCGATGCCCTGCACGACGCCGCCGTGGATTTGCCCGTCGACCAGCAGCGGATTGATCACCGTGCCGAAATCGTTGACGGCGGTATATTTCACCACATCGGTGACGCCGGTTTGCGGATCGATCTCGACCTCGGCGACATGACAGCCGTTCGGGAACGCAGATGGAATCGGCTCGCTGGCGTGCATCGACGTTGAGCGTTGCGGGCACGCCGTCGGGCAGTTTGATGCCTGCGCGCAGCTTTTCGGCCAGTTCCATGATGCCGATCGAACGGTCGGTACCGGCGATGACGAAACGTCCGGACTTGAATTCGATATCGCCGGCGGAAGCTTCCAGCACATGGGCGGCGATCTGCCTTGCCGCTCTCGATCACCTTGGCGGATGCTTCCACGATGGCCGTGCCGGTGGCGATGATCGAGCGCGAGCCGCCGGTGCCGCCGCCGGCGATCAGTTCGTCGCTGTCGCCCTGCAGGAGCTTGATCTTGTCGAACGGAATGCCGAGCCGCGACGAAAGCACCTGCGCGTAAGGCGCGGCGTGGCCCTGTCCGTAATCGAGCGTGCCGGTGATGATGGTCACGGTGCCGTCGGCTTCGAAGCGGATGCCGCCCATTTCCTTGTTCGGCGGCGCGGTGACCTCGAGGAAGCAGCCGAGGCCGACCCCGCGCAGCTTGCCGCGCTTCTTGCTCTCGCGCTTGCGCTTGTTGAAGCCTTTGAAGTCCGGCAAGGCGACCGCGTGCTTGAGCACGGCGGGAAAATCGCCGCTGTCATAGGTCATGCCCGAGGCGGCATTGAAGGGCATTTCCTTGGGACGAATGAGATTGCGCCGGCGCAGCTCGAAGCGGTCGATGCCGATCTCGCGCGCGGCAATGTCGATCAACCGCTCGACATAGTAGTTGCCTTCCGGCCGTCCGGCGCCGCGATAGGCCGAGACCATCGAGGTGTTGGTGTAAACGCACTTGGTGGAGACCTCGATCAGCGGCGTGCGATACACGCTGGCCATGTTCTTGACCGCATTGAGCGTCGGCATCAAGGGCGACACCGGAATGAGGAAGCCGCCCATATTGCCGTAGCTGGTAAAGCGCAATGCCAGGAAGTGCCCGTCACTGTCGAACGCCAGTTCGCAGGTCATGTCATGATCGCGGCCGTGATGATCGGAGACAAAGCTGCCGGAGCGCTCGTCGGTCCATTTCACCGGCCGGCCCAGCGCGCGCGCGGCATGCAGGATGCAGACATATTCCGGATAGACCGCGGCCTTCATGCCAAAGGAGCCGCCGACATTGCCGGTGAGCACGCGAACTTTGTCGGCGGGGGCGCCCAGAATGTCCATCAGCGAATTCTTCATGCCGAACACGCCCTGGCTGCATGAATGCAGCATCCAACGCCCGGACGGCTTTTCGAATTCGCCGATCGCCGCGCGCGGCTCCATCGGCACTGACCACGACGCGGGTGTTGCGCAGCTCAAGCTTGACCATATGCGCGGCGGTGGCGAAAGCGGCGGCGGTCTTGTCGCTGTCGCCATAGTGATAGTCGAGCGCAATATTTCCGGGGATGTCCTCATAAAGCTGCGGCGCGCCGGGCTTGGCGCCCTGGCTGGCGATAGTCACCGCGGGCAGCGGCTCGATATCGAGCGCTACCGTTTCGGCGGCGTCTTTGGCTTGCGCGATGGTCTCGGCCACCACATAGGCGACCGGATCGCCGACGAAGCGAACTTTGTCGGCGGCGAGCGCGTGACGCGGCGACACTTTCAGCGGCTCGCCGTCGCGGCTCTTGAGCGGAAGCGCGCATTTGAGCCTGCCATAGGCGGCGAGGTCGGCGGCGGTATAAACGCCGAGCACGCCCGGCATGGCCTTGGCGGCGGCGGTGTCGATGCCCTTGATGACGCCGTGCGCGACCGAACTGCGCACCATTACCGCATAAGGCTGACCCGGGAGATTAATGTCGTCGGTGTAGCGGCCTTCGCCGCGCACCAGCTTGGGGTCTTCGGTGCGGCGCACCGGCTGGCCGACGCCGAATTTGGTCAGCGAAAGGGCTGTCTCGGTGGCTCTGTCATCCATGCAGGGGCTTTAGGGGTCGTTGCGGGGACAAGCATCAGATAAAGCAGGGCAGCCGGTTCCACAAGAATAGCTTTCGGGGATGAGGGTTGCGCGGGCCACGGGCGCTGTTAGACTTTTTGCGATCTTGGGAACATGGCCGCGACCTTGGCGCGCTGGGAGGCGCGCGGCTGCGGCAGGAAGGCTAGACATATGAGCGGCGAGGCCGGGGATAGCCCAGGCCTCGACCCCGCTATGGATCGGGTGCCGCCGGAGCGGCCCCGATGGGGTCGGCGGTCGCCTGGACGGCTCGAGAGCGACGTGGGCAATGACCGCGGCGGCGCGAGCTACGCCGCGCTCGATCTCGGCACCAATAATTGCCGTTTGCTGGTGGCGCGTCCGGCCGGCGACGGCTTCCGCGTGGTGGACGCATTCTCCCGCATCATCCGGCTCGGCGAGGGTGTTTCCGGCTCAAAGCGCCTCAGCGAGGCGGCGATCGAGCGGGCGATCGCCGCGCTCACGATCTGCCGCAACAAGATGAAGAACAAGGGCGTCACGCGTGCGCGGCTGATCGCGACCGAAGCCTGCCGCTCGGCCGAAAACGGCGAAGATTTCCGCGCCCGCGTCGCGCAGGACGTCGGTCTCGAACTCGAAGTCATCGACCGCGAGACCGAGGCGCGGCTCGCCGCCACCGGCTGCACCACGCTGATCGATCCGCAGGCCGAAGGCGCGGTGCTGTTCGATATCGGCGGCGGTTCCTCGGAACTGGTGCGGCTCGACCGTTCGCATAAATCGCGCGGCGGCCCGCCGGTGCCGCAGATCCGCGGCTGGATCTCGCTGGCGCACGGCGTGGTGACGTTGGCCGAGCGTCATGGCGGCATCGCCGTCAGCCCGCAAATTTATGAGGCCATGGTGACCGAAGTGTCGGCGCTGATGGCGCCGTTCGTCGAACAGCATGGCGGCGACGTGCGCGGCATTCACCTGCTCGGCACTTCGGGCACCGTGACGACCATCGCCGGCGTGCATCTCAATCTTAAACGCTATGACCGCAATCGCGTCGACGGCTGCTGGATGAGCGAGCGGGAAATCAGCGCGGTGATCGAGAGGCTGCTGGCCATGAGCTACCAGGAGCGCGTCGCAAGCCCCTGCATCGGCGCCGAGCGCGCCGATCTGGTGCTGGCGGGCTGCGCCATTCTGGATGCGATCCGCCGCGCCTTCCCGTGTCCGCGTTTGCGCGTCGCCGACCGCGGCCTGCGCGAAGGCATGCTGGTGCAGATGATGCGCGCGGACGGCGTGTGGGGCGGCGGCAGCCAGGCGGCGCGCTCGTGACGGCGCGCGGCAAAGGCAGCGGCGCGCGCGCCTTGAAGGTCCGGGTCAAGAGCGGCAAGGGCCGCAAACTGTCGTCCAAGCTATGGCTGGAGCGCCAGCTCAACGATCCTTATGTCGCGCGCGCCAAGCGCGAGGGCTTGCGTTCGCGCGCCGCCTACAAGCTGATCGAAATCGACGACAAGGCGCATGTGCTGAAGAAAGGCGCGCGCGTGATCGATCTCGGCGCCGCGCCCGGCGGCTGGAGCCAGGTGGCGGCCAAGCGCGTCGGCAGCCCGGTGCAGGGCCGCGTCGTCGCCATCGATATTCTGGCGATGGAGCCGTTGGCGGGCGTCGAATTCGCGCAGCTCGATTTTCTCGATGCCGGCGCGCCGCAAAAACTCAAAGCCATGCTCGGCGGGCCGGCCGACGTGGTGCTGTCCGACATGGCGGCGAACGCCACCGGCCATCGCAAGACCGATCACATCAAGATCGTGGCGCTGGTGGAAGCGGCGGCCGAATTCGCCCGCGAGGTGCTGTGCCCCGGCGGCGCCTTCCTCGCCAAGGTTCTGCAGGGCGGCACGGAAGACGCGCTGCTCGCCGCGCTCAAGCGCGACTTTACAAGCGTGAAGCACGTGAAGCCGGCGGCGAGCCGCTCGGATTCGTCCGAGCTTTATCTGCTGGCGACGGGGTTTAGATCCGCATGATCCCGAAAAGTGGGTACCGGTTTCCCGCCTTCGCGGAGCCCGCTTCGGCGGGCGAAGGAAGGTCGGACAAGATCATGCGCAATGAAAAGTTCTAACGCGTAAAGCCGTCGCGCTCGTTCCAGATATCGGTAAAGAGCAGGCCGCGATGCATCGAATCGTAGCGGCGGCGCATTTCGTTGTAATACGCATCATACGCGGCCCGGCGGGCCTGCTCGGCTTGATATTGCTGCATGCGCGCTTCGGCTTCGCGCACGGCGCGCTGATGGCGCTCATTGGCCCGCGATAATTTTGCCGGTTTCTCGTCAGGGCGGACGGCATGAGCCTTGTTGTCGTGTTCGCGCGCTTGGTGCGGTGCCGGCTCGGGCGTCTGCGAGCGCTCCGCCGCGCGGCCGAATTGCTGAGCGGGCTCCGCGGGCTGCTCATCGCCGAATATAGCGGCGATGTTGTTCTGCGGCTCGACAGGCGGGACGGCTTTGGCCTTGGGATCGACGGTCGCCCGTTGCTCCATCGGCTTGACCGCCGTTGCGGCTTCACGCTGTCGCTGCGCGGCCAACTGTGCTTCCTGCTGCTTTATCTTTAGCTCAGCCAACTCGTTTTCACGCTGCTGCTTCCCGATCTCGGCAGCCTCTATTTCCTGCTGCTTCTTTAGTCGCGCAGCCTCCTCGATTTCCTGCTGTTTCTTCTGGCGCTCGGCGGCAGCTGTTTCTTGCTGTTCTTTCCTGCGCGCGGTAGCTTCGATTTCCTGCTGTTTCCTTAGTTGCGCAGCCGCTTCGATTTCCTGTTGCTTCTTCAGGCGCTCGGCCGCCGCGGCTTCCTGCTGCTTTATTTTGAGCTCAGCGGCTTGCATTTCCTGCTGCTGTTTTCTGATTGCGGCCGCCTCTATCTCCTGCTGCTTTTTCTCCTGCGCCGCGAGCTCCAACTCCTGCTGCTTTTTCTTCAATGCGGCCGCCTCGATTTCCTGCTGCATGCGCTTTTGCTCAGCCGCTTCCAATTCCTGCTGTTTCTTCTTGAGCGCGGCCGCTTGCAGCTCCTGCTGCCGGCGTTCCTCGGCGCTCGCGCGTGCCAGCGCGTCGCGCGCCGTGGTCAAAGAGGCGTCCTGTGCGATCGCTGCGCTGTAGTCGGCAATCGCCTGCACGCGCTGGCCGCTTTGTTCGCGCGCCAATCCGCGCTGATAATAAGCCTGCGCGTTCTTCGGCTCGAGCTGGATGACCCGATCGAGATCGTCAGCCGCCTTGGCGTAGTTTTTGGTCTGCATCAACGCCATGGCGCGGGCATTGAACGCCCCGGCATTCTTCGGATCGCGCTTGATGGCGGCGTCATAGTCGGTGATGGCCGCGGCGGTTTCCCCCTTGCTTTGCCTGATTTGTGCGCGCGCCATCAGGCCCGCGACATTGCCTGGATCGCGGCTCAAGCCCTCGTTGAGATCGGCCAGCGCCAGAGCAGTCTCGCCTTTGTCCGTGCGCAAGGCCGCGCGTTCGAAATAAGTCTCGGCCGGCCGCGGATCGCGCTGGATCGCAGATCCGAGATCGACGATCGCCTTGGCGCCGTCGCCTTTTTTCTCGGAGATCATGGCGCGCGCGCGGTAGGGCGCCGGGCTGATCGTGCCCAGCGCGATGGCGCGGTTGAGGTCGGACAGCGCGCGGTCGATGTCGTGTTGCGCCAGATAGACCTGGCCGCGCTCGCCATAGGCCAGCGCGTCATTGCCATCGGCCTTGATCGCCTTGTCGAGATCGGCGAGCGCGTTGGCGTAATCCTTCTTGCGGGCGTAGGCCGCGCCCCGCAGCGCCAGGGCCGCGGCATTATTGGCGTCGAGCTTGAGCATCGCTTCGGCGTCGTGCATCGCGCCGTCGATGTCGCCATCGTCGAGCCGCAGTGCGCCGCGCACTTTGATGAGTTTGGCGTCCCAGGTCAATTTAAGCGCGTGGGTAATATCCGCCATGGCGCGCTTGCGGTCGCCTTTGGCGGCGTATATTTCGGCGCGCAGGCCGTAGGAACTCCACATGAGCTGGTTACGGCTCACCGCGTGGTCGTAGGCCGCCAACGCCTTGTCGAGATCGCCCTTCTTGCGCCAGAGGCGGCCTTGCGCGGTAAAGGCGGCGACCTTCTTCGGATCGAGCCTGGCTGCTTCCTGGTAATCGCTCAGCGCGTGGTCGAGATCGCCGGAGGCTTCGCGCGCCTGCGCCCGCAACATGTAATTGTCGACGCTCGGCGTCAGCTTGATCGCATGGTCGAAATCGGCCAATGCGCGCACGTAATCGTGCTGGCGCAAATAAAGCTGGCCGCGGCCGTTATAGAGCTTGGCGCTTTCGGCGCCGAGGTCGATGGCTTTCTGGTAGTCCTCCAGCGCGCCGTCGATATAGCCGAGGTCGCGCCGCACGGTGGCGCGGTTGACATAAGGCGGAGGCGAATTGGGATCGAGCTTGATAGCCTCGTCGTAGTCGGCGATCGCCTGACCGAAATTGCCGCGCGCGTACCAGGCATTGCCGCGGTTCTGGTAGGCGGGCGCGAAATCGGGCGCCAGCGTGACCGCCTGGTTGAGGTCGGCGATGGCGTGGGCGATGTCGCCGCGGTCGAGATAAGCCAGCCCGCGCAGTCCGTAGGCGATGCCCTCCTGCTTGCCGTGCAGGCGTCCCGAACCGAGCATGCTCGAGCATGCGGCGATGCGCTGATCGGCCAGCTCTCCGTTTGCGTGGCGCACAGCTGAGCTTGTGCGTGGGCCGTGCCGCCAAGGGTCATGGCGGCAGCCAAAACCGCGAGCGAAGCGGCTGCGAATAAAAATGCGGATTTCATCTTACGCATGAGCCTCACACCTGGCTGGGCTCGCGGCCCACAAAAATAGGAGAGGGTGCCAACGGCTTGTCCAAGTTTTAGGCCATAAATGATTAATTTGTAGCGAATCGGTGGCGTTAGCCCGCCCGCTGGTCGGAGGTCTCGGTCTGCGCCGGCAGCCGATCGGCCATTTCCGCCCCGGCATCGGGCGAAAGCCGCAGGAAAATGAATACCGACATCGCCGAGATCGCCGCGACCGCCAGAAACGCGGGCGGAAAATCGCTCGCCTGCAGCGGTCCATTGCCCTTGAAATGGACCGTGAGTTCCACCGCCAGGGCGCCGAGCGCCACCCCGGTCGATACCGCCAATTGCTGGGCGACGCTGACCAGGGCGGTCGCGCGGCTGACCCGGCGGTGCTCCACCTCGGCATAGGCAATGGTGTTGATGCTGGTGAATTGCAGCGAGCGGAAGAAGCCGCCGACCAGCAGCAGCAACATGATGATCACCACCGGCGTGGCTTGCGTGAAAGCGGCGCAGACCGCGAGGAAGCCGCACTGATGATCGCATTGCTCACCAGGATGGTGCGGAAGCCAAAGCGGCGCAGGATCGTCGAGGTCGCCCATTTCATGCCCATGGCGCCGAGCGCGGTGGCGAAGGTGATCATGCCGGATTGGAACGGCGTCATGCCGAAGCCGACTTGCAGCATCAGCGGCAGCAGAAACGGCAGCGCGCCGAGTCCGAGCCGGAAGATGAACCCGCCGGTGACGCTGGCGAAGAAAGTCGGCAGCCGAAACAGCGTCAAGTCGAGCGCCGGATTGGCGGTGTGCCGCGCGTGCACCAGATAGGCCGCGATGAAGCAGACGCCGCCCGCGACCAGCGCCGCCACCACGGTCCAGGGCAGGAAATTCAGGCCGAGCACCGACAGCCCGAAGGCGACGCCGGCAATGCCGAGGCCGGCCAGCACCATGCCGACGATGTCGAACGGTTCGTGGTTTTCGGCGCGCAGGTCCTCGATGTAGCGGGTGGCGAGCACGATGCCGATGAGGCCGATCGGCACGTTGATGATGAAGATCCAGTGCCAGGTTGCGTAGGTGGTGATGAAGCCGCCGACCGGCGGGCCGAGCACCGGGCCGATCAGCGCCGGCGTCGTCACCCAGGCCATGGCGGCGACCAGTTCGCGCCTGCTGATCGAGCGCACCAGCACCATGCGTCCGACCGGCGTCATCATGGCGCCGCCCATGCCCTGCACGATGCGGGCGATGACGAAATCGGTGAGCGAGCCCGACAGCGCGCAGCCGATCGAGCCGAGCACGAACACCGCGATGGCGGCGCGGAACACCGTGCGCGCGCCGAAGCGGTCGGCGGTCCAGCCGCTGGCCGGGATGAAGATCGCGAGCGAGAGCAGATAAGAGGTGATCGCGAGCTTGAGCGCCAGCGGATTGGTGCCGATATCGGCCGCGATCGCCGGCAATGCCGTGGCGATCACGGTCGAATCCATGTTTTCCATGAACAGAGCGACCGCGATGATCAGCGGAACGATGCGGTCAGCGCGCATGAGAATTGAACGACTCGAGGGGCGGTTTCCGGCGCAAGGCAAGGCCCTTGAACAGCAAAGCGGCGGCGGAAGGAAGGCCATTTTGCAAGGTCATAACAGCCATCCGCGAACGCAGCTCCTTGCCCCGCAGAGCGCTACAACCTTGTCTCGATAATGCCCTAGGAATCGGCGCCCTCGCGTGCTAACGACCCACGCCAACCCAAAAGCGGGCCGTGACGTCGCGCGAGGAACCCCTCGCGGCAGGCATTTTATAAGCCTTCGGCAGCCGGTCTTGTTCGCCTTTTCGGGTGAGACGGAGTTGGCGATGGCCGCAAAAAACAACGGAAGCCCGCGCGAAGGGCTCACTTTCGACGACGTGCTGATCAGGCCCGGCCTGTCGGAGGTGCTGCCGTCCGACGTCGATATCCGCTCCCGCATCACCCGCTCGATCCCGCTCAATATCCCGATCATCGCCTCCGCCATGGACACGGTGACCGAGGCGCAGATGGCCATCGCCATGGCGCAGGCCGGCGGCATCGGCGTCATCCACCGCAATCTGGAGCCGGAGGTGCAGGCGGCGCAGGTGCGCCAGGTGAAGAAATTCGAGTCCGGCATGGTGGTGAACCCGCTCACCATCGAGCCGACCGCGACGCTGCAGCAGGCGCTCGACCTGATGAAGGAGAACCGCATTTCCGGCGTGCCGGTGGTGGAAGGCGGCGGCAACGGCAAGGCCGGCAAAGCTGGTCGGCATTCTCACCAACCGCGACGTGCGCTTTGCCACCGATCCGAAACAGCGCGTCGCCGAGCTGATGACCAAGGACAAGCTCGTCACCGTGCGCGAGGGCGTGAGCCAGGACGAGGCCAAGCGGCTGCTGCATCAGCACCGCATCGAGAAGCTTCTGGTGGTGGACAACCAATATCGCTGCGTCGGCCTGATCACCGTCAAGGACATGGAGAAGGCGGTCACCAATCCGAACGCCTGCAAGGACGAGCAGGGCCGCTTGCGCGTCGCCGCCGCCACCACGGTCGGCGACAAGGGCTTCGCGCGCACCGAGGCGCTGATCGCGGCCGGCGTCGATCTGGTCGTGGTCGATACCGCGCACGGCCATTCGCGCTACGTGCTCGACGCCGTCAGCCGCATCAAGAAATTGTCGAACGCGGTGCAGGTGGTGGCCGGCAATGTCGCCACCGCCGAAGGCGCCAAGGCGCTGATCGATTGCGGCGCCGACGCCATCAAGGTCGGCATCGGCCCCGGCTCGATCTGCACCACGCGCATCGTCGCCGGCGTCGGCGTGCCGCAGCTCACCGCCATCATGGATGCGGTCGAGGCGGCGAAAACGTCCAGCATCCCGGTGATCGCCGACGGCGGCATCAAATATTCCGGCGATCTCGCCAAGGCGCTCGCCGCCGGCGCCGATTGCGCCATGGTCGGCTCGCTGCTGGCGGGCACCGACGAGACGCCGGGCGAGGTGTTTCTCTATCAGGGCCGCTCCTACAAGAGCTATCGCGGCATGGGCTCGGTCGGCGCCATGGCGCGCGGCTCGGCCGACCGCTATTTCCAGCAGGACATCAAGGACGCGCTCAAGCTGGTGCCGGAAGGCGTCGAGGGCCAGGTCGGCTACAAGGGCCCGGTCGCCAACGTGCTGCACCAACTCGCCGGCGGCTTGCGCGCCGCCATGGGTTATGTCGGCGCCAAGACGCTGGACGATTTCCACGGCAAGGCGCAGTTCATCCGCATCTCGGGCGCGGGCTTGCGCGAAAGCCACGTGCACGACGTGACCATCACGCGCGAGAGCCCGAATTATCCGGGCGCGGGCTGAAAAAGTTCAGTAGCGTTCATTCAGAGTGATCCCATGGCCATTCCGTTCATCCTGCTGCCGCTGTTCGTCGAGGTGCTGCTCACCTTCGGCCTGATGTTCGGCATGATGTATTACCGGACATCGTCGCTGCGGCGCGGTGACACCCCTTTAAAGACATCGCCCTGCGCGAGCCGAACTGGCCGGTGCGCGCCACGCAATTCGCCTACGCGTTTTCCAATCAGTTCGAATTGCCGGTGCTGTTTTACGTCCTGACCATTCTGTCGATCATCACGCATCACGCCGACCTTGTGTTCGTGGTGCTGGCGTGGATTTTCGTGATCTTTCGCGTGCTGCAGGCCTATGTGCACGTGACCAGCAACAATGTCGCGCTGGCGCGGCGGCTATTATGGCATCGGCGCGTTGGTGCTGGTCGCGATGTGGGTCATCTTCATCGTCCGCATCCTGCTCGGATTGCCATGAGTATTACAACATGACGCCGGCCGCGCGGCTCGCCGCCGCCATCGAGGTCTTCGGCAATATCGAGAGCGAGCGGCGCCCGGCCGCCGACGCGCTCAAGAGCTGGGGGCTGGCGCATCGCTTCGCCGGCTCCGGCGACCGCGCCGCCATCGCCGGGCTGGTCTACGACGCGCTGCGCCGGCGCGCGTCGAGCGCGTTCCTGATGGGCGCCGACACGCCGCGCGCGATTCTGCTCGGCATGCTCAAGCGCGAGCGCGGGCTCGACAGCGAGGCGATTGCCAAGCTGGCGAGCGGCGCGAAATACGCGCCTGAGGCGCTGAGCGACGACGAGCGCCGGCGCCTCGATGCCGCCGACATGGCGGGCGCGCCCGCGCACGTCGCCGGCGATTATCCGGAATGGCTCGAGCCGCATTTCACGCGCGCTTTCGGCGATGCGCGCGCGGAGGAGGGCGCGGCGCTGTCGTCGCGCGCGCCGCTCGATCTGCGGGTCAATACGTTGAAGGCCGAACCGCGACAAGGCGGCGCGCGATGCTGTCCGACTTGAAGCCGGAGCCCGCGCGCTGGTCGCCCTGGGGCTTGCGCGTACGGCTTTCCGCCGACGCCAAGAGCCCGGCGATCCACGCCGAGCCGGCGTTCCTCAAGGGCATGGTCGAATTGCAGGACGAAGGCTCGCAATTGGCCGCGCTGTTTTCCGGCGCCAAGCCCGGCGAGCAGGTGGTCGATCTCTGCGCCGGCGCCGGCGGCAAGACGCTTGGCGCTCGCGGCGATGATGGAGAACAAGGGCCAGATCTTCGCCACCGACGACGACAAGCGGCGGCTGGCGCCGATCCACGACCGGCTCAAGCGCTCGGGCGCGCGCAATGTGCAGGTGCGCACGCCGAAATCGGTCGGCGGCGAGCTCGACGATCTCAGCCGGCCGCTGCGACCTGGTGCTGATCGACGCGCCCTGCACCGGCACCGGCGCCTGGCGGCGCAATCCGGACGCCAAGTGGCGCATGCGCCCCGGCGCGCTGGAGCAGCGCCAGAAGGAGCAGATCGAGATCCTCGACCGCGCCGTGCCGCTGCTCAAGGCCGGCGGGCGCATCGCCTACGTCACCTGCTCGGTGCTGGACGAGGAAAACGGCGCGCAGGTGCGCGCGTTTCTCGCGCGCCATCCGGAATTTTCGGTCCAGCCGCCGGCCGAGGTCGCCAATGCGCTGGGCGAGCGCGCGTTCATGTTTGCCAAGGCGGCGCGGCTGTCGGAGGAGGGCCTCTTGATGACGCCGCGCACGACCGAGACCGACGGCTTTTTCGTCTCGCGTGTTGCGGCACGGCTGAGGTTCCGCCGGTTAACGCCCGGTAACGAAATGTAAAGCGAATTCCCCGATTGCGCCGCATTCCCGGCCAAATTTCTCCGCGATTGATTGCGTGATTGGAACCTCGAGAGTTCTCAATCGCGAGGGTTCTTCGAATGCTGGTGGCAAGGCGCGATCCGCCGTTTCACGCTGGGGCGCACGATTCCGCGCCGCCATTGCCCGGCGCCTATCCGCACCTGCGGCCGCCGCGGCTCACGCGCATCGTGACGATGATGCAGATGCTCGGCTCGCTGCTGGCGGTTCCGGTCGGCCTCGCCAGCGCCTATTCGATCTACCGCGCCAATTTCTCGCCCGAGACGACCTGCCAGAGCCTGCGCGCCAACATCGTCTCCATGCTCGACAAGAGCGTCGACGCCGGCACGCGGCGCATGCTGGTGCGCCGCGATGTCGAGACGTTCGAGCAAAATTGCGGCTGCGGTCGATCCCGACGCCACGGCGGCGTTCAAGGCGCTGCTGGCTGCCGACAGGCACCGACGGCGCGCCGCCATGGCCGCGGCGCCGGCCGCGCCGAAGGCCGAACGCAACGAAGCCGCCGGTGAAGCAGGTCGAGCGCAAGGCCGAGCCGCGCCCGCAGCAAGTCGTCAAACAGGCGCCCGCGATCAGGACGCCGATTGCGTCGGAGCTGGCGGTCACCGCGAAGCCGCCGTGTCCGACACGCAATGGCTGGATGCCGTCCGGCAGGCCATGGCGACGCATCGCAAGGAGCCGGCGCCGGTCGAGGCCGCATCGAAGCCCGCGCGCACTAGCGGTTGCGCCCGCGTCCTGCGCGCAAGCAGGCCGCCGTGCAGCCACTGCCGGCGCCGGCTGCCCGCCGCTCCCGCGCCTGTCGCGGCGCCCATCGCGCTGGCGCCGCCACCGCCGCCGCGCCGTCGCCGCAACGCCGCCGCGCCGATGCCGATCGATCATCCGGTGCCGCCGGGCGCCATTCCCGATCCGGCCGAGGTGGCTGCGGTCGGATCAGACCGGCACCATTCGCGCATCCGCCGCTGGATTGCGAAAATCCCGCTGATGGGCAACGTGATCGATAACGGCCTGGAGTAAGCGGCCGCGTCTATCCCGGCTGCCAGTGCGAGACTGTCGCAAGATCGGCCTCGACCTGCCAGCGGCCGCTCTTGCCGGGCTGGCGCACGGCTTCGGCGAGCCGCGCAAGAAATTCCGGCCGCGGCACGTCGCGGAAACCCATGTTCGTCCACAGCGGCCCGATCAGCTTGCCGTCGTTGAAGCGGTAGCCCCATTGCGCGAGATGCCAGTTGAGCACGGTCATGCCGATGCTCGACGCATTCGGCTCGTGCGTGAACTGCGACTCGGCGGTGAAGGCGCCGCCGATGGCGACGCCGTAGCCGCCGGCGACCAGTTCGCCCGCTTTGTTCCAGACTTCGAACGAATGTGCGCATAGCCGGCGTCGAACGCTTCCGCATAGACGCGCATGATGCGCGGCGTGATCCAGGTGAGATGCCAGCGGCCCTGGCGGCGTCCGGCGCAGGCGGCGATCACGCGCTTCGAAATCGCGGTCGAAGGTCACGGTGTAGCGGTCCTGCCGCATCAGCCGCGCCAGATTGTTGGAGATGTGGAAGTCCTTGAACAACAGCACCGAGCGCTGCGGCGGCGACCACCATTTCAGCGGCGCGATATGCGCGAGCGGATAGAGCCCGCGCCGATAGGCGGCGAGCAGCGTCGGCAGCGAGAGGTCGTGCACGATGCCGGCAAGGCCCGGCGGGTTGTCGAGCGCGCGCTCGGGATCGGGCAGGGCGTAGTCGGGCGCCAGAAATTCGCGCGAAGCAGAGCCGGGCGAGGTTCGGCAAGCCCGCGATGCGCGCCGGCATCAGCGCCCAGGCCAGGGCCGAGCGCCCAGCGCTCGGCCGTCTCGGCCGAGGCTCTCGCGGAACAGCGCGGCGCGGCGGTCGGTGCCGCGCGGCAGCGGAAAGCGCCATATGGTCGGCGTGATAGGCCAAACTTCAAGTCCCCAAACGTGTGGAAATGGCGAATTTTCCGTCCCTTGTCTCTCACGGGCGGGCTAATGGAGGGTTATCTGAATGTGTCGAAATCTGGCTTAGTTAACCGGAGCCTGACGCCGCCTTGACCGCAGCCCAAGCTCAATCCCACAAAGCCGCCTCGAACGGGGCCGATTCCGGCGCCGTTGGCGGCACCGGCCGGTCAATGCACGACAAGGTCCTGATCGTCGATTTCGGCTCGCAGGTCACCCAGCTGATCGCGCGGCGGGTGCGCGAGGAAAAGGTCTATTGCGAGATCGTGCCCTACCAGAAGGCGGAAGAAGCCTTCCGCACGATGAAGCCGAAGGCGGTGATCCTGTCGGGCGGGCCGGCCTCGGTGCTCGACAAGGATGCGCCGCTCGCGCCCAAGGCGATCTATGACGCCGGCGTGCCGGTGCTCGGCATCTGCTACGGCGAGCAGGCGATGGCGGCGCAGCTCGGCGGCAAGGTCGAGGGCGGCCATCACCGCGAATTCGGCCGCGCCGAAGTCGAGGTCGTCGCCGACAGCCCGATCTTCGAAGGCGTCTGGAACAAGGGCGAGAAATATCCGGTCTGGATGAGCCACGGCGACCGCGTGACCAAGCTGCCCGAAGGCTTTCAAGCGTGCTCGGCATCTCGCCCAACTGCGCCGATCTCGATCATCGGCGACGACGCGCGCAAATTCTACGCCACGCAATTCCATCTCGAGGTGATGCACACGCCGCACGGCGCGGCGCTGCTGCGCAATTTCGTGCGCAAGGTGGCGGGCCTTACCGGCGACTGGACCATGCGCGCCTTCAAGGACGAGGCGATCGAGAAAATCCGCAAGCAGGTCGGCAAGGGCCGCGTGATCTGCGGCCTGTCCGGCGGCGTCGACTCGGCGGTCGCCGCGGTGCTGATCCACGAAGCGATCGGCGAGCAGCTCACCTGCGTGTTCGTCGATCACGGCCTGCTGCGGCTCGCCGAAGGCGCAGAAGGTCGTGACGCTGTTCCGCGACAGCTACAACATCCCGCTGGTGCACGTCGACGCCGAGGCGACTGTTCCTCAAGGCGCTCGACGGCGTCGACGATCCCGAGCAGAAGCGCAAGACCATCGGCAAATTGTTCATCGACGTGTTCGACGCCGAGGCCAAGAAGATCGGCGGCGCCGAATTCCTCGCGCAAGGCACGCTCTATCCCGGACGTGATCGAAAGCGTGTCGTTCACCGGCGGGCCGTCGGTCACCATCAAGTCGCACCACAATGTCGGCGGCCTGCCCGAGCGCATGAAGATGAAGCTGGTCGAGCCGTTGCGCGAATTGTTCAAGGACGAGGTGAGGGCGCTCGGCCGCGAACTCGGCTTGCCGGAGGCCTTCGTCGGCCGCCATCCGTTCCCGGGGCCGGGGCTGGCGATCCGCATTCCCGGCGCCATCACGCAAGAGAAATGCGACATCCTGCGGCTGGCCGACGAAATCTACATCGAGGAAATCCGCCGCGCCGGTCTCTACGACGACATCTGGCAGGCCTTCGCCGTGTTGCTGCCGGTCAAGACCGTCGGCGTCATGGGCGACGGCCGCACCTATGATTTCGTGGTCGGCCTGCGCGCGGTGACCTCGACCGACGGCATGACGGCGGATTTCTATCCCTTCGACATGAAATTCATCGGCAGCGTGGCGACCCGCATCATCAACGAGGTCAAGGGCGTCAACCGCGTCGTTTATGACGTGACGAGCAAGCCGCCGGGGACGATTGAGTGGGAGTGACCGTCTCGGTCCTTTGGCCTAGCCACTAAGGATATGAAACAGCCTTCGACAAAAGATTGGCAGATCTACGAGCGAATGATTGCTCGCATGATGGCAGATAACATTTCGACTGATTTATGCGTCACCCCGAATGTACGGGTTGCTGGCAGGATTAGTGGCCGAAGCAGACAGGTCGATGTGTTGATTGATGCTCGACATGACACGGATAACACTCGTCGTATTATCGTTGATGCAAAGAAACGGAAGCGAAAAATTGATGTGACGGACGTGGAGGCGTTTCGAGGATTGATGGAGGATGTTGGCGCAACGCATGGCTATTTAATCTGCCCCGTTGGCCACACAAAGGCTGCTGAGAAAAGGGCACAAATGGCGGTCTCGATCTGCTTGGTACCCTTGGATCACATAGAAAATTTTGATCCCTCGACGTGGCCGCGATGCAAAAACTCGCGCTGCAAGGGTAGTCGGATTTTTTAGGATGGCTATCCGAAATTATCTTTGGCTCTTAAATCTATTGGCAGTTTTCATAAGGAAGCGCGAACAAGTGTGTCTTTTTTGCATTACGTCGGCAAATGTGATCGCTGTGGAAGGTTCCATGTAAGGTGCCTTACCTGTGACGAGATTCTGTCTCTGCCTGAAGATGATGATGACGATAGCGGTCACCAGTGTCGGTGCGCACCACCGTGGTTTTGGCTAGCGTCAATAGAACGGGATGAAGAGGGGAATAAGTCCGCCGAGCTGCATGCCGTTTTGAGAACTGGTAAAATCTGGACTGTTGATCGCCGAGCGTGCTAGCGGCGGTTACCGATAGTGAAAGCGTGACCTTAAATGCCCATCACCATCTACGGCATCAAGAACTGCGACACCATGAAGAAGGCGCGCGCCTGGCTCGACAAGACGGCGTCGCCTACGCCTTCCATGATTACAAGACCGCCGGCATCGAGCGCGCCAAGCTCGAAGGCTGGGCGAAGAAGGCCGGCTGGGAGACACTGCTCAACCGCGCCGGCACGACGTTCAGGAAACTGCCCGACAAGGACAAAGACGGCGTCACCGAGAAGAAAGCCATCGCGCTGATGCTGGCGCAGCCGTCGATGATCAAGCGGCCGGTGCTGGAGCTTGGCGGCGGCAAGTTGCTGGTCGGTTTCAAGCCGGATGAGTACGTTGAAGCTGTGAAGCGTTAGCAGTATTCCGCTCATTCCCGCGCAAGCGGGAATCCAGGGCTACAATTGAGAGTCGGCGATTTGTGACTCTGGGTCCCCGCTTTCGCGGGGACGAACGGGTACCGGGGCTTGCACCTCTTGATCCACTGGGCTTTCCCTGCCACATGCCGCGCCATGAACAAGCCGCTCGCCGCCGCCGATTCGATGCCGCTGACGCCGCTCGCGGCCGAAGTCGAGCGCCGGCGCACCTTCGCGATCATTTCGCACCCCGACGCCGGCAAGACCACGCTGACCGAGAAGCTGCTGCTGTTCGGCGGCGCCATCAATCTCGCCGGCCAGGTCAAGGCCAAGCGCGACCGCCGCTCGACCCGCTCGGACTGGATGGCGATCGAGCGCGAGCGCGGCATTTCGGTCGTCACCTCGGTGATGACCTTCGACTACGACGGCCGCGTGTTCAATCTGCTCGACACGCCGGGCCACGAGGACTTCTCCGAGGACACCTACCGCACGCTCACCGCGGTCGACTCGGCGGTGATGGTGATCGACGCCGCCAAGGGCATCGAGGCGCGCACCCGCAAGCTGTTCGAGGTCTGCCGGCTGCGCGACATCCCGATCATCACCTTCATCAACAAGATGGACCGCGAGAGCCGCGATCCGTTCGAGCTGCTCGACGAGATCGAGAAGACGCTGGCGCTCGACACCGCGCCGATGACCTGGCCGATCGGACGCGGCCGCGATTTCGCCGGCACCTACGATCTCGCGACCGGCGAGATGCGGCTGCTGAACGAGGACGGCAAGACCGCGCCGCCGCAGCCGCTCGATCTGGCGGCGCTGGCCGCGAAAAACCCGATGCTCGACGCCAAGGCGATCGGCGAGGAACTGGCGCTGGTCAAGGACGCCTGCCGGCGCTTCGATTTCGATTCGTTCCGCGAGGGCCATCTGACGCCGGTGTTCTTCGGCTCGGCCTTGAAGAATTTCGGCGTCAAGGATCTGCTCGACGCGCTCGCCGAGCTTCGCGCCGCCGCCGCGCGCGCAAGTGTCCAACAAGCGCACCATCGACGCGCACGAAGGCGCCATGACCGCCTTCGTGTTCAAGATCCAGGCCAACATGGATCCCAACCACCGCGACCGCATCGCCTTCGCGCGGCTGTGCTCGGGCAAGCTGCGGCGCGGCATGAAGGCGAAGCTGGTGCGCACCGACAAGCCGATCACGCTGTCGGCGCCGCAGTTCTTTTTCGCGCAGGATCGCGCGCTCGCCGACGAGGCCTATGCCGGCGACGTGGTCGGCATCCCCAATCACGGCACGCTGCGCATCGGCGATACGCTGACCGAAGGCGAGGAGATCGCCTTCCTCGGCGTGCCGAATTTCGCGCCGGAAATTCTGCGCCGCGTCAAGCTCGGCGATCCGATGAAGGCCAAGAAGCTGAAAGAGGCGCTGCAGCAGATGGCGGAGGAGGGCGTGGTGCAGGTGTTCCGCCCGCTCGACGGCGCGCCGGCGCTGGTCGGCGTGGTCGGCCCGTTGCAGCTCGACGTGCTCAAGGTGCGGCTGGGCGACGAATACGGCCTCGACATCGGTTTCGAGACGCCGGAATTCCAGCTGGCGCGCTGGATCGCCTGCGCCGACGACAAGAAACTCGACGATTTCGTGCAGGCCAATTATTCCAGCGTCGCCGAGGATCTCGACGGCGACCGCGTGTTCATGGCGCGCAACCAGTTCATCCTCGATTACACGCGCGAGCGCGCGCCCGGGATCGTCTTCACCGACATCAAGGACGTGAAAAGAATAAAGCCGCGCTTAATTGATCTTCACATTCGCCGCCTTGATCACCGGCGCCCAGCGCGCGATCTCGCCGTCGATGCGCGCGCGGAATTCCTCCGGCGTCGAGCCGGCCGGCTCCATCAATTGCGCCGCCAGTTTGTCGCGCACCGCCGGCTGCTTGATGATCGCGACCACGTCCTGCATTGATCCTGTCGATGATCGCCTTGGGCGTGCCGCCCGGCGCGATCAGGCCGTTCCAGGCATCGGCTTCCACGTCGATGCCGCTTTCCTTCAGCGTCGGCACGTCCGGCAGAAAAGGCGAGCGCTTGGCGGTCGAGACGGCGAGGATTTTCACCTTGCCGGCGTTGGCCTGCGGCGTCACCGAAATCGCCGGCAGGCAGGCCATCTGCGCGTCGCCGCGCATGACCGCGGTGATGGCCTGCGGCGAACTGGCATAGGGCACGTGCACCAGTTTGGTGCCGGCTTTGATGGCGACCGCCTCCATCGCGAGATGCGACAGCGAGCCGTTGCCGATCGAGGCGAAATTGTATTTGCCGGGATTGGCTTTGAGCAGCGCCACCAGTTCGGCGACCTGTTGACCTTGAGTTCCGGATTGACCGCGAGCACGCTCGGCTGCGTGACGAGCTGGGTGATCGGCGCGATATCCTTGTGCGGATCGTAAGGCAGGTTCGAAAACAGCAGCGTATTGATGGCGAGCGGCCCGCCGATGCTGATGCCGATGGTGGCGCCGTCGGGCGCGGCCTTGGCCACCGCGTCGGTGCCGAGATTGCCGCTGGCGCCCGGCTTGTTCTCGACCACGAAAATGCTGCTGCGGATATTTCGCCGACAGTCCGTCGGCGACGATGCGGGCGACGATGTCCGGCGTCGAGCCGGCGCCGAACGGCACCAGGATGCGCACGGTTTTCGGCGGCCAGATCTTGGGCTGGCGCGGGCAGCACGCCGCCAGCAAGCGAACACGCAGATAGAAGCGTTTGAACGATACGGCGCAGGCGTGGTCATCGCGATATCCTGGCGGTCGACTTGCATTGACCGGCACTATCCTCTACTGCGGCGCGTGTGAAAACTTTGCGTGCGATGCGAGGATAGCATGGGTTTAGGCGTCCTCATTCTCGGCCTGGTCGTATTTCTCGGCGCCCATACTTTCGTGACGTTCCGCGGCGCGCGCGCCTCGGCGATCGCGCGCCTCGGCAACGGCTATCGCGCAGTGTTCGCGCTGGTGGCGCTGATCGGCCTGGTGCTGATCGTCTACGGCTATGGGCAATACCGCGCGCATGACTGGATCCAGGTCTGGTCGCCGCCGGCCTTCATGCGGCACATCACCATCGGCCTGATGCTGTTCGCGGTGATTTTTTTCACCGCCGCCTTCATTCCGAGCCACATCAAGACCAGGCTCAAGCATCCGATGCTGGCCGGCGTCAAGACCTGGGCGCTGGCGCATCTGCTGTCGAACGGCGATCTCGGCTCGATCCTGCTGTTCGGATCGTTTCTGGCCTGGGGCGTCTATGCCCGCATCGCCGCCAAGCGGCGCGGCGATCTCGGCGCGTATCGCGCGCCCGCCGGCTGGACCAACGACGTCATCGTCGTCGCGATCGGCATCGTCATCTATCTCGCGCTCGGCTTTGCCTTCCATCCGATGGTCATCGGCGTGCCGGTGTTCGGGAGGTAGCAGCGTGTCGGTGCAGGACGAGATCAAGCGGCTCACCGCTCCGGATATTTTCGCCCGCAAGGGCGGCGAGCCGATCGTGTGCCTGACGTCGTATCACGCCCACACCGCGCGGCTGGTCGATAAATATTGCGACGTGATCCTGGTCGGCAACTCGCTCGGCATGGTGATGCACGGGCTGGAGACGACCGTGCCGGTCACGCTGGAGATGATGATCCTGCAAGGCCACGCGGTGATGCGCGGCTCCAAGCGCGCGCTGGTCGTCGTCGATATGCCGTTCGGCTCCTACGAGGCCTCGAAGGAACAGGCCTTCATGAACGCCGCGCGCGTGCTCAAGGAAACCGGCTGCGGCGCCATCAAGGTCGAAGGCGGCACGCGCATGGCGGAGACGATCGCCTTCCTGGTCGAGCGCGGCGTGCCGGTGATGGCGCATGTCGGCCTCACGCCGCAGGCGATCAACACGATCGGCTCGTTCCGCGCGCAGGGGCGCGAGGAGGCCGACTGGGCGCGCTTCGAGGCACGATACGCTGGCGGTGGCCGAGGCCGGCGCCTTCGCGGTGGTGATCGAGGCGGTGGCGGAGCCGCTGGCGCGCAAGCTCACCGCGGCGGTGCGCGTTCCCACCATCGGCATCGGCGCGAGCGTGGCCTGCGACGGGCAGATCCTGGTGCTGGAGGACATGCTCGGCCTGTCGCCGCGGGTGCCGAAATTCGTCAAGCGCTATGGCGATCTCGGCCCCGGCATCGAGAAGGCGGTGGCCGATTACGCCGCCGACGTGCGCGCGCGCGCCTTTCCGGGCCCCGAGCACGTCTATCCGATGAAGGGCAAAAAGCCTTAGAAGCGCTCCTGAAATCTTAACGATTGTCCGGCACAGGCTTTGCCTTGGGCCCGCCACATCGTTAGGTTACGCCGCCGTTCGCCCCGGGGACGGGTTTTGGCGGGTTTGGGAGCAGTTCGTGGCCGATATTTTTCATGAAGTGGACGAGGAAGTCCGGCGCGAACGGCTGCAAAAGCTGTGGGATCGCTACAGCATCTACATCATCGCCGCCGCCGTCCTGATCGTCGCCGGTATCGGCGCCTGGCGCGGCTATGAATATTGGGAAGCCAAGAAAGCCGCCGCCGCCGGCGCCGCAATTCGAGTCCGCGCTGACGCTTGAGCGAGGCCGGCAAGCACGCCGAGGCGGAAGCCGCTTTCGCCAAAATCGCCACCGAGGCGCCGGCCGGCTATCGCACGCTGGCGCGCTTGCGCGCCGCCGCCGAGCTCGCGCAGGTCAAGCCGGCCGACGCCGTGAAGGCCTACGACGAACTCGCCGCCGATAGTTCGCTCGGCGCCACCTTGCAGGATCTCGCCGCCGTGCGCGCCGGCATGCTGATGGTGGACAGCGCGCCGCTTGCCGACATGCGCGCCGTCTCGATGCCGCCGCCGAGCCGGGCCGCACCTTCCGCCACAACGCGCGCGAATTGCTGGCGCTGTCGGCCTGGCGCAATCACGATTTCACCGCCGCGCGCCGCTATATCGATATGATCGCGAACGATGGCGAGACGCCGCCGGGCACCCGCGCGCGCGCCGACGTGCTTTCGGCGCTGATCGCCGCCGACGGCAAGAGTTGAGGATCAGTCCATGCGCCGCATGCATCGCATCGTTTTGCTGGCCGGGTTGCTTGCGGTCGCGCCGGTGCTTGCCGGCTGCGAATCCGAATTTCGACATGGACAAGCTCGACGTGTTCGGCCTCAACGAGAAGAAAAAACTGCCGGGCGAGCGCAAGGAGGTGTTTCCGGAAGGCGTGCCGGGCGTCACGCAAGGCATTCCGCCCGAATACCTGAAGGGCAACCAGCCGCCGCCGGAGACCGCGCTGGCGCCTGCGAGCCGCCGGCGCCGCCGCCGACGCCGGACGGCAAGGCCGCGCCGCGCCAGCGAGCAAGACGGCTGCAATCGCTCCGGCCGGACGAGCCGAAGCCGAAACCCAAGCGCAAGCCGAAGCCGCGCTCGGCGGCAGCATGCGCCGACGCAGATCACCGTGCAGCCGGCGGCCAAAGCGATCAGAGCAGCGACCAGCAGCAGCTCGAGCCCTGGCCGAATACGCCGCCGCGCAGCAAGCCGGCACCGGGCAGAGTTCGAGCACGGCTCCCTGGCCGTCGTCGCCGCCGCCGCCCGGCACCTTCTCGCGCTAAAGTCATTGTCAGGCTAAGAGAGCCTCGCCCGCTTCGCGTGGGCCGGACCGCTGCCCATGAGCTTCACCATCGCCATTATCGGCCGGCCCAATGTCGGCAAGTCGACGTTGTTCAACCGGCTGGTCGGCCGGCGCGTCGCGCTGGTCGACGACCGGCCGGGCGTGACGCGCGACCGCCGCGAAGGCGAGGGCCGGCTCGGCGATCTCGATTTCACCGTGATCGATACCGCGGGCCTCGAGCAGTCGGCGCCCGAAAGCCTCACCGGCCGCATGCGGGCGCAGACCGAAACCGCGATGGCGCAGGCCGACGCCATCTTCTTCATGATCGACGCGCGCGTCGGGCCGACGCCCGGCCGACCGGGCCTTCGCCGAACTGGTGCGCAAATCCGGCAAGCCGGCCGTGCTGATCGCCAACAAGATGGAAGGCACCGCCGGCGAAGCCGGGCGGCTGGATGCCTATGCGCTCGGCCTCGGCGATCCGGTGGCGATTTCCGCCGAGCACAATGAGGGCCTGTCCGATCTCTACGATGCGTTGCGCGCTGCGCTGCCGGCGCAAACCGCGAAGGCGGCGCAGGCTGCCGCCGAACCGTCCGGACCGCATCCGATCCGCGTCGCCATTGTCGGACGCCCGAATGCCGGCAAATCCACGCTGGTCAACCGGCTGATCGGCGAGGAGCGCCTGCTGACCGCGCCGGAAGCCGGCACCACGCGCGACGCCATCGCGGTCGATCTCGACTGGCATGGCCAGAAATTCCGCATCCACGATACCGCCGGCATTCGGCGCCGCGGGCGCGTCGACGAGAAGCTGGAAAAGCTGTCGGTTGCCGATGCGCTCAACGCGGTGCGCTTCGCCGAAGTCGTGGTGGTGCTGCTCGACGTCGGAGAACGCCTTCGAGGAGCAGGACCAGCGCATCGCCGATCTGGTCGAGCAGGAAGGCCGCGCCATCGTCATCGCGGTCAACAAATGGGACCTGAAGGAAAAGACCGCCGGCGCCATCGGCAAATTGCGCGAGCAGGCCGACGAGAAGCTCATGCAGATGAAGGGCGTGCCGCTGGTGGCGGTGTCGGCCATCACCGGCGAGGGTCTCGACCGGCTGATGCAGGCGATCGTCGATGCCTTCGCGGTGTGGAACAAGCGCGTGCCGACCTCGGCGCTCAATCGCTGGTTCGAGCACGCGGTCGACGCGCATCCGCCGCCGGCGGTGTCGGGGCGCACGGCTGCGCCTCAATTACATCACGCAGGCGAAAGCGCGGCCGCCGAGTTTCGTGGTGTTCTGCACCCGCGCCGACGCCGTGCCCGACGCCTACAAGCGCTATCTGGTGAATTCGCTGCGCGAGAGCTTCGAGCTTCCCGGCACGCCGATCCGCTTGACGCTGCGCGAGAAGGACAACCCGTTCAAAGGCCGGGCGAAGCGAAAGCACTGAGGCGTGAGCTCATAAACGGCGAGCCTAATGCTGCCTTTGATGCGCGGCCCGATGTCCGCTTTTGAGCGACAGCGGACAAAGGTTAATTTTGGCCCCGGGGCGGTTGTCCGCTAATGACCCAAAGCGGACATTCGGCCCCAGAGACACCGATCTAAAATCAATGTAGTGTCCTCGCACGGTCAAGCAGATTGGCTAGGCTGAACTAACATATGCGTTCTATAAATCGGCTTGCCCTCGATGCCTGACGGCACCGCCACCGCGCATCTTTATCGCCCGAAGCTCGCCACGGTCCTGACCGAAGGTTATAGCTTCCGCTCCTTCCGTCATGATGTTATGGCGGCGCTTACCGTCGCCGTTGTCGCTCTCCCGCTGTCAATGGCCATCGCCGTGGCCTCTGGGGTGCCGCCGGAACGGGGGCTCTATACCTCGATCATCGGTGGACTTGTGGTGTCCATGTTGGGAGGCAGCCGGTTTCAGATCGGCGGCCCCGCCGGCGCATTCATCGTTCTCGTGGCGGCAACGGTTGTTAAGTTCGGCGTTGAGGGTCTGCTGCTCACGGTATTGCTCTCGGGACTGATGTTGATCCTGATCGGACTATCGCGGCTAGGCTCACTCATTCGCTACATTCCGCATGCAGTGACCGTGGGATTCACCTGCGGCATTGCAGTCACCATATTCGCCAGCCAGCTAAAGGATCTCAGCGGTCTGACGTTGTCTGGCGTCGAGCCCGGCCCGTTTTTCCCAAAGCTTGTAGCGCTCGGCCAAGCGCTGCCGACTTTCAGCCCGGCAGCTTTCGGCGTCGGTGTCGGCTCGGCGGCGCTGATCTTTGCCCTCCGGAGTTGGCGGCCGGCGTGGCCCGGAATGCTGATCGCCGTCGCGGTCGCTTCGGTTGCCGCGCTGCTGCTGCCACCTGCCGATCGAAACAATCGGCAGCCATTTCGGCGGCGTGCCGCGCGGCCTACCGATGCCACAATTGCCGACGATTCACGCCATCGCTGTCTACTGGAAATCTTGCCGGCGGCATTGTCTTTCACCCTGCTGGGCGGGGTGGAAAGCTTGCTCTCGGCCAAGGTCGCCGACGCCATGACCGGGCGCAAGCATCGTTACAATATGGAGCTTGTGGCGCAGGGTATCGCGAACGTGGCGTCCGCTTTCTTCGGCGGGATCAGCGTGACGGGAACGATCGCGCGCACGGCAACGAATATCCGCGCCGGGGCGCGCAGCCCGCTGGCCGGGATCATGCATGCCGTTTTCATTCTGATTTTCATGCTTGTCGCCGCGCCTTTGGCTGAGCTTCATTCCACTTTCGGCGCTGGCAGGCGTTTTGGTGGTGGTTTGCTGGAACATGGCGGAGAAGGGAGAGTTTCTGCGGTTACTTCGCGACTGGCGCGCGGCCGTCGTGCTGATCGCCACTTTCGGCCTCACTCTGATTCTGAACCTCACCTTCGGCATCGTAGCCGGATGCCTGTTGGCGGCGGTATTCGCCATTTTTGGCCGCGCGATCCCGAACGAAAGCAACTAATTCATCGCTCCGGATGACGAACCTTTCGGGGATGCCGATCAAGAATGTCCGCTTATGGCACATAGCGGACAATCGCGGCAACGCAACATGTTGTCTGCTATTGGGGTAACAGCAGACAATACAACCTAATTTATGAGTGTACGCCCTAGGCCGGCGCGCGGAATTCCAGAAACTTTCCGCTGCGGAATTCGTACAGCTTGCCGTTCTCCGTGCATGCCGGCAGGCACAGCGGCACGATCGTTTTGCGCGACTTCCTCCGGCGTCGGCAGCGTCATCGGATCGATGCCGGGAAATGCCGTCGCCATCATGCGCGTGCGGGTCTGGCCCGGGCTGAACAGATTGGCGCGCACTTTGGTGCTCGCGTTTTCGGCGGCATAGGTGCGCACCATGATGTCGAGCGCGGCTTTGGACACCGCATAGGAGCCGAAATAGGGGCGCGCCAATGTGGCCAGTGCCGAGGTGATGAACACCGCGCGGCCGGCGTCGGACAGCTTGCAGCAGCGGATCGAACGCGCGGATGAGCTGCCAGTTGGCGGTGACATTGACGGCGAAAATCTCGTCCCAGTCCTTCGGCTCGATATGGCCGAGCGGCGTCGGCGTGCGCAGAATGCCGGCATTGCCGACCAGCACGTCGAGCCGGCCGTAGCGCTCGTTGAGCGCCAGCGCGAGCCGCGCGATGCCCTCGCTATCCTTCATATCGAGCGGCACCAGCGTGGCCGAGCCGCCCGCCGCCTTGATCTTGTCGTCGAGTTCCTCCAGCCCGCCCACCGTGCGCGCCACCGCGACGACATGGGCGCCGGCCTGCGCGAGCTGCAAGCGCCAGCGCCGCGCCAATGCCGCGCGAGGCGCCGGTGACCAGCGCGATGCGGTCGGAGAGGGGTTTCGGACATGCCATCCGGGATACGCCCTGGCGCGAGTGAATGCCGGACATCCAGGATGACGCTTCGCGCGCAGCAGCGACAATTGCCGCGGGCTTGCTTCCTGCGCGGCCTGGTCGGTGAGCGGCGTCGGATAATCGCCGGTGAAGCAATGGTCGGTGAATTGCGGCCGCACCGGATCGCGGCCGGCAAAGCCCATGGCGCGGTAGATGCCGTCGACCGACAGGAAGGCCAGCGAATCGGCGCCGATGAACTGGCGCATGCCTTCGAGATCGTGGGTGGCGGCGAGCAGCTTGTCGCGCTCGGGCGTGTCGATGCCGTAATAATCCGGGATGCGTGATCGGCGGCGAGGCGATGCGGAAATGCACCTCCTTGGCGCCGGCATCGCGCATCATCTGCACGATCTTGCGCGAGGTGGTGCCGCGCACGATCGAGTCGTCGATCCAGCACGATGCGCTTGCCGGCGACCACCGCGCGGTTGGCGGAGTGCTTCATGCGCACGCCCTGATCGCGGATCGCCTGCGTCGGCTGGATGAAGGTGCGGCCGACATAGTGGTTGCGGATGATGCCGAGCTCGTAGGGGATGCCGGACTCCTGCGCAAAGCCGATCGCCGCCGGCACGCCGGAATCCGGCACCGGCACGACCACGTCGGCCTCGACCTGGCGCTTCGCGCGCCAGCTCCGCGCCCATGGTCTTGCGCACGTCGTAGACGTGGCGGCCGCCGACGATGGAATCCGGCCGCGAGAAATAGATGTATTCGAAGATGCAGGGCCGCGCCGGCATCGGCGGGAACGGCTTGTGCGACTGCGCGCCGTCCTCGTCGAAGATCACCACCTCGCCGTTCTCGACGTCGCGCACGTATTGCGCGCCGATGATGTCGAGCGCGCAGGTCTCGGAGGCCAGGATCGGGCAGCCGTCGAGCTTGCCGATCACCAGCGGGCGGATGCCGAGCGGGTCGCGCGCGCCGACCAGCTTCTTGTTGGTCATGCCGACGAAGGCATAGGCGCCTTCGAGCTGGCGCAGGCCTTCGATGAAGCGGTCGACGAAGCGGTTGCGCTTGCGCGCGCGCCACCAGATGCAGGATCACCTCGGTGTCGGTGGTCGACTGCATCATGGCGCCTTCGTGCACCAGATCGCGCCGCAGCTTGATGCCGTTGGTGAGGTTGCCGTTATGGCCGATGGCGAAGCCGCCGGCATTGAGCTCGGCGAACAGCGGCTGCACGTTGCGCAGAATGGTTTCGCCGGTGGTCGAATAGCGCACATGGCCGATGGCCGTGGTGCCGGGCAGGCGGTCGATCACTTCGCGGCGGGCGAAGGTGTCGCCGACCAGGCCCAGGCGGCGTTCGGAATGGAAACGCTTGCCGTCGAAAGGAGACGATGCCGGCGGCTTCCTGGCCGCGATGCTGGAGCGCGTGCAGGCCGAGCGCGGTGATGGCGGCGGCGTCGGGATGGCCGAAGATGCCGAACACGCCGCATTCTTCGCGTAGCCGGTCGGCGTCCGGATCGAATTCGGCGCCTGCGGCTCAGCGTTTCGTCGGGCTTGCGATCTTGCATCGCTAGAGGGTTCCGGTCCTTGGACTCAGTTCCGACTTCCGGTCGGGGCTGGCATCGGGCGGTTCCTGGTCTTCCGGCTTCTGCCGCTTCAACCGCTTCAAGATGGTGCTTTCGGGGTCGTCCGGCAACATGGACATCAGCCATTGTCCCGTACTTTGCAACACGACCTTCGACTTGGCGCCGCGCACCCATTCCGGCTGGCTGCGGTCGGGCACCAGCCAGGCGAAGAACAGGAAGGCGACCACCACGATGATCAGCCCGCGGCCGAGCCCGAACAGGAAGCCGAGCGTGCGGTCGAGCGCGCCGACCCGGCTGTCGAGAATCATGTCGGAAATGCGCACGGTGATGATCGAGACGATCAGCAGCGTGAGCAGGAAGACGCGCGCCGATGCTGACGCCGGCCGCCACCATGTCGCTGTTGACGTATTGCTTGGCGATCGGCAGCACGCGCGAATAGGAATAGAGCGTGACCAGCGCGGCGATGCCCCAGGCGCCGATCGACAGGATCTCGCGCATGAAGCCGCGGATCATGGCGAGCAGGCCGGAGATCAACATGACCACCAGGAGAATGATGTCGAGCAGCGTGATCGGCATCGGGTCTCAGGCGCTCCGCGGGTGAAAGCGAGGCTTGCCACGCAGTTGGGGCGGCGAATCCGGGAAAGCCATAGCGGCTCCCGGCGAGGGCGGCAATGTCGGCCTTAAGTGCTTAATTTTACGCCTGTTTCTGCTCTGGCGCGGACCTGCTTGAGAAGGCCGCGCGGAGGCGGTTTCGACGCCCCGTGTATAGCGGGGCGTCACGGTGCCGTCACCCGTCTTGTCCACGGGTTTTATCGGCCGGAGCGCTTGGTTGCCGCGGGCGGCGATATCGGCGACCAGGCTGGCAAGGCTTGCCACGTCGGTGATCTTGAGGCCGCCGTCGCCGGCTTCCGCGCGCGCGGCTTCCGGCACGATGGCGCGGGTAAAGCCGAGCTTGGCGGCTTCCTTGAGCCGGGCGGGCGCTTGCGCCACCGGCCGGATGGCGCCGGACAGCGACACCTCGCCGAAATAGACCGCGTCGGCCGGCAGCGGCGCATTGGCGAGCGAGGAGACCAAGCGCGGCGGCGGCGGCCAGATCGGCCGCCGGCTCCTGGATGCGCAGGCCGCCGGCGACGTTAAGGTAAACGTCGTGGCCGCCGAGCTTCACGCCGCAATGGGCCTCCAGCACCGCCAGCACCATCGACAGCCGGCTCGGGTCCCAGCCGACCACGGCGCGCCGTGGCGTGCCCAGCGACGTCGGCGCCACCAGCGCCTGGATTTCGACCAGCAGCGGCCGCGTGCCTTCGATGCCGGCGAACACCGCGGTGCCGGGCGAGCCGAGATCGCGCGCCGACAGGAACAGCTCGGACGGATTGGCGACCTCGCGCAGGCCCGCGCCGGTCATCTCGAACACGCCGATCTCGTCGGTCGGGCCGAAGCGGTTCTTCACCGCGCGCAGGATGCGGAACTGGTGCGAGCCTTCGCCCTCGAACGAGAGCACGGCATCGACCATGTGCTCGACCACGCGCGGGCCGGCGATCTGGCCGTCTTTGGTGACATGGCCGACCAGAATGATGGCGGCGCCGGAGCGCTTGGCAAAGCGGATCAGCGCCTGCGCCGCGCCGCGCACTTGCGTCACCGTGCCGGGCGCGGATTCGACCAGCTCGGTCCACATGGTCTGGATCGAATCGATGACGATCAGCCGCGGCGTCTTGCCCTCGGACAGGGTGGCGATGATGTCCTCGACCGAGGTCTCGGCCGCGAGTTCGACCGCGGCATCGCGCAAGGCCCAGCCGCTCGGCGCGCAGCCGCACCTGCGCGACCGCTTCCTCGCCGGAGATATAGACCGCGCGGTGGCCGGCGCGCGCCATGCGCGGCGGCGGCCTGGAGCAGCAGCGTCGATTTGCCGATGCCGGGATCGCCGGCCATCAGCAGCACCGAGCCGCGCACAAAGCCGCCGCCGGTGACGCGGTCGAATTCGGCGATGCCGGAGGGCAGGCGCGGCGCGTCATGCGCCTCGCCGGCCAGCGGCTCGAGCGCGAACAGGCGGCCTTTGCCGGGCTTGCGGCCCGGCCCGGCCGGCCGGTCGGCGCCTTCCTCGGCAAGCGTATTCCACTCGCCGCAGGCCTCGCATTTGCCCTGCCAGCGGGACGCCGCCGCGCCGCAGTTCTGGCAGATGAAGCTCAGATTGCGCTTGGACATCGGGGAATCGCCCTGTAATCGCTGCTCAGGACGCTAAAACGGCCATGAGAACATTACAAGAACATTCTTTACGAAAGTGCTAATTTCAGGGGTAAAGCGGGCCGTTCTCAGTCGCCCCGATAAACCCGGTGATAGCGCCGGCCGAGGCTGGTGAGCACCTCGTAGCCGATGGTGCCGGCGGCGTTGGCCACGTCATCGACGGTGATCTCGTCGCCGATCAGCGTGACGAGGTCGCCGCGCCGCGCGGCGTTGTCGGGCAGATCGGTGATGTCGATCGCCAGCAGATCCATCGAGACGCGGCCGGCCAGCGGGCAGCGCTGGCCGGCGACGATGGCGTCGCCGCCGGGCGCCACATCGGAGGCGCTGGCCGCGCGCAGATAGCCGTCGGCATAGCCGACCGCGACCACCGCGATGCGGGTCGCGCGCTTGGCGGTCCAGGCGGCGTCGTAGCCGACGGTCTCGCCGCGCGGCACGTTGCGCACCTGCACGATGCGCGCCTGCAATTCGATCACCGGCCGCATCGGATTGCTCTGCGCCCGGGGTCGGATTGACGCCGTAGAGCGCGACGCCCGGGCGCACCATGTCGCAATGCGCGGTGGCGCCGAGGAAAATGCCGGACGAATTGGCGAGCGAGGAGGGGATGCCGCGATAGAGGATGCGCACTTCGCGGAAGGCCTCGATCTGCCGGGCGTTGAGCGGATGCGTCCGGCATCTTCGGAGCAGGCGAGGTGGCTCATCAGCAGCGTGATGCCGTGGTTTTCCGCGCGGATGCGCGGCGCCAGCGCGGCCGCTTCGTTCGCGGAGATGCCGAGCCGGTTCATGCCGGTGTCGACATGCAGCGCCGCGCCGCCGCGCCATTGATTGCGTGGCGACAGAAGGCGTCCCATTCCGCGAGTTCGACCATGCTGCCGATCACCGGCCGCGCGCGCAGATCGGCGTAGAGCTGCCGCGGTATCCGGCAGCAGCCCGTTGAGCACGTAGATCGCCGGCTCCGGCGCGACCTCGCGCGCCGGCGCGCCTCGGCCAGATCGGCGACGAAGAAGGTCTTGCAGCCGGCTTTGGCCAGAGCGCGGCGCGACCTGCTCGATGCCGCAGCCATAGCCGTCGGCCTTGATCACGGCGGCGCATTCCGCCGGCATGGCGCGGCGGCCGAGCGTGCGCCAATTGGCGGCGATGGCGGCGAGATCGATGGTGAGAATGCCGCCGGCCTCGCGCCGCGGGCGGGCCGCATGGTGACGATCCGCTCCGCGAGCGCGGCTCCGGCGCGACCAAGATCGGGTGCGGATACGGATTCGAGCGTCGGCCATGGCCAAGGGTTTAGCGGCCCGCGACGCGGGGCGTCCATGCGGGCGCAGGCAGGGCTAGCCGATGCGCTCCGGCAGGTGGTCGGCCTTGGCCAAGGTCGAGAATTGGTGATGGCGCCTTCGAATTGCAGCTCGACCGTGCCGGTCGGCCCGTGGCGCTGCTTGCCGATGATGACCTCGGCCTGCCGTGCACCTTTTCGCCCTCCGCCAGCCATTCGGCGAACTTCTCGCGGTTGGTTTCCAAGGGCTTGCGCATCTGGTGGTAATATTCGTCGCGGAACACGAACAGCACCACGTCGGCGTCCTGCTCGATCGAGCCGGATTCACGCAAGTCCGACAGCTGCGGGCGCTTGTCGTCGCGGCTTTCGACCTGGCGCGAGAGCTGCGACAGCGCCAGGATCGGCACGTTGAGTTCCTTCGCCAGCGCCTTGAGCTTGGTGGTGATCTCGGTGATTTCCTGCACGCGGTTTTCCGCCGAGCGCCGGGTCGAGCCTTGCAGCAATTGCAGATAGTCGATGATCAGCAGATCGAGGCCGCGCTGGCGCTTGAGCCTGCGCGCGCGGGCGGCGAGCTGCGCCACCGACAGGCCGCCGGTCTCGTCGACGAAGAACTGCAGGTTCTGCAATTCGATCGAGTGATCCTTGATGCGCTCGAACTCGGCCTCGCTGATGCCGCCGCGCCGGATCTGGTTCGACGGAATGCCGGTCTGCTCGGCGATGATGCGGGTGGCGAGCTGCTCGGCCGACATTTCCAGCGAGAAGAAGCCGACGATGCCGCCATTGGCGGTGACCGTGTGGCCGTCGGCCTGCACCTCGCCGCGCCAGGCGCGCGCGACGTTGTAGCCGATATTGGTGGCGAGCGCGCTTTTGCCCATGCCGGGACGGCCGGCGAGGATGATCAGGTCGGACGGCTGCAGGCCGCCCATCATGCGGTCGAGGTCGTCGAGCCCGGTGGCGACGCCGGACAGTTTGCCGTCGCGCTGGAAGGCGTGCGCCGCCATGTCGATCGCGGTGGTCAGCGACTGCGCGAAGCGCTGGAAGCCGCCGTCGTAGCGGCCGGTCTCGGCCAGTTCGTAAAGCTTGCGCTCGGCGTCCTCGATCTGGTCGCGCGGCGCGAAATCGACCGGCGCGTCGAAGGCGACGTTGACCATGTCCTCGCCGACGATGATCAGCGCGCGGCGGATCGACAGGTCGTAGATGGTGTGGCCGTAATCCTCGGCATTGATGATGGTGGTCGCCTCGGCGGCGAGCCGCGCCAGATACTGGCTCACCGTCATGCCGCCGATGTCGACGTCGGCGCCGATGAAGGTCTTCAGCGTGACCGGCGTCGCGACCTTGCCGGCGCGGATCAGGTCGCGCGTAAGCTGATAGATTTTCTGGTGAATCGGCTCGAAGAAATGCTCCGGGTTGAGAAAATCCGAGACCCGGTAGAAGGCCTCGTTGTTGACCAGGATCGCGCCCAATAGCGCCTGCTCCGCCTCGATATTGTGCGGGGCGGAACGGAAGTTCTGGGCAGGTTCTTCAACCTGCTTGCGGAGCGCCGAATCGAGAGGGGCCATGGATGTCTATGCTTACTCTTGAAATGTGGCATAGCACGGGCTTCTCGCAGCGGCACGGCGCGCTGCATGCGCTTGCCCCGCAATTCACAAGGGCTAATCAGCGGTGAACAAGGTCGGTTTTTTCTTGACCGTTGCGGCGCGCGCGCGGTGGTTTCCGCGATCTACTCGCCGGCGAGCCGCAGCGGCGGGCGGCGCGCGCCTTCGACGCCGCGCAAGCGCTGTTCCTCGCGCATGATGTAGTCCCGCGTCATCGGCACGACGCCCTGCCGCTTGGTGAGCTGGATCTGGAACACCATCAGGTTCTGCTCGCGGAACGACATTTCGGACGACGCCAGATAGAATTCCCACATTCGCACAAAGCGCTGGTCGTAAATGCGCTCGACCTCGTCGCGATGGGCGAGGAAGCGCTCGCGCCAGGCTTTCAGCGTCTCGGCGTAATGCAGGCGCAGGATTTCGATGTCGGTGACCAGCAGGCCGGCCTTCTCGATGCGCGGCAGCACCTCCGACAGCGCAGGGATATAGCCGCCGGGGAAGATGTATTTCGAGATCCACGGATTGGTGATGCCGGGCCCTTCCGAGCGGCCGATCGAGTGCAGCACCATCACGCCGTCATCGGCGAGCAATTGCGCGCTCTTGCGGAAGAAAGTCTCGTAATGATTGACGCCGACATGCTCGAACATGCCGACCGACACGATGCGGTCGAACGGCCCGTCGACGTCGCGATAGTCCTGCAGCTTGAAGCGCGCGCGCTCGGCGAGGCCCTTTTCCGCCGCGCGCTCGTTGGCGATGGCGTGCTGCTCCTGCGAGAGCGTGACGCCGGTGACGTCGGCGCCGGCGATCTCGGCGAGATAAAGCCCGAGCCCGCCCCAGCCGCAGCCGATATCGAGCACGCGCAAATCGTGACCGGACTTGCCCGGCCCGACCAGGAGCTTGGCGGCGAGGTGCCGCTTCTTGGCGAGCTGGGCGTCGTCGAGCGATTGACCGGGGCTCTCGAAATAGCCGCAGCTATATTGCCGGTCGGCGTCGAGGAACAGCGAATAGAGCCGGCCGTCGAGATCGTAATGATGCGCGACGTTGTGGCGCGCGCGCCGGCGCGGATTGAATTGCTGGAGGCGGCGGTAAAGGTAGCGCAGCAGCCATTGCGGCCGCGCCCAGTGCGGCACTTCGGTGTTCTGCCCGAGCATGACGGCAAGCACGTCGGCGATCGAGCCTTGCTCGACCACGAAGGTGCCGTCCATGTAGGCTTCGCCGAATTTAAGTTCGGGATCGAGCAGGATGCCCCATTCGGCCGCGCGCGAGGCAAAACGAACCGATACCGGCCGGCCGGTCCCATCGCCGAAGGTCAAAACCGTGCCGCGCGAGGTGGTAACCCGAAACGTCCCCCGCCGGATAAAGGTCTTGAGCAAAAATTGAAGCAACCGGTCCATCGGCCGCCTCCGTCACTACTAACTAACTTCGCTCTGGTCTGGCTGCGACCATTCCAAACGGCGCCCGACTACAACGTTTAACGTAGATATTTAATCAAAGTTCCAACGGCCCAGCAATGCTACAACTACGCCAGGCAAGGCGATTCTGGCGAAGGTCACAACGCCGCGGTAATAGGCTATCAACACTGCGCCCAGGCGGGCGAGCGGTGGGCGGGGCGTGAGTCAAGCTATTGAAAGGTTGAGGGCAATGACGGATTTTAAATCGCTGCTGTGGGGCTGGCGATGGCGATTTTGGCGCTCGGCCTGGCGGCGCCGGCAGGGGCGCAGGAAAATCTGGATTTAGGCAAAACCGGCGCGCAGATTTTCGCCGTCCGATTGCGCGCTTTGCCACAAGAGCCCGCAGGCGCTGAACAAATCCGGCGGCCTGTTCGGACTTTCCGGCTTCCTGCGCGAGCACTACACGGCCAGCCGCGAAACCGCCGACGTCGTCGCCAAATATCTGGAATCTTTGCCCAATGCGCCGGCGCCGGCCAAGCGCGCCGCGCCTAAGCGCAACGCCAAAGGCGACGACAAGGCCAAGTCCGAAGAAAAAAAGCCCGACGCAAAACAGTCCGACGAAAAGAAGTCTGACGGGCAAAAGACGGAAGAGAAAAAGCCGGACGAGCAGAAGGTTGACGAGAAAAAGCCCACGGCGAAATCCAAGGACAAGAAGTCCGCCAAGCCGAAAGACGCCAAAACCGAGATCCAAGTCCGATCTGAAGTCTGACTCAAAGCCCGAATCCAAACCGAGCGACGCCAAATCAAGCGACGCCAAGCCGACCGGACTCAAAACGAGCAAGCCCAAGACCGACAAGCCAAAGAGCCGCCGAAAGAAACCAGACAAGCAAGACAAGTCCGACTAACTGACGCCCGAAGAGGGCGTTCTGGTCACTCCGAAGCTCTCGCTGTTCTCGGTCTTCTTCTTTCTGCTCTTGGGCGGCCTTGGCCGGTTTGTCCTCGCCCGCGCTGTCTGCCGCCTGAGCCTCGGCCTCTGCGTCCGGTTCCTCGTCGCCTTCGCGCAGCGCCTTGGCCGCTTCCGGCTCGAAGAAGGCTTCGGCCGCCGCAAGGGCTGCCTCGGCATCCTCCTCGGCCTGCTCGCGGCGGACGGTGACGTCCTCGCCGCGCGCGACCCGCTCGGCTTCGCCGGCGCTGCGCGCGACGATGACGGTGACAATGGTCTCGACTTCCGGATGCAGCGCCAGCGGCACCTTGTACTGGCCGATGGTCTTGATCGGCGCGTTGAGCACGACCTGCGAGCGGTTCACCTCGGCGCCCTCGCTGCTGAGCAGGCCGGCGATGTCGCGGGTCGAGACCGAGCCGAACAGCTGGCCGGATTCGCTCGCCTGGCGGATCACCACGACGGTCTTGCCGTCGAGCTTGCCGGCGAGCTTGTCGGCGTCGCCCTTGAGTTCGAGGCTGCGCGCCTGCAATTCGGCCTTCATGCCTTCGAAGCGCGACTTGTTGTCGGCGGTCGCGCGCAAGGCCTTGCCGCGCGGCAGCAGGAAATTGCGGGCGAAGCCGTCCTTGACGCGCACGACGTCGCCCATTTGGCCGAGCTTGCCGATGCGCTCGAGCAGGATCACTTCCATTGTCGTTACTCCTCGCTTTTGTCGTTGATCGGATTGTCGATGGCTTTCGAACGTCATGTGCGGGCGGGCGGCCCGCGCTTTCGCGCGATGCGCGCGCGCAAATCGATGGCCGCTTCGATCAGGCCGAGCGCGCAGAGCGCCAGCACCGGCCAGCCGAACACGAGGACCGCGGCGTAGACGCCGCCGAGCACGAAGGCGCGGCATTGCATGCCCCGCGTGATGGCGTGCAGCACCGCAAAGCCGAGCATGCCGTAGGCCATCAGCAGGCTCGCCGACAGCACGCCGGCGATGATGCCGATGAGGCCGCCGGCGAAGCTCAGCGATAACGGCGAGCGCGAGCGCCGCGGCGAGCAGGCGCGGAAAGCTCATGGCCGGCAGCGGCGGCCACGGCCGTTTCAGCCGGCCGGAAAATTTCACGATGCGCGCGGCGAGCCAGAGATTGAACACGTTGGTGATGGTGGCGAGCACCGCCGCCGCCGGCGGAATGGCGGCCACCAGAAAGTCGACCAGCCGGCCTGCGTTGGTCACGCCGGGAAGCCGCGGGCGCAGCGCCGGCGTGCCGGTTTCCACGCGCAGGATCGTGCATCAGCGCGTTGCGCAGGCCGGCGCGGAAGCTGTCGGCATCGAAGCCGAAATTGGGAATGGCGACGATCACGACCAGCGCGCCGAGAACCGCCGCCCAGATCACCAGCCGGCCGGGCGGATACCATTCGAGCGCCGCCGTGCCGCCGTTGCCGACCGGACGCGCCAGCATCGCGAGATAGCAAAGCCACCAGGCGGGCAGTCCGGCGCCGGCCAGAAACGTGAAGAAAAAGATCGGGCCGAAGGCGACGGCGAGCGCCAGCGCGCCGGTCACGCCGCGATCAGCGCCGCCCAATGGCTCCAGCCGAGGCCGGCGATCATGATCGGCAGCGGCGCCAGATAGAACAGCGGGATCGACAGCCAAACGCCGGACGTCACCGAGGCGAACAGCAAAGCTGCCGCTGCGCCGGCGCCGATACCGATCAATCCGAGTTGCATCATCACAAGCTGTCCCGCTCCTTTCGAGCGGTTAGAGGCGGTTTAAACGTCCGCCCCAACCATCGGCCAATCGGGTGTCCCCGTCAGCCTCGTTACCTTCACCTAATCACATAAGGCAGCAGCCCGAGGAAGCGCGAGCGTTTGATCGCCTGCGCCAGTTCGCGCTGCTTCTTGGCCGACACCGCGGTGATGCGGCTCGGCACGATCTTGCCGCGCTCCGACACGTAGCGTTGCAACAGCTTGACGTCCTTGTAGTCGATCTTGGGCGCATTGGCGCCGGAGAACGGGCAGGTCTTGCGCCGGCGAAAGAAAGGACGGCGTCCGCCGCCGCCACCACCGCCTTGGGATGATCCGAATGCCATGACCTATTCCTCCACCGCTGCGACCGCCGGAGGGCCGGCATCATCTTCATCATCGCGCCGCGGGCGGCGTTCGCCGCGCCCGCGATCGCCGCGATCGCCGCGGTCACCACGATCGTCGCGATCGGATTTGCGCATCATGGCCGAGGGGCCTTCCTCGTGCGCCTCGACGCGGATGGTGAGATAGCGCAGCACGTCTTCGTTGATGCGCTCCTGGCGCTCGAGCTCGTTGAGCGCCGCCGGCGGCGCATCGACATTGAGCAGCGTCATGTGCGCCTTGCGATTTTTGCGGATGCGGTAGTTGAGGGACTTCATGCCCCAATATTCGGTCTTGGCGATCTTGCCGCCGGTCTCGGTGACGATGGCCGAGAGTTTTGTGGTCAATTCCTCGACCTGCTGCGCGCTCAGATCCTGGCGCGCGAGATAGACGTGTTCGTACAGCGGCATGAATGCCTTTCCTTGTGTAGCCCAGGTTCCTGGGTACTTGGCCGCGACCCCGGCGCTTAGCCCCTCGAGCCCTTCGGGAAAGGCTCGAATGCTCAGAAGGCGGGAATTCGGGACGCCGGGCCGATTAGCCCTACCGCTCACGCGGCCGTCCGTTCAGCTCCCAACCAAGGTCGGCGGAACGCGCGGGTTATAGGCGGATTGTGGCGAAAAAGGCAAGGACTGCGGAAACCAAGGTGGGCGGGACTTACGCCGCCGCAGGACCGCGGCCTTCCGCAGTTTGCTGCAAACGGTCGGCGAGCTTGACCGCGAGATCGACGCCTTCGCGCAGCTGGCGGGCGGAAGCTGGGTTTGGGTCGGCGGCGTTGCGCAACGCCTTGAGCGCTTCCAGCAACCGTTCGAGATTGTCCTGCAAAAATAGCTGGCGGAACTCCGCATCGCTGCGGGCCCGCGCCAAGTCCTGTTCGCTCACCAATCCGCTCATGAAATAAGACCTGACGGCAATACGGCCGGACCATACCGATGGAGTTCTTGTTGCTTGGTTACCGGCCGGGCCGAACTTGACAGGGCCGGCATTTGCAGTGTCTTTCGGCCCGATTCCGGCAAGAAAGACCAGCAAAAACCAGATTGCGAGGGGGGGATGGCGGTCGCTTTCGTGTTTCCGGGCCAAGGCAGCCAGACGGTCGGCATGGGCAAGGCGCTTTCGGCAAGCTTTGCGCCGGCCCGGCAAATTTTCGACGAGGTGGATGAGGCGCTGGGGTCAAAGCTCAGCACCATCATTTTCGAAGGCCCGGCCGAAACGCTCACGTTGACGGAGAATGCCCAGCCGGCGCTGATGGCGGTGTCGCTGGCAACTTTGCGCGTGCTGGAAGCGGAAGCCGGCCTCGATCTCAAGCGCGACGCGCAATTCGTCGCCGGCCATTCGCTCGGCGAGTATTCGGCACTGGCCGCGGCAGGCAGCTTCACGGTGGCCGATACCGCGCGGCTGCTGCGCACGCGCGGACAGGCGATGCAGAAGGCGGTGCCGGTCGGCGTCGGCGCCATGGCGGCGTTGCTCGGGCTCGAGTTCGACGCAGCGGCCGCGGTGGCGGCGGAAGCAGCGCATGGGCAAGTCTGCCAGGCCGCCAATGACAATGGCGCCGGCCAAGTGGTGGTGTCGGGCGACAGAGCTGCGGTCGAGCGCGCGGTCGAAATCGCCAAGACCAAGGGCGCCAAGCGTGCCATGCTGCTGCCGGTGTCCGCGCCCTTCCATTGCGCGCTTATGCAGGCCTGCGGCCGATGTCATGGCGCAGGCGCTGGTGCCGTGAGCGTGAAGCCGCCGGCGGTGCCGGTGGTGGCGAATGTGCTGGCGAAGCCGGTGAGCGAGCCGGCCGAAATCGTGCGGGCGCTGGTCGCTCAAGTCACCGGCACGGTGCGTTGGCGCGAGTCGGTCGCCTTCATGGCGGGCGCCGGCGTGACGCAATTCTACGAGGTGGGGGCCGGCAAGGTGCTGAGCGGGCTGATCAAGCGCATCGCCGAAGGCGCGAGCGCAACCGCGATCGGCAACCCGGACGACATCGCCGCGTTCAGTGCGAGAAGGAGCTTTTGATGTTCGATCTCACGGGCAAAACCGCGCTGGTGACCGGCGCCACCGGCGCCATCGGCTCGGGCATCGCCCGCGCGCTGCACGCCCAAGGCGCGACCGTGGCGATCTCCGGCACGCGCCGCGACGTGCTCGATGGCCTTGCCGGCGAATTGAAGGACCGCGTGCACGTGCTGCCCTGCGATCTGGCCGACAAGGCGGCGGTCGAGGCGCTGGTGCCGAGCGCGGAAGAAAAAATGGCCAGGCTCGACATCCTGGTCGCCAATGCCGGCGTCAATGCCGACAATTTATTCGTCAGCCTGACCGACGAGGACTGGGATAAAGTGATCGCGGTCAATCTGACCGCGACATTCCGGCTCACGCGCGCGGCGGTGAAGAACATGATGCGGCGGCGATTCGGGCCGCGTGATCGGCATCTCCTCGATCGTCGGCCACACCGGCAATCCGGGGCAGGGCAATTACAGCGCCTCGAAGGCGGGCCTGGCGGGCATGATGAAGTCGGTGGCGGCGGAATACGCCAAGCGCAACGTCACCGCCAACTGCATCGCCCCCGGCATCATCGCGTCCGCCATGATCGACCGGCTCAACGACAAGCAGCGCGAGGCGATTATGGCCCGGGTTCCCGCCGGCCGCTTGGGGACGCCGGCCGACGTCGCGGCGGCGGCGGTCTATCTCGCCTCGGACGAGGCGGCCTATGTGACCGGACAGACGATTCACGTGAACGGCGGGATGGCGATGATTTAGCGTGGAAATGCTTGGCTTTTCGGGGCTTGCCCGGCTACGCTGGCGTGCGCTAGTCAACGCTTTTGAAGTATGGTAACCGAAATTCGGCCCGGCTGGGGCGGCCGATCGCGGATCTTGCACTTGCAACGCGGTCGCTGATCGTCTCACCACCGTCAACCACGACGAGGCCTTTGCGCGATGGCTGCGATCTGGTTCCGGTCGCAGCCCAATCTAAAAAAGCACGAGGTTGGAACGATGAGTGATATTGGCGAGCGGGTGAAAAAGATCGTCGTGGAGCACCTCGGGGTCGAGCCCGACAAGGTGACCGATCAAGCAAGTTTCATCGACGATCTTGGCGCCGACAGTCTCGACACCGTCGAGCTCGTGATGGCTTTCGAGGAGGAATTCGGCTGCGAAATTCCAGACGATGCCGCCGAGACGATCTTGACCGTCGGCGATGCGGTAAAATTCCTCGAAAAGAACGCTAAAAGCTGAGCAAAAGCCACCCCGGCTGCTCGATAGCTTCCTTAGTCGCTGATCCTGGGGCTATGCCCGGTCGAACGGAGCGTAGGAGCGAGTGTTTGGCTTGGAGCCGGCGATGAGACGTGTCGTCGTCACCGGGATGGGCATGGTCACACCGCTCGGGTGCGGTGTGGAGACCGACATGGCAGCGCCTGATCAAGGGCGAGAGCGGCGCCAAGATCATCGACACCTTCGACGTCTCCGACGTGTCCGCCAAAGTCGCCTGCGTGATTCCGCGCGGCGACGGCTCCAACGGCACCTTCAATCCCGATCAATGGATGGAGCCCAAGGAGCAGCGCAAGGTCGACGACTTCATTCTCTACGCCATGTGCGCGGCCAAGCAGGCGCTCGATGACGCCGGCTGGCGCCCGGAGAGCTACGAGGATCAGACCCGCACCGGCGTGCTGATCGGTTCCGGCATCGGCGGCATCGAAGGCATCGCCGAGATCGCGGTTACGCTGCACGAAAAGGGCCCGCGCCGGGTGTCGCCGTTCTTCATTCCCGGCCGCATCATCAATCTCGCCTCCGGCTTCGTCTCGATCGCATTCGGCCTCAAAGGTCCCTGCCACGCGGTGGTCACCGCCTGCTCGACCGGCGCGCATGCCATCGGTGATGCCGCGCGCATGGTCGCGCTCGGCGATGCCGAGGTGATGGTGGCGGGCGGCACCGAATCGCCGGTCAACCGCATGGCGCTGGCGGGCTTTGCGGCGCTGCGCGCGCTCTCGACCAGTTTCAACGACACGCCCAAGCGCGCCTCGCGCCCTTACGACAAGGATCGCGACGGTTTCGTGATGGGCGAGGGCGCCGGCGCCGTGGTGCTGGAAGCGCTCGATCATGCCAAGGCGCGCGGCGCCAAGATTTATGCCGAACTCACCGGCTACGGGCTCTCGGGCGACGCCTATCACATCACCGCGCCGGCGCCGGACGGCGATGGCGCGTTCCGCTGCATGAGCATGGCGGTCAAGCGCGCCGGAATTTCCGCGGGCGACATCGACTACATCAACGCGCACGGCACCTCGACGCCGCTCGGCGACGAGATCGAGCTCGGCGCGGTGCAGCGGCTGGTCGGCAATGACGCCGGCACATATCTCCATGTCGTCGACCAAATCCTGCATCGGCCATCTGCTCGGCGCCGCCGGCGCTGTGGAAGCGATCATCTCGATCCTGGCGATGCGCGACGGGGTCGCTCCGCCCACCATCAATCTCGACAATCCGTCGGTCGAAACGCCGATCGATCTGGTGCCGCACGTGGCGCGCAAGCGCGAGATCGACACCGTGCTGTCGAATTCGTTCGGCTTCGGCGGCACCAATGCTTCGCTGATCTTCACGCCGTTATGCGGACTGACGCGCCGGCGCCTCAAGCTTTCGCCATAATTCTTCCTAACGTGCGCAAGCTGCTAATGTTTTCCTGGAGATTCTCGAAGGTGAGCTTGCAGGTTGCGACAGCGGGAGGGGGCGTTGAGTTCGGTTCCACCGCACGGCGGCAACGGCCGCGGTCCGGCGCCGCCAGGCCGCGCTGCCGGTCCGACGCCGGTCGCCGCCACCGCCCTTAAGCGGCAAGCCGCCGCGCTCACCGCGCGCCGCGCTCGAGCCGGAACGGGTGCCGTCGCTCAACCGTCGTTCCAAGCGCGTGCGCCATCCGCTGGTGATCATCGGCAATGCGATCTTCACGGTGCTGGTCGTGGTCTCGGTCGCCGTCGGCGGCGCGCTCTATGTCGGCAAGCAGCGCTTCGAGGCACCCGGGCCGCTCGCCGAGGACAAGATCGTCAATATTCCGCGCGGGCTCGGCATCCGCGATATTGCCGACCTGCTGCAGCGCGAAGGCGTGATCGACCAGCCCTGGGTGTTCATCGGCGGCGTGCTGGTGCTCAAGGCGCGCGGCGATCTCAAGCACGGCGAATACCAGTTCACCAAGAACGCCAGCCTCGCCGACGTGGTCGCCACCATCGTCGAGAACAAGGAAGTGCAGCACGCCTCACCGTTCCCGAAGGGCTGACCTCGGAGCAGATCGTCGCCAAGCTTCTGGAGAACGACGCGCTCTCCGGCCAGATCAAGGAAATCCCGCGCGAGGGCACGCTGCTGCCGGAGACCTACAAGTTCACCCGCGGCATGCCGCGCGAGCAGATCATCCAGCGCATGCAGCAGGCGCACCGGCATCTGTTGCAGGAGGTCTGGGAGCACCGCATGCCGGATCTGCCGATCAAGACGCCGGAGCAACTGGTCACGCTCGCCTCGATCGTGGAGAAGGAAACCGGCAAACCGGAGGAGCGCTCGCGCGTCGCCGCGGTGTTCGTCAACCGGCTCAAGAGCAAGATGAGGCTGCAGTCCGATCCGACCATCATTTACGGGCTGACCGGCGGCAAGGGCTCGCTCGGCCGCCCGATTATGAAAAGCGAGATCGAGCAGCCGACGCCCTACAACACCTATGTGATCGACGGGCTGCCGCCGGGTCCGATCGCCAATCCGGGCCGCGCCTCGCTCGAGGCCGCCGCCAATCCGGCGCGCACCAAGGACCTCTATTTCGTCGCCGACGGCACCGGCGGCCACGTGTTCTCCGAAAGCTACGACGCAGCACCAGAAGAACGTGGCGCGCTTCGCGCGCAGCGCGAAAAGACCAACACCGTCCCCGACCCGCAGCCGGCGGCGCAAGCCGTAGGCGCGGCCTTGTGAGCGGGAGTGCTCGCCGCTAAGGTCGCGCCACTTTTAGCGCTTCTGCAACACCGAGAATTTATCTCCATGGCCTTGTCGAGCATGACCGGCTTCGCTCGCGGCCAGGGCGTCAGCGGCGCCTATGCCTGGAGCTGGGAGCTCAAATCGGTCAACGCCAAGGGCCTCGACCTGCGGCTGCGCCTGCCGCCGGGCTGGGACGCGATCGAAGTGCCGGCGCGCGCGCGCGCCGCCGAGAAACTGTCGCGCGGCACGGTCTACGCCAATCTCACCGTCGAGCGCAAAGGCGTGGCGCCCACCGTCAAGGTGAACGAGCCGGTGCTCAATGCCGTGCTGGCGACGCTTCAAGCGCTCGAGCGGCAAGGTCGACGCGGCCAAGCCGACGCTCGACGGCATTCTGTCGCTCAAAGGCGTGATCGAGGTCACCGAAGAGGACGAGCGCGAGGAGGACCGCCGCGCCGCCGAGGCCGCGATCCTTGCCGGCTTCGACAAGGCGCTCGCCGATCTCGTCGCCATGCGGCGCGAGGAGGGCGCGACGCTCGGCAGATTGCTGTCGGCGCGGCTTGCCGAAATCGCCGCGCTCGCCGCGCGCGCGGAGGCGGCTCCCGGCCGCAAGCCGGAAGCGATCAAGGCGCGGCTCGCCGAACAGGTGGCGACGCTGCTGTCGGCCTCGCAGCGCTTCGACAGCGACCGCCTGCACCAGGAAGCGATCATGCTCGCCAGCAAGGCCGATATCCGCGAGGAACTCGACCGGCTGGCCTCGCATGTCGCGCAGGCGCAGAAGATGCTGGCCGACGGCGGGCCGGTCGGCCGCCGGCTCGATTTTCTGGCGCAGGAACTCAACCGCGAATCGAATACGCTCACCGCCAAGGCCAACGACGTCGAGCTCACCAATATCGGGCTGGAGCTGAAGAGCATGGTCGAGCAATTCCGCGAGCAGGTGCAGAACCTGGAGTGACGATGAATCGCCGGGGCATCATGTTCGTCGTCTCCTCGCCGTCGGGCGCCGGCAAGACCACGCTGACGCGCAATCTCGTCAATGCCGACCGGAATTTGACGCTGTCGATTTCGGTGACGACGCGCCCGCGCCGCGCCAGCGAAGTCGATGGCGTGCACTACCATTTCATTTCCAAGTCGAAATTCGCCGCGATGCGGCGATCGGGCGAGCTGCTCGAATCCGCCAACGTGCACGGCAATTTCTACGGCACGCCGCGCCGGCCGGTGGAAAAGGCGCTCGCCGCCGGCCACGACGTGCTGTTCGACATCGACTGGCAGGGCGCCAAGCAGCTCTACGAGAAGATGCGGGCGGATGTGGTGAGCGTGTTCGTGTTGCCGCCGTCGGCGCGCGAACTGAAATCGCGACTGGAGCGCCGTGCCGAGGACAGCGCCGATGTCATCCGGCGCCGGCTGCGCAACGCCGCCAAGGAAATTCCGCACTGGGCGGAATACGACTATGTCCTCATCAATCGCGATCTCGACAGGTCGTTTCGCGATCTTCGGCACATTCTGGCCGCCGAACGGGCCAAGCGGAGAGGGCGCGCCAGGTTCGTCAAGGCGACGCGACGCTTGCTCGCCGAACTTAAAAATCTTACCCGCTAGATTTGGCGAAAACCCGCGCCAGCGCCACGAAGCCCTCGACCGGAATTTCCTCCGCCCGCGCGGTCGGCTCGATTTTCGCGTCGGCGAGCAGCGCGAGCGCGTCGACGCCCAGCGTCTTGAGGCTTTGGCGCAGCATCTTGCGGCGCTGCCCGAAGGCCGCCTCGGTCAGGCGCTGCAGCGCCACCGCATCGCAGCTGAGCGGGCGCTCGCGCGGGACGAGCCGCACCACCGACGACGTGACCTTCGGCGGCGGCACGAAGGCGGAAGGCGCCACGTCGAACAGGATTTTGGTTTCGCAGCGCCAGTTTGCGAGCACCGAAAGCCGGCCATAGGTTTTGCTGCCGGGCTTGGCGACGATGCGCTCGGCCACCTCGCGCTGGAACATCAGCACCAGCGAGTCGTACCAAGGCGGCCAGGGCTCGGCCGTGAGCCAGCCGACCAGCAGGGCGGTCGCGATATTGTAGGGCAGGTTGGCGATGACCCGCGCGCGCTCGCCGCCCAGATGCGCGCCGGCATCAAAGCGCAGCGCATCGCCGGCAATGATCTCGAGCCGGCCCGGATAACGCGCGGCGATTTCGTTCAGCGCCGCGATCGCACGCTCGATCGCGTTCGATGGCGATCACACGCTTGGCGCCTTCCGCCAGCAGCGCGCGCGTCAACCCGCCGGGGCCGGGACCGACTTCGACCACGGTCGTGTTCGTGAGCGGCCCGCCGGCGCGGGCGATGCGCGCCGTCAGATTGAGATCGAGCAGGAAATTCTGGCCGAGCGACTTTTTTGCGGACAGCCCGTGCCGGCGGATGACTTCGCGCAGCGGCGGCAGGTCGTCGATCTGGGGCATATCCTACTTTGCGGGAACGAGCGCGGGTGTCTTGGCGGAAAGCCCCGCGGCAAGCGCCAAGGCCGCCACCAGGCTCGATGGATCGGCCTTGCCGAGGCCTGCAATGTCGAAGGCGGTGCCGTGGTCGGGCGAGGTGCGCACGAACGGCAGGCCGAGCGTCACATTTACCGCGTGCTCGAAGGCGAGCGTCTTGATCGGGATCAGCGCCTGGTCGTGATACATGCACAGCGCGACGTCGTAGCTCGCGCGCGCTTTCTCGTGGAACAAGGTGTCGGCCGGCAGCGGCCCAATGGCGTCGATGCCATCGGCTTTGAGCCGCGCGACCGCCGGCGCAACGATGGCGCGGTCTTCCTCGCCCATGGCGCCTTCTTCGCCGGCATGCGGATTAAGCCCGGCGATCGCAAGGCGCGGATGCGCGATGCCGAAACGCGAGGTCAGATCGCGCGCGACGATGCGGCCGGTCTCGACGATGAGTTCGCCGGTGAGCGAGGTGACGACTTCCCGCAGCGGCAGATGGATGGTCACCGGCACCACGGCAAGCTCGGCCGACCACAGCATCATCACCGGCTTGAACGGCTTGCCGGTGGCTTCACCGGCGAGCGTGGCGAGAAATTCGGTGTGGCCGGGTTCGGCAAAGCCGGAACGATAAAGCACGTTCTTGGCGATCGGATTGGTGACGATGGCCGCGGCTTGGCCCGCCAGCACATCGCTGACGGCGCGGCGGATCGAGGCGATCGCCGCCGGTGCGCTGGTCGCGTCCGGTTTTCCGGGCGCGGCGGTGACGGCAAGCCCGAGCGGCACCACCGGTAAAGCGCGGTCGAAGGCGGCGGACGCCTGCGCAGGCGCGACAATCGCCACCGGCACATCGAGGCCGAGAACGCGCGCGCGGGTGCTGAGAAAATCCGCATCGGCGATGAGATAAAAGGCCGACAGGTCGAGCTCGGCCCGCCGCCGCCATATCGCAAGCGTCAGATCGGGGCCGATGCCTGCCGGCTCGCCAATGGTCAACGCCAGAGGAAGCCGGGCGCGCGCGCTCATTTGTATTCGATCATCGCCTGTTTGCGGATTTCCTCGAGGTATTTCTTGGCCTCGGTTTCAAACCGCTTGGCGAACAGCTCCTGGCGCATCTGGACTTTGACGGGTGAGTCGGTTTTGGTCGATTTCTTCTCGCACACCGCGAACATCTGCAGGCCCTGCGGGGTCATCTCCGGCGTGGTCAGGTGGCCGACCTCCATCTTGCCGAGCAGTTCGCGCAATTGCGGCGCCAGATCGGCAGAGTTTCGGCTAACCGGATCGCGCACCGCGACATCGCGCACCGCGCGCGCAAACTGCAATCCCTCCTTGCACGCGACGAAGCGGCCGCGCAGGCTCTCCGCCTCGCGTTTCTTATTCTCAATCTCGGCTGCGCTCGTCCCCGGCGGGATCACAACAATGACCGGATAGAGCGTGTAGATGTAGCCGACCGTTTCGGTGGCCGTTTCGTTGCGGGCCTGCATGGCCTTGGTGATGTCCGAGTTCGCCAACCTCCAGCGAGGCGGGATATTTGCCGCGAACGAGTTGGCTCCATGTCAACTCGGCGCGCAAGCGCGCCTTGATCGTGTTCGGCGCAACGCCGGAATGCGCGAGAAGCTGGCCGAACTGTTCCGGCGTGATGTGCTGGCCCTTGGCCATATTGTCGTAGGCCTCGTCGACTTGCTTGTCGGTTACCTCGAGACCATAGACCTTGGCTTTCGCGATCTTCAATCGATCGTCAATCAACTCCTGGATGACCGCCTTGCGGTCGGGCTTCGCGTGCGTCGAGGCCGAATTCAACTTCATGCGCTGTTCGATGTCGTAGGCGGTGATCGGCGAGCCGTTGGCGATGACCACTACCTGCGCGCGGGCGGTGCCCGGCACGCCAATGGCCGCGGCCAGCAGCAGGCCTGCCAGCCAGCGGCGAATCGATCGGCGTCTCGCGTTCATTTTCGGCATCGTTGTCGCGTCAGTGTGTGTTCTGCGTTCCACTGAGGTTCTGACTAACCCCCGTGTCACCAAGCGTGCGCAGACTCATCTGCAACATGACCGTGTGATTGAGGACCGGAACCCCGGTTCCGTAGCTGTAACTAGTAATGTAATTTAGGGCCAAAATGAAGCAGTCGTCGACATAACCGATGCCGATCGCATTGGTGGCGAATTTGTTGTTCACGAGATCGTAGAGGGCTGAGCCGCGCAGCATCCAGTTGGCGTCGAGTTTGAGCGTGCCCGCAGCGAGCACGCCCTGGCGGCGGTCGAGGAAGCCGATGTCGGGCTGGGCGGCATAATCGCCATACATGAGCGAGGCGCTCCAGCGGTCGAAACTGGCCGCGGCTTCGAGTTCCATCCGTTTCATTTCAAACGTGTCGTTGTCGAAACGGAAGCGCGAAGTGAACTTATAGATGCTGTTGGGCTGGAAGGAGGCGCGCGCCACATAGTCGGAGCGGGTGGAATCCAGGCCGCTGTCGAGGCCGGTATTGGCGATGCCCTGCATCGCGAATGAATTGTCCCACAGGCTGTAGGATTGCCCGAACAGCGCGTTGAACGAGCCGCCATGGTTGAACTGCGCGGTATAGGACATCGCATAGTTGGCGCGGCCACCGCCTTCGATGCGGTCGTAGCCGGAGAATTTGTCGACCTTGAACAGGTTGCTGTCGTCGAAGATCAGGCTTTGCGCGTCTTCGTTCGGCCACTTGCCGACCTGCGGCTCGCTTGGCCGCGCGATGATCTGGGCGATCGGCTCGATCGTCTGCGTGCCCCAGGAGTGCACGCTGATGAACGGGTAGTGGTATTCCAGGCCGACGGTCGGCATGGCGCGCACCAGATTGGTGTCGCCGGTGGCGATGTAGTTGGACACGCCGGGATCGTTGTTGATCTGCATGGAGTCGGCGTCGGCGCGCACCGAAGCGAACGGCGTGAACTGCTGGCCGAGGTCGTCGGTGAAGGTCTTTTTCCAGTGCGCCTCCGCCGTGAAGCGGCTGTAGGTGCCGGGAATGCCGCGCAGCAGGCAATTGGCTGAGGTTACGAGCGCCGGATCGGCGCTCGCACAGCCGCCGCCGGCGGCCGTGGCCGCCGCCGCGGTCTGGTTGATGGCGTCGAACTCGGCCTGCTCGCGCGTCAGGCTGGTGAAATTGAATTTGTAACCGAGTTCACCGCCCAGCACCGGATGGTTGACGGTGTAGTCGTAATCGATGACCGGATGCACCACCGGAATCTGCTTCTGTACGTCTGCGGTCGAGAAGCCGTAATAGTAGATCGAGCGCATGTCGAAATAGCTGCGGTCGCCTTTGCCGGTGAGATATATCTGCGAGAGGCCCGAGTTGGCGGCGGAGCCGAACGCATCGGTATAATGATAGGCCGACAAACGCGGATTGTAGTCCGTGAGAAACGTCTTGTCGGTCAGCGCGACGGCATCCCAGCCCCAGGTCCATTTATCGGTGATGGCGAAGCGGCCCGAGCTTTCAACGCTACCGCGGAAGTCGCGGTCGCCGGGCGCGGGCAGGCCGCCGGGATTGGAAAAGTAGCCGCGGTCCAGCTGATAAATACCGGCGCCGCGGATCTCGTAGGCGCCGTTGACCAGGCGCTGACGAAATTCACCTTGCAGCAGCGGACCCTGCTTGGTGGTGATCATGGGCGAGAAGGTGGCGTCGTAGTCGGGCGCCAGCGCCCAATAGTAGGGCACTTCGAGCGACTGTCCGTAAACACTGGTCGAGGTAATGGACGGCACCAGCACGCCGGTCTTGCGCTTGACGGTCGGATCGGGCGCCGAGAAATAGGGCATCCAGGCGATCGGTTGGCCGAAAAATTCGATGCTGGCGTCCTCGAAATAAAGCATCTTCTCGCCCTGGTCGTGAATGATGCGCACCGCCTTGACCTGCCAGAGCGGCGGTCTGCGCGGATCGTCCTTACAGGGTTTGCAGGCGGTGTAGACGCCGTGTTGCAGAACGGTGAAATTGCCGCCGGTGCGATCGGCGCGCACCGCCGCCATGCGCGTCTGGTCGGGCGAGTCCAGACGCAGCGAGTCCACGAACCCGTCGCGATAATCGTCCGACAGGTCCATGATGTTGCCGAAGGTGACCTTGCCGTCCTCTTCGGTCAGATGAACATTGCCTTCGGCGTGCAGGCGTTTGGTGTTCTGGTTATAGATCACCTTGTCGGCTTCGATCGTCGAGCCGCCGTAGTAAATCTGAACGTTGCCGACGGCGGAGACGAGGTGGTTGGCGTGGTCGTAGTCGATCTCGTTCGCCTTCACGAGCATCTGCTTCTGCCCGCTTTTTTCGCGCTCGATGGCGATCTTGGATTTGGGCGGCGGGCCCGGGCGCGCCGGGAAATTGAACAGCTGCTGTTGAGCGAAGGCCGGCGCAGGCGCCAGCAAGCCGCCGCAAGCCAGCAGGCTGAAGACGGCAACAAAGGCTGCGGCGCCGCGGCGGTGACGCCGGGGCGCGGATGGACGAGCGCTAAGGAGCCCCGCCATCACCCGTCCTCCTGGTACAGCAACGCAATAAACCCCGTCAGTCCCCCGACAAGCACAGGCAGCCACGCTGCTGCCACTGGGAGCATCAGGTCGGCTTTGCTCAAATCCTCGGTCACTTTGGCCAAAACGTAAAGCAGAAAGCCCGCTGCCATGCCACTTAAAACCATCTTCTGAACCCCGCCGAAGCGGAAAAACCGTAGACTGACAGCAGCGGCAAGAAGAACCATGGCCATCATTAAAAATGGCCGCGCCAAAAGCTTCTGAAATTGCAGCCTATAGCCTGAGGCAACAAGTCCGGCGTGATCGGCGATCTTGATATACAGCGGAAGGTCCCAAAAAGGCACAGTTTCGGGGGTCGCGAAGCTTTCACGAACCTGCTCGGGCGTCAGGCTGGTCTTGAGCTGGAACACCGGATAGTCGACCGGCAGGACCCCCAGTTCATTGACGCGGGCATCAGTGAGTTCCCACACGCCGGGTTTCAGCACCGCCGCGCGCGCCTCGATGCGCTGCTTGAAACGGCTGTTGCTGTCGAAGGTGAACACCGTCACGCCGTTGAGATTGACGCCCTGGTCCCGGCTGGATTTGGCGTTGATGATGGCCTGGCCTTCGTCGGTGCGTTGGCTGGTCCAGTAGTTGCTGCCGTTCAGCGCGCCGGCATCGTGCTTGAACAATTCGGCTTCGTAGCGTTTCGAACGCTCGTCCAGCAAGGCTGACAGCGGATTGTAGATGGTGGTGGCCACGATGCCGAAAATGAACACAACCACCATCGCCGGGGTAATGAATTGCCAGGCCGATATGCCGGCGGCGCGGGCGATCACCAGTTCCAGCCGGCGCGACAAATCCAAATAACAAATCATCGTACCGATCAGCACGCAGAACGACATGATGCGCTCGGTCACCTGCGGCACGCGGTAGAAAGACACCTTGGCGACCAGCAGCGGCGAGACATTCGGTATGTCGCTGGCGCGGCGCATCATCTCGATGTAATCGATCAGCGTGACCAGCACAAAAATGCTGACGAACACCAGCAATATGGTGTTCAGGCAGCGCAGCCCGAAATATCGCGCAAGTGTTCCGCCAAAGATCTGCATGATCAACTCATGATGTGGCGAAACGTTGGGTGATGCGCTCGGTGAGCGCGGTGAGCCAGTTGAGAATGAAGGCGGGCGGCTCGAGGATGAGGCCGCGGCGGATCACGAATAGTCCGCCGCCGCACGCTGCCAGGATCACCAGGTATTGCACCGGCAACAGCCACGGCATGGTGGCGCCGAACACGGTGCAGACGAAACCGATCAGACGCACCAGCGCCACGCCGCCGATCGCACCCAGCATCGACAGCGTGCGGCTCTGCCGGTTGGTGCGCGGCGCGCCGAGGTAGGTGAAGGCGATGATCGCGAACGCAATCGGATAAAGCGGCGCCACCAGACGGTCGTGCAGTTCGGCGCGGAACTGACCTGGCTGCTCGATGTATAACGGGTCCTTCGGATCGGGAACGAGCAACTGCCAGAGATAGCGCTCGCGGATCGAATATTTTATCGCCTGCTGTCCGCTGGCGAATTGCGAAAGATCGAAAGCGTAGCGGTCGAACACCACCATGGCCGGATCGCGCCGGTTGACCGAGCGGCGCTGCACGACGCCCTTTTGCAAGACCAGGAACGTGCCGCTGTCGTTGTCGATCAATTCGCCGGTCTCCGCCATCATGCTGACGTCCTCGGCCGGATCGCGCCGGTCGTCGAGGAAGATGCCGAGCAATTGGCCGTTGCCCTGCCGCTCGCGGATACGGATCGTGACGCCGCTCTGGATCGAGGTGAAGCGGCCCGGCTGCACGAGGTTGCTCACGACGCTGGCGCTTACCTCGGTGAGCCAGACGCTCAGCATGCGCAGGCCCTTGGGGGCGAAGTAGGCGCTGATCGCTGTCACCAACAGCGACACGACGAGGGCCACCGCCATGAAGGCGCGGAACAGAAGCCATGGCGACATGCCGGCCGCGTTCATGATGATGATTTCGCTGTCGGTCGACAGCTTGTTGAGCACGTGCGCCATGCCGATCAGCAGCGCGATCGGCGCGATCACCAGGATCAGCAGCGGAATGATCAGGCCGGTAATGCCGATGAAAACCAAAAGGCTTTGGCCCTGGTTGGTCATCAGGTCGAAATCGCGCAAGGCCTGCGTGACCCAGATCACGGCGGTCAGGCTGACCAGAACGACCACGAAGGCGCCCAAAGTCGTGCGGAAGATATATCGACTGATCGACCCCATCCGGCGCATCGTCCCCAGTTCGGCATACGCCGCCATCCGCCCGGCCTCGCGTGCCGGACGCAACAGCATTCCTCACCTGATCCCACCCCTGTCAGGTTTACCTTGATCCGTCGACAAAGTGGCCGTGCAAAGGCAAAGCCATTGAATATGAACAACAAAAGGTAAAATCCGCCGGCCAGTTGGGGCCCTCGGAGCGGCTCCCCAAGACGCGAAAAGGCCGCCAAAAGCGGCCCTCGCACCGGGTTGCCGGCCGGCGGCGATGAAAAGCCTGGAAATCAGGCGATTTGGGGCTTTGCAGAGGGGTAGCGGCGGTCCATATGGGGCCTATCCACCGCTGTCCCCAGAATCAGCCAGAATTAGGATTGTGTCGATGTCCGATGCCTTGAAGCTCGGTTTTTCTCCGTTCGCCGCTCCCGCCAAGGGGGTCTTTGTCGTTTTCTGCGACGGCGCGCTTAAATTCGGGCCTGCGACCGCTAAGGCGATCGCGCCCGCGGCCGGTCTGGTTGGGCGCGCGGCCAAGGCCGAGAACTTCACCGGCAAGAGTGGCGCGGCGCTTGAGTTGGCTGTCCCCGAGGGTCTGAAAGTATCCCGCCTGGTTGTGATCGGCGCCGGCGATACCAAGGGCCTCGAACAAAAAGACCTGCTCAAGCTGGGCGGGCTGGCGATGGGCAAGCTGCCGGTTGCGGCCTCCGAGGCGACCGTGTTCGCGGAATTGCCGGGCGGCGCGCTTAAGGCCGAGCAGGCCGCCGATCTGGCGCAAGGCATCGTGCTGCGCGCTTATGCCTTCGACCGCTACAAGACCAAGCGCAAGGACGACGAGAAACCGCCGGCCCGGCGCAACGTGGCGGTCGCGGTCGGCGATGTCGCCGCCGTGCGCAAAGCCTACGCGGTCAACGAAGCCATCAGCGGCGGCGTCCTGCTGGCGCGCGATCTGGTCAACGAACCGGCCAATGTGCTTTATCCGGAAGAATTCGCTCGCCGCGCGCAGGCATTGAAAAAATCCGGCGTCGTGGTCGAGGTGCTCGATCTCAAGGCGCTCAAGAAACTCGGCATGAACGCCCTGCTCGGCGTCGGACAAGGTTCGGTGCGAGAAAGCCGCGTCGTCGTCATGCGCTGGAACGGCGGCAAAGCGGGCGAGGCGCCGGTTGCTTTCATCGGCAAGGGCGTGTGCTTCGACACCGGCGGTATCTCGATCAAGCCGGCGGCCGCGATGGAAGACATGAAGGGCGACATGGCGGGCGCGGCCTGTGTCGTCGGGCTGCTGCAGGCCCTGGGCGCGCGCAAGGCCAAGGTGAACGCGGTCGGTGTCATCGGCCTGGTCGAGAATATGCCGGACGGCAACGCGCAGCGCCCGGGCGACATCGTGACATCGATGTCGGGCCAGACCATCGAGATCATCAACACCGACGCCGAAGGACGTCTCGTGCTGGGCGACGTCATTTGGTACACGGCCAAGCGTTTCAAGCCGAAATTCATGGTGGATCTGGCGACCTTGACCGGCGCCATCATCGTCGCGCTCGGTCAGGAATACGCCGGCATGTTCGCCAACGACGACAAGCTCAGCGAACGCCTGACCAAAGCCGGCGAAGCCACCGGCGAAAAAGTCTGGCGCATGCCGCTTGGCCCCGAATTCGACAAGCAGATCGATTCCAAATTCGCCGACATGAAGAATACCGGCGGCAGCCGTTGGGGTGGCGCCATCACCGCGGCGCAATTCATTAAGCGCTTCGTCGATGACAAGACGCCGTGGGCGCATCTCGACATCGCCGGCACCGCTTTCAATTCACGCCAGACCGATATCAACAAGAGCTGGGCCTCGGGCTGGGGCGTGCGGCTGCTGGATCGGCTGGTGAAAGATTATTACGAGAAATAAGGGCCGCGCCGGCGTTTGCCCGCTTTTGGGGGGTTAAAGCGTACAAACGCGGGGCATGCCGCAATGTCCGCTTATGATCGATTTTGTTGAAAAAGTCGGCAGTTGCGCGGGATGATATTCGCTGATTTCAGTCTCTGCGAAAGGCCGGACTGAAGATCATGATGGGACATCGACAAGTCGAACAATCAGCGTTGTTCTATGAGTTCTCGCTCGAAGGGCACGTTCCGTCCGATCATCTGTTGCGTTCGATCGACAGGTTCGTCGAACTTGGCGAGTTGAGGCGGGAGTTGGCCGCCTTCTACAGCAGGATGGGGCGACCGTCAGTCGATCCCGAGCTGATGATCCGCATGCTGATCGTGGGCTACTGTCTCGGTATCCGCTCCGAGCGGCGCCTATGCGAGGAGGTCCACCTCAACCTGGCGTACCGCTGGTTCTGCCGGCTTGGGCTCGACGGCGGCGTGCCCGATCACTCCACGTTGTCAAAGAACCGGCACGGCCGCTTCCGGCAGAGCGACCTGCTACGGCGTCTCTTCGAGACGGTCCTGCGGCGCTGCATCAGCGAAGGGTTAGTCGGCTGTGAAGGCTTTGCGGTCGATGCCAGCCTGATCAAGGCGGATGCTAACCGGCAGAAGGGTATAGAAGGCGAGAAGGGTCTTGCGCCGGAAGCCGCAGGCCGTGCGGTCCAGGAGTATCTGGCTGTGCTCGATGACGCTGCATTCGGCGCTGCGAGCGAAGTTACACCCAAGTTCATCTCACCGGCCGATCCGGCGGCGCGCTGGACCGGAGCCCATGGCGGGCAGGCCTTCTTTGCCTATTCCACCAACTATCTGATCGATGTCGAGAACGCGATCATCGTCGATGTCGAAGCGACCACAGCGATCCGACAGGCCGAGGTCCTTGCCGCAAGGCGCATGATCGAACGTTCGATGGAACGCTTCGATCTGTATCCCACCAGGCTCTTGGGCGACAGCGCCTATGGCTCGGCCGACATGCTGGGTTGGCTGGTCCATAAGCACGGTATCGAGCCGCATGTGACCGTGTTCGACAAGTCGGCCCGCAAGGACGGCACCTTCTCACGTAATGACTTCACTTATGACCACAAGCGAGACATCTACCTCTGCCCTGGTGGCAAGACGCTGACCACGACGGGCACACTCGTAAATGATGATGCGACGATGCTTTATCGCGCGAGCAAGCACGACTGCACGCGCTGCGCTCTCAAGTCGAGATGCAGTCCGAACACCCCGGCCCGCAAGGTACCACGCTCGATCCACGAAGGCGCTCGCGACATAGCGCGTCAAATCGCCAAATCATGGGAAGGCCGGACGTCTCGACGACTACGCAAAAAGGTCGAGATGCTGTTCGCCCATCTTAAGCGCATTCTCAACCTCGGCCGTCTACGGCTACGAGGACCGAACGGCGCTCGCGACGAGTTCCTCCTCGCAGCAACCGCCCAGAACCTCCGCAAACTAGCCAAGCTGATACCAATATCGAACTTGAATCCGGCCTGAGACCAGATCGGGTCGCCGATCTGGCGCGCCGTCAATCTCGCGGCGCGATCCACTTCGATTGACGGCCGGACTTTTTCAACAAAATCGATCCAAAGCGGACATTGCGTTTGCGCGCCAACCGCTAGTCAGCGTCTGTCGGAAAATTACTAATACGCCCTATATTGCCCCGTTAAACGGGTACGAGTTCAGTTCCATCATTTGCTGCGACTACGATGCCCTCAACTCTTCGCAAATAAAGGCGCATGCTTGACGCGGACGCCGCACCAGTGCGGCCCCGGCGATTACGCCAACTTAAGCAAAATCCGCGCTGCTTTGCCTCCGTTCGGAAACGGGGTGAAAGGTTCACATGCTCGCTTCGACGCTGTCGAAGGACACGCCGTTAATCGATATTCCGGAGGGAATTGCGCTCGCGCTTTCGCACGCCATCATCGATACGGTGCGCGATCCGCTCCTGGTGCTGGATCTCAATCAACGCATCGTTGCCGCCAGCCGCTCCTTTTATCAGACCTTCAAGCTCGCCGGTCACGATCTGCGCGGCCATGTGCTTTTCGACATCGACGGCGGCCAATGGGATATCCCCGAGCTGCGTGAACTGCTCGAAACGATCGCAAAGGATCGTGCGACCATCGAGGGTTATGAAGTCGACCGCGAATTTCCCGTGATCGGCCGGCGCATCATGCTGCTCAACGTGCGCAAGGTATTCTACGAGAAAGACGCCCACGGCACCGTGCTGCTGGCCTTTGAGGACATTACCCACCGCCGCGCGGTCGAGCAGCAGGTGCAGGAATTGATGAAGGAAAAGGACATGCTGCTGGAAGAATTGCAGCACCGTGTCGCCAACAGCCTGCAAATCATCGCCAGTATCCTTCTCATCAAGGCGCGCACCGTCCAGTCGGAAGAGACGCGGCTGCAGTTGGAAGACGCGCATAAGCGCGTTCTGTCGGTCGCCGCCGTCCAAAAGCATTTGCATGCCACCGGCCACGGTCGCAGCATCGAAGTGGGCACATACCTGACGAAACTGTGCGAGACATTGGCGGAATCGATGATCGGCGATAGCCGGCCGATCAAGCTTAAGGTGGTCGCCGATTCCGGCACCGTGATGTCGAACCAGGCGGTGAGCATTGGGCTGGTCGTTACCGAATTGGTCATGAACGCCTTGAAGCATGCATTCCCCGGCGAAAAACCGGATGCGGCGATCCTCGTTTCGTACAAAGTCGCAGACACCGATTGGAAGCTGACGATTTCCGACAACGGTATTGGCAAGCCGGATCCAGAAGTAAGCCAGAAAAAGGTCGAAGGCGGACTGGGCACGAGTCTGGTCCAGGCGCTGACCAAGCAGCTTGGTGCTCAGATTGATATTGTTAGCGATTCCCACGGCACAGCCGTGTCCATTACGCACGCGACTTTCAAATCGAAGCCGTCGAAGGCGGAGGCAAAGCATCCCGCCGGCGTAGCTTCCGCAACGGTGCAATGATGCGCTTTCCCTGGCAATCGGAACAAAGGGTAGCGACGAATTTGGCCATCAGCTTCCCCAACCAAAGCCGCAGCTACGATGCCACCCGGCACGCGGTCCGTTTCTGGGGCTACGATCGCTCCATGGAAAATTCGTTCTATGTCACCGCGGATGCGCTCAGCCAGATGCAGCCAAATCTGCAACTCGATGCCGGTAGCCTGTTGCGGGCCTTCGATATCAACCGCGATCGCATCTATGCGATCGCTGCGAAAGTCTATGCCCGCGGCCGCAGGGGCTCCTACGACCTCAATGTTGCCGACGTTTGACGCCGGCATAGTTTTCAAAATTGCACAGAGGAATTTGACGATGAATACTGAAACAAAAAAGCCCGTTAATGTGCAGGCCAATGCCCTGCCGCGCGACGGCTTTGTCTTGGCGGTTGATGGCAAGCTGAAAACGCGGTTCGACACCGCGAAGGACGCGACGGCTGCCGCTGCCAAACTCAAGGAAACCTATCCGGTGATTCAGGTCGCGGTTTATGACGCGGTGGAGCGGACATATTCGCCGGTCGAAACGCCGGAAGCAAAGTAGCAGCTGCGAATGCCCGCTCTTGGTAGTAAAGCGGACGGCGCCCTATTTTATGAGTACACGCGCTAGCTCGCTTAAAAATTAGTCTTCCGAATATTGTCTCGGTGTTCGCGGGCAAGACTCGCGCCACGCGGACGATTGAACACGACCGTGCAGGCGGGACTAAGTTGCCGTTTGTTTTGGACAAGGCAAAGGGCTACGCGACTCGCATCTGGAATAGCGTTCTGGCAGAGTCGCATCGCATCAGGTGTGCAGGCATCTGCATCGGCTTGCGTATAAGCGATTGCGGGGAGCGGGCCGATTAGGGTGACAATGAAAGCCGCCGCACTTAACTTAAGCATGACGTTGCACTCCGATCTGGATGTTGCGGGACAACGGTTGGGTTAGGAAATTGTTCCGTATATCGGCGCAATAATTCCCGGGGCCGGAAAGGGCAATCGTGTTGGCGAATGTCTGAGGCGGCTATGACCTTAACGGCGCCACGGCAGAAAATTGGATCGCGTTTTCGGCGAGCGATCAAAGTTCGCCGGAATAAGCCGATCGTGGACTGCTTATTTGGCAAGTGGGCCTGAACCCATGACCGAAATGCTGTTCTACCATCTGCAAGGCCAGAAGCTCGAAGGCGTGTTGCCGGGGCTGTTGGAGAAATCGCTCGAGCGCGGCTGGAAGGTGATCGTTCAGGGCGCTTCCGAGGAGCGCATGGAGGCGCTCGACGCGCATCTGTGGACTTATCGTGACGACGGGTTTCTGCCGCACGGCACCTGGCGCGAGCCGGACAGCGCGGCGCAGCCCGTTCTGCTCACGGTCAATGACGGCAATCCCAATGCGGCGAACGTGCGTTTCCTGATCGACGGCGCGCCGTACCGGCCGACGCCGAGGCCTATCAGCGCATCGTGCTGGTTTTCAACGGCGAGGACGAGGACGCGGTCGCCGCCGCGCGCAGCGTTTGGAGCGAGGCCAAGGCCAAGGGCTTCGAGACGACCTATTGGCAGCCCGACGCGCAGGGGCGCTGGGCCAAGAAGGCATAAGACTAGGCCAATGGCTCATCGGTCAACGGCCTGTCAGTCATTGGCGGATCGCCCATTGGATTGGCGTCTGCGCCATGGTTAACCCATTGGCCGATCTTGGCTTGTGGCCGCCTTCGTGATGACGCAAAATACGTATTAAGGGACAAGCGGATAGATCGCCCGGGGGAGTTCCGTTTTGCGCCATCACGTCGTTACCAGGATCGCGCTCGTTTGCGTTGCCGTACTGGCCCTCGCCGGGTGCAAAAACTCGGCAGGGGTGTTCACGGACCAGAACGAAGGCGGCTTGTTTGCCAAACCGCTCGACCTTTTTAGCAAGCCCGATTGGGCTAGGCCGACCAGCGGTTTCTCCAAGGTTTCGCTCGGCCCGAGCGGGCCGGTTGCGCCTGAGAATTTGGTCGCTGCCGACGGCCGTTGCGGCGCTCCCGTCGCGGAAGCCCCGCCGCCGGCCGCCGCGCCGGCGCCGCAGCAACCCGAGCCGCCACCGGAACGGCCCGTCGACCGGCCGGTCGGCTCGATGGCCGGCGATCTCGCCAGCGCGCCGATGCCGATCGCGACGCCGGTTTCAGTCAATGCCAATGCCCCGCCCGAGCCGCCGCCCGGCGCTCCCCAAATCATGGGCGGCATCGCGCTCGGCATGAGCGAATGCGACGTGGTGCGGCGCGCAGGGCTAGCCGGCAATGTCAACATCAGCGCCGGCGAGAAAGGCGAGCGCCGCGTCGTGCTCACTTATCTGACCGGCGCCTGGCCCGGCATCTACACCTTCGACGCCGGCCGGCTGAAGATCGTCGACCGCGCGCCCGAACCGCCGCGCTCGAACAAGCCGCCGGTGAAAAAGAAAAACGCCAAGAAGCCGGTCAAGCCGAAAACCGCCGCCATCCCGGCCGCTCCGGCCATGCGCCAGCTCAACTAGGCGGTTTCGATCGCCGCGCTGGCGGCGATCCATTCCTCTTCCGCTTTTGCAATCGCCGCGACGACTTGCGCGCGCGTCTTGGACAACTCGGCCGCGCGTGCCGGGTCACTGGCAAACAGCGTACCGTCGGCCAACGTCGTGTCGAGCTTGCCAAGCTGGCGCGTGAGTTGCGCGATCACCAGTTCGGCTTGCGAGATGCGCTTGCGCAACGGCGCGGTATCAGCGCGTTTGACGGCCGCCGCGCGGCGCGCTTGCACCGGATCGCGCGCCGGCGATTTAGCGCCGACGGTATTGCCACGGCCTCCATCGGCCAGCACGTGACGCCGGTAATCGTCGAGATCGCCGTCGAACGGCTTCACATGGCCGCCTTGCACCAGCCAGAGCCGGTCGGCGCAGGCCTCCAGCAGATAGCGGTCGTGCGATACCAGAATGATGGCGCCGGGATAATCGTTGATCGCTTCGATCAGCGCGGCGCGGCTGTCGATGTCGAGATGGTTGGTCGGTTCGTCAAGGATGATGAGATGCGGTGCCGCGAAAGTCGCAAGACCCAGCAGCAGCCGCGCCTTCTCGCCGCCGGATAAATTCCCTACCGCGTTGTTGGCGGCAAGCCCAGAAAAGCCGATTGAGCCGACGCGCGCCGCGGATTTTGGCTTCCGGGGTATCCGGCATCAGATCGCGCACGTGATCGTAGGGGCTGCGCTCCTCATCGAGTTCGTCGAGCTGGTGCTGGGCGAAATAGCCGACCTTGAGTGTGGCCGCGCGCGTGATCGTGCCGTGCTCGGGCGCAAGCCTGCCGGCGATCAGTTTGACCAACGTGGATTTGCCGTTGCCGTTGGCGCCGAGCAGCGCGATGCGGTCGTCATTGTCGATGCGCAGCGTCAAGGCCGGTCAAAATCGGATGGCCCGGTTCGTAGCCGACCGCGACGTCGTCGGTGGCGATGATCGGCGGCGACAAAAGCTTGTCCGGCGCCGGAAAATGAATCGGGCGCACCTCGTCGGTGACCAGCGCGTTGATCGGCTGCATCTTGGCCAGCATCTTGATGCGCGATTGCGCCTGCCGCGCCTTGCTGGCTTTGGCGCGGAAGCGGTCGACGAAGGCTTGCAGATGCTTGCGTTGCGCGTCCTGCTTCTTGATCATCTTCTGATCGAGCACCATGCGCTCGCCGCGCAGGCGCTCGAAATCGGAATAGCCGCCGCGATAGAGCGTGAGCTTCTGCGCTTCCAGCGACAGGATCTGGTTGACGGCGTTGTCGAGCAGGTCGCGGTCGTGGCTGATGATCATCATGGTGTTCGGATAGCGCGCCAAATGATCCTGCAGCCACAGCGTGCCTTCGAGATCGAGATAGTTGGTCGGCTCGTCGAGCATCAGCAGATCGGGCTCGGCGAACAACGTGGCGGCAAGCGCCACGCGCATGCGCCAGCCGCCGGAAAATTCCGCGCAAGGCCGCGCCTGATCGGCGGTGGAAAATCCCAGGCCGGACAGGATCGCGGCGGCGCGGGCAGGGGCCGCATGCGCGCCGATATCGGCGAGCCGCGTCTGGATCTCGGCGATGCGATGCGGGTCGTGCGCGGTCTCGGCCTCGGCCAGAAGCTGGCTGCGCTCGGCATGCGCCTTGAGCACGACTTCGAGCAGGCTTTCCGGGCCGTTGGGGGCTTCCTGCGCCAGCCGCCCGATGCGCCAGCGCGGCGGCAGTTCGATGCTGCCGTGTTCGGCCGAAATGTCGCCCGCGATCACGTTGAACAGCGTGGTCTTGCCGGAGCCGTTGCGGCCGACCAGGCCGACGCGGGCGCCGGGCATGATGCGGGCGGAGGCGCCTTCAAGCAGCGCGCGGCCGGCAATGCGGACGGTGAGGTCGTCGATGACAAGCATGCCCGCCTTTTGGCTGAGCCGATGCCGGGACGCAAGCCAGTCGTCAGTTAAAGCTTGCGCATGCCGCCTTGTCCGGTTTCGCGCTGATAAATGATCAGGTCGAAGCTGGGCGTATTGTCGTTGCCGATGATCGCGGAGAGCAGCGCGTGCGCCTGGCCGCGATGGTGGGTCTGGTGGTTGAAGAAATGATCGAGCGCCGGCGCCAGCGTCTGTTCGATGGCTTGCGGCTTGACGAAAGTGCTTGATAGCGGATGGTGCCGGTGAGGTCGCTGTCGCTCAGGCGCGCGATATAGCGGCTGATGAGCGTGTCTTCGCCGCGGCGCGCCGCCCGCAGCGCCGCGAAATCTTCGTACAGGATGGCGTCGAGGCTTGCCGGCAGTTCGCCCGCGCCGGTGAAGCGCTTCATCCAGATGCGGTCGCCGACCAGTAAATGGTTGAGGGTGCCGTGCAGCGACTTGAAGAAGGCGCCGCGGTCGGCGCGATAGTCGGCATCGGACACGTTCGCCGCGGCGGCGTAAAGCCGCTCGTTGCACCAGGCGTTATAGCCGGCGAACATGGTGTAGCGGGATTTCATCGGCTTCTCCTATGCGCCTAGGCTTACGCGCCGAGCCTTGCCGCAACTAGGCACCCCCGGTATAAGCCGCGGCAACCAGAACACGCCAATGAAACTCGCTAAAGTCTCCGATCAATCTCAGTGAAGGATGATCCGATGGCGGTCGAGCGCACCTTTTCGATCCTCAAGCCCGATGCGACCGCGCGCAATCTGACCGGCGCGATCAACGCCATGATCGAGCAGGCGGGCCTGCGCATCATCGCGCAGAAGCGCGTGCATATTTCGCGCGCGCAGGCCGAGCAATTCTACGCCGTGCACAAGGCGCGGCCGTTCTTCGGCGAACTGGTCGACGTTCATGATCTCCGGCCCGGTGGTGGTGCAGGTGCTGGAAGGCGAGAACGCCATCGCCAAATATCGCGACGTCATGGGTGCCACCGATCCGGCCAAGGCCGCGGCCGGCACCATCCGCAAGGTGCACGCCAAGTCGATCGGCGAAAATTCCGTGCACGGCTCCGATGCGCCCGAGACCGCGGCGCGCGAGATCGCGCAGTTCTTCTCGGAGAACGAGATCGTCGGGTAATGCGGCAACTGGGGGCCGTCGCGGTGAACTGGGTCGTCCATCGGATCGGAGTTCAGTTCGCCGGCATTCTGGCTGTCCGTCCTTCAGATCATCTGGATCAATATCCTTTTGTCCGGCGACAACGCCGTGGTGATCGCGCTCGCCTGCCGCGGCCTGCCGCCGCGCGAACGGTTGTGGGGCATGATCATCGGCGCCGGCTTCGCCTCGGTGCTGCTGATCGTGTTTACCGGCGTCGTCTCCGTGCTGTTGATGCTGCCTTATCTCAGATCGCCGGTGCGGTCGCGCTGTTCTGGATCGCCATCAAGCTGCTCGAACCGCAGGCGCACGATCACGGAGGATACGCCGGAGGCGGTCGAGGATCTGTGGCGCGCGGTGCGCATCGTGGTCGTCGCCGACATCGTCATGAGCCTCGACAATGTCATCGCGGTCGCCGGCGTCGCCAACGGCCATTATGTGCTGCTCGTGCTTGGCCTGGCGGTCAGCATCCCGATGGTGATCGCCGGCAGCGCGCATTATCCTGGCGCTGCTCGAACGTTTCCCGATGCTGGTCTGGGGCGGCGCCGCGATTGCTCGGCTGGATGGCCGGCGACATTTTCGCCAGCGACCCGATCGTGCTAGGTCTGTTCGGCGGCTTTTCGGCGGACGCACGTCGATCTCGCCGCGCAGATCGCCGGCGCGATCGTGGTGGTGGCGTCTGGCTATGCATGGCGGCGCTGGCATCACGTCGTCCTGGAAGAGACGTGAGCGCTCGCGCGCAATCGAGGCGCGATGAACGATGCAGACGGCCGTCAGCGCGGCGGTTTCGCGGATCGGCTACTCCGCCTGTCCGCACGATTGCCCGTCGACCTGCGCGCTGGAAGTCGAGCTGCATCGACGAGCGCACCATCGGCCGCGTGCATGGCTCGAAGGACAACGACTACACCGCCGGCGTGATCTGCGCCAAGGTGGCGCGCTACGCCGAGCGCGAGCATCACACCGACCGCCTGCTGCATCCGCTGCGCCGCACCGGCGCCAAGGGCATCGGGCGAGTTCGCACCGATTTCCTGGGACGACGCGCTCGATCTGGTCGCCGAGAAGTTTCTGCAGGCCGAGCAGCGGCACGGCGCCGAGACGGTGTGGCCTTATTATTATGCCGGCACCATGGGTCTGGTGATGCGCGACGGCATCAACCGGCTGCGCCACGCCAAGAAATATTCCGGCTTCCATTCCACCATCTGCGTCAATCCGGCCTATGCCGGCTTTGCCGCCGGCGTCGGGCGCATCGCCGGCGTCGATCCGCGCGAAATGGCGAAATCCGATCTGGTGGTGATCTGGGGCACCAATGCGGTGAACACCCAGGTCAACGTGATGACGCACGCCGTGCGCGCGCGCAAAGAGCGCGGCGCCAAGATCGCCGCGGTCGACGTCTATATGAACGGCACCATGGAGCAGGCCGATCTGCCGGTGCTGGTGAAGCCCGGCACCGACGGCGCGCTCGCCTGCGCGGTGATGCATTGCCTGTTCCGCGACGGCAAGGCGGACTGGGATTATCTCGACAAATACACCGACGCGCCGCGCGAGCTTGAAGCGCATCTGCGCACGCGCGATCCGGCCTGGGCGTCGGCGATCACCGGCACGCCGGTCGAGACGATCGAGGAGTTCGCCAGATTGATCGGCGAGCGCAAGCGCGCCTTCTTCCGGCTCGGCTACGGCTTCTCGCGCTCGCGCAACGGCCCCGCCAATATGCATGCGGCGTCCTGCATTCCGGCGGTGACCGGCGCCTGGCAATTGGAGGGCGGCGGCGCCTTCCACATCAACGCCGACATTTTCCAGCTCGACAAGACCGTGATCGAAGGCCTCGACGTCTGGGACCGCTCGGTGCGCATGCTCGATCAGTCGCGCATCGGCGCGATCCTGACCGGCGAGCGCGAGGCGCTTGGCGGCGGCGCCGCCGGTCACGGCGATGATCATCCAGAACACCAATCCGGTCTCGGTTGCGCCCGATCAGAACAAGGTCAAGCGCGGCTTTGCGCGCGAGGATCTGTTCATCTGCGTGCACGAGCAGTTCATGACCGAGACCGCGAAGATGGCCGACGTTGTGCTGCCGGCGACGACGTTCCTGGAGCACGACGACATCTATCGCGGCGGCGGCCACCAATATCTCATCCTCGGGCCCAAGCTGGTCGAGCCGCCGGGCGAATGCCGCAACAATCACGAGGTGATTTCCGGCCTCGCCAAGCGCGTCGGCGCCGAGCATCCGCGGCTTTGCGATGAGCGCCGCGCGAATTGATCGACCAGATGCTGCGGGTTTCCAAGCGCGGCACGCTCGCCGAGCTCGAAGCCAACCGCTGGCTCGACTGCCAGCCGCCGTTCCGGCAGTCGCATTACCTCGACGGCTTCCCGTGGCCGGACGGCAAGTTCCGCTTCAAGCCGGATTGGGACAACGTGCCGTTCCGCAGCCCCTATAAAAGCGGGCCGATCGATCAGATGCCGAAGCTGCCCGACCACTGGACGTCGATCGAGCAGGCCGACGAGGCGCATCCGTTCCGGCTCGCGACGTCGCCGGCGCGCGGCTTCCTCAATTCGACCTTCAACGAGACGCCGACCTCGCTGGCGCAGGAAAAGCGGCCGACGGTGATGATCCATCCCGACGACGCCAAGGCGCTCGGGATCGGCGACGGCGATTATGTGGTGCTCGGCAACACGCGCGGCGCAGGTGCGCCTGCACGCGCAAGCTGTTCGACGGCGTGCGGCGCGGCGTGCTGATCGCGGAATCGATCTGGCCGAATTCGGCTTACGCCGACGGCTGCGGCATCAACTCGCTGACCGGCGCGGATTCGATCGCGCCCTACGGCGGCGCCGCCTTCCACGACAACAAGGTGTGGGTACGCAAGGCGGCGGTCTAGCGCCGCCTCGCGCGCCGGATTGTCAGAGTTCTTTGCCGATCTGCGGTCGACCGAGTAGGGGCCGCCGCCGCGCATGGCGATGGCGAAGCAGACGACGCCGATCAGCAGGACATATTCGTAGCCGCCAGCCGCCCGCCGCATAGCCCTTCGGAGGTGGACGGCGATCAGGGCGATCAGCATCTCGATCGCGAGCGCGGCTGCGAAAAAGCGCGTGAACAGGCCGAGGATGAGGCAGACGCCGCCGACCATTTCCAGGGCCATGGCGGCGTAGGCAAACGCGATACTCGGCTCGAGGCCGTTCTTTGCCATGACGCCGGCGGCGACCGCCCCCGCGCCGGCTTTGATATTTGCCCGAGACGTGCATCAAAAACATGATGCCGACGACGACGCGCACCAGCGCGGCGGCGATCGGAGACATCGTCTCGTAAAATCCCGCCAAGTCCCGGATAGATCAGTTTGGTTCCGCCCTTGCCCTTCATGAACGCTCCCCTTTGTTTGCTTGCGCCACTCTGCGCGGCGTCGCTCGACCGCCAAGTCTATAACACCGCAGCCGCGACGCTATTCAAATCGCGTGTTGCAGCGCGAAATTATGCCGGATTCATGCCGGGTCGGGGCTGAGCGCACTGGCATCCGGCACCGGCACGCCGTCGATCAGGCAACGGCCGTTCTTCGACGCGAACGCGGCCTTCCGCCACCAGTTTGAGCGCCAACGGGTAGATGCGGTGCTCGACCTTGAGCACGCGCGCGGCGAGCGCTGCTTCGGTGTCGCCGTCGCGCACCGCAACCGCGCCCTGCACGATGATGGGGCCGGAATCGAGTTCCGCCGCCACGAAATGCACGGTGGCGCCGTGGACTTTCGCGCCGGCCTCGAGCGCGCGCTTGTGGGTGTCGAGACCCTTGAACGCCGGCAGCAGCGAGGGGTGGATATTGAGCATGCGCTGCGGCCATTGCGCGACGAAGGCGGGCGTGAGCAGCCGCATGAAGCCGGCGAGGCAGACGATGTCGATGCGGTGTTTCTCCAGCGCCGCTTGCACGCGCGCATCGAAGGCGGCGCGGTCCTTGCCGAAGGCGGTATGATCGACGACTTCGGTGGCGATGCCGGCGGCCTGCGCGATGGCAAGCCCGCCGGCATCCGGCCGGTTCGACAGCACCAGCGCGATCTCGGCCGGATAATTTTTGTCCTTCGCCGCCTCGATCAGCGCCGCCATGTTGGAGCCGCGGCCGGAAATCAGAACGGCGACGCGCTTGCGGCTCATGCGTCACCCAAAATATCAACCAAGATCGAGTTTGCCGTCATAGACGACGCGCGCCTCGCCCGGCGCGCGCACCACGTTGCCGATGGTCACGCGCTGTTTCGCCGGCGTGCGTGAAAGCCTGCGTCACCGCGGCGGCATCCTTCGGCGCGGCGATGACGATCATGCCGATGCCGCAATTGAAGGTGCGCAGCATTTCGTTCTGCGCGATGCCGCCTTCGCGCGCCAGCCATTTGAACACCGGCAGCACCGGCACCTTGCGCAAGATCGATGCGCGCGCCGAGACCCTTCGGCAGCACGCGCGGGATGTTGTCGGGAAATCCGCCGCCGGTGATGATGCGCGAGGCCCTTCACCGCCTTGGTCGCGCGGATCGCGGCGAGGCACGATTTCACATAGATGCGGGTCGGCGTGAGGATCGCTTCGCCGAGCGTCTGCGCGGATGCGAACGGCGCCGGCGCGCTCCACGACAAGTCCGCTCTTGGCGACGACCTTGCGCACCAGCGAAAAGCCGTTGGAATGCACGCCGGAGGAGGCGAGCCCGATGATGACGTCGCCTTCCGCGATATCGGCGCGCGGCAGTATCTCGCCGCGCTCGACCGCGCCGACCGCAAAGCCGGCGAGATCGTAATCGTCGCCCTGATAGAGCCCCGGCATTTCGGCGGTCTCGCCGCCGATCAGCGCGCAGCCGGCCTCGCGGCAGCCGACCGCAATGCCGGCGACCACGGCGGCGCCGATCTCGGGCTCGAGTTTTCCGCACGCGTAGTAGTCGAGGAAGAACAGCGGCTCGGCGCCTTGCACCACCAGGTCGTTGACGCTCATGGCGACCAGATCGATGCCGATGGTGTCGTGGCGGCCGGTCTCGATGGCGATCTTGACCTTGGTGCCGACGCCGTCATTGGCGGCGACCAGCACCGGGTCCTTGAATCCCAGCGCGTTTGAGGTCGAACAGGCCGCCGAAGCCGCCGATTTCGGCGTCGGCGCCGGGGCGCGCGGTGGCGCGCACCAGCGGCTTGATCAGCTCCACCATCCGGTTGCCGGCATCGATATCGACGCCGGCTTGCGCGTAAGTGAGGCCGCGCTCCTTCTCTGCCATGAGGGCCCTGCAGGTTGCGCTCGATTGCCGGGGTCCTACGTGGAAATCGCAAGTCGCGCAATGGTCCGAGCGCCGTTATACTCCGCCGAGATCGCCGCGTTGCCGGGGGACCAAGCCGGGGCGGCACGACGAGCCGGGATTGCCTTGAGTATTCCGAACCTCATAACGCTGGGGCGCATTCTGCTGGTGCCGGTCGTGGTCTGGGCGATCGCACGTCCGGCGCGATGTGGATCGCCTTCGTGCTGTTCCTGGCCGCCGGCGTGAGCGACGCGGTCGACGGCTTTCTCGCCAAGCGCTTCGACATGACCACCGAGCTCGGCGCCTATCTCGATCCGCTCGCCGACAAGGCGCTGATCGTGTCGATCTATCTCACGCTCGGCATCAACAATCTGATCCCGCGCTGGCTGGTGATCCTGGTGGTGTCGCGCGACATCTTGATCGTCGGCGGCATCATGCTGTCCTGGCTGATCGGCAACCCGCTCAAGATCAAGCCGCTGCTGGTGTCCAAGCTCAACACCGTGGCGCAGATCGTGTTCGCCTGCGTGGTGCTGGGCTCGCTCGGCTTCGACATCGAGGCCGAGATGCTCACGCTTATTCTGATGGGCCTGGTCGCGGTCTTGACCTTGCTGTCGGTCGCCGCCTATGTCGCCGAATGGGTGCGCCACATGAACACTGACGGCGGGCCGAGCCAGTGAGCCCGCGCGCCGCGCAATCGCGCCGCGCAGCGCCTGAAGGCGAGCGGCATGACGTTCGAGCGCCAGGTCGTGTTCTGGCTGGCGCTGTTCGCCGTCTGGTGCTGATGCTGTGGCTGCTGAGCGAGATCCTGCTGCCGTTCGTCGCCGGCGCGGCCATCGCCTATCTGCTCACGCCGCTCACCGACCGGATGGAACGGCTCGGCGTCAACCGGCTGGCCGCCGCGCTCTTGATCATCACGCTGGTGGTGATGGCGATCGTCCTGCTGATCCTGCTGGTGGCGCCGATCCTCGGCGGCCAGCTGTCGTCCTTCATCGACAATATCCCGGCTATGTGACGCGGCTGCAATCGCTGCTGAGCGATCCGAGCCGGCCCTGGCTGCAGAAGGTGCTGGGCGCGGGCTTCAACGCCGACAAATCGATCGGCGACCTGGTGACGCAAGGCGTCGGCTGGCTCACGGCCTTCCTGAAATCGCTGTGGTCGGGCGGCCGCGCGCTGGTCTCGCTGTTCTCCCTGGTGGTGGTGACGCCGGTGGTCGCGTTCTATCTGATCTACGACTGGCACCGCATGATCCGCACCGCCGACAGCTGGGTGCCGCTGCATCAGCGCGACACCGTGCGCCGGCTGGCGCGCGAGATCGACGCCGCGATCGCCGGCTTCGTGCGCGGACAAACCGCGGTCTGCCTGATCCTCGGCTCGTTCTACGCGGTGGCGCTGACGCTGAGCGGGCTCAATTTCGGCCTGCTGATCGGCTTGATTTCCGGCATCATCACCTTCATTCCCTATGTCGGCTCGATGACCGGGCTGATCCTGGCGCTCGGCGTCGCGGTGGCGCAGTTCTGGCCGGAATATGGCTCGATCCTGATCGTGCTCGGCATTTTCCTGGTCGGCCAGTTCGTCGAAGGCAATGTGCTGGCGCCCAAGCTGGTCGGCGAGAGCGTCGGCCTGCATCCGGTCTGGCTGATCTTCGCGCTGCTCGCGTTCGGCTATCTGTTCGGCTTCGTCGGCCTGCTGGTGGCGGTGCCGCTCGCCGCCACCATCGGCGTGCTGGTGCGCTTCGCGTTGCAGCGCTATCGCGAAAGCTCGCTCTATACCGGCGAGACCTGAAGTCATGGGAAGCCCGGTCAGTCCGCGTCAGCTGGTGCTCGCGCTCGATCATGCGACAAGTTTCGCGCGCGAGGATTTTCTGCGCGGCCCGTCGAATGCCGCGGCGCTGGCGCTGATCGAGCGCTGGCCGGATTGGCCGGATCGCATCGTGGCGCTGGTCGGGCCGGAAGGCTCCGGCAAGAGCCATCTCGCCGCGATCTGGGCGGAGGCCGCGGGCGCCCGCGTGCTGGCGGCGAAATTGCTGGCGCAGGGCGATCTGCCGGCTGCGCTCGCGACCGGCGCGCTGGTGGTCGAGGACCTGGCGCCGGACGGTCTCGACGAGCGCGCGCTGTTTCACCTGATCAATCTCGCGCGCGAGGAGGGCGCTTATGTGCTGCTCACCGTCGCGCGCGGCGGTCGGCCGTTTCCCGGTTGACGATCCGCGATCTCGCCTCGCGGCTGCGCGCGTTGCCGAGTGTCGCGCTGGCCGCCGCCCGACGACGCGCTGCTGCGCGCGCTGATCGTCAAGCTCGCCGCCGACCGGCAGCTCGCCGTCGACGAGGCGTCTGGTGAACTATCTCGCCAACCGCATCGAACGCTCGTTCGCCGGCGCGCGTGCGGCGGTCGCGCGGCTCGACGAGGAGGCGATGCGCCAGCACCGGCCGGTGACGCGGGCGCTGGCCGCCGAGATTTTCCGCGACCGAACTTCTTAACGCGTCCATGACAATCGCTTGACGGTCGGCGCCGATGCGGCGCGAACTGTCATCCAGCCGCCATTTTTGTCGGCTAGGGATTGGTCTTTCAGGCCTTCATTCCAATGGCAGATCGCGCACAAGCTATTGCATCGGTTGAGGAAATCGCTCCGGCCGTAGACCGGGATGATGTCCCTCGAGTCCTGCTGCGGCGCCCGAGCCGGCTTGCGGTCGCAGCCGCAGCGCTTCATCAACCGCGAATTGTCCTGGCTGCATTTCAACCGCCGGGTCCTGGAAGAGGCCGGCAACGAGCAGCCACCCGCTGCTGGAGCGCGTGCGCTTCCTGTCGATTTCGGCCAACAACCTCGACGAATTCTTCATGGTGCGCGTCGCCGGCCTGAAAGGTCAGGTGCGCCAGGGCATCACCGACCCAGAGCCCGGACGGGCTCACCGCCAACGAACAGCTTGCGCGCATCGGCGAGGCGGTGTCGCAGCTCGCCAGCGATCAGCAGAAGCGCTGGCTGGAGTTGCGCCCGGCGCTGGCCGCGGCCAACGTCGACGCTGGTGGAAGGCGCGCGATCTCAAGAAGTCCGAGCGCGCCTGGCTGGAGGAGCATTTCCTCACCCACGTGTTTCCGCTGCTGACGCCGCTCGCCATCGACCCGGCGCATCCGTTCCCGTTCATTCCCAATCTCGCCTTCTCGATCGCGCTGCAGCTTGCGCGCGCGCAAGCGACGGCAAGGCGATGAACGCGCTGATCCGCATGCCGCAGAAGATCGAGCGCTTCATCCGACTGCCGAGCGGCAGCGATCAGGGCATCCGGCTGATCACGCTCGAGGAGGCGACCGCGCTGTTCATCGGCCGGCTGTTCCCCGGCTACACCGTCAAGGGGCAGGGCGCCTTCCGCGCCATCCGCGACTCGGAAGTGGAAATCGAAGAAGAGGCCGAAGACCTGGTGCGGCTCTACGAGACCGCGCTCAAGCAGCGCCGGCGCGGCTCGGTGATCCGGCTCGAGCTCGAGCGCCACGATGCCGGCCGAGTTGCGCAGCTTCGTGCAGCGCGCGCTCGCGGTCGCCGACGACGAGGTGTTCCTGGTCGACGGCGTGCTGGCGCTCAACGATCTCGCCCAGCTCACCCGGCTCGACCGGCCCGATCTCGAATTCGTGCCGTACAATCCGCGCTATCCCGAGCGCATCCGCGATCACGGCGGCGATTGCTTCGCCGCCATCCGGCAGAAGGATCTGATCGTCCACCATCCGTACGAATCCTTCGACGTGGTGGTGCAGTTCCTGCAGCAGGCGGCGCGCGATCCCGACGTGGTCGCCATCAAGCAGACGCTCTACCGCACCTCGGCCGAATCCCCGATCGTCAAGACGCTGGTGGAGGCCGCCGAGGCCGGCAAATCGGTCACCGCGCTGATCGAACTCAAGGCGCGCTTCGACGAAGAAGCCAATATCCGCTGGGCGCGCGATCTCGAGCGCGCCGGCGTGCAGGTGGTCTACGGCTTCATCGAATTGAAGACGCACGCCAAGCTGTCGCTGGTGGTGCGGCGCGAGGGCGGGGCGCTGGCGACTTACATCCATGCCGGCACCGGCAATTATCACCCGGTCACCGCGCGCATCTATACCGATCTGTCGTTCTTCACCGCCGACGCGGTGATCGGGCGCGACGTCGCGCGCATCTTCAATTACATCACCGGCTATGCCGAGCCGGCCGAGCTCGAGAAAATGGCGATCTCGCCGATCAATCTGCGCAAGCGCATTCTCGACCACATCGCGCAGGAGACCGCCAACGCCAAAGCCGGCAAGCCGGCGGCGATCTGGATGAAGATGAATTCGCTGGTCGATCCGGGCATCATCGACGCGCTCTACGATGCATCGAGCGCCGGCGTTGAGGTCGATCTAGTGGTGCGCGGCATCTGCTGCCTGCGGCCGGGCGTGCCGGGCCTGTCCGACAATATCCGGGTCAAATCCATCGTCGGCCGCTTCCTGGAACACGGCCGCATCTATTGCTTCGGCGACGGCTACGCGCTGCCGCACGCCAAGGCGGCGGTCTATATTTCCTCCGCCGACATGATGCCGCGCAATCTCGACCGCCGGGTCGAGGTGCTGTGCCCGATTCTCAATCCGACCGTGCACGAGCAGGTGCTCGGCCAGATCATGGTCGCAAACTTCAAGGATAACGAGCAAAGTTGGAAGCTCTTGCCGGACGGCAGTTCCACGCGCATAAAGGCCGCGCCGGGCGAGGAACCCTTCAACGCCCACAAGTATTTCATGACAAATCCGAGCCTGTCGGGCCGTGGCAAATCGCTCAAAGAATCGTCACCGCGCAGCCTTATACGCCGCCTCGTCGAAGGCGCGTAAGCGTTCGCCGATCAAGCATCCGCATGTCAATTCGGCCAAGGGCCGGCTCGACCACGGGCCGCCGATCGCGGTCATCGATATCGGCTCGAACTCGGTCCGCCTCGTCATCTATGAAGGGCTGACGCGCTCGCCGACGCCGATCTTCAACGAAAAAGTGTTGGCCGGCCTCGGCCGCCAGGTGCAGTCCACCGGTTTGCTGGCGCGGCGATGCCATCGACACCGCGCTCGAGGCGCTCAAGCGCTTCCGCGCGCTGTGCGACACGCTGCACGTGCGCAAAATCTGGGCGATCGCCACCGCCGCCTGCCGCGACGCGCGCAACGGCCGCGCCTTCATCGCCGAAGCGTCGCGCATTTGCCGCACGCCGATCACCATCCTGTCGGGCAAACGCGAGGCCCATCTCACCGCGCTCGGCATCGTATCCGGCATCCACAAGCCGGACGGCATCGTCGGCGATCTCGGCGGCGGCTCGCTCGAACTGGTCGACGTGCACGGCGCGCGCGTGCGCGGCGGCGTGACGCTGCCGCTCGGCGGGCTGGCGCTTGCAGGACATCGCCGGCAAATCGCTCAAGAAGGCGGAAAAAATCGTCGAGGAAGCGTTCGAGGACCTCGACATGCTGCACGACGGCGAGGGCCGCACCTTCTACGCGGTCGGCGGTACTTGGCGCGCGCTGGCGCGGCTGCACATGTGGCAGACCGGCTATCCGTTCCATGTCATGCACAATTACCGCATCTCGGCGCGCGAGGCGCTGGAGTTTTCGCGGCTGGTGCACCGGGTCGATACCGAGACGCTGTCCAAGATCGAAGTCGTCAACGCCGCGCGCCGGCCGCTGCTCGCCTACGCCGCGCTGGTGATGGAAAACCTGGTGCGCACCATCAAGCCCAAGCAGGTGATCATCTCCGTGCTCGGCGTGCGCGAGGGACTGCTCTATTCGCTGCTCAAGCCCAATGAACGCGCGCGCGATCCGCTGATCTCGGCCGCCGCCGACCTCAACGTGCTGCGCTCGCGCTCGCCGCATCACGGCGAGGAACTGATCGAATGGACCGACCGCTTCATGGCGTCATCGGGCCTCGATGAAACCGCCGACGAACGCCGGCTGCGCCATGCCGCGTGTCTTTTGGGCGATATCGGCTGGCGCGCGCATCCGGATTATCGCGGCGAGCAGTCGATGAACATCATCGCGCACGGCGCTTTCGTCGCGATCGATCATCCGGGCCGCGCCTATCTGGCGCTGTCGGTCTATTTCCGCCACGCGGGCTTGAGCGAGGAGGATCTGTCGCCGCGCCTGCGCGAACTCGCCACCACGCGCATGCTCGACCGCGCGCGCGTGCTCGGCGCCGCCATGCGGGTGGCCTATATCCTCACCGCCGGGCAGAGCGGCGTGCTGCCGAAGACGCCGATGCGGGTTAAGCGGGGCAGATTGGTCTTGACGTTGCCGGGCAGTACCGCCAGGCTCGCCAGCGAGCGGCTGTTCAGCCGCCTGCGCCAGCTCGCGCGTCTGGTCGGCCGCGATCCGGTCATTGAGGCATAGCGGCCGGCGGGCACCGCTCGCCTATTCGAATGAAACACCGAGTTTTTTGCCGTCGGTCCAGGCGACTTTGCAGTGCCGCGCTGCGGCTTCGCCATCGATCGCCAATAGGAAGACGCGTGGCACACCGAAACTGCTGACGACGCTGAGGCCCGCGCCGCGCGGTGTCAGGTCGTTGACGCTGCAAACTTGCTCCCGCCGCTCCAAACTTAATGACCCCGCGTTTGGAGGTCGAGACACGGCGCTCTTGTCTGCGCTCAAGCATTGGTCACGCGTGTCCAGGTTCGGGCGGCAGTTGGGTTGAGACGCGACGATGCGGGCAATTTATTGCGGCAACGGCTGCATCAGGATGAGACATAATTCGAATACACCGACGATGAATTGGGCCCGCGCTACCCCCGTACCATTAGGGAATGAATTTTAAAAAATAATTCGCCTGTAGATTCAACTTAGCTGCAAATTTAACATCGATATTGGCACTTAGCCGACCATGTGGCTCGCTAGCTTTTCTCCACCGTCACCACGCGGCCTTTATCGACCGCCAGCGCCAGCTGGCCGTGCTTGAGGGCGAGCGCCTTGTCGCCGAACAATTCGCGCCGCCAGCCTTTGAGCGCGGGCACGTCGGCCTCGTCGTCGGCGGCGATGCGGTCAAGCTCGTCGACCGTGGCGATCACTTTGGCGGCGACGCCGTGGCTCTCGGCGGTCATGCGCAGCAGAACCTTTGAGCAGTTCGACGGTGGCGGCGCCGTTCGGCGCCGGGCGGAAGCGTTCGAGCCGCGGCAGCGTCTTGGGATCGCGCTCGAGGCCGCGCTTGACCGCCTCGACGATGGCCTCGCCCCAGCGCGAGCGCTCGAAGCCTTTCGGCAGCGAGCGCAGATGCCCGAGCCGCTCGATCGTGGTCGGCGCCTGCACCGCGATGTCGCCGACCGTGTCGTCCTTGAGCACGCGCGAGCGCGGCACGTCGCGCGTTTGCGCCTCGCGCTCGCGCCAGGCGGCGATCTCGATCAGCACGGCGAGTTCCTTCGGCTTGCGCACGCGGCTCTTGAGCCGCTCCCAGGCGCGCTCGGGTTCCATGCGATAGGTTTCCGGCGAGGTGAGCACGCCCATCTCGGCTTCGACCCAACTGGTGCGTTCGCGCTTGGCGAGATCGGCGGCGAGCTTGAGGTAAACGTCGCGCAAATGCGTGACGTCGGACAGCGCGTAGGAGACTTGCGCGTCGCTGAGCGGCCGCCGCGTCCAGTCGGTAAAGCGGTGCGACTTGTCGAGCTGGTCGCCGGTGATGCGCTGCACCAGCGCGTCGTAGGAGATCGAGTTGCCGTAGCCGAGCACCATGGCGGCGACCTGGCTGTCGAAAATCGGATGCGGGATCTTCTTCGCCATGTTCCAGACGATTTCGATGTCCTGCCGCGCCGCGTGGAACACCTTGACCACGTTCTCGTCGGTCATCAGCGCGAACAGCGGGGCAAGATCGATGCCGGGGGCGAGCGCATCGACCACCACCGCTTCGTCGGGCGAGGCCAGCTGCGCCACGCAGAGCAGCGGGTAATAGGTGGTCTCGCGCAGGAACTCGGTATCGACGGTGACATAAGGATGCCGCGCCATGCGCGCGCAAACCTCGGCCAGTTCGTCGGTGGTGGTGATCAAATCCATGGTCGCGGGCAACCTAACCCGATCCGGGCGCGGTCATGGCAACGGGTTCACTTGCCCCGCACGCGCGGCATGTGGATGAATTCCCAAGGGCTCGGCATCGGCCCGACCGGAACTTCGATCAGCGTGGGCTCGCGGGCGGCAAAAGCGGCCTTGAGCGCCGCGCCCAGTTCCTGCGGGTTGCGCGCGCGCCGGCCGGCGGCGCCGAAACTTTCGGCGTATTTGACGAAATCGGGGTTGGCGAGGTCGGACGGCGATCACCCGGTTGCCGAAATGCTCCTCCTGGATGCGCCGCACATTGCCGAAGGCGCCGTCCGCGAACACCACCGCGACCAGGGGAATGCGGTGGCGCATGGCGGTGGCAAGTTCGTTGCCGGTATAGAGGAAGCCGCCGTCGCCGTTGATCGAGAGCACCGGCACGTCCGGCCGCGCGTGCTGCGCGCCGAGCGCGGTGGCGTAGCCCCAGCCGAGATTGTCCTGATAGCCGGGCGAGAGAAACGTGCGCGGCTTGTAGACCGGAAAGGCGATGCGGGCGGCAAAGCCGATCTGCGTGACATCGTCGACATAGATGCCGTCTTCCGGCAGTTCGGCGCGGATGACGTCGACGAAAGCAAGTTGCGGCGCGATTTTTTGCAGGCGCTCGTGCCATTTGGCCTGCCGCTCGAGCATTTCGTCGCGGCGCGAGGCGCGGCGCGCATTGGTTTTGCCAAGTGCGTCGATCAGCCGCCGCAAAATCGGCGCGGCGTCGCCGATCAGCGCGACCTTCGGCTTGTGCAGGCGCGCGGGTTCCTCGCGGTCGGCATCGACACGCACGATCTGCAATTGACTGTCGATGCCCCAGTGCGTGACCGGATTGAGCAACCTGGTGCCGATCGCGAGCACCGCGTCGGCTTCGGCCCACAATTCGCGCCCGAGCGGCGGCGTCACGCTGAACGGATCGCGGCCGTCGAGCACGCCGCGCCCGCGCCGGTAGGCCAGGACGGGCGCCTGCAGCAGGCCGGAGAGCTGCGTCACCTCGGGCGAGGCATCCTGCGCGCCGCCGCCGGCGACGATCAGTACGCGCTTGGCTTGCCCTAAGAGTTTCGCGGCCGCGCGCACTTTGTCGTCGTCGATGCGCGGCGTGTAGGCCGGCGAGGGCGGCACGAGCTTCACCGGTCCGCGCTTGCCCCACACGTCGATGGCGCATTCGAGCGCGGCCGGACCGGGGCGGCCTTGCGACATGGCGGTGATGGCCTTCGCGACTTGGCCGGTGCTTCCGGCGGTCCGGCGATATAGGCGGAATGATCGACCAGCCGGGCGAGAATGCCGGCCTGATCGCGGATTTCATGCAGGTGGCCTTGGCCTTTGCCGATCGTCTTGGCCGGGATTTGCCCAATGATCGCCAGCACCGGCGCATTCATGCCGTAGGCCGTGAGCAAAGCTGCTCCGGAATTGAGCAGGCCGGGACCGGGCACAACGCAATAGGCCTGCGGCTTGCCGGTCGCGAGCGCCGCGCCCAGCGCCATATAGGCGGCGCCCTGTTCGTGGCGGGTGTGGATCACGCGAAGTGCATCACCCGCGCGCTGGAAGGCGTCGAATAAATGGTCGTTGTGGACACCCGGCAGCGCGTAGACGGTGTTGATTCCGTGCGACAGCAGGGTGGCGACCGTGGCCTCAGCTGTCGACATGTCGACGGCGGCAGGCTTGTGGCTTTTTCGGACGTTTGGGCTTTGGACGTTTGGGCTTGGGCATCGATACTCCGGCACTCGCCGCCCTAACTGTGCAGATGGTTTTGCATCTGTCGAGCCGTTACCTTGACAAAGCCCACCCCCCATGCGCTTTCCTTCCTCCGCCCGCCGAAGCGGGCTTCGCGAAGGCGGGTCGCCCGCTTCACAACCATACCGAATCACCCCATCGGACTATCTGATGCATCGCTATCGCTCACATACCTGCGGCGCTTTGCGCGAAGGCGACATCGGCAAGACCGTGCGGTTGTCGGGTTGGTGCCACCGCATCCGCGATCATGGCGGCGTGCTGTTCATCGACCTGCGCGACCATTACGGCTTCACGCAAGTTGTGGCCGATCCCGACAGCAAGGCGTTCAAGCTGGCCGAGACGCTGCGTGCGGAATGGGTGGTGCGCATCGACGGCAAGCTGCGCAAGCGGCCCGCCGGCACAGAGAACCCCGAACTGCCGACCGGCCAGGTCGAAGTCTATATCGACGAGATCGAGGTCCTGGGCCCCGCCGCCGAGTTGCCGATGCCGGTATTCGGCGAGCAGGACTATCCGGAAGAGATCAGGCTCAAATACCGCTTCCTCGATCTGCGCCGCGAGAAACTGCACGCCAATATCATGCTGCGCGGTCAAGTGATCGAACTCGATCCGCCGCCGCATGAAAGAAAGCGGCTTCTTCGAATTCCAGACGCCGATCCTCACCGCGTCGTCGCCGGAAGGCGCGCGCGATTATCTGGTGCCTTCGCGGATTCATCCGGGGAAATTTTACGCGCTGCCGCAGGCGCCGCAGCAGTTCAAGCAGCTCATCATGGTGGCGGGCTTCGACCGCTATTTCCAGATCGCGCCGTGCTTCCGCGACGAGGATGCGCGCGCCGACCGATCGCCCGGAGAATTTTATCAACTCGATCTGGAAATGAGTTTCGTCACCCAGCAGGACGTGTTCGACGCGGTCGAGCCGGTGATCCGCGGCGTGTTCGAGGAATTCGCCAAGGGCAAGGCGGTGACCAAGAAATTTCCGCTCATTCCCTATGCGGAAGCGCTGACCAAATACGGCACCGACAAGCCGGATTTGCGCAATCCGATCGAGATGCAAGATGTGAGCTGAGCCTTCCGTGGCTCAGGCTTCAAGATTTTTGCGTCCATGATTCTGAAAAAGACGTCAACGCGGTGTGGGCAATTCCGACGCCCGAGGGTGGCAGTCGCGCATTCTGCGACCGCATGAATTCTTGGGCGCAAGGCGAAGGCCAGCCGGGTTTAGGTTATATTTCTGGAAGCAAGGAGGCGGCGCAGGACCGATTGCCAAGAATCTGGGGCCGGAACGCACCAAGCAGCTCTGCACGAACAGACTGAAAACTGCGAGCAGGTCGGCGAAGCCTGCTTCTTTGTCGCCGGAAGCCGAAGTCAGTTTCGGAAATTTGCCGGACAGGCGCGAAAAAAAATCGGCGAGGAGCGCGGATTTATCGCAAGAAGAGCGCTTCGAGCTATGCTGGATTGTCGATTTCCCGATGTACGAATGGAACGAGGAAGAAAAGAAGATCGACTTCTCGCACAATCCGTTCTCGATGCCGAACATGGCGGTCGATGAATTCCTCGCGCTCGATCCGAAGGACAACGAAAAGTATTGTCGATCAAGGCGATCCAATACGACATCGTCTGCAACGGCATTGAGTTGTCCTCGGGAGCCATCAGAAATCACCGCCCCGAGGTGATGAAGAAGGCCTTCGCCATCGCCGGTTATCCCGAGGACGTGCTGGAGGCGAAATTCGGCGGCATGTTGCACGCGCTTTCGCTCGGCGCGCCGCCGCATGGCGGCATCGCGCCCGGCATCGACCGCATCGTCATGCTGCTGGCCGGCGAGGAAAATCTGCGCGAGGTGGTGCTGTTCCCGATGAACCAGCGCGCCGAGGATCTGATGATGGGCGCGCCGTCGGAAGTGACGCCCAAGCAGCTCAAGGAATTGAGCATCCGGCTGGATTTGCCGAAGAAATAATTATCGCCCGGTCCACTTCCGCTCATTCCCGCGAAAGCGGGAATCCAGGGCTGTAATTCCCGGCTTAGTTGGGTCCCCGCTTCCGCGGGGACGAGCGGGTTAGTCAAAGCGGCGCGGTTTTGGCAACTGAGTTGACGCCCGGCGTCTCCGGCAACGGAATAAACTCGATCTCGTCGCCCGGCACCTTGCCGAAATGGCCGGCGGTCCATTCGGCCTTGGCCTGCTCGATGCGGTCTTTTCGCGATGACACGAAATTCCACCAGATGTGGCGCGGGCCATCCATCGGCGCGCCGCCGACGATGACGAAATGCGTGTCGCTCGCAGCCGTGATGGTGATCTTGTCGCCCGGCTTGAACACCAAGAGCCGCCCGGGCTCGAATTTATCGCCGGCAATATCGACGGTGCCGTCGATCACATAAAGCGCGCGCTCCTCGTGATCGGCGTCGAGCGGAATTTTCGCGCCGGTGCGCAGCAAGACATTGGCGAACATGGTTTCGTGCACGGTCGGCACCGGCGATTTCACGCCATAGAGCGAGCCGACAACCACCCGCGCGAATAGTCCATCATCCCGGACCATCGGGAATTCGATCGATCTCGTGGTGGGCAAAGCCCGGCTCGATTTCTTCTTTGGCAGCCGGCAGCGCCACCCACATCTGCAAGCCGTGGATCGGCCCGCCGGCGGCGCGCTTCTCGGCGCCGGTGCGCTCGGAATGCACGATGCCGCGCCCGGCGGTCATCCAGTTCACTTCGCCGGGCTTGATCGCAGACCGCGGTGCCGAGACTGTCGCGGTGCATGATCTCGCCGTCGAACAGATAGGTCACGGTGGCGAGCCCGATATGCGGATGCGGGCGCACGTCGAGCCCGCTGCCGGCGCGGAATTCCGCCGGGCCGAAATGATCGAAAAAGATGAACGGCCCCACCATGCGCGAGCGCGCCGAAGGCAGGGCGCGGCGAACGGAAAGGCCATCGCCGAGGTCGACCGTGCGCGGCACCACCACATGGGCGATCGCTTCGCAACTATAGGCATCGCCGGCCGCGGGGTCTTTGCCCGGGAAGAAACTCATGCCGCGTTCCTTTTAGATTTCATCCCTCGAAATCACGTGTGGATCGCATCATAGAGAAACGCCTGCCTGCCGATCCATACACTTTGCCGTTAACCCGTCATTAACTACGTGGCTCCACTGGAGCCTCAGGGGCCCGTTTATGATCGCGCCCCGTCTTCAACTTAAGCCGCTCTTTACAGGCCCCATGGCTCACTCATGGGCACCAGGATGGGGTAGCTCGGCCGGACGCCAGGATGGGGTTAGCGGTGCGCGCATTCACGCGCAAAAATATCATTGCTGTCGTCGCCGGCGTTTTGTTCGCCGGCGCGCCTTTGCTTGCGTTCAATTTCTGGATCGACGGCCTGATTACCCGCCAGGGTCAGCTGGAGGTCGAGACCTCCGCCAAGCGCGCGATAGCACTTGCTGAATCCCGCATCACCCAGGTGATCGCCGCGCTTGACGGTCTGGCGGCGCGCGGCGTGGATAGTTGCCGCCCCGAGGACATTGCGGCAATACGGCAAACCGCCTTCGACACCTCGCCGATCAAGGAAATCGCGATCGTCGGACCCGGCGGCAAGACGCTATGCACCGATCTCGATTTGCCGCTCGGCGACCGCAGGGTTATCTCGTCGGAACCGCTGGCCGGGGCCAATTGGTATACGATCGACATCGTCCAGATTGAGCACGGCCAGACCATGGTGCGGCTCAGCCGTCAAGCCGGCGGCGGCCCGAATGGGATTGCGGCGCTGGTGCCGGCCAAGCTGTTCTTGCTGCAAGTGTCCACCCAGGGCGAGCCGTTCAGCGCGTTCGCGCAAATTGCGACGGCCTCGGGTGCGTTGATCGGAAATGTTGGCGAGCGCGCCGACGCCACCAGCGGCACATTCGTCGCCGCGGCGAAATCCGACAAATACGGTTTCGTCAACGAAATTTCGATGTCGCGCGAGCGCCTGAACGAAGGGCACGCCGATCTGCGCTGGCTCGGCCTGTTCGGCACCGGCGCCGTCATTGTAATTTTAGGCGCGTTCTCGGTGCTGATGCCGCGCCGCCGCCCCGGCGACCCGGTGGCCGAACTCGAGCGCGCGCTGGCGGCCGGCGAATTTGTGCCCTATTACCAGCCGATCGTTGACATCCGCTCGGGGCAATTGCGCGGCGCCGAAGTGCTGGTGCGCTGGCGAAAAGCCGACGGCTCGCTGGTCTACCCGGGCTCGTTCATCCCGCTGGCTGAATTGAGCGGCCTGATCCGCGCCATGACCCGCGATCTGATGCGGCGTGTCTGCGTCGAGGTCGGCGAGGCGCTGGGTATGCGGCCGGCGCTGAAGATATCGTTCAATTTCGCCGGCCAGCTGTTCAGCGACGAATTGATCGTCAAGGACGTGCGCAACATCTTTTCCCGCTCGCCGATCAGATTGTCGCAGGTCGTGCTGGAAGTGACCGAACGCGATCCGATCGAGAATTTCACCGCGACGCGGCAGACCATCGCCGCCTTGCAAGGGCTGGGCGTACGCATCGCCATCGACGACGTCGGCACCGGTCACAGCGGGCTGTCTTACATGCTCAAGCTCGGCGTCGACATCATCAAGATCGACAAAATGTTCGTCGACGCCATCGGCACCGACCGCAACTCCACCACCATCGTCGAGACGCTGGTCGATCTCGCGCACAACATGCGCATGGATATCGTCGCCGAAGGTGTGGAGAATTTCGAGCAGGTGATGTATCTGCGCGAGCTCGGCGTGCCCTCCGCGCAAGGCTACGTGTTCGCGCCGCCGCTGCCTGGCAAGAGCTTTCTGCAATTGATCGAGGCCACCGATCCATTGGCCGCGGCCCAAGCCGAGCCGGCGCGGGCGATCGCCGACGTCGGCGCTCAACTGAGTGCCCAAATCAGCGCCTAAGCTGGCGCTGCCTGAATCGATGTCCCGAAACGAAAAGGGGCGGCCTTGCGGCCGCCCAGTCTATACGCCACGCGGGAGGAACACCGTAACGGGCCGCCCATACCCACGGCCCGCGTGACCAAATTCAGTCATGAATTCGTCATGGACGCGCCGATTCGTCAATCGGAATTTTGCGGATTTGTGACAACCGTTATTTGCGCGCGAACGGTTTAGCTAGGACTCGGCCAGCTCCCGCTCGATCGTTGCGATCAGCTTCGGATCGTTGGGCTCAACGGCGGAGGTAAACGCCGCCTTCAGCCGGCCGTCGCGGCCGATCAGATATTTGTGGAAGTTCCAGCGCGGCGCGTCGAATGGGCGCTCCTGCGCCGCCCAGCGGTAGAACGGGTGGGCGCTGGCGCCCTTGACCACGACCTTTTCGGTGAGCGGAAAGGTGACATGGTAGTCGTCCTGGGCGGTCTTCTCGATCTCGCTTTTTCCGCCCGGCTCCTGGGCGCCGAAATCGTTGGACGGCACGCCGAGCACCATCAGCCCCTTGCCCCGATATTGCGTCCAGAGCGCCTGCAGGCCGGTATATTGCGGGGTGTAGCCGCACAGCGAGGCGGTATTGACCACCAAAATAGGGTGGCCGGCATAAGACGACAGCAGGATCTCGTTGCCGTCCAGCCCCTTGAACGTGAAGGCATAGGCCGTGACGCGGCTGCTCATGGCGGTGGCCTGCGCAAGGCGAGGGGCAAGGGCGAGCAGGACGCCAGCCCCGAGTAGATGTCGGCGGTCGATCATGGCCACACTATAGCCGCCGCGGCCGACACCGTGCGCTAAAGATTTCGTGATCTAGGCGGCTTCCGCGAATCGGACCGTGGTCTCGAAGGCGTAGCCGCAAGCCTCGCACTGCCAGAGATGGCGCACGCGGCGCTCATCGACCAGTTCAGACCATTCCGGCATGAACAGGCTGTCACCGCATTGCGCGCATTCGATCTGGACGCGAGGGGGCGCGGACTTGGCGTGATCGCGGGCATGAAAGTTCATGGGGCGTCCTCCGATTTTCTCTCGCTGCCGCCCCCAGCCCCTTTTATTTGCGTCGAGCCTAGCGCGTTGTGCGCGGGAGTGAAGCAGCAAGGCTGACGTACCCAAGCCGATTCCGATGAAATTTTTACGACGGAACACGACAGATTGAGTCAAAGTTGCGGCACGCGGCGGCATTCGCTATATCGCCGCCGACCCTCGGACGGCGGAGAACAGCCTTGGCACAATCGGATCGCGACAACGTGCGTGGCTGGGACGCGGCGCGCTATGCGCCTTACGTTCTGTCGATCATGCGCATCGTGGTGGCTCTGTTGTTCCTGGAACACGGCACGTCGCGGCTGTTCGGTTTTCCTTCGCTGCTGCCGACCCCGGCTGTGTTCACGATGTACTGGTTTGCCGGCGCCATCGAACTCGGCGGCGGTGCGCTGGTCGCGGCCGGGCTGTTCACGCGGGTGGCTGCTTTCATCATGTCAGGCGAGATGGCCTTCGCGTATTTCATGAGCCACGCGCCGAAAGGCTTTTTCCCGATCCTCAACCGCGGCGACGGCGCGATCCTCTATTGCCTCATATTTCTGTATGTTGCCTTTGCTGGGCCCGGGCCTTGGAGCCTGGATGCGTTGTGGAGGCGCCGGCGTACCTAGCCTATGATGGTTTTGCGATGACGGAAAAAACCCTCGTCAAGCCGCGCATCAAGACCAAAACCCAGACCCAGCGCCCGCCGCTGTGGAAGGTCATCCTGCTCAACGACGATTTCACGCCGCGCGAATTCGTCGTTCTGGTGCTCAAGGCCGTGTTCCGCATGAACGAGGACCAAGCCTACCGCGTGATGATGACGGCGCACCAGAAAGGCGCTTGCGTGATCGCGGTCTATACCAAGGACGTCGCCGACACCAAGGCCAAGGAGGCGACCGAGATGGGCAAGGCCAAGGGCTATCCGCTGTATTTCACGACCGAGAAGGAAGAGTAGCGGCCGCTAGCGTCCGCAATTCCACATCGGGCCGATCGGCGTCTGCGTGTAACAGGGGCCGAAGCCGCCGCCGTTCCAGCGTCCGCGATAAAAGCCCGGCCAGGCCGGGCCGTAATAATGCGGGCCGTTCAGACGGTAATAATGCTCCGCCCGCGCGCGTTCGATCACCTCGGGCGGGCGATAGCCGGGCAGAAAGCCGTAGCCGTGCCAGTGGCGGGTCACGCGATGCTTTTTGTGTACCGGGGCGGCGAGGACGGCCGGCACCAACGCAAGCGACAGAACCACGGCGATAAAGCCCGTTTGAATACGCGACATTGCAGCCTTTCCGCGTCGAACCAGATGCTTGCGGCCCCAGTTGCGGCTGGTTTCGTGGTAAAACTGAGACATAGGCGATCCGTTCTATTCAAGTGAGGGATGAATGTCACAGCGTGTTCTGATCACCGCCGGCGCCGCCGGCATCGGCCGCGAGTTCGCGCGCGCTTTCGCGGCGAACGGCGCGAAGGTTTTCATCTGCGACATCGACGAGCCTGGGCTCGCGGCGCTCGCGAGAGAAATTCCCGGGCTGACCGCCAAACGCTATGACATGGCGGTGCGGGCCGAGATCGAGGCCATGGTGCCGGACGCGGTCGCGTCCTTGGGCGGCCTCGATGTGCTGATCAACAATGCCGGCATCGCCGGGCTGACGCTGCCCGTCGATCAATACCCGCCGGACGACTGGGACAAGGTGGTGGCGGTCAATCTCACCGCCATGTTCGACGTCACCAGGCTCGCCATCCCGCATCTCAAGCAGTCGAAAGCCGGCTGCATTATCAACATGTCGTCGATTGCCGGGCGTTTCGGTTTTGCCAACCGCAGTCCTTACGCGGCCACCAAATGGGGCGTGATCGGTTTCACCAAGACGCTGGCGCTGGAGCTTGGCCAATGGGGCATCCGTGCCAATGCGATCGCGCCCGGCGCAGTCGAGGGCGATCGCATCGTGCGCGTGTTCCAGGGCCGCGCGCAGATTTCGGGCCGCTCGCTGGAAGACGTGAAGGCGGCGGCCATGGCCGAGCAGTCGATCAAGGCGATGATCGATCCCAAGGATATCGCGCAACTCGCGGTGTTCCTGGCGTCCGACGCGGGAAAGTCGATCTCGGGGCAGGTGATGCCGATCGACAATGACAGACAACGCGCGTGAACGCGCTTTCGGACCGGCAAAGGGCATGAGACATTCTTTCGCACTCGGATTAGCGGCCTGTCTTGCGCTCATTGTTGGAGTGCAAGCGGCCTTGGCCGCCGCCTGCGCGCTGACCGCGGGGGACTTGGCCGCGCTGCGGGCCTCGCGCGCGGCTCTCGTCAGCCGGGCGCAGATCGACGCGCTGCCGCAGGACAGGCAGGCGGCGCTGTGCGCGACGCGCCTGCACTGGAAGAACATCGCGGCCGGCAAGGGCGCCGAAAACGAATGGACCAAGGTGACGCCGGATTACCTGAGCCCGCGCGAGCGCAGAGCCTATCGCAAGATCGCCGACCGCGCCGTGCGCCGACTGAACAAGCGCCCGGACGGCGAATGGGGCCCGATCAGCAAGGAAACGCTCGACGCGTTGACGAAGTAGCGCTGCGCTACTTCTTCTCCATCGCGGAGGCTGCCGGCGGCGCCATGCCGGCGTCGGCGGCCTTGTTGTGCTGGTAGAGATAGCCGCCGCCCATGATGATGGCGATCACCACCAGAATGACCAGCGCGCTCACGGTCGCGTCTGGATCGCGCGTGCGCCTTTTCTTTCTGGCCGGCTTGCGGGCGGATTTGCGGGCGGCTCTGACGGGTCTTCTGGCCATGTCGTATGCCTCTGGTGGCGTGAAGTCGCACTGGCATTCCAACGGCGCACAATCGGATGAAGCGACGAATTCCCACAACAAAACGCCGCCGCCGGGCTTGAAGCGCCCGGGCGGTCTGATTCGGGCGGCGTCAAACGTGGTTCGCCGATTGGGGCGGCGGGGTCAAGATGCAGGCGGCGAAAGCAGTCCGCGCCCGCTCAATCCCGCATAATTTGCGTTTCGGCGGCGGTCGGATCGCCCTTCGGCCGCTTAAGCGCAATCCTGCAGTTCGCCGCCTCGACCGCCTCGCGCGGCGAAAACACCGCGCGGAAACGCAACATGTCATGCGGTTTGACCGCCATGTCGGCCTTCAGCCCCTGAAAGATATCGGCGCTGTTCAACACCAGGAAATGTCCGGCCTTGTCGTACAGCACATAAAGATCGCGGATGAATTCCGTCTTGCCGGTGGGGTTCTCGACCGCCACCGTCACATAAATCGTCTTGTCTTTGTTGAAACAGGATATCGCATAGGCCGTCTCCGGCGGCTTGTCGGCGACGTACAATCTTGCATTCAAAAAGAGAGGTAGGCCGGCATCGCCACCAGGACGATGGCGGAGGTCGAGTACAGCAGTATCGCGCGCAGCACCTTGCGCCGGCGGTGGCCGGCGCGGTTCCAGCGCCGTTCGAACCTGAAGGCGACGAGCAGCATCGGCGTCGCGCCGAAGGCGAACGCGATGGCCCACCACCACGCCGGTACCCAATGGGGGCGGCCGTCGGTATACGACTGGCCAAAAGCAACACGCCGATGGCCAGGCCGAACAGCAGGGCCGTGAACATCCATGGGATAGCGATCGCCAGTGCCACATTGGACAGATTACGGAACACGGTTTTAGAATAATGAAAACGGTCGCGCAGGATGGTCTCGATGAAGACCTGGCAGAGGATGACCAGGCTCGTCAGGCCGAGCGCGTAAAGCAAAATGTACAGCAGGTTCTGCTTGCTTTCCGCATTGGTCGAAATATCGGACACGTGCTTCAGCATGTCGGACATGTTGAAGCTGCCTTTTTGGCCGAACGGGTCGCTGATGCCGGCGATGGACATGAAGAAGGCGAAAGACAGGCTTAAAAACACGATGGTCGGAATTTGGCTTCGCCGCGCATAGAGGCTGAGCCGGATGATCGAACGATAGGCGCCGAACGGAAAGGTCAGCACCGCGAACACCGTCTGCGCGATGAAGGTCGGAATCTTGTTGAAGATCAGGTCGAAGAATTTGTCGAAGATTTCCGCCATGCCGGGGGCCCTCCCTAGGATGCAATTTGGCATTGTAGGGCCGGCGGGGAAAATCACTAGGTGGCAAACTCCCTCCGTCCGGGCCTTGCCGGCCCGGTCGCAGACTTGCCCCGGCCATTCCCGTCTTTCATGCTGCCCTCATGAAGCTTCTGACGCACCTGGCCCTGCTCCTCGTGGCAATAACGCTCGGCGGCATCGCCGGGGCGCATGCCGATGAGGTGCGCGCGTGCGAGTTCAAGGCGAAAGCGGGCTGCGTCACCGGCGATGCCCGCGTCACGCTCGACGGCGGCTCGATCAAACGGGTCGAGGTCAACGTGTTCTTTTGCGGCCTGCAAGGCCGTCCCGGCTATAGCTGCGGCATCGATTCATCGCGCGGTGAGGCGGACTCCAAATGGTCGGAGGAGGGCGGCGCGACGGTGATCGACAACGCGGCGCCGTTCAACGCCGCGCAGCCCGACCGCGTGAAGGTGACCGTCGGCCGCTTTGTGTCGATCGACATGGAGCAGGCGCAATCGCTCGGGCGCTGCGGGGCCGGCGCCGAATTGCCGCGCGCCATCGTCATTCCGGAGAAGAAAGGCGTCTGCCGGGTGTGGTTGGGAGAGAGTAGGGCGCGCGCATGCGGGCTCCCTCGGTGGCGGGCCGATGCCCATGGTAAGTAATAGGAATAGAATCAAGATGCGCGCCAGCGGTCCTCGTTTGAGGAGGCGCGCGTCCGATGGGTGTGGCGGTCGGTGCCGCGTATTTGGGCGCCGCATAGGCGCCGTTCGAAAAAGACTGCGGCTAGGCGCCCCTCGGCGAGAATACGCCGGGGGCTGGTGCCCTAAACCACGGGCCGACTGGGCCCAAACTCACATCGCCGACAAATTATCGTCGACGTAACAAACGCGTCAGCGGATCACGAACACCCCGTCGTCGACCCGCACGTATCGCACTTCATGCAGGTGCCGTTGCGCACCAGCGTGAAGTTGCCGCATTCGCCGCACATCTCGCCTTCGTAGCCTTTGGCCTTGGCTTCGGCGCGGCGTTCGGAGGCGAGCGCCTTGGCGGAGGGCTGCGCGTCGGCGCGGTGCTCGAGCTGCTCGGCCGGCGAGAGCTTGGCCTCCGGCTCCGGCGCCTTGAGCGCGGTGGCCGCGCCCGAGAAGGCCGTGACGTTGCGAGCCGCCGGCGACCGCCTGCGTCTGGTTGCTCACCACGGAGAGCCGGTCGGTGCGCGAGCGGGTCAGCCCGCGCGAGACGTAGTTCGTGGCCGGCGCAGGCTTGCCTTCCGCTTCGCCCTTGCCGAGCGCGTCGAAGCCGCCGGCCTCGCTCGGATCGACATGGGCGAGGTCGAAGCGCTCGAGATACGACACCGCCAGCTCGCGGAACACGTAGTCGAGGATCGAGGTGGCGTATTTGATCGAGTCGTTGCCCTGCACCGGGCCCTGCGGCTCGAAGCGGGTAAACGTAAAGGCGTCGACATATTCCTCGAGCGGCACGCCGTATTGCAGGCCGAGCGAAATCGCGATCGCGAAGTTATTGAGCAGCGAGCGCAACGCCGCGCCTTCCTTGTGCATGTCGACGAAGATCTCGCCGAGCCGGCCGTCGTCATATTCGCCGGTGCGCAGATACACTTTGTGGCCGCCGACCACGGCTTTTTGCGTATAGCCCTTGCGGCGGGACGGCAGCTTCTCGCGCTCGCGCAGCACCGTGATGCGCTCGACGATCTTCTCGACGACTTTTTCGGCCAGCCCCGCGGCGCGCGCGGCGGCGGGACGCTCGATGAATTGCTCGACCGCGTCGTCCTCGTCCTCTTCATCGGCGATCAGTTGCGAATTGAGCGGCTGGCTAGAGCTTGGTGCCGTCGCGGTAGAGCGCGTTGGCTTTGAGCGCCAGCTGCCAGGACATGAGATAGGCCTGCTTGCAGTCCTCGACCGTCGCTTCGTTCGGCATGTTGATGGTCTTGGAGATGGCGCCGGAGATGAAAGGCTGCGCCGCCGCCATCATGCGGATGTGGCTTTCGACCGAGAGGTAGCGCTTGCCCGTGCGGCCGCACGGATTGGCGCAGTCGAACACCGGATAGTGCTCGGCCTTCAGATGCGGCGCGCCTTCGACCGTCATGGCGCCGCAGGCGTGGATATTGGCGGATTCGATCTCGCGCTTGGAAAAGCCGATGGCCGAGAGCAGATCGAAGGTGGGGAGCGCGAGGTCTTCAGGCGTGATGCCGAGCGTGTCGCGGCAGAACTCTTCGCCCAGCGTCCATTTGTTGAACACGAACTTGATGTCGAAGGCGGTCGGCAGCGCCTTCTCGACCTTGGCGATCGCTTCGTCGGTGAAGCCCTTGGCCTTGAGCGTGGTGTGGTTGATGGCCGGCGCCTGCGCCAGCCCGCCATGGCCGACGGCGTAAGCCTCGATCTCGGCGATGTCGGCTTCGCTGTAGCCGAATGTGCGCAGCGCCTCGGGCACCGCGCGGTTGATGATCTTGAAGTAGCCGCCGCCGGCGAGCTTCTTGAACTTGACCAGCGCGAAGTCGGGCTCGATGCCGGTGGTGTCGCAATCCATCACCAGGCCGATGGTGCCGGTCGGCGCGATCACGGTCGCCTGGGCGTTGCGGTAGCCATGCTTCTCGCCGAGCTTGATCGCCTTGTTCCAGGCCATCTTGGCGTGCGTCGACAGACCAGCGAAGCCCTTGAGTGAGGGCGCGTTGGCGTCGTTGAGCGAGGCGTGGTCGAGCGGCACCGGCGCGATCGAGAGCTTCTCGTAGCCCTCGGTTTCGCCGTAAGCCGCGCGGCAGTGGTTGCGCATCACGCGCAGCATGGCCTCGCTGTTCTTGGCGTAGCCGGGGAAGGGGCCGAGCTTCTCCGCCATTTCGGCCGAGGTCGCATAGCTGATGCCGGTCATGATCGCGGTCAGCGCGCCGGCAATCGCCCGGCCGGCATGCGAATCGTAGCCGATGCCCGAGGTCATCAGCAGGCCGCCGATATTGGCGTAGCCGAGGCCGAGCGTGCGGTATTGGTAGGACAGTTCCGCGATCTCGCGCGAGGGGAACTGCGCCATCATCACCGAGATTTCCAGCACCACGGTCCACAGCCGCACCGCGTGCTCGTAGCTTTCGGTCTGGAACTGGCCGCTCGCTACGTCGCGGAAGGTGAGCAGGTTGAGCGAGGCGAGATTACAGGCGGTGTCGTCCAGGAACATGTATTCCGAGCACGGATTACTGGCGCGGATTTCGCCGCCTGCCGGGCAGGTGTGCCAGTCGTTGACCGTGGTGTGGTATTGCAGGCCCGGATCGGCCGAGGCCCAGGCGGCGTAGCCGATCTTCTCCCACAATTCCTTCGCCTCGACCGTCTTCGCGACCTTGCCGTTCTTGCGGTAGGTGAGGTCCCATTTGCCGTCGTCCTGCACGGCCTTGAGGAAGGCGTCGGTGACGCGCACCGAGTTGTTCGAGTTCTGCCCGGCGACCGTGAGATAGGCTTCCGAATCCCAGTCGGTGTCGTAGATCGGGAAGCTGATGTCCTTGTAGCCCTGCTTGGCGAACTGGATGACGCGCTTGATGAAGTTGTCCGGCACCATCGAGCGGCGCGCCAGCTTGATCTCGCGTTTCAGCGCGGGGTTTTTCTCCGGCGAGAAGCAGTCGTCGCCCGAGCCCTCGCAATTGACGCAGGCCTTGAGCACGGCCTTGAGGTGCTTCTGGTTGATCTTGGAGCCGGTGACCAGCGCCGCCACCTTCTGCTCTTCCATCACCTTCCAGTCGATATAGGTCTCGATATCCGGGTGATCGACGTCGACGATCACCATCTTGGCGGCGCGGCGCGTGGTGCCGCCGGACTTGATCGCGCCGGCGGCGCGGTCGCCGATCTTGAGGAAGGACATCAGGCCGGACGATTTGCCGCCGCCCGACAGCCTTTCGCCTTCGCCGCGCAGCTTGGAGAAGTTCGAGCCGGTGCCCGAGCCGTATTTGAACAGGCGCGCTTCGCGCACCCACAGATCCATGATGCCGCCTTCGTTCACCAGGTCGTCGGAGACCGACTGGATGAAGCAGGCATGCGGCTGCGGATGCTCGTAAGCCGAGGTCGACTTTTCGAGCGTGGCGGTGAAGGGATCGACGTAGAAATGGCCCTGGCCGGGGCCGTCGATGCCATAGGCCCAATGCAGGCCGGTGTTGAACCATTGCGGCGAGTTCGGCGCGCACATCTGCGAGGCCAGCATGAAGCGCAGCTCGTCGAAGAAGGCTTGCGCGTCGGCTTCGCTGTCGAAATAGCCGCCCTTCCAGCCCCAATAGGTCCAGGTGCCGGCCAGCCGGTCGAACACTTGTTTGGAGGAGTGCTCGCCGATGGTGCGCTCCTTCTCGGGCAGTTCGGAGAGCGCCGCTTCATCGGCGACCGAGCGCCACAGGAACGAGGGCACTGAATTCTCTTCGACCTTTTTCAGGCGCGCGGGCACGCCGGCCTTGCGGAAATATTTCTGCGCCAGCACGTCGGAGGCGACCTGCGACCAGAATTCCGGCACCTCGACATTGTCGAGCTTGAAAACAACCGAGCCGTCCGGGTTGCGGATCTCGCTGGTGACATGACCGAAGGTCATGTTTGCGTAGGCCGCATCCTGGCGACCTTGTCCGTCCTTGGTGTAGCGCCGTTCGATCCGCATGTGTCTCAAGCCCCTAAAATGCCGGCGGCTTTACGGGCCACCCGATTATTATTCATGACCGATGGTCATGTCTTGGCCGCCTGTTTTGCTCCGCACGCTGCTCGACTACTCACCCTAACTAGGTCCGGAACTTGGCCCCGGCACCGGCTGCTCCCGGCTTTTTGACCCGCGGCGCGCACTAAGGCCCTGTCCCAGAACACCATTTCTGGCGTGGGTGCGGCTTGCGACTCGGCGTCAAAATGGGGGTCCGGAGGGAACCGAAACGCAACTGCACCGAACGCACCAAAGCTAGGAGGACTCGTATCCGTCGTCAACAACAGATAGTGCTCAAATCTGAATCAAACACTAAGTCTTGTGGTTAAGCGGTGAACTATGGGGACAAAGCGCCGTAAAACCAGCGCCAGTATTGAGCGATCCGGGGGTCGCGAAAAGCCTTTTTATCGATTCCGGGAGGTAGGTTTTTATGCCTGCCTGGATGACGGAAAAATGACGCAAAATGCGGCTTGCCGGTTTTCCGCAGCAAAATTCAACGCGTTTGGCGTCCGTGGAAAAGGATTGGAAAAGCCCCCGGATCGCCGCCCGGGAAGTCTGTGATTCTCAAAATCAACTCAGTACCTTAGCCCGCACGCGAAGAGCGTGAGCGCGGCTGGCGGGGTAACGCACGCCTGTGAATTCAACTTTCGGAAGTTTTAGCCTTGGTGAGCTGCCGATCGCGCGGCTCGCGATAACGCAAATGCGTTGTTCAACTACCAGCTTGTCGAATGGGCTGCCGTCCGGCGGCTTTGCCCTGGCTCGTGTCCCGTTGCTGACGGCGTCGTTGGCATCGCCATCGCCGCTGAAACTGATCTGCCGCGCGTGCGGCAGCGCTTCCGGATGGTGTTTTTGCAGGAAATCGATGAGCTTTTCGCGCACCTCGCAGCGCAGGTCGAAGGCCTGGCCGGCGCTGCGCGCGCTCATCAGGCAGCGCAGCTCCATGGTTTGCTCCTTGGCGTCGGTGACCTGCAGATTGACCACTTTGCCGTCCCAGTTCTTCGAGTTCTTGACGATCTCCTTGAGCTTGTCGCGGATGACGCCGACCGGCGCGCGATAGTCGACATAGATCAGGGCGCTGCCGATCAGCGCGGAGCCTTCGCGCGTCCAGTTCTGGAACGGCTTCTCGATGAAATAGGACAGCGGCACGATCATGCGCCGCAAATCCCACAGCCGCACCACGACATAGGTGGAGGTGATTTCCTCGATGGTGCCCCATTCGTTTTCGACGATGACGGCGTCGTCGATGCGGATCGGCTGCGTCATCGCCAGTTGCACGCCGGCGAACAGATTGCTCAGCACCGGGCGCGCGGCGAGGCCGGCGACGATGCCGGCAACGCCGGCGGAGGCGAACAGGCTGACGCCATATTGCCGCACCGGCTCGAAGGTCATCAGCGCGGCGCCGATCGTGACGATCACCACCAGCACGTCGCCGGCGCGCAGCAGCACGCGCACTTGCGTCACGTGCTTGCGCGCCAGCAGATTGTCGTCGACATCGATGCGGAATTGCCGCAGGTAGAGATCGGCGGCGATGTGCAAGCGCGGTGATGGCCGCCCAGCCGATCAGCCCGATCACGCCGATCAGCAGCAGCCGCGCCAGCCATTGCGCGGTGTCCGGATCGAGCGGCGCGACCGGTATGGCGATGACCATCGCCAGGATCATCAGGCCGAGCTGCGTCACGCCGCGCATCTGCGTGAACACCGAGAACAAATAAGGGTGCGCGCTCGGCCAGCAGATGACGCAGCAGTCCGGCGCACCCATCTTGTGCAGCGAATAGGCGATCGCCGCGGCCAGCGTCAGGATACGATGGCGGCCAGCGGAGTCGGGCAGCCAGGCGAGCCAATTTTTGAATGAGGTGAGGGCGTCTCGGATTGAATCCATGCGGACCTAATATGGATAAGACAGCGGCCGCCCTGGCGGCTCGGCAATTGCCTGTCCTGGACAGCAGACTTGCTGGACAGAGGCGCGGCGAGGTGGCAGAACGCCGTGTCCTCAACGACTATTCAACGCGCGGCGGCGATGAAAAGTTTCCTGCTCAGGCTGTTCACCTGGTGGAATTCGCAGACCTTCGGCACCCAGTTCTGGACCTGGAGGTACGGCGAAACGGTCGGCGAGGACGAATTCGGCAACCGCTACTACCGCACCAAAGGCGGCAAGATCGATCCGCACGCTCGGCTTCGAGCGGCGCTGGGTGATCTACAACGGTTATGCGGAAGCCTCGAGCGTGCCGCCGTCCTGGCACGGCTGGATGCACCACACCGTCGACACGCCGCCGACGCAGGAGAGCTACAAGCCGCGCGCCTGGCAGAAGCCGCACCGGCCCAATATGACCGGCACGCCCGGCGCGTTGCGGCCGCCCGGCTCGACGCTGGCCGCCAACCGCCGGCCGAAAGCGACCGGCGACTACAAGGCCTGGAGCCCGGACAGCCGCGGCTAGCCGCCGGCTGGAGCCGCCCTTCCGCCGCCGTATTCACCGTGTTAACCGGGCGCTGGCGTGGGCGACGGCTAAACCGCGCCGTTTCCCGCAGCGGAACAACCGGCTGATGGCGCGATCTTCGTCTATCGATCTTGCCTGCTGGCGATGGCGGCGCTGCTGGCGGCTGCGCCGGCCGCGCGCGCAATTCGGCTCGATCTTCAGTGACGGTCCGCCGCGGCCGCCGGCCGATGTGCCGAGCCAGCCGCGCCGCCGTCGCAGCAACGCACCTCTCCCCGACGCAGCGATCGCCGCGCGCCCGCCGGTTGCCGCCGCGCCGATCAGCCGCCGGCCGCAGCCGCTGCCGGCGCCGATGAGTCTGCCGCCGTCGAGCCGCCCGGGCGGCGGCAACATCCAATCGCAGCCGCTGCCGCCGCCGCCCGGCGTGCCGGTCGCGCCCGCGCCGCCGCCGGGCCAGCAGCCGCAACAAAGTAGCGCCCCGCCGGTGCAGACGCTGCCCGGCCTGCCGCCCGGCGTCAGGCAGCCGCGCGGCGCGCCGCCGCAGCAGCCGGCCAATACCGCGCCGCAGCCCGGCGACGAAGTCGTGGTCGAGCCGCCGCCGCAGCGCATCGCCAATCCGACCGCGGTGTTTTCCGGCCTCGACAAGATCACCGGCCGCATCATCTCGTTCGACGTCGCGATCAACGAGACCGTGCAATTCGGCGCGCTGCAGGTGACGCCGCGCGTGTGCTATTCGCGCCCGCCGACCGAGACGCCGAACACCGACGCCTTCGTCGAGGTGGACGAGGTGACGCTGCAGGGCGAGATCAAGCGCATCTTCACCGGCTGGATGTTCGCGGCGAGCCCCGGCCTGCACGCGGTCGAGCATCCGATCTACGACGTGTGGCTGACCGACTGCAAAGGCGGCAAGAATCCCAACGTGGCGGAAGCCCCGCCCGATCAGCCGGCACCGCCAAGCCAGCGGCGCGCAGCGCCGCGGCGCCGCCGCCGACAGCGCGCGCCACAGCCGCGCGCGCAACAGCCGGCACATGCCGCTAGCGCAACTGCGCGAGCGCTTCCTCGCCGCTGACCGGGCGGTCGAGCGGCAGCGCGGCGAAATCGGCTTCGCCGACGATCGCCTCTTCCAGCAGCCGGTGATAGCGCCGCTTGCCGCACCTCGACCGCGCCGAAGGTCTTGAGGTGATCGGTGACGTATTGCGTGTCGAGCAGCCGGTAGCCGCCGGCGCGCAGCCGCGCGACCAGATGCACCAGCGCGATCTTGGAAGCGTCGCGCGCGCGGTGGAACATGCTCTCGCCGAAAAAGGCGCGGCCGAGCGAGACGCCGTAGAGCCCGCCGACCAGCGCGTCGCCGTCATAGACCTCGACCGATGTGGCAATGGCCGTGCTCGAACAGGCCGCGGTAGATCTTGCGGATGCGCGTCGTTGATCCAGGTGCGGGCGCGGTCGGGCTTGGCCTCGGCGCAGCCGTCGATCACCGCGTCGAAATCGCGGTCGACCCACGACCGTGAACGGCGTCGTGCGCACGGTGCGCGCCAGCCGCGCCGGCACATGAAAGCCCTCGAGCGGAATGATGCCGCGCATGTCCGGCTCGATCCAATAGAGCGCCGGATCGTCGGCGCTTTCCGCCATCGGGAAGATGCCGCAGGCATAGGCCTTGAGCAGCACCTCCGGCGTGATCTCGATGAAAGTGTTTTCGCGGTTGGCCATGTGGAACCGGCTTTGGGCGGTGGAACTCGCATTCTAGCCGGCGCGGCGCCGGCTGGGGAGCGCAGATTTTAACCGTTCGCTCACCATGACGTGAGCTAAATTGCCGAAAGATTGAACACAATCCGCCGGTCGTGCGTTGGTGCGATGGACGATCCGGGTCCAAAGGGTAGCGGGAACTTGAAGGGGCTTGACAATGGCGGCGCGGCGTACCAGCGTTCTTGTGGTCGAAGACGAGCTTCTGATCAGCAAACTCATCGCCGAAGTCTTGGCGAACACGGCTTCAGCGGTGCACGCGGTGGCGGCCGGCGAGGAAGCCTTGCGCTATCTCGAATCGGGCGCCGACGTCGACGTGCTGTTCACCGACATCAATCTGTCGGGCCGCATGGACGGCGCGATGCTGGCGCAAGAGGCGCGCGCACACGCGGCCCGAACTGCCGGTCGTCTATTGTTCCGGGCGCTATTCGCCCTCGGCGCTGGCGCCGCCGGTGTCGCGCTCGATTTTCGTGAAGAAGCCTTATAACCCGGACGATCTGTGCCGGCTCTTGCAGCGGCTGACAGCGGACACGAAGCACTGAGCAAAGTCAGCTTGCGTCAGCTCTGCCATCCCGCCTCTGGCGAGGAACTGCTCGAGCCAGTGGATGTGGTAGTTGCCGTCGATGATGTCCTTCTCGCGCACCAGCGCGCGGAACAGCGGCAGCGTCGTCTCGATGCCGTCCACCACCACTTCGTCGAGCGCGCGCTTGAGCCGCATCAGCGCCTCGGTGCGGGTCTTGCCGTGCACGATCAGCTTGCCGACCAGCGAATCGTAAAACGGCGGGATGGTGTAGCCCTGGTAGACCGCGCTGAATCGATGCGCACGCCGAGGCCGCCGGGCGGATGGTAGTGCAGGATCTTGCCGGGCGAGGGGCGGAACGACACCGGGTTCTCGGCATTGATGCGGCATTCGATGGCGTGGCCGCGGAATTCGATGTCGCTCTGCTTGAGCGTGAAGTCGTTGCCGGCGGCGGCGCGGATCTGCTCGAAGATCAGATCGATGTCGGTGATCATCTCGGTCACCGGATGCTCGACCTGGATGCGCGTGTTCATCTCGATGAAATAGAACTTGCCGTCCTCGTAGAGGAATTCGACGGTGCCGACGCCGAGATATGACGATTTCGCGCATCGCCTTGGCCACCGTCTCGCCGATGGCGTCGCGCGCCTGGGTATTGAGCGCGGGCGAGGGGCCTTCCTCCCAGCACTTTCTGATGCCGGCGTTGCAGCGAGCAGTCGCGCTCGCCGAGATGGATGGCGTTGCCGTTGCCGTCGCCGAGCACCTGGATTTCGATGTGGCGCGGCTTCTCCAGATATTTTTCGAGATAGACCGCGTCGTCGCCGAAGGCGGCCTTGGCTTCGGCGCGCGCGGTCTGCAGCGCGCCGGACAAGCTCGTCCGCGCGAGCGCGCGACCTTCATGCCGCGCCCGCCGCCGCCGGCCGCCGCCTTGATCAGCACCGGATAGCCGATGTCGTCGGCGATTTTGGCGGCTTCGCGCGTCGGAGCCGACGCCGCCTTCCGAGCCCGGCACCACCGGAATGCCGAGCTTCTTGGCGGTGCGCTTGGCCTCGATCTTGTCGCCCATCAGGCGGATGTGCTCGGCCTTCGGGCCGATGAAATGCACGTTGTGCTCGGCGAGGATTTCGGCAAAGCGCGCGTTCTCCGACAGGAAGCCGTAGCCGGGATGCACGGCGTCGGCGCCGGTGATCTCGCAGGCCGACAGGATCGCCGGGATGTTGAGGTAGCTGTCTTTCGCCGCCGGCGGGCCGATGCACACGCTTTCGTCGGCAAAGCGCACATGCATGGCGTCGGCGTCGGCGGTGGAATGCACCGCCACGGTCGGAATGCCGAGCTCCTTGCAGGCGCGCAAGCACCCGCAAGGCGATCTCGCCGCGATTGGCGATGAGGATTTTATCGAACATCGGACCGGTCCGGCCAGAAGCGCCGTCATTCGATGATGACCAACGGCTGCGCCGAACTCGACCGGCTGGCCGTCCTCGAACAGAATCTGGATCACGGTGCCGGCGCGCGGGGCCGGAATCTGGTTCATGGTCTTCATCGCTTCGACGACCAGCAGCGTATCGCCGGCTTTCACCGTGCTGCCGATCTCGATGAAGGGCTTGGCGCCGGGCTCGGGCGCGGCATAGGCGGTGCCGACCATGGGCGAGATCACCACGCCCGGATGCTTCGGCAGGATCGAGCGGGCTGCGGCCGATTGCGCCGACCGGCTGCGGCAGCGGCGCGCTGGCGCGCGCGCGGTCGCCGGCGGACGGCGGCGCGGCATTGCGCGCGACGCGCACGCGCTGGCCGTCCTGCTCGATCTCGATTTCGGTCAAGCCCGGTTTCGTCCAGCAGCTTGGTCAGCTCGCGGATCAAATCGCGATCGACGATCGGGGCTTTCGGCGTTTTTGCCATCGACGCGTTCCGCTTTTTACTTTTTCGCTTTGGCGCCGACCATGCGCGGCGAGCCCGGTGATCGCCAGCGCATAGCCGTTGACGCCGAAGCCGGCGATCACCGCCTTGGCCGCCTTGGAGACGTAGGAATTCTGCCGGAACTCTTCGCGCGCGTGGATATTGGTGATGTGGATTTCCACGATCGGCATTTTCAGCGTCAGCAGCGCGTCGAGAATGGCGATCGAGGTGGTGGTGTAGCCGGCCGGATTGAGGACAGGCCGGCGGCTTTCTTGGCCTGCGCTTCCTGGATCCAGTTGACCAGTTCGCCCTCCATGTTCGACTGCCGGAACACGATGTCGAGGCCGAAGCGCTTGGCGGTCGCGCGGCAAAGCTTCTCGACGTCGGCGAGCGTGGCGCGGCCGTATTTCTCCGGCTCGCGCGTGCCGAGCAGGTTCAGATTCGGTCCGTTGAGGACGTAGAGGGTCTTGGCCATGGGTTTCCCGGCGGCTGGCGTCGCGTGCGGTCGGATGCGCGTGAAACTTCGCGCACTTTATAGGTGGCCCGAGCGGCGAGGGGAAGCCCGCAAGGCGCTCGCGATTCAGGGCGCTTTGCCGCCGACACGGCCTGGGTTTCGCGCGCCGCCCAGTCGATCACCTCCTTGATCGCCGTTAACCTTCGGCGGCCGGCGGCTTTGGCTTTGCGTGAACATGTCGATCTGGCGGTCGGCGCTGGTGCCCTCGGCGAGGATGCGGTGCAGGCGGCGCATCTCCGCGGCGCAGCCGAGCGCCTCGATGTCCTCGGCGATGAAATCGAAAACCTGGTCGAGCCATTGCTTGACGCGTGAGCGGCGAGCGCGAAAACGGATCGACGAAGGTGGCGGCGATGCCGTAGCGCTGGGCGTGCCACTTGTTCTCCACCGTGATGGCGCGGCCGACGCGGTCGAAGCCGGCATTGAGCGCGCGGTCGCGGTCGAGCGCGCGCACCAGGCAGCGGAACAGCGCGGCGATCGCCACGGCGTCGTCGAGCCGCGTGCAGCTGTCGGCGACGCGCAATTCGACGGTCGGATTGCCGCAGCGACGGGCCGCAGCGCCCACCAGATGTAGCTCGCGTCGGGAATGATCTTGGCCCAGGTCAGCGCGGCGACGAATTCGTCGTAGTCGTCGTTGGTGCGGAACAATTCGGGCAGGCCGGTGCGCGGCAGTTCGTCGTAAGCGGCCAGCCGATAGCCGACGAGGCCGGTGAGATGGCCCTGCCAGAACGGCGAGGAGGTCGAGAGCGCGAGCAGCAGCGGCAGATAGGGCGTCAGCCGCATGATCAGATTGATGCGGGTGTCGATGTCCGGCACCTCCACATGCACATGCATGCCGCACAGCATGTTGCGGTAGCCGATCATCTGCAGATCGTCCATGATCGCGCCGTAGCGCGCTTTCGGCGTGACGATCTGCTCCGGCCAGAAGGCGAGCGGAAAGGTGCCCATGGCGGCAAGGCCGAGCTTGTGCTCGGCGGCGGCCTCGGCGAGCGTGCGGCGATAATGCGCGAGATGCTCGCGCGCTTCTTTCATGGTGGTGCAAGGCGGCGTCGCCACCTCGATCTGCGACTGCAGCATTTCCGTCATCACGCGGTCGCCGAGCTGTTTTGTGCGCGAGGCTGAGGAATTTCTTGTCGACGCGGCGCACGGCCCGGCGCGTCTTGGCGTCGAACACGAAATATTCTTCTTCCATGCCGACCGAATACATGCGCGCAATAACCCGCTCGCCGGGAAGCGGGTTCCACCGCTCATAGCGATGCAAAAAGGCCGCCGGGCGAAGCCGGCGGCCGTTTCGTCGGATATCGATACGCGAATACTGCGCGGCGGTCAGCAGGTCGCCTTGCCGCAGCGCGCGGTGTTGACCTTTTCCTGCAGGCCGGGAAGGCCGATGGCGCCGACCACCACTTCGGAGCCGATCACGTAGCTCGGCGTGCCGTTGAGGCCGAGCGCTTCGGCGAGCTTGAAGTCTTCGTCGAGCGTCGCCTTCACTTCGGGGCTGCTTCATGTCCTTTTGCAGCCGGCTCATGTCCATGCCGACATCCTTGGCGACCGCGAGCGCGTGCGCCTCGTCGGCCGGCGCCGCGGCCGCCGAGCAGCTTGTGGTGGAATTCGAGATATTTCTTGCCGGTCTTGTCCTGCATGCGCACGGCGACGGCGACCTGCGCGGCTTCGACCGAGCCGGGCCCGAGCACCGGGAATTCCTTGAGCACGACCTTGAGCTTGGGGTCGTCCTTCATCAGCGTGAGCATGTCGCCCATGGCGCGCTTGCAGTAGCCGCAGTTGTAATCGAAGAACTCGACGAAGGTGACGTTGCCGTTCGGATTGCCGAGCGTGACCTGGTTGGGCGAGGAGAACAGCTTCTGCGCGTGCTCCTTGACCGCGACCTTGTGCTTTTCGGCTTCGGCCGCGGTCTGGCGCTTCTCCAGTTCGGCCATCGCTTCCTGCATCACTTCCGGATGCGCGATCAGATAGTCGCGCACGATGGTCTCGATTCGAACCGCGCTGCGCGGGCTGAGAATCCTGCGCGCGCACGGCTTGCGGCACGGCAGCGGCCAGCAACGCGGCACAAACGGCGGCGAGAAAGCGCGGGCTCGAGGTCATTGGTTTTGTCCTTGCTGATGGTCATTGGTTTTGGAGCGTGCCGGTGGCGCTTGACGCTGACGATATCGTCGGCGCGCACCCAGGCGGGCGAGCCGACGGGCAGGCGGGTCTTGGCGCGCGCGGCGAGCTGCGCGCGCGGTCTTGATGTCGCCGCGGTTGAAGGCGGCTTGCGCGGCGGCGAGGTCGGCCTGGGCGAGGTCGCCCTTGCGGCCATAGGCCATGGCGAGTTGCGCATAGGCGTCCGGCGCTTCCGGTTCGCGCGTCAGCGCGGCGCGCAGCAGCGGCACGGCTTCCTCGGCGTTCTTGGCGTTGTTGGTGGCGATCAGCGCCTGGCCGAGCATGATATCGATCAGCGGCGCGCCGTGCGCGAGCGTGACCGCGCGGCGCAGCGGCGCGATCGCCTCGGCCGGGTGGCCGCCTTCCAGCAGCGCCTGGCCCTTGAGCTCGTAGAAATACGGATTGTTCGGCTGCGTCTGGATCAGGCCGTCGATCTGCGCGATGCGCGTCGCGGCACATTGCCGTGGCGATAGGTCGAGATGGCGCGGGCATAGCGCGCCGGCAGGCTGTGGTCGCCGAGCGGATAGCGGCGCGTAGACGGTGTCGGGCCGGTCCAGGAAGCCGGACAATTTCGCGCGCATCATATCGTGGCGCAGCTGCAATTCCGGCGAATCCTTGCGGTCGAAATAGGGGCTCGCCTTGGCCAGCGCCTCGAGCGCGGCGACGCGCTCGGGCGGCATCGGGTGGCGACTGCAGATAAGGATCGATATAGCGCGAATTGAACAGCGACTTCGTTGCCCAGCCGCTTGAACAAGATCGAGCATGCCCTTGGCCGACTGGCCGGTGGCGGTGAGGAATTTCACGCCGGCATGGTCGGCCTGATCTTCCTGGGTGCGCACATAGGCGAGCAGCGAGCGCTGGATCGCCGACTGCGGCGCCATGATCGCCGCGGCGCCGACATTGCCGGCGCTACCGCCGGAGCGCGCGCCGGCGACCGCCGCGCCGACGCCGAGCCAGCAAGGCGACGATCGAGGCGGTCTGCGCGCGTGGCGAGTTGCTCGCGCAGGCGCATCAGATGGCCGCCGGCCAAGTGGCCGGTCTCGTGCGCGAACACGCCGATGACCTCGTTCGGCGTCTTGGCGTCGAACAGCGCGCCGGCATTGATGAAGATGTGGCGGCCGTCCATGACGAAGGCGTTGAAGGCGCGGTCGTTGAGGATGACGACGCTTGACGTTCTGCTTGGCAAGGCCGGCCGCCTTCAGGATCGGCGCGCGCGTAGTCGCGCAGCAATTGCTCGATCTCGGTGTCGCGGATGATCGGCGGGCCGCGCGTCGCCTGTTCCTGCGCTCGCGCCGGCGCGAGCGCCGGGCCGCCGCCGGCCGCAGCCAAGCGCGAAGGCGGTGACGAGCGCGAGCGCGCGCCCTGCTGGCGCCATGCGCCGTGCCCTGATAGGTGTCCCGTTCTCGATCATGCCGGTCATGTTCTACCGGATCGCGTGAACCTAGTGACGCGCCTGAGGCGGTCAACGCAGCTTGCGATCACGTCTAAGTCATGAAAAACGCAAGGATCGCAACGCTAAGCCGGGAAATACGGCAACAGCGGGGCGGGGGCCTACGGCCCGGTTAACGATGCTTGAGGCGGCAAAACACCTGCTAATGCCCTCCAAACGCAGCGATGTGCCGCCGTTCATCGTCATGGACGTGATGGCGGCGGCGGCGGCGCTGGAGGCCAAAGGCGCGCGTGTCGTGCACATGGAGGTGGGCCAGCCGGCGGCGCCCGCGCCGGCACCGCGCTGGCACGCGGCGCAGGCGGCGCTCGCGCGGCCGCATCGGCTATACCGAGACGCTCGGCATTCCCTCGCTTGCGGGCGCGAATCGCCCGCCACTACGCCGAGACCTACGATCTCGCGCTCGATCCGGCGCGCGTGGTGGTGACCACCGGCTCCTCCGGCGGCTTCATCCTGGCGTTTCTGGCGCTGTTCGAGCCGGGCGACCGGGTGGCGCTGGCCAATCCCGGCTATCCGCCGTACCGGCACATCCTCTCCGCGCTCGGTTGCGAGCCGGTGCTGATCGAGACCTCGGCCGAGACGCGCTGGGCGCTGTCGGCCAAGGCGCTGATCGCCGAGCACCGCAAGAAGCCGCTCGCCGGCCTGGTGGTGGCGAGCCCGGCCAATCCGACCGGCACCATGATGGATGCCGACGCGCTGGCGCGTCTGATCGCGGTCGCCGAAGGCGGAAGGCATCCGCGTGATCTCCGACGAGATCTATCACGGCCTCGATTATGCGTTTGCCGCCGAGACCGCGGCCAAGGTGTCGGAGCGCGCGCTGGTGATCAATTCATTCTCGAAATATTTCTGCATGACCGGCTGGCGCGTCGGCTGGATGGTGGTGCCGGAGACGCTGGTGCGCGCGGTCGAGCGCTTGCAGGGCAATCTGGCGATCTCGGTGCCGACGCTGTCGCAGGTTGCGGCCGAGGCCGCCTTCGACGGCAGGGCCGAGATGGAAGCGGTCAAGCACGGCTACGAGGAAAACCGCCGCATTCTGACGCGAAGGTCTGCCGAAAACCGGGCTCGACAAATTTCTGCCGGTCGACGGCGCGTTTTATCTCTACGCCGACATCTCGAAATTTTCGGACGACAGTCTGGATTTCGCCAAGCGCATGCTGAACGAGGCGCATGTGGCGGCGACGCCCGGGATCGATTTCGATCCGGTCAACGGCCACAATTTTTTGCGCTTTTGCTACGCCGGCTCGGCCGCCGACATGCACGAGGCGGTGGAGCGGATCGGCAAGTGGCTTAAGCGCTAGACGTAGACGACATAGATCGCGGCCGCGACCAGACCCAACAACGTCAGCACGAGCAGCATGATCGCCGGACGGCGCGCGGCCGCGCCGCCGAAGCTAACGGCATAGGCCGCTTTGGCGACGTTATTCGACGAGGCCGCGATCAGGACGGCCGCGCACAAGCTTGCCACTGATATGCCGGCAATGCCGCCTTGCGCGATATTGAGCACGAAAGGATCGATATCGGTGAAGCCCACCACCGCCGACAGCACCAGAATGCCGCCGGCGCCGAACGCGCCTTTGACCCAGCCCGAGACGATCGAGATCACGACGATGAGCACGGCGAAGACGAGCGCGGTCGGAATTTGCAAGGGGTTCGTCGGAGCCATAACGAGACTTGATTTGGCGGCGCGCGGGCGCGGCCGCCGCCATTCATAAAACGCGAGAGCGCCGCCGATCGCGGCCAGCGCCGCCAAAGCCGGCGCAACCGTCATCGCGAAGTGCAGGTCGAATACCGCGATGACCAAGCCAAGCCGGAGGTACATGATGGCCGTTGCTGTCACGATGCCGGCCGAAATATCCGGCTGCGCCTGTTTGGTTCCGCGCAGACGCTTGGCCAGCACGACGGTGGTGGCGGTCGACGAATAGGCGCCGCCCAACACCGCCGGCAGCAGCGCCGCGTCCTTGAACGGCGCATAGCGCTGCAACAGGTAGCTCAGATAGGACAGCGTGCAGATGGTGACGACCGCCAGCCAAATCCCGTAGGGCGTAAGCGGCGTCAGGCTGCTTACCGGCCCATGCGGCGCCAGCGGCAGGATGATCCCGATCAGGATCAAAAACATGCCGGCGGTGATCAGCTCGTCGCGCGGGATCATGCGCGTGAGCCGGTGCAGGCGTTCGCGCGCGCCCAGCAGCAACACGGCGGCGACGGTGATCGCGACCGCGACCCAGGGCGGCTGCAGCAAAGCGATCGGGCCGATCACAAAAGCGAGCAGGTTCGAGGCCGGCACCATGAAACTGGTGGCTTCGCGCTGCGGCGGCGCGCCGCGCAGAAAAGCGTGCAGCCACGCCGCCACGCCCAAGAGGCCCGCGACGAAAGCAGCGCCGTGCGCCGGCTCGATCAGATAGAGCGCCGCGCCGCACATCGCCAGCATCGGGAAGGTGCGGATGCCGCCCGGGACTTGAGCGATCCTCGGTCTTGTAAACCTCCTCGAAAGCCAGCCCCATGAACACGGCGAGGCCCGACCGCGAGGGCGAGCCGTCCGGCCAATTCCAAGGGGGGTAATTCCTGCATGCTCTAAATCGGTTTGTTGAGCCAGTGGCGGCGCGCGCGAACAATGACTCGATCTTCTGTTCCGCGGTATGCAGCTTCGAGTGCGGGTCGCTTTTGTGCGTTGGCGGTACGCACAGTTCGTAGAAATATTCGAGGAAGCGCATGTCGTTTGGCTGGGTGACCGTGAAGGAGCGGCCTTTCACGAACACCGTATAGTTGAGCAGATTGCCGTCCGGCCGGAACGCAATAGGCAAATATGTGCTTTGCGCCATGTTCCTGGCGATGACGAATGCCGACGGATCAAGCCCGTGCTCGCGCATCGCCTTTTCCAGCGCCGGCAGTTCCTTGACGAACTCCGGACTGAAGTCGCCGACGGAGCTTTGCAGCTTGATGTGATGGGCGGTCATCGGCGGCCCTTTGATCCGGCATCTTCCATTTTCGCCCCGCCATCCTACATCTACGGCCACGCCAACATAACCCAGTAGCGTTCTATGCTCGATTTTGCATCGTCTTCCGATGTCGGGGAGCGCTACGCCGCGGCGCCTGCGCCCGACGCCGAACTCCTCGACGCCTATTCCAATGCCGTGATCGCCGTGGCCGACGCGGTCGGCCCGGCGGTGGTGCGCGTGGAAACCCGCGGCGCCAATGGGCGTCCGGGCGGGGTCGGTTCAGGCGTCGTCATCGCGCCGGACGGCCTGGTGCTGACCAACAGCCACGTGGTCGACGGCGCCAAGGAGGTCCGCCTGCTCGACGCCGAAGGCCGCGTCATGGAGGCGCGGCGGCTTGGAGAAGATCCGGATACGGACTTCGCGCTGCTGCGCGCAGGCTCGGCGCGCGATCTGGCGCATGCGCGCCTGGGCGATTCCAAGGCGCTCAAGCGCGGCCAGCTGGTGGTCGCGATCGGCAATCCGCTCGGCTTTGAGTCGACGGTGACCGCCGGCGTCATCTCGGCGCTCGGACGCTCGTTGCGTGCGCGCAACGGCCGGCTGATCGAGGACGTGATCCAGACCGACGCGGCGCTCAACCCCGGCAATTCGGGCGGCCCGCTGGTGTCCTCGCGCGGCGAGGTAATCGGCATCAACACCGCCGTCATCATGGGCGCGCAGGGCATCTGTTTCGCGGTCGCCAGCAACACCGCGCAATTTGTTTTGAGCGAGTTGATCAAGCACGGCCGCGTGCGGCGCGGCTTCATCGGCGTGTCGGGGCAGACCGCGGCGGTGCCGCGCCGCCATGCGCGCAATGCCGGCATCGAGAATGCTTCCGGCGCGATGGTCACGGCGCTCGAGCCGAAGGCGCCGGCGGCGCTCGCCGGCCTGATGACGCTCGACACCATCGTGCGGGCCGACGGCGAGCCCGTCACCGGCGTCGACGACCTGATCCGGCTGCTTGAATGCCGAACGCATCGGCAAGCGCGTCGCGATCGACGTGTTGCGGCGCGGGTCCTTGCGGACATTCGATGTGACACCCCTGGAGCGGCCCGCAGCACGGGCCGCTTAGCTTTTCAGCCGAGAGTAATGCGTTCCGCTATTTTGGGGCGGGAGCCATTGTGTCGGGCGGCGGCGGCGCGGTGGGCGAAGCCTGCATGGGCTTTGGGGCGGCCGGCTTTTTGGCCATCGGCTTCTTTGCGGCCGGCTTGAGGGTCGGGCCGCGCTTGTCGTTGCGGTTGGCCATGCAATTGGCGATGAACCTGTTGCGCTTGGCGCCTTCGAGCTTCTGGTCGTCGGCGCCGAATTTGCAGGTCTCCATCTTCTGCTCTTTGGTGGCCGCATTTGCGGGGCTCGCCAGCAGCAGCAAGGGGAGAAGGCTCAGAACGCCTAGGGTTCGCAACATCGGCATCGCTCCTTTACGAGGTCGCCCAGTTCCCGCACGATAGCATATTTCAATTCGGGCATGATCTATTACCAAAACCGGTGCCCGCTTTTGGGGATCATGCCTAGCGCAATGCGGCGGCAATATTGCCGCCGTCGACGGTGGTGACGTCGGCGGTGGTTTTCAGCGCCAGCGCCTGGGCCAGGAAGGCCTGCGCCACGTCCTGCGCGGTGACTTCGCGGCTGAGCAGGTTGCCGCTCATGTAGTCCTTCTCGCGAGACCCCGCGCGCCTGCCGCGCGCTCCTTGATGAAATCGTCGGTGAGGATGCCGGAGCGGATGCGGTCGGCATTGACCGCGTTGGCGCGGATGCCGTCGGCGCCGTAATCGAGCGCGTATTGCCGCACCAGAAACAGCGTCGCCGCCTTGGGCAGGCCGTAGGGCCCGAAATCGGCGCCCGGGTTGACCGCCTGTTTCGACACGTTGAACAGCAGGCAGCCGCCGGTGCCCTGCGCCAGCATGATCTTCACCGCGGCTTGCGCCACTTTCTGATGCGCGAAGAAATTCAATTCGAAACTTTCGCGCAAGATCGCTTCGTCGACCTCGCCGATCTTGCCCTGCCAGGCGCGCGCCGGCGTTGGAGATCGCGATATCGACGCCGCCGAAAGCGGCGACCACCTTGGTCGAAGGCATCGGCGCACCGAAGCCGCGTCGGTCACGTCGCATGCGACGCGCAAGCGCGGCGCCGCCGATGGCCTTGGCCTTTTCCTGCGCGGCCTTGGCATCGAGATCGAGCAGCGCCACTTCGGCGCCGGCCGCCGCGAAGGCGCTGCGCGGTCGCGGCGCCGATGGCGCCGCCGGCGCCGGTGATGACCGCGACCTGGCCGGCGAGCGGCAAGATCTTGCGCGCGCCGAGCTTGGCCAGTTCCAGCGGCCAATATTCGCAGATCGAACATGTCGGCTTCGCGAGATCGACGTGAAACGCCCGATCGCTTCGGCGTCGGTGATGCCCTCGACCGCGGCTTCCGCGATGTCGGCGGCGACGCGCGCGTCCTTGGCGCTTGCGCCCATGCCGAACAGGCCGAGCGCCCGGCACCAGCACGACGCGCGGCGCCGGATCGTGCATGGCAGCGCCGTTGGCGCGCTTGTTGTTGCGGGCGAAATAAGCCGCGGTAGTCGGCGACGAATTTCTGCGCGGCCGTGTGCGCGGCCGCTTCGAACTGCGTCGAGCTTGCCGGCTTGCGGCGCCGGCACGATCAGCGGCCAGGGCTTGGTGCGGATGCACATGATCGGGCGTGATCACGCCGGCGCGGGCGTAGCGCGCGACATCCTTGCCGTTGACGAAATTCAGGATCGCATCGCTGGCGCGGAATTCGAGGATCGGGCGCTGGTGCGCGCCTTCGCCGTCGGCGTCGCGCAGCGTGCAGGCGCCGCGCAGGATCGGCGCGACATCGGATCGCGGGCGCAACTGGTTGTGGCATGCCTGGCGCTCGGCGAACGACCTTGCGATTTTTCTGCAGCCGGTTTTCCGCGCAGCGTGACGAAATCGATCATGCGCTCGTAGGCCTCGCGCGCGTCGCTCGCCGAAGGTGAAGATGCCGTGCTTGTCGAGGATCAGCCCTTCGACTTTTGGATTTTGCTCGAACACCTCGGCGGTTTTCTTGGCGAGGCCGAAGCCCGGCATGAGGTAGGGCACGAAGCCGAGCCGGCCGCCATAGACCTCGGCGCAAAGCTTCTCGCGTCCGGCTGGTCGATCAGGCTCAGCACCGCGGTCGCATGGGTGTGGTCGACGAATTTCGCCGGCATGAAGGCGTGCAGCAGCATCTCGACCGACGGCGAGGGCGCCTGCGGATCGATCAGATAGGCGCGCTGCGCCCGCGCCATTCGGCGTCGTCGAGAGCGCTTTGCGCGCGCGCAAGCGCGCGCAACGGCTCGAGCCGCACCGCCGGAAAACCGGCGGGCTCGATCGCGCCCATGTCCGCAGCCGGAGCCTTTGACGCGCAGCACCGCGACCTCCTCGCCGGCGAGGTCGCGCGCGGTGGTCTTCAGCGAGGTATTGCCGCCGCCATGCAGCACGAGCTTGGCGTCGCGGCCGAGCAGGTGCGTGGAATAGATGCGCAGCGCCAGGTCGGCGGCGATGCCGGCTTTGGCCGTAGCGATCGACCGCGGTCTTGGCGTCGCGCTCGACCCAGGCGGATTTCATTGCACGCGCATGATCATGACCGAAAACCGGTGGCCGAATTTTCGGGATCATACGCCGCCTAGCTCTTGTCGCCCAGCAGGCGTCTTGGCCCACCAGCCGCGCTTGGGTTGGCCGCTTTCCTCGCTCGCGGTCGAGGAAATCACCGGCGTCGGCGGCGGGCAGCGTCGGGGAGGCGGCGGCGGTGCGCCGCGCCGCCGATAGGCGCCGGCTCGCGGATGGTCGAGCGCCGGCGCGGCGGCTCCGGCTCGTTGCGGCGGCGCGCCGGCGGGCGCGGCAGGCTGCTGCGGATCGGCCGATGCGGGTTCGGCCGTTCGCGTGGGCCGGTTCGTCGAATGGCGGCGCGATGCCTGACGCGTCCTCGTCGCTCACCGGCGGGAACTCCGATGCCGGAATGCCGCCTCGCGTGGTTCGCCGCCATTATCGTTGCCCTGGAACGGCGCTTCGCCGTTACGGCCCTGCCGGTTGCGGCGTCCGCCGCGGCGGCCGCGCCGGCGGCGGCGGCGGCCGTCGCCTTCGGCGCCTGGGGCGCCGCCTTGGCGCTGCGGCTGCTGCGCCGAGACCATCTTCCTTCCGGCGAACCGCTCGCTCGTGATCTTCGTGCGCGATGGCGTGTTCGGGCGCGGCGTCGTGCGCGAAAGCTGTGCGCGTTCGCGTGGCGCGCGGCTTCGCCGCCACGGCCGCGGCCGCGTCCACGCCGGCGCCGCCTGCGCGGCCGCCGTCGCGTTCGCCATCGTGACGCGGCGCTTCGTCATCATGACGTGGCGCTTCGCCAGCGGTTCGTCCTGCATGCTCGGGCGTTTCGGCATCGCCGCTGCGTCCTGCGTCTCAGCCTCGGCTTCTTCATCCACCTCGGCTTCGGCCTCGGCGTCGAGCACGTCTTCGTCGGCTTCGATCATCGATGGGCAACTGCGGCTGCGCCGCCGCCGCGATAGCCTTGGCGGCTTCCGCCGTGTGCACCTGCTCGCCGCGGTCGACGATGTAGGACACCTGCGCGTTCACCGTCGCGTCGGCGGAAATCGTGATGGTGATGCGGAAGCGCTCTTCCAGGTCGCGCAAATGCGCGCGCTTGTGGTTGAGCACATAGAGCGCGACTTCCGAGCGCGTGCGCACGATCAGATTATGCGTGCGCGCCCTTGATCAGCGTTTCCTCGATGGCGCGCAGCAATTGCAGCGCCACCGACGACACCGAGCGCACATGGCCGGAGCCGCCGCAGACCGGGCATTTCTCGGTCGAGCTTTCCAGCACCGAGGTGCGGATGCGCTGGCGCGACATTTCCGAGCAGGCCGAAATGCGAGATGCGGCCGACCTGGATGCGGGCGCGGTCGTGCTTGAGCGCGTCCTTCATGCGCCGCTCGACGGTGCGGTTGTTGCGGCCCTCGTCCATGTCGATGAAGTCGATGACGATCAGCCCGGCGAGATCGCGCAGGCGCAGTTGGCGCGCGATTTCCTCGGCCGCCTCGCCGTTGGTCTTGAGCGCGGTGTCCTCGATATGGTGCTCGCGCGTGGCGCGGCCCGAGTTCACGTCGATGGCGACCAGCGCTTCGGCCTGGTTGATCACGATATAGCCGCCCGAGCGCAGCTGCACGGTCGGCGAGAACATGGCGTCGAGCTGGCTCTCGATGCCGTAGCGCGTGAACAGCGGCTGCGTGTCCTTGTAGAGCTTCACGTGCTTGGCGTGGCTCGGCATCAGCATGCGCATGAACTCGCGCGCTTCCTTGTAGCCTTCCTCGCCGGAGACGACGATCTCGTCGATGTCCTTGGTGTAGAGATCGCGGATCGAGCGCTTGGTGAGCGAGCCTTCCTCGTAGACGAGCTTCGGCGCCATCGATTTGAGCGTGAGATCGCGCACCGTCTCCCACAGCCGCAGCAGATATTCGAAATCGCGTTTGACTTCCGTCTTGGTGCGGCTGGCGCCGGCGGTGCGCAGGATCACGCCCATGCCCTGCGGCACTTCCAGTTCCTGGGCGATTTCCTTCAGCCGGCTGCGGTCCTCGCCGGAGGTGATCTTGCGCGAGATGCCGCCGCCGCGCGCGGTGTTCGGCATCAGCACCGAATAGCGGCCGGCGAGCGAGAGATAGGTGGTGAGCGCCGCGCCCTTGGTGCCGCGCTCTTCCTTGACCACCTGCACCAGCATGACCTGGCGGCGCTTGATGACCTCTTGAATCTTGTACTGGCGGCGGAAGCGCGGCATGCGCTCCTGCACTTCTTCCAGGGCGTCGGCGCCGCCGACCGATTCCACCGCTTCCTCTTCGTGCTGGTCGTCGCCGTTGCCGTTCCGGCGCCGGTTGCTCTGCGCGGCCGGCTCATCGGATGGCGCGGCTTCGGCGTGTCGACGGCGGTGCTCGCCGGTCTTCGTCATGATCGTCGCCGGCTTCCGGCATCGGGCGCCGGCTCGGCGCCATCGGCCGCTTCGGCGCGGGCGTTTCGGCCGGCTCGCATGCGGCGTGTTCGATGCGTCTTCGGGCTTCGGTGAGGCTCGCGGCTCGTCGGCTGGGCATCGCGGCAGCGTTCTCTGCGATCTGCTGCGGCCGTCTCCTGGCCTAACACGGCTTCGCCGGCCGGACGCTCGAGCGGCTTCGCCGCGCGAGTTCGACTGCGCCGGCTGCTCCTCGCCGGCGACCGGCTCGCTGCGCACCACGTCGCGGTGCGCTGGCGGTCGGCGCCGCGGTGGCGGTGACGGCTGCGGCCGCCACGCGCCCGCTGGCGCGGTGATCGGCATCGGCGTCGGCGGCGCGTTGCGTCGCGCTCTTCCTCGTCGAGCAGCGCCTGCCGGTCGGCGACCGGGATTTGATAGTAGTCGGGATGGATTTCCGAGAACGCCAGGAAGCCGTGGCGGTTGCCGCCGTAATCGACGAAGGCCGCCTGCAGCGACGGCTCTACGCGCGTGACCTTGGCGAGATAGATGTTACCGCGAAGCTGTTTGCGGTTGGCGCTCTCGAAGTCGAATTCCTCGACGCGGTTGCCGCGCAGCACCACGACCCGGGTCTCCTCCGGGTGGGTCGCGTCGATCAGCATTTTGTCGGCCATTGTAAAATCTCACTGAGGCGGACCGGCCCGCGGGCTCGCGCGGTGATGACGGCGCAAGGCGACGCAAGAGGCGGTCGGCCAATTTGATGTGGATGATGGAGGAAAGGGGCGCGTTTTCACGCGAAAGCTTGGCGGGGTCCATAGCAAGCCGCGCAGTCACGATTGGCTCGCGAAAGCGGGGGACCTCGAATTGCCTTTGCTGCAACTGTGGCAGCATGAAACTTGCGACCCGTAGCGCTGCGGCCGCGCCTAGCGGGCGCCGCCGAGGTTTCTCGTCGCTGACGGTCTGAATGCGAACGGCCCGTTTGGCCGCGCGCTGATCCGGATGTCCTTCACAAGGGTTTCGGCTCGCTTCGCCGTCCGTTCGCCCGGCTTCCTCGAGGGGGCGATCCTGGACTGGCGGGCCGGGGGCCCGAACGCGGCACAACCGGAACTTTAACCGTCAGCAGTCTCTACATACGGCGCAAAACCCGTGCTGGCAAGGAGCTTAAATGGCGACTTGTGCAGGCGCGCCACACCGGCGCGAAGAACGCTGCGTTTGCTCAAGTTCCGTTAACCGAAGCACCCCCTAATGGAGTAAAACGAGGCGGAAAGGGTCCGGATTCGTGACAGTCCGCGCGATCGCAATCGCTGTTCGGCGTGAGCCTGCCGTGCTGCTGGGCCGCGCTGGCGGCCGAGCCGGGCGTTGCCGCGCACCCGCTGCCGGCAGTGACGAACTCGACGTGCCCGTGGCGACCGACGTGCGGCTGGGCGGCGACGACAAGCAGACCCGTTTTGTGGTCGATCTCGACCGCAAGATCGACGTGGCAGCCTTCACGCTGGCCGATCCCTATCGGGTGGTGATCGATCTGCCGCAGGTGACCTTCAAGCTGCCGGACAAGGCCGGCGAGCACGGCCGCGGCCTGGTGAAGGCGTTCCGCTACGGGCTGATCATGCAGGGCGGCTCGCGCATCGTGCTCGATACCAAGGGGCCGGTGCGGGTCGACAAGGCGTTCTCGCTTGCCGCCGTCGACGGCCAGCCGGCGCGGCTGGTGCTCGATCTCGTCGCCACCGATCGCGACAGCTTCATGCGCAACATCACCATGCAGGACCGCAGCTTGCGCACCAGCAGCAAGACCATGCAACGCGCCGCCGGAAGCGTCCGGCGATCCGCGGCCGCTGATCGTGGTCGATCCCGGCCACGGCGGCATCGATACCGGCACCAAGTCGGCGAGCGGACAGGACGAGAAGGACGTCGTGCTGGCCTTCGGCCTGACCTTGCGCGACAAACTGGAAAAGAGCGGCAAATATCGCGTGGTCGATGACGCGCAGCGACGACACCTTCATTCCGCTCGACGAACGGGTGCGCTTTGCGCGCGCGCACAAGGCCTCGTTGTTCATTTCGATCCATGCGGACTCCATTCCGCGCAGCGAAGGCCAGGCGGAGGGCGCCTCGGTCTATACGCTGTCGCCGCATGCCTCCGACGCCGAAGCGGCACGGCTGGCCGAAGTCGAAAATAAGTCGGACGTGATCGCCGGCGTCGATCTCTCCTCTGAGCCCAACGACGTGGCCAATATCCTGATCGATCTTGCGCAGCGCGAAACCAAGACCTTTTCTCAGCAATTCGCCCGCAACGTGGTCGGCGAGCTCAAGGCCACGACGCGGCTGCATATCCATCCGATAAAATCGGCGGGGTTCATCGTGCTCAAAGCGCCCGACGTGCCCTCGGTGCTGGTCGAGCTCGGCTACATGTCGACCAAGGACGATCTGGTGCATTTGATGTCGGCTGACTGGCGCGCGCGCACGGCGGATTCGATGGTCCATGCGGTGGATTCGTTCTTTGCGCCGCAAATGGCGGGCGCTCCCGGAAGGTCCAACTGACATGGGTTTCCGGCCTCAGTTTCAACATAAAACCGGGTCACCAAAAGCCCGCGCCGCAGCGAAAAACCTGGCATTTGGACGGGCCGCGACGTCAGGCGGGACGATTTCACCATGAAGCTCATGTTGCGCTTCTTCGGCTTCCTGTTCGCGGCTGGCACCATCTTGTTCGTGGTGGGCGTGGCGGCGACCGCGGGCCTGCTCTGGCACTATTCGAAAGACCTGCCGGACTATTCGCAATTGCAGGATTACGAGCCGCCGGTGATGACCCGCGTGCACGCGGCCGATGGCTCGCTGGTCGCCGAGTATGCCCGCGAGCGAAGGCTCTACATCCCGATCCAGGCGGTGCCGAAACTGGTGATCAATGCCTTCCTCGCCGCCGAGGATAAGAACTTCTACGAGCACGGCGGGCTCGATTTCCTCGGCATCGCGCGCGCCGCGGTGAACTATGCGCAGAACTTCGGCTCCAGCCGGCGGCCCCAAGGCGCCTCAACCATTACGCAACAAGTCGCCAAGAACTTCTTGTTATCGAACGAGGTTTCATTCTCGCGCAAGATCAAAGAGGCGCTGCTGGCGCTCAAGATCGAGCGCACTTACTCGAAGGACAAGATCCTCGAGCTTTACTTGAACGAAATTTATCTGGGCCTCGGCGCCTATGGCATCGCCTCGGCCTCGCTGACGTATTTTGACAAGGGCGTGAACGAACTCACCGTGCCGGAGGCCGCCTATCTCGCGGCATTGCCGAAGGCGCCCAACAATTATCACCCGTTTCGCCAGCGCGAACGCGCGCTCGAACGGCGCAACTGGGTGATCGACCAGATGGCGCAGGACGGCTTCATCAAGACGGCGGATGCCGACAAGGCCAAACGCACGGCACTCGGCGTGACGCAGAAGGCGACCAGCACGCATACGTTTGCCGCCGAATATTTCGCCGAGGAAGTGCGGCGCGAACTGTACGATCGTTACGGCGAAAAGAAATTGTACGACGGTGGCCTGTCGGTGCGCACCTCGCTTGACCCCAAACTCCAGGTGCTTGCGCGCAAGACACTCACCGATGGCCTCGTGCGTTATGACGAGGCGCACGGATGGCGCGGGGCCGTGACCAAGATCGACATATCCGGTGACTGGGGCGTCAAGCTTGCTGATGTCAAGGCGCTGACGGACATTTCTCCATGGCGGCTCGCGGTCGTACTCGAAGTGAGCGATCAATCGGCTCGCATCGGCTTGCAGCCGGGACGTGAGCCGGGTGGCAGCGTCAGTAAGGAACGCGACGTCGGCATCGTGCCGCTCGACGGCGTGAAATGGGCAAAGACGGGGGGCAAGGCCGTCGGCAAGGTGGGCCAGGTGCTGTCGCCGGGCGATGTTGTCTATGTCGAGTCGGCCAAGCTCGCGGGGCAATACGACCTGCGCCAAATTCCGGAAATTTCCGGCGGTATAGTAGTCGAGGATCCCTGGACGGGGCGCGTGCTCGCCATGGTCGGCGGGTTTTCCTACGATCAGAGTCAGTTCAACCGCGCGACGCAGGCGCTGCGCCAGCCAGGTTCGTCCTTCAAACCCTTCGTTTACGCGGCGGCGTTGGACAACGGATACACGCCGTCATCGCTCGTTCTCGACGCGCCGATCGAGATTGACCAGGGCCCTGGTCTTGGCGTGTGGAAACCGGAGAACTATGAGCATAACTTCTTCGGTCCGTCGACCTTGCGCTTCGGCATCGAGCATTCCCGCAACGTAATGACGGTGCGCCTTGCGCAAGATGTCGGCATGCCGCTCATTGCCGAATATGCCAAGCGCTTCGGCGTCTATGACGAGTTGCCGCCCTATCTGTCGTTTGCCTTGGGTGCCGGCGAAACGACGCTGCTGCGCATGACCACCGCCTATGCGATGTTCGACAACGGCGGCCGGCGCGTGAAGCCGACGCTCATCGACCGCATCCAGGATCGTTACGGCCACACCGTCTATCGCCATGACGAGCGCGAATGTATCGGATGCGACGCCAAGAAGTGGGCGGACCAGCCCGAGCCGTCGCTGATCGACCGGCGCGAGCAGGTGCTTGATCCGATGACGGCCTATCAGATCACCTCGATCATGGAGGGCGTCGTTCTGCGCGGTACGGCCGGCGGCGTCGGCTTTCAGAAAGAAGTCGGCAAACCGGTCGCCGGCAAGACCGGTACGACCAGCGACTACAAGGATGCCTGGTTTATCGGATTCACGCCCGATATCGTCGTCGGCGTTTACATGGGCTACGACAAGCCGCGTTCGCTTGGCCGCGGTGAGACGGGCGGCGCACTGGCCGCGCCTGTCGTCAAGAATTTCATGAAGGTGGCGCTCGCCGACAAGCCGGCAGTGCCGTTCCGCGTGCCGGCAGGCATCAAACTGGTCCGGGTCGACCTCAAGACCGGGCAGCGCGCCGGTCCGGGTTCAGAGAAAGTGATCCTGGAAGCCTTCAAGCCCGGCACCGCGCCGCCCGATAGCTATTCGGTGGTCGGCTACGGCAATAGCGAGCAGGGCGCTCCTGGCCGCGGCCCACCGGGCTTCTTCGGCGTCAGCCCCGATGCTGATCGCGCGGTGCGCTCGGGCACCGGCGGGCTATATTGAACGGCTGACCCAGCGACGAGAGTTGCGTCGCAGCGCTTGCGACGTTACATCCCCCTCACAGAATCGAACGCCACCTTTGCGGCATTGAGCCAGTCATGCGCGCCGAAACACAGAGCCTCGTCGAAGAGATCAAGCAGTCATTGCGCCTGCTGAGGAGGCATCTTTGACGTCGATACCGCGCAACGCCGTCTGGCCGAACTGAACAAGGCGGCGGAAGACCCCAATTTCTGGAACGATCAGGTCAAGGCGCAGCGCACCATGCGCGAGCGCGACGCGCTGGAGGACAGTCTCAACGCCATCGGCCGCATCGAGCGCGAACTCGACGATCAGCTCACCATGATCGAATTGGGCGAGAGCGAGAAAGACGACAAGACGGTCGGCGAGGCGGAAGCCGCGCTTAAGCGCCTGAAGGCCGAAGTGGCGCGGCGCGAACTCGAAGCGCTGCTGTCCGGCGAGGCCGACGCCAACGACTGCTTATCTCGAGGTCCATGCCGGGGCCGGCGGCACCGAGAGCCAGGATTGGGCCGGCATGTTGATGCGCATGTATGTGCGCTGGGGCGAAGCGCACGGCTACAAAGTCGACTGGATCGAGGAGAGCGAAGGCGAGGGCGCCGGCATCAAGTCGGCGACCGTGCAGATCAAGGGCCACAACGCCTATGGCTGGCTCAAGAACGAAAACGGCGTTCACCGGCTGGTGCGCATTTCGCCGTTCGACGCCAATGCGCGGCGGCACACGTCCTTTGCCAGCGTCGTGGTTTTTCCGGTGGTGGACGACCGCATCAAGATCGACATCAACGAGAACGACGTGCGCACCGACGTGATGCGTTCGGGCGGCGCCGGCGGCCAGCACGTCAACAAGACCGAGTCGGCGGTCCGTCTCACCCATATCCCGACCAACATCGTGGTGAAGTGCCAGCAGGATCGCTCGCAGCACCGCAACCGCGCCATGGCTTGGGACATGCTGCGCGCGAAATTGTTCGAAGCCGAGATGAAAAAGCGCGAGGCCAAGGCCGAGGCCGATCAGGCCGCCAAGACCGATATCGGCTGGGGCCACCAGATCCGCTCTTACGTCTTGCAGCCCTATCAGATGGTGAAGGACCTGCGCACCGGCGTTTCGACTTCCGATACCGGCGGCGTGCTCGACGGCGATCTCGATCCGTTCATGCAGGCAGCGTTGGCGCAGAAAGCCTTCGGCGGCGGGCCGGAGCAGGTCGAGGACGTGGAGTAGGATTATTTCTTGAGCATGATCTTTTCCGAAAACCGGTTCCCACTTTTCGGGATCATGCTCTAGCCCGAAAGCGCGCTGCCGAGCCGCACACCGGCGCGCAGGAATTTCTGCGGATCGACCGCCTCGCCGTTGATGCGGGTCTCGTAATGCAAATGCGGGCCGGTCGAGCGCCCGGTCGAGCCGATCTTGCCGATCACTTCACCGATGCGCACAAATTGGCCGACCTTCACGTCGATCTCCGAGAGATGGCCGTAGCGGGTGGCAAGACCATTGCCATGGTTGATCTCGACCATATTGCCATAGCCGCCTTCGCGGCCGGCAATGGTCACCTTGCCGGCGGCGGTGGCGTGCGCCGGTTCGCCCGTATCGCCGCGTAAATCGATGCCGGTGTGGATAGCGGGCCGGCCCATGAACGGATCCATGCGCATGCCGAACGGCGAGCTCATGTCGACCTCGCCGGCGACCGGCTTGCGCACGGGCACGGCGACCAGCGTGTGGGCATATTGGTTGATCTCTGCGCGTGCGACATTGATCCGGTAAAGCTGCCGGTCGAAGGCGCTGGCGCCAGAGCGTGGCGTCTTCAGCGGCACGAACGGCCCGCCGACGCCGTGGCCCGCCGGCGCCTTGGCCGGATCGACGCCGAGGTCGGCGAGCACGCTGCGCATGCGGCGCGCTTTGATGTCTACGTGTTCTTCCAGATCGGTGAGCGCGGCGACTTGCCGCCGGTCCACTTTGTCGAGCGCGGCCGAGACGCGTCCGAGAATGCCGTCTAGACCGCCGGCATCGCCGCGGCTGGCGACCCGCGTTGCGCCGCTTTGCAGTTCGCGCGATTCAAGCCGCGCCTCGCGATCCGGCGGCACTGTGAAAATGACGGTGTCGCTGATTGGCGAAGCCTTGACCGGTTTGTCGGCCGGCGCTTCCGCCGGCAACGCGTTGCGCGTCGGCCGGATCGAGCCGGTGGTGATTTCGCCGCCGAGCGCCGAGGTGCGCTGTTCCAATATCGCTTGCCGTTGCAGCAGCGCGTTTAGTTTTTGCTCGAACTGCTCCTGGTCGAGCAACTGGCGACTGGTGATGCGGTCGACTTGCGCGCGCAATTCGGCAATGCGGTCCTCGTAGGCGAATTGCATTTCGGCCTGGCGCCCGATCAGACGCGTGAGCACGTTATTGCTGAAGGCAAAATATGACCCGGTGGCAAGCGACCACACCGCCATCACCACCAGCGTGCCAACCACGATCCAGAATGCGACAGGCCCGATGCGGACCTGGCGTCCGCCATGCACCAGCGCGTAGTCGCCAAGACCGCCAACATGGGCGCGGTGCAGATGGCGGGATACCGCGGCGGCGGATTGCACGCGCGGTTGCGCGGCGCGGCCCGGGTGATCGGCGGTCGGGTGATAAGAATGAGAGGGATGGGACATCGACGCTCCGCGCCGGTTCGGGCGCGGCCGAAGCCGACTGGACCAGCCCGCAGATATCAATCGTTTATGGTTAAAAAAGCGGAAACCGGCGCCAGCGCATGGCCCGTGCCGCGCGATTGCGGGGCATTTACAGAGCTTTTGCCGCTTCGAGCACCTCTTCGGCGTGTCCCGGCACGCTGACCTTCGGCCAAATACGCGCGATGCGGCCTTGGGCGTCGATCAGAAAGGTCTTGCGGATGACGCCCATGAATTTGCGCCCATACATCGATTTCTCACCCCAGGCCCCATAAGCTTCCAGCATCCGCTTCGTCTCATCGGAGGCGAGGGCGATCGTGAGTTTGTGCTTGGATTTGAATTTATCCTGCGCCTTAACCGGATCGGCCGATACTCCGAGAATCACGGTGCCGGTTTTGGCGAAGGCCGCTCGCAGGGCTGAAAACGCAATGGCTTCCTTGGTGCAGCCCGGGGTGTCGGCTTTGGGGTAGAAATAAAGGACGAGGTTGCCGCCCTTGAAATCCTTCAACGAGACCTGCGACCCGCCGTCGCGCTGCAACGTGAACGCCGGAGCCTTCGCACCTGCGACAAGTTCGCGTCTCATGTGCCTTCCTTTCGTCGTTTTCGGCCGGTCAATGTTGGAATTGCCAGTTGCGTCGGGTGGGCGCAAGCGGTTCCACGGTGACTGCCAAGGGCCGCGCTGGAGGTCATCCCGGCCGGCGTCAGAATAGCCACAATGCGTCGGACGAGGGGCGCCCATTAGGGCATGACACCAGGCAAACACGATCATAGTCACCCAGCCCATCACGCGCCGGGCGCGGGTCATCATGCGCATGGCCCCGTGCGGCGTCACGGGAATGCGTTTCGCCGTGGCGCCGTCCGGTTCATGCAAAGGCCCTGGGTGCGGCGGCTGTTCTGGGGCGCTTTTGTCGCTGTCGCGGTGGTCGCCCTCGGTATTGGCGGGCTGTGGTGGCGTCTCGCCAGCGGCCCGATCGAACTCGACGTCGCGACGCCGTGGTTGAAGGCGGCGATCGAGCAGAATTTCGGCGGTAAGCAGACCGTCATTGTCGGCGGAACCCAGATCGAGCGCGATGAGAACGGCCGCACCTCTCTGCGCTTGCGCGACATCGTGGTGCGTGACGCCGACGGCACCATCGTCGCGACCGCGCCGAAAGCGGAAGTGGGCATTTCCGGCACCGGCTTGCTGACAGGCAAGCTACACGCCGAAAGCCTCAATCTGGTCGGCGCCGAATTGTCGGTGCGGATCGAGAAGGACGGCCGCGTCACCGTATTCGCTGGCGCCGACAAACGGCCGATCGCCACCGCGTCCCCGAACTTGCCGCCGGAATTGCAGCAGTCAGGCCATGCCGCGGATTCACTGGTGCCGCAGGGCGCACTGCGTTCCGGCATTCAAGACGTCGCCGGTATATTGAGCTGGATCGATGGACTGGGCGCGACCGGACTCGACGGCCACGGTCTACAGGAGATGGGTCTTAAGAACGGCAATTTGACCGTCGACGATCAGCGCAACGGCAAGCATTGGAATTTCAGCCGGATCAACGTCAGCTTGACCCGGCCGGAGCAGGGCGGCGTGATCTTCCGGCTGGCTTCCGATACGCCGGAGCGGCCGTGGGAGCTCAGCGCCGCGATGCGGCCGCTCAGCGAAGGTGTGCGCGCGGTCGGGATTGAGGCGCGTCACGTTTCGGTCAGCGATATTCTACTGGCGCTGCGTCTCAACGAAGACAATGTTGAAACGGACTTGCCGTTATCGGCGAGCGTGCGCGCGGAAATCTCTTCCGATGGCACCGTGCAACGATTGCAGGGACAGGTGCTCGCGGATGAGGGCACCGTTGTCGATCGTGACGGGGATAATGTCATCAATCTGAAAATCAATCGCGCCGACATCCGATTCACTTGGGATGCGCGGCAGCGGGCTTTGGTCATTCCTTTTCAGATTCAAACGGCGGGCAATCAATTCACGCTGCGCGCCGTGCTTGAGGCGCCCGCCGATCAAAACGGGGTCTGGCTGTTCACCATGGCGCGCGACGATCCGGTGATCGACCCGATTATTTTGACCACGACAGATAAAATCGACAACGAGAGCTTTGCCCTCAACCGGGTGGCGGTGCGCGCGCGCATCGACACCGTTAAAAAGCGCGTCGATCTCGATCAGGGCGACTTCGGGCGCGTCGATACGCGACCATCGCAAAATGTCGCCCTCGCTCTCACCGGCAGCTTTGATTATTCGGGCGCCGAATCGCGTTTGGCGTTCGGTTTCGCGGCGACGCGCATGCCGATGTCGGTATTGAAGCGCATATGGCCGATTTTCACCGCCATCCATACGCGGGAGTGGGTCGACAGCCATATGTCCGGCGGCATCATCGAGCGGGTGCTGATCGCCGGCAACGCGACGCTGCCGGAGTTCAAGGCCAGCGGCCCGCCCATGCCGGACGATGGCCTGTCTGTCGATATAGAAACCAGCGGCACGACCATGCATCCGGTCGAGAATTTGCCGGCAATCCGCGACGCCGATCTCACTGTTCGCGTCACCGGCAGCACCGCCACCATCAACCTCGGCCGCGGCACCGTGGAAGTAGCGCCGGGGCGCAAGCTCAATATCGCCAGCGGGGTATTCGAAATCCCTAACACCCATCTCAAACCGCAGCCGGCGCGCACGCGCTTCCGCATCGATGGGGCTGTGCCGGCAGCCGCGGCGCTGCTTGCGAGCGACGCGCTGCGTGAGAGTGCCGCCATCGCGATCGATCCGGCGTCGAGCCGCGGTACCATCGCCGCCCAAGTCACCGTTAACATGCTGCTCGGGCGGTTGGCGCCGCCGAACAACTCGACCTATGTCATTACGGCCGACCTCACAAATTTTGCCGCCGACAAGATACTGATGGGGCAGAAGGTCGAAGCTCCGTCGCTGCGGGTGAGCGCATCGAGTGACGGTTACCAGATCAGCGGCGACGTCAAGATCAACGGGACGCCGGCCAGCATCGACCTGAGCAAGAAAAAAGGCGATTCCGGCGCCGATTTACATCTGCAGGCGTTGATCGACGAGGCTGCACGCCGAAGGCTCGGGATCGATTTTGGCGGCGCGGTCACCGGCACGATTCCGGTCAAGGTGGCGACACGCATCGGCAGTGACGGCAAGGATCCGCCGATGACCGTGGACGCCGATCTGACGCCGGTGAAGATCGATGACCTGTTGCCGGGCTGGGTTAAAGCGGCCGGTAGGCCGGTGCACGCCAATTATACGATGACAAAAATCGGCGCAACCGTGCGGTTCGACGATCTCACCATCGTCGGTTCGGGCGTCAACGTGAGGGGCTCGGTCGAGCTCGACGACACCAGCGAGATCGTGTCGGCGAATTTTCCGGTGTTCAGCCTCTCGGACGGCGATAAGGTCTCGCTCAAGGTCGACCGCACCGGCGATGGGGTGTTGCGCGTGGCGATGCGCGGCGACGTCTTTGATGGGGCCAATTTGGTGAAGTCCTCGCTCGCCGGCGTCACGCCGGAGAAGTCCAAGCAAAAGCAGAGCGATATCGACCTCGACATCAAGCTCGGCACGGTGCTGGGCCACAATGGCGAAACATTGCGCGGCCTCGATTTCAAGCTCCTGCGGCGCGGCGGCCGCATCCGCAACTTCACCATGAGCGCCAAGATCGGCCGCGATACGCCGCTCCACGGCGACCTGCGTGTGCGCAGCCGCGATAATCACCAAGTGATCTATTTCGAAACCGACGACGCCGGCGCGCTCTTCCGGTTCACGGACATGTATCCGCGCATGTTCGGCGGACAAATGTGGGTGGCGATGGATCCACCGACGCCGGATCATTCGCCGGAGCTCGGCACGGTATTTATCCGTAATTTCGTTGTACGCGGCGAACCGGGGCTTGAGCGCGCGGTCGCCGGCGCTCCCGGCCAGATGCCGGGCGGCGTGCAATTCAGCGAGGCGCATTGCGAGTTTACGCAGGTACCCGGCCGCATGGCGGTGCGCGAGGGCGTCGTGCGCGGTCCGGTGGTGGGTGCGACCATCGAAGGACAAATAGACTACGTCAAGGACGACATGCATCTGCGCGGGACGTTCGTGCCGTTCTACGGCCTCAACAATATGTTCGGGCAGTTGCCGATCGTCGGGCTCATTCTCGGCGGCGGCAGCAACGAGGGCCTGCTCGGCATCACCTACGAGGCGGTCGGTCCGCCAAGCGCGCCGCGCATCACGGTCAATCCGGTGACCGCGATTGCGCCGGGACTGTTGCGCAAATTCATCCCGAAGCCGGACACGATGGATCGCAATTTCATCCCGCCGTCGCGCTGAACGCGCGCCTCACGCCGGCTTCAGCAAGACGTTGTGCTTTTTACCGAGCGTCAGCTTGATGACGCCGTCGGAAGTGATGTCTTTCTCGCCGATCACGTGTTTGTCGCTGGTGATGCGCGCGTCATTCACGGCAACCGCGTTATTGGCGATGGCGCGGCGAACCTCGCCGTTCGACGCGGCAAGTCCGGCGGTTACGAAGGCACTCAGTACGCCGAGCCCGGCGGCAATGTCCTTGCGCGCCACCGCAACGGTCGGCAGCGCAAGCGAGGTGGCGCCTTCCTCGAAAGTCTTGCGCGCGGTGCCGGCGGCTTCATCAGCAGCCTGACGGCCATGCACCAGCGCGGTCGCTTCGGTGGCGAGCACCTTTTTGGCGTCGTTGACATCAGCGCCTTTGAGCGCGGCAAGCTTGGCGATCTCATCGAGCGGTAGCACCGTGAACAGCTTGAGGAAGCGTGCCACGTCGCCGTCCTCGGTGTTGCGCCAGTATTGCCAGTAGTCGTAGGGGCTCACCAGGTCGGCATTGAGCCAGATCGCGCCGGCGGCGGTCTTGCCCATTTTGGCGCCGGAAGAGGTCGTGATCAGCGGCGAGGTGAGCGCGAACAGTTGCGCGTTCATCATGCGGCGGCCGAGATCGATGCCGTTGACGATGTTGCCCCATTGATCGGAGCCGCCCATTTGCAAAATGCAGCCGGTGCGCTTGTTGAGCTCGACGAAATCGTAAGCCTGCAGCACCATGTAGTTGAACTCGAGGAACGAGAGCTCCTGTTGACGGTCGAGCCGCATTTTCACCGAGTTCGAACGAGAGCATCCGATTGACTGAAAAGTGTCGCCCGACGTCGCGCAGGAAATCGATGTAATTGAGCTTGTTGAGCCAGTCGGCATTATTGGCCATGACGGCGTTGCCGCCGGCCCCGTCGAACTTCAGAAACTTGGAAAAGACCGCGCGGATGCCTTTCGAGATTCTGCTCGATCATATCTTCGGTCAGGATGCGGCGGCTCTCGTCTTTGCCGGACGGGTCGCCCACGCGGGTGGTGCCGCCGCCCATCAGCGCGATCGGCCGATGCCCGGTCTGTTGCATCCAGTAGAGCATCATGATCGGCAACAGCGAGCCGACATGCAGCGAAGCCGCGGTGCAGTCGAAGCCGATGTAGCCGGTGATCGTGCCCGCCTTGGCGCGCGCGTCGAGCGCGTCCGGCTCCGACACCTGGTGGATGAAGCCGCGCTCGGCAAGAACATTTAGAAAGTCGGATTTATAGGTGCTCATGTTGAATCTCGGGCCGCGGCCTTGTCGCTACCTGCGGCCGGTGGTGTAACAGGTCCGGCGTAAAGGAAAAGGGGTTGGGGATTTGGGCGTCGTGCGGGCCATCGGGTTGATGAGCGGGACCTCGCTCGATGGCGTCGATGTGGCGCTGATCGAAACCGACGGTGAGCGTATCGCCGCTTTCGGGCCGGCCGGCTATCGGCCTTATACGGACGGTGAGCAGGTGCTTTTGCGGCAGGCCTTGCAGGAAGGCGCTGCTCTTACCGACCGGACGGCCCGGCCGGGTGTGCTCCGGGAGGCGGAAGATTTCGTCACCCGGGTCCACGCGGAGACGATCGAAGCATTTCTGCAAACCGAGCATATCGACAAGGCGGGCGTCGCGGTGGTCGGCTTTCACGGCCAGACCGTGCTGCACCGGCCAGCGGCTCGTTTGACGGTGCAGATTGGTGATGGTGCCGCGCTGGCCCGGCGGCTGGACATGACCGTGGTTCATGATTTTCGCGCCGCCGACGTGGCCGCCGGCGGGCAGGGCGCGCCGCTGGTGCCGGCATTCCATCAGGCGCTGGCGCGCGATCTCAAACGGCCGCATCCGATCGCCGTGCTCAATGTGGGCGGTGTCGCCAATGTTACCTTCGTCGACGGCGGTGATCCGATCGCCTGCGATACCGGCCCCGGCAATGCGCTGATCGACGATTTCATGCGCGCACGTACCGGTGCGCCGCTCGACCGCGACGGCGACCAGGCCGCCAAGGGCCGAGTCGACGAGGCCTTCGTCAAGCGCGTGCTGGCGGACGGTTTCTTTGGCCAGCCCTGCCCGAAATCGCTCGACCGCAATGCCTTTGCCTTCGCCAATATCGGCCTGCCGAATTTCACCGTCGCCGACGGTGCGGCGACCTTGTCGGCGCTGACCGCGGCATCGGTCGCGCGCATCGTGCCGCATCTGCCGGCGCCGCCGCGCGCCTGGATCGTGGCAGGCGGCGGCGCGCGCAATCCGACCCTCATGCGAATGCTGGCCGAGCGGCTCAAGCCGGCGACCGTCGAAACCGCCGATGCGGTCGGTTGGTCGTCGCAATCGATTGAAGCGCAGGCCTTCGCTTATCTGGCGGTGCGCACGCTCAACCGCTTGCCGATCACGTTTCCGGCGACGACCGGCGTTAGCCAAGCCATGCGCGGCGGCATCCTGGCCGCGCCGGATGGTTGACCGGATGGCCAATCTAGCGCAGTTATAGCCCGCTTTCGCAGGTTTTGCCGCGACCGCGCGCGCGGCTAACTATCAGAGAATCACACGCAAATTCATGCTGATCAAAGATATCGCAAAGGCGCTTGCGGCTCGGCTCGACGGCGATGGCGCAATCGACATCAAACGCCTGGTGCACCCTGCGCAAGCCGCGCAGGCGTCGGACCTCGCGCTCGCCATGAACGCGGAAACCGTGGCCGCGCTCAAGGGCAGTAAGGCGCAAGCGGTGGTGGCAACCGCCGAGCACCCGGTTCCCTCCGGCTCCCTCGCGGCCGTCATCACCGTCAACGAGGCGCGGCTGTCACTGGCCAAACTGACCAAACTGTTTGATCCGGGACCTTCGTTCGCCAAAGGCATTCATCCGACCGCGATCGTCGCGTCCGATGCAACGCTCGGGGCGGGTGTGGACGTCGGCGCCTATGCGATGGTGGGCGCGCGCAGCCGCATTGGCGCGGGCACAACGATCATGCCGCATGTGACGATCAGGGGCGGACGTCGCCGTCGGCGTCAATGGCATGTTCCATTCCGGGGTGCGCATTGGCGACCGGTGTGTTGTCGGCGACCGCGTGATCATGCATGGCAATGCGGTGATCGGATCAGACGGCTTTAGCTATGCACCGGACCTGAATTCCCCGACCGGTTTTGTGCCGGGCATGGTGGTGACGCGCATTCATTCGCTCGGCATTGTGGAAATCGCCGACGACGTGGAGATCGGCGCCTGCACCAGCATCGATCGCGCCACGTTGGAATCCACGCGTATCGGCCGGGGCACGAAAATCGACAATCACGTCCATATCGGCCACAATGTCGTCATAGGCGAAAGTTGTATCGTGTGCGGTATGGTGGGAATTTCCGGCAGCGTCATCATCGGCGACCGGGTGCGCATAGGCGGCGGCGCCGGCATCACCGATCACATCAAGATCGGCGATCAGGCGGTGATTGGCGGCCGCTCTGGCGTAGGCAGCAACGTGGAACCGGGCGCCTTCGTGCTGGGCTATCCGGCGATCCCGCATAAACGCGCGTTGGAGCAGTTTGTTTTGGCGGGCCGCCAAAAGCGAGTGCATCAACACGTCAATGAAATAGCGTCGCGTCTCGACGCATTAGAACAAGCGAACAAAAAGTGATGGGGGCTTTAGAACGATGAGCGATGTAGCAACCGACGTGATCGCGATCATTGCCAAGAAGAAACGGGTCGACAAGCCGACCGTCGAACTGACCGACCGGCTGGAAGCCTTGGGCCTGGAATCGCTCGATGCTGTCGAAATGATCTTCGATCTCGAAGAGAAATTCGATATCGAAATCCCCTATAACGCCAATACCAATAATCCGCGCACCGAATTCGATACCGTCGGCGACGTCGTCAACGCCATCGAAAAGCTGGTCGCCAAAAAGAAATCGTGACCGGCGTGCATCGTGTCGTGGTCACGGGCCTGGGCGCCATCACGCCGCTTGGCCACACGGTTGCGGACTACTGGGACGGGCTTAAGGGCGGTAAATCCGGCTTGGGCCCGGTCACTCTCGCTGGCACGCCGGAAGAGCTGACCCAGAAAGTCGTCGCTGAAATCAAGGGCTACGACCCGCTCAAGCATTTCGAGGAACGGGAACTGCCGACGCTCGACCGCGTGTCGCAGATCGCGGTGGTGGCGGCGCGCGAGGCAATTGCGCAGTCGAAATTGACGTTCGACATGCCATTGTCGATACGCACCGCCTGCATCATGGGCTGCGGCGTCGGCGGCATGATGACGCTCGACGATACCTACCGCCGCGTCTATCTCGAAAAGAAAAAACGAGTCTATCCGCTCAGCATCCCTCGACTGATGGTGAATGCGCCTGCCAGCCAGATTTCCATGCACTGCGGGCTGCGCGGCCCCTCCTATGTGATCGCCAGCGCCTGCGCCTCAGCCACGCACGCCATCGGTGCCGCATTCCACATGGTGCGCTCGGGGGCGGTCGATTGCGCCGTCACCGGCGGATCGGAAGCCTGTATCAGCTTCGGCACCATGCGCGGCTGGGAAGCGATGCGCGTGATGGCGCCGGAAGTCTGCCGGCCGTTTTCCATTGGCCGGGAAGGCATGATGATAGGCGAGGGTGCGGCCTGCTTGGTGCTGGAGCCGCTCGAACGCGCGCAGGCGCGTGGCGCCGAAATCCTCGGAGAGATCGTCGGTTTCGGCATGAGCGCGGACGCCGGCGATCTCACCGCGCCTGACGTTGGCGGCATGTCGCGCGCCATGGACGGCGCGCTCGTCGATGCTGGGCTCAAGCCGCAAGACATCCAATATATCAACGCCCATGGCACCGGCACCGCAGCCAATGACACGACCGAGACCGCGGCATTGCATCAAGTGTTCGGTGAGCATGCCGACAAGCTCGCGGTGTCATCGACCAAATCCATGGTTGGGCATGCGCTTGGCGCTGCGGGCGCGCTGGAGATGGTGGCCATGATGATGGCAATACACGAAGACATCGCGCCGCCGACCATCGGCTATCTCGGCCCCGATCCGGCCTGTGATCTCGATTATGTGCCCAACGAAGCGCGCGCCATGACCATCGATGCCGCGATGTCGAACTCGTTCGCCTTCGGCGGGCTGAACGCCGTGTTGGTGGCGAAGAAATTTTCGTAAGTGTTGTGTTCGCGGATTACGCTGCGCTCGGCTTGCGGTCGGTTTTGAGCCGTTTGTCGAGATAAACGCAGATATTGGTGAGCAGCGGCTCGACCTTGCCATCGAAAAAGTGATTGGCGCCCGGAATCACCTTCTGCTCGATGATGATGCCCTTCTGGGTCTTGAGCTTGTCGACCAGTGTGGTGACGTCCTTGGGCGGAACGACCGCGTCCTTGTCGCCATGAATGATCAGGCCGGAGGACGGACAGGGCGCCAGGAACGAGAAGTCGTAAAGATTGGCCGGCGGCACGATCGAAATGAAACCTTCGATCTCCGGCCGGCGCATCAGCAATTGCATGCCGATCCAGGCGCCGAAGGAAAACCCGGCGATCCAGCAGCTCTTGGCTTCCGGGTTGATGGTCTGCGCCCAGTCGAGGGCTGCGGCGGCATCGGACAATTCGCCGGTGCCGTGATCGAACGAGCCCTGGCTGCGGCCGACGCCACGGAAATTGAAGCGCAGCGCCGAGAAGCCGCGGTGCACGAAGGCGTAATAGAGCTGATAGATGATCGGGTGGTTCATCGTCCCGCCGAATTGCGGATGCGGATGCAGGACGATCGCGATCGGGGCGTTCTTCTGCCGCGCCGGGTGGTACCGGCCCTCGATCCGACCGGCTGGACCCGTAAAGATGACCTCAGGCATGGCGTTTGACCGCTAGTTTGGAATTATTCTAATTATAGGAATTCCGCTGTTCACGGGCGCTACAGAAGCTATAAGTTGCGCGCGTGTTGGCGGCTTCTAACACGACCTCCAGGGCAAAAAGCAAGGTTTTTGTGGGGTCTAGCGCCAAATCGGCATCGGAACACCTACGAAATCCATGACGGAACGTGCCTATTTTGACTGGAATGCCACCGCTCCGCTGCGGCCGGAGGCACGCGCCGCTATGAGCCGCGGCGCTGGAACTGACCGGCAACGCCTCTTCGGTGCACGCCGAAGGCCGCGCCGCGCGCCAAACCATTGAGGCGGCGCGGGAAAAGGTCGCGAATTTGGTCGGTGCCGAGGCCAAGAACGTTACGTTCACCTCGGGCGCCACCGAAGCCAACATGCTGGTGCTGACCCCGGCGCTTGAGACAGCGGGCGAAAAGCGCGGGCGTGACAAGCTCTTCGTGTCGGCGATTGAGCACCCGTCGGTGCGCTCCGGGGGCCGGTTTGCTGCGGAAGCGGTCGAGGAGCTGCCCGTCACAAACGCGGGTTTGCTGGATCTTCAGGCGCTAAAAAGTGTCATTGCTCGAGCCGAGCGGCCGCTTGTTTCGGTGATGCTCGCCAATAACGAAACCGGCATCGTTCAGCCGATTTCACGAAATCGCCGACATCGTGCATGCCGCTAACGGCGTGCTTCATGTCGACGCGGTGCAGGGCCCTGGCCGCATCGATTGCCGCATGAGCGGCCTCGGCGCCGATCTCATGAGCCTATCCGCTCACAAGCTCGGCGGGCCGCAGGGCGCTGGCGCGCTCATCCGCCGCGGCGACATCCATATCGCCGAACCGTTGATCAAAGGCGGTGGCCAGGAGCGCTCGCTACGGGCGGGGACCGAGAACGTCGCGGCCATCGCGGGCTTCAGCGCGGCCGCTTCGTCTGCGGCAAGCGAACAGCAGACGAACAATGATCGCATGTCACGTCTGCGCGATCTTTTGGAAGAACAGCTCAAACTCGCCACGCCGAATATCGTGTTCTTCGGCCAGGGCAGGACGCGGCTGCCCAATACGACGTTATTCGCGGTTCCCGGCATCAAGGCCGAGACCGCGATTATCGCCTTCGATCTCAACGGCATAGCGGTGTCCTCCGGCTCCGCCTGTTCGTCCGGCAAGGTGCAAGCCTCGCATGTGCTGGCGGCGATGGGCGTGGAACCGGCGCTGGCGCGTGGCGCCGTGCGCCTGAGCCTGGGCTGGAGCACCACGCAAGCCGACGTCGAATGTCTGCTAACTGCTTGGAATAAGGTGGTTTCGTCACTACTTAAGTCACATGCGGACGCTGCTTAAAGCAGCACCAAAAGGAATGATCGCAGCGCGATAAGCGAGACGACCATAACCGACAAATCCAACCCGCGGTCCTTGCAACCGTGAGCGGAGGGAAGAATGCCGGCCGTACAAGAGACCGTCGATCGGGTCCGACTGATTGATGTTGATCAATACAAATACGGCTTCGTTACCGATATCGAATCCGACAAGGCCCCCAAGGGTCTGTCGGAAGACACCGTCCGTTTCATCTCGGCCAAGAAGAACGAGCCGAAGTGGATGCTGGAGTGGCGGCTGGAAGCTTATAAGCGCTGGCTGACCATGCGCGAGCCGACCTGGGCGCGCGTCGACTATCCCAAGATCGATTACCAGAACGCCTATTATTATTCGGCGCCGAAGAAGAACGCGCTGGCTTCGCTCGACGAAGTCGATCCGCAAATTCTCGAGACCTACAAGAAATTGGGCATTCCGCTGCGCGAGCAGGAAATTCTGGCCGGCGTCGTACGGCCTGAAGGCGAACGGCGGGTCGCGGTCGATGCCGTGTTCGATTCCGTGTCGGTTGCCACCACCTTCAAGGAAGAACTGAAAAAGGCCGGCGTGATCTTCATGCCGATGTCAGAAGCAATCCGAGAACATCCGGAACTGGTGAAGAAATATCTCGGTTCGGTCGTTCCGGTCACCGACAACTTCTTCGCGACGCTGAATTCCGCGGTGTTCTCCGACGGCTCGTTCGTCTACGTGCCGCCAGGCGTGCGCTGCCCGATGGAGCTGTCGACCTATTTCCGCATCAACGAGGCCAACACCGGCCAGTTCGAGCGCACGCTGATCATCGCCGACAAGGGCGCCTATGTCAGCTACCTCGAAGGCTGCACGGCGCCGATGCGCGACGAGAACCAGTTGCACGCCGCCGTGGTCGAACTGGTTACTCTCGACGACGCCGAGATCAAATATTCGACGGTGCAGAATTGGTATCCGGGCGACGCCGAGGGCAAAGGCGGCATCTTCAACTTCGTCACCAAGCGCGGCGATTGCCGCGGTGCGCGCTCGAAGATTTCCTGGACCCAGGTCGAGACCGGCTCGGCCATCACCTGGAAATATCCGAGCTGCATCCTGCGCGGCGATAATTCCCGTGGTGAATTTTACTCGATCGCGATCTCGAACGGCCGCCAACAAGTCGATAGCGGCACCAAGATGCTCCATCTCGGCAAGAACACGACGAGCCGTATCATCTCCAAGGGTATCGCGGCCGGCAAATCCAACAACACCTATCGCGGCCTGGTGTCGGCGCATCGCAAGGCAAAGAACGCGCGCAACTTCACCAATTGCGACTCGCTGCTGATCGGCCACGACTGCGGTGCGCACACCGTGCCCTATATCGAGGCGAAGAATTCCTCCGCCACCTTCGAGCACGAAGCCACCACCTCGAAAATTTCCGAGGACATGCTGTTCTATTGCCGCCAACGCGGCATGTCGGCGGAAGAGGCGACCGCTTTGGTGGTCAATGGTTTCGTCAAGGATGTGCTGCAACAGCTGCCGATGGAATTCGCGGTCGAGGCGCAGAAGCTGATTTCGATCTCGCTGGAAGGCAGCGTGGGCTAAGACCATGACGCACTATTGGTTCAAACCGAAAAGCTATGGCTACGGCGCGACGCCGATCAGCTGGGAAGGTTGGCTGGTGACGTTCGTGGTCGCCGCGGCCGTGGCGGGTTCGGTGATCGCGATAGAACTGTTGAGCGACAAATCAGACCTCGTCGCCTGGCTCGTATGGGCAGTGCTGATCGTGGCGGCCATCTGGTGGTTCATCCAGTTCAGCCGCCGGCGCACCGACGGCGAATGGCGCTGGCGTTGGGGCAAGGGCCCCGACGCGCCGAAGACCTAATGACCTTTTCAAGTTTGTGAGGACGAAAACGTGGCGCTTCTGGAAGTCAAAAATCTGCATGTCGAGGTCGAGGGCAAGAAAATCCTCAACGGCCTCACCCTGACCATTGAGAAGGGCCAGGTCGCGGCGATCATGGGGCCAAACGGTTCGGGCAAATCGACGCTTGCTTACGTGCTGGCCGGCAAGGACAACTACAAGGTCACCGAAGGCGACGTGCTGCTCGACGGCGAAAACATTCTCGGCATGGCGCCGGACGAGCGCGCCGCCAAGGGTCTTTTTCTGGCGTTTCAGTATCCGGTCGAAGTGCCAGGTGTCGCCACCATGACCTTCCTGCGCACCGCGCTCAACGCCCAGCGCAAGGCGCGCGGTGAGAGCGAATTTTCGACGCCAGAATTCATGAAACGCGTGCGTGATACTTCGGCCCACCTCGGCATCGACGCCGAAATGCTGCGCCGGGCGGTCAATGTTGGCTTCTCCGGCGGCGAGAAGAAGCGCAACGAGATCCTGCAAATGGCGGTGCTGGAGCCGCGCCTTGCCGTGCTCGACGAGACCGATTCCGGGCTCGATATCGACGCGCTCAAGACCGTCTCCGAGGGCGTCAACCGGCTGCGCTCGCCGCAGCGCTCGATGGTCGTGATCACGCATTATCAACGGCTGCTCAATTACATCGTGCCCGATGTAGTGCATGTGATGGCCAAGGGCAAAGTGGTGAAAACAGGCGGCAAGGAACTGGCGCTCGAGCTTGAAAGTTCCGGTTACGCGCAATTCGCGGAAGAGACAGTCTGATGAACGCTGAAGTCCGCGCCATGAAGACCGCGGCCGAACAGGGGCTCGCTGCCGCCTATAAAGCGGCGCGCGACACGTTGCCCGGCAAGGTCGTGACGCTGCGCGACGAGGCGTTCAAACGTTTCGACGCCAGCGGGCTGCCGCACCGGCGCATCGAGGAATGGAAATACACCGATCTGCGCGCGCTGATGCGTGAGGCCAAGCCTTTGGCGGGGCCGGCAGGCGCCAAGCAGAAAACCATCATTTCGGCGATTCTCACCGGTGTCGAACTGGCTACGGTCGCCATCGTCAACGGACGCTACGAGCCGGCCTGGAGCGACAGCGACCCGCACGATCCGGGCATCACGATCAGCGAACTATTCGCGTTTCTGGCGGAGAACACCGGATACCGGTTGGGAAAGGTGCCCGGCAGCGACGATAGCGCGCTGTCGCTCAACACCGCTTTCATGAGCGGTGGCGTGGCGTTACGCGTCAAGCGCGATGCCAAAATCGCCAAGCCGATTCATATCGCCCATGTCTTTACCGGCGAGGCCGCCGCCGCGATGTATCCGCGGGTCGTCGTGATCGTCGAACCGGGCGCGCAAGTGACGTTGATCGAGTCGTTCTGCGGCCCCGAGGGCCTCCACTATCAGGTCAATTCGGCGCTGGAACTGACCATCGGCGACAAGGCCAAGGTCGATCACGTCAAGATCGGTTGCGACGGCGGCGCGGCGCTACGCGTCTCGACGCTCGGCGTCAATGTCGGCGAGAAGGCGGCTTACAGGGATTTTGCGTTCACCCTCGGCGGTGCGGTCGTGCGCAACCAGACTTTCGTGCGGTTCGGCGGCGAGGGGACGCATGCCGGCATAGACGGCGCCAATTTGCTCAAGGGCCGCCAGCACGTCGACAACACGCTGGTCATCACCCATGCCGCCGGCGGCTGCGTCAGCCGCGAGCGCTTCAAGTCGGTGCTCGACGGCGAAAGCCACGGCATCTTCCAGGGCAAGATCATCGTCGATCAGCACGCCCAGAAGACCGACGCCAAGATGATGACGCGCGCGCTGCTGCTGTCGGATGAGGCGGAGGCCGACAACAAGCCGGAATTGGAAATTTTTGCCGACGACGTGCAATGCGGCCATGGCGCCACCGCCGGCGCGCTCGACCCCGGGCTTAAGTTTTATCTGATGTCGCGCGGCATTCCGGACAAGCAAGCCGAAGCGCTGCTGGTGCAGGCCTTCATTGACGAAGTGCTGGAAGAGATTGCGCATGAGGGCGTGCGCAAGGCGCTGATGTTTGCCGCGCTCAGATGGCTCGGGAGCCGGTGATGAGCACGCATCCTGCGGCCAGCAATGGGTCCTACGACGTCGCAAAAATCCGCGCTGATTTTCCGGCGCTGGCGATGCAAGGTCTATGGCAAGCCGCTGGTCTATCTCGACAACGCCGCCTCGGCGCAGAAGTCGCGCGATGTGCTCGACCGGCTGGAGAAGGCCTATACCGAACAATACGCTAACGTGCATCGCGGCTTGCATTATCTGGCGAACGAAGCGACCGAAGCCTACGAGGGCGCGCGCGAGACCGTGCGGGCGTTTTTAAACGCGGAGAAAAAAGAAGAAATCATCTTCACCCGCAACGCCACCGAGGCGATCAATCTGGTGGCCTATACCTTCGGGCGCGAGCGTATCAAAGCCGGCGACGAAATCGTGCTCTCGATCATGGAGCACCATTCCAACATCGTGCCGTGGCATTTCCTGCGCGAGCGGCAGGGCGCGGTGATCAAATGGGCGCCGATCGACGAGGAGGGCAACTTCCTGATCGACGAATTCGAGAAGCTATTGAGCAAGCGCACCAAGCTGGTGGCGATCACGCAGATGTCGAATGCGCTCGGCACCGTGGTGCCGGTCAAGGAAATCGTGAAGCTCGCCCATGCGCGCGGCATTCCGGTGCTGATCGACGGCGCGCAGGCCGCCGTGCACATGGACATCGATGTGCGCGACCTCGATTGCGACTTTTACGTTTTCACCGGCCACAAGCTCTACGGCCCGACCGGCATCGGCGTGCTGTACGGCAAATACGATCTGCTCGCGGCCATGCCGCCGTTCAACGGCGGCGGCGAGATGATCCACGAAGTGTTCCAGGACCGCATCACATACGGCGCGCCGCCGCATCGCTTCGAGGCCGGTACGCCGGCGATCGTGCAGGCGATCGGCCTGGGCGCGGCAATCGACTACGTCAACGCCGTTGGCAAGCCGCGCATCCGGGCGCATGAAAGTGCGCTGGTCAAATACGCGCACGAGCGGCTGGGCGCGATCAATTCGCTGCGCATCATCGGACAGGCCAAGGACAAAGGCCCGATCGTATCGTTCGAGCTCAAGGGCGCGCATCCGCACGATGTCGCGACCATCATCGACCGCGAAGGGGTGGCGGTGCGCGCCGGCACCCATTGCGTGATGCCGCTGCTCGCCCGCTACGGCCTTACCGCCACGTGCCGGGCATCGTTTGCGATGTATAATACCAAGGACGAGGTGGACGTTTTGGCCGCCTCGCTCGCCAAGGCGCAGGAGTTTTTCGCATGAGTGATGATCATGAGTGACGATACCCCCGTGACCGATAAGGCTCCGTCCGCCGACAAGGCGCCGGAAAACGCCAACGTAACCGGCTCGTCCAATTTGCCGCAAGCCGAACTCAACCGGCTCACGGACGACATCATCGCCGGCTTGAAGACCGTCTATGACCCGGAAATCCCGGCCGACATCTACGAAATCGGCCTGATCTACAAGATCGATATCGGCGACGACCGGGCGGTGAAAATCGACATGTCGCTCACCTCGCCGAACTGTCCGTCAGCGCAGGAACTGCCGATCATGGTGGAAAACGCCGTTTCCAGCGTGCCGGGCGTCAAGGAAGCCAAGGTGACGGTGGTGTGGGACCCGCCCTGGGATCCGAGCCGGATGTCGGACGAGGCCCGTTTAGTGCTCAATATGTGGTGAGTTACAATCGGTGAACGAAGATATTAGATAAAGACGGGAATCAAGAGGACGATCATGGCCACGCCGCGACCCCGACCCCAGGTGATGAAGCTGACCGACGCCGCCGCGCTGCGCATCAAGGATGTGATGGCGCGGGCCGAGCGGCCGGTCGCCGGCGTGCGCGTCGGCGTCAAGAACGGCGGCTGTGCCGGCATGGAATACACCATGGAATACGCCGACGCGATCAAACCCACCGACGAAGTGGTGGAGGACAAGGGCGTCAAGATCATGGTCGATCCCAAGGCCGTGCTGTTTCTGCTCGGCACCGAGATGGACTACAAAACCGAAAAATTGTCGGCCCAATTCATCTTCAACAACCCGAACCAGACCGGTTCGTGCGGCTGCGGCGAGAGCGTGCAGCTTGCGCCCGCGAAAGACGCGGCGGAATAATCCAGCTTTGAATGTTGATTAGGCGACCTGGGCCGCGGTGCTGCCGGCGGTGACTTCAGGGTCCGTCTCGCACATCACGCGGTTGCGGCCGTGCCGCTTGGCGGAATAAAGGCAGCCGTCGGTGCGCTCGATCAGCGACTGGGCGGTATCGGTCTTGCGCAAGCTGGCGACCCCGATCGAGACCGTCACGCGGCCGAGATGTTCGCCGGTCGAGCGCTTCATGAGTTCCTTGGTCATGACCGCGCGGCGGATGTGGTCGGCCACCGTGATGGCCGAACGCAGCACCGTGTTCGGCAGGATGACGGCGAACTCTTCGCCGCCGTAGCGCGCGGTGGTGTCCTGACCCTTGACGTTCTGCTTCATCGACATCGCCACCAGGCGGAGCACCTGGTCGCCGGTGAGGTGGCCGTAACTGTCGTTGAAACTCTTGAAATGATCGATGTCGGTCAGCATCAGCGAGAGCGCCTCGTTGCGCGCGCGCGCTTCCTCGATGGCCTGTTCCAGCGTTAGATCGAAGAATTTGCGGTTGGAGAGTTGGGTCAGCGGATCGGTCAGGCTTTCGCTGCGCACCGCCTCGAGATTGGCGTGCAGGTCGAGGATTTCTCGCTTGGATGCGGTGAGCCGCTCTTCCAGCTGCTGGTTGGAGACTTCCATTTCCTTGGCGGTGTGCACCAGGCTTTCGACAATCGCGCGCAGGCCCTCGCGGTCCTTCGACTGGCCGATCTTGTCGGACATGCCGGCGAGGCTCTCGGTATAGCCCGAGGCGGTGCCGGCGGCGGTGTCGATCATCGACATCACCTGCTCGATCTCGCCGGTGACCTGGCTGCCGACCTCGTCGATCCGGTCGGAGAGCCGTGTCGGCGACAGGTAAGTCGAATAAATGCTGTCGAGATTGGATTCGGCGAGAACGCCGCTGGCCTTGAGCGTCTCGTTGATCATCTGATTGAGGGAAGGGTGGTAGCCGGTGGCGTAGGCGTACCAGATCTCGTAATTGCGCGGCGTCGCCGCCTGGCGCAGCGCCTTGATTTGGCCGAGCGCGATTTCCGCGAACGCCATCGTGCGTTCGTGTTCGTCAGGCGCCTCGGCCATCGCAAACCCCCGGTAAACGGGCATTGCCCGCAAGCAATACGCGCGGCCATGGATAGCCGCGTCAGCCGCAATGGACGGTATGGGAGGGATATGAATCGGCGGTAAATTCGGAACCGGTTGCGGCGCAATATTTCATTGCGCGCCGCTACGAAAACGCCCGTTTATCAAGCCTTCAGCGATACCGGACGGAGCAGGAAAGCGGGCAGGTGGCTGCCGTCGGTACCTTCGGCTCTGCTCACGCGGTGGCTGCGGGCGAGCCCGCTGCGCCGCGGCTGCACAGTCTCGGTGGCCTGCGGGGGTGCCGGGTCCTTATGGGTCTTGCGGTTGACGGTCGCGGCCGTGCCCGCGGTTGCGATCCGCCGCCGCGGTGGCTGCGCGCGCTCTCGTGCCGGCTTTCTTGCGGGCGGCTTTCGTGGGTCTCGGCTGCCGCCGGCTCGCCCATCCAGGGGATGTTCTGGCCGGTCAGCTTCTCGATCGCCGACACCGCCTTGCCGTCGATCGGCGCGACCAGGGTGATGGCGGTGCCGCTCAAGCCGGCGCGGCCGGTGCGGCCGATGCGGTGGACGTAATCGTCCGGGTGATGCGGCACGTCGAAATTGAAGATGTGGCTGACCGCCGGGATATCGAGGCCGCGGGCGGCCACGTCCGAGGCGATCAGCAGCTTGGCCTCGCCGTTACGGAAAGCATCGAGCGCCGCGGTGCGTGCCGATTGATCGAGGTCGCCATGCAGGGCCACGGCGTTGAACTTGTGCTGGACCAGCGAGCGGTGCAATTGCGCGACTTCGCGCTTGCGGTTGCAGAATATGATGGCGTTTTTGAAACCTTCCGCCGAGCGGATCAGCCGGCGCAGCGTGTCGCGCTTGTCGTGCGGCTCGCGGCCGGCGGCGACCAGCAATTGGGTGATGGTGGCGGCCGTGGTGGCGGGCTTGGACACTTCCACGCGCACCGGATTGTGAAGGAAGTTGTCGGCGATGCGCTGGATTTCAGGCGGCATGGTCGCCGTGAAAAATAAAGTCTGGCGCGTAAACGGCACCAGTTTGCCGATACGTTCGATGTCGGGAATGAAGCCCATGTCCAACATGCGATCGGCTTCGTCAATGATGAGCAGTTCGCAACCGGAGAGCAGCAGCTTGCCGCGTTCGGAATGGTCGAGCAGGCGTCCGGGCGTGGCGATCAACACGTCGACGCCGCGCAGCAGCTTGGCGTTCTGGTCGTCGAACGACACGCCGCCGATGATCAGCGCGACGTTGAGCTTGTGGTTCTTGCCGTATTTTTCGAAATGCTCGACGACCTGGGCTGCGAGTTCGCGCGTCGGCTCGAGGATGAGCGTGCGCGGCATGCGCGCCCGCGCGCGGCCTTGTTCGAGCATCGTGAGCATCGGCAAAACGAAGGCGGCGGTCTTGCCGGTGCCGGTCTGCGCAATGCCGAGCACGTCGCGCCGGGCGAGGACGTGCGGAATGGCTTGCTCTTGAATGGGGGTGGGGGTTTTGTAGCCGGCCGAGTCAATGGCCGCGAGAACTTTGGCGGATAAGCCAAGATGAGAAAAAGACATATAACCTCTAGTTGGGCCCGCCCGGTGCCCGCGCCGGAATTGAAAAACGGGTTTCGATGCGCGGGAAGGGACGGTCGAATCTTTATTCGAAGCCGTTTCAGGCGGAACATAGGCGCGCGCGGCCGAAAGTCAATGCTGGGACTATGCAATAAGTCTCGTTAACGCTTAATCTTTTCGTCACAGGAGGGTCTTAATGGCGCAATCTTTACCGCTGGTTCTGGTGCCCGGACTGACGTGCACCGCGCGTCTTTACGCCCCGCAAATCGAGGCGCTTTGGCCTTTCGGACAGGTGACCGTCGTCGACCACCGGCGCGATGACGACATGGCGGCGATCGCCGCACGCATTCTCAAAGATGCGCCGCCGCGTTTCGCGCTCGCCGGCCTGTCGATGGGCGGCTACATCGCCTTCGCGATGATGCGGCTGGCGCCCGAGCGCATCGCCAAACTCGCGCTGCTCGACACCTCGGCGCGCCCCGACACGGCCGAGCAAACCGCGGGACGCAAGACGCAGATCGCTATGGCGCAGTCGGGCCGTTATGGAGAAATTCCGGATCTGGCGATCCCGCGCTATTTGAATGCGAAGCATCAGCGCGATGATCGCCTGACCGCGATCGTGCGCCGGATGATCGAGGAAACAGGGCCGGAGGCTTTCGTGTGCCAGATCAACGCGATCATGTCGCGGCCGGATTCGCGGCCGCTGTTGTCGTCGATCAAATGTCCGACGCTGGTGCTGGTCGGCGACAGCGACGTGGCGACGCCGCCGGGGCTCAACAAGGAAATCGCCGCCGGCATCCCCGGCGCGAAGTTCACGGTCGTCCCGGACAGCGGCCATCTCACCACGCTTGAGCAACCCGAAGCGGTTAATGCCGCGCTGGCGGACTGGCTTAGGGCCTGAACCAATAGTGCGGATGGGCGTTATAGGCACCATGACCATGACGCACGCGCCCGATACTCCCGGCGTCATTGCGCCACCGCCGCTGATTGCTCTGGCGGCGGTCCTGATCGGCCCCATGCTCGATTGGCTGCTGCCGGCTTACGTGCTGGCTGTGCTGTTGTCTTTCACCTTGCGCATCGTGATCGGCGCGCCGTTGATCGTGATCGGTTGCGCGCTTGCTATTGCCGCCAGGAATACGTTCGTTCGCTCCGGCACCAACGTCAATCCTTATCAGCCTGTTCTCGCGCTCGTCACCGGCGGCATTTTCGCGCAGATCCGCAACCCGATGTATGTCGGGCTGATTTTGATCGCTGCCGGCATCGGCATTGTATCCGCATCGGACTGGACCCTGGTGATGACGGTGGTGCTCGCCTTGACGCTGCATTTTGGCGTGATCCTGCGGGAGGAGCGGTTGCTTGAAGAAAAATTCGGCGAGGCCTACCGGCAATACAAAATGCAGGTGCCACGCTACGGGCTGCCGTTCTAGACGCAGCCCGCGCGCGATTATCCCAGCCTTTCCGGACTTCATCCCTTTGCCTTCACGAAATCCGGCGCTTATACGGATCGTAAGATACCTTGGCCGGAACAACACGCATGCGTACGCAGGTCGGCATTATCGGAGCAGGGCCGGCCGGGCTGATGCTGGCGCGGCTGCTGCATCTTGCCGGCATCGAGTCCGTCATCATCGAGAACCGCAGCCGCGATTACATCGAGAACCGCATCCGCGCCGGCTTGATCGAGCATTGGGCCGCCGATCTGTTGACCGATCTGGGCGTCGGCGAGCGCATGAAACGCGAAGGCGTTCTCCATCACGGCATCAATATCGGCATCAATGGCGAGCTGCACCGTATCGATTTCAAGGCGCTGGTGAACAAGCGCGTCACCATCTATGGCCAGCAGGAAGTGGTGAAGGATCTGGTGGAGCGCCGACTCGCCGATGGCGGGCCGCTGCTGTTCGAGGTCGACGGCGTCAGCGTCCATGACTTGACCTCGAAGCGGCCGACGATCCGCTTCACGCATGAAGGGCGCGCGCAGGAGATCGCGTGCGACTTCATCGCCGGCTGCGACGGATTTCACGGCATTTGCCGGCCGAGCTTCCCCGACGGCGTCCTCAACGTGTTCGAGCGCGACTATCCGTTCGGCTGGCTCGGCATTTTGTCGGAATCGCCGCCGCCGGATCACGAACTGATTTACTCCTACACCGACCGCGGTTTCGCGCTCTACACCATGCGCTCGATGTCGCTGGCGCGGCTTTACCTGCAATGCGGTCACGACGAAGAGATCGGGAACTGGCCGGATGCGCGCATCTGGGACGAGTTGCACAAGCGGCTGGGCGGTGCGCGCAAGCTTGAAGAGGGCGCGATGCTGCAAAAGGGCATCACGCCAATGCGCAGCTTCGTGGTCGAGCCGATGCAGCACGGCCGCCTGTATCTGGCCGGCGACAGCGCGCATATCGTGCCGCCGACCGGCGCCAAGGGCATGAACCTCGCTTTTGCCGACGTGGTGTTTCTATCGCGCGCGCTCGACAGCTTCTATAAAAAGCAAAAGTGACGCATTGCTGGAGAACTATTCGACCACCTGCCTGAGACGGGTGTGGAAAGCGCAGCGTTTTTCCTGGTGGATGACGCAGATCATGCACCGTTTCCCGCACGAAACCGCATTCGACCGAAGGCGTCAGCTCGCCGATCTCGATTATCTCGTCGGCTCGCAAGCCGCCGCCAAAGCGCTGGCCGAGCAATATGTCGGGCTGCCGCTGGATTAGTGTATGATCTTGAGCCGGGGGACGACCGCTTGCGATAATGGCGCGGCGCCAAAAAAGGTGGAGGGAAGACCATGAGGATTCGCAGCCTGTTTGCCTGTCTGTCGATGACGTTGGCGTTTTCTGCGGGCGCTGCGCGCGCGCAAGACGCCTATCCCAGTCGCGCCATCCATTTCATCGTTGGGTTTGCCGCCGGCGGCGGCAACGACATATTCGCGCGTCTGGTGGTGCAGAAATTTCAGGAAAATACCGGCGCCACCACCGTGATCGAAAATAAAGTCGGCGCCGGCGGCCGCATCGCCGGGGAATTTGCCTCGCGCGCGGTGCCCGACGGCTACACCGTGCTGGTCGGCGCCACCGGGCAGATGTCGATCGCCGCCGCGATCTATCCCAAGCTCCCCTATCATCCGACCAAGAGTTTCATCCCGCTCAACATGATCGCGTCGTTTCCGTTGGTGCTGGTGGTGCCGGCGGACCACCCGGTCAAGATCGGTGAAGGAATTGGTGGCCTGGGCCAAGGCCCATCCCGACAAATCGAACTACGGAACTTCCTCGCCGTCCTTCACCATCGCCAGCGAATTGCTCAAGCTCAAAACGGGAATGCCGGCGGTGGCGATCCCGTTCAAAGGCAGCAACGAATCGAATCTGTGCGTGGTCAGCGGACAATGCCTGTTCACCATTTCGGACGGGCCGCCGGCGATCCCGCTGGTCAAGGGCGGCAAATCGCGCGCGCTGGCGGTGACCGGTTCCGCTCGCTCGCCGGAACTCCCCGATGTTCCAAGCATGGCGGAGGCGGGTTATCCGGAAGTCGACACCCAATTGTGGAGCGGCTTCTTCGTCCCGGCGGGGACGCCTGCGCCGATCGTCGACAAGCTCACCAAGGAACTTGGCCGTGCGCTGGCCGATCCGGGCGTGCAGGCAGGCCTGAAGAAAATGGCGGTGACGCCGGGCGGGCCGACCGGCGATGCATTCAAGAAACGTATCGATGCCGACATCAAAACGTTTGGCGACGTGGTGACGGCGGCGAAGCTGACGTTCCCGCAATAAAAACGTCACAGTAAAATTATTTCGACGCGGCGGTTTGCGCCGGCGATTGCCGTTGCGCGGTGCGCTGTTATGGTCGCATGACAACTTTTCGAGTCGATGGAGCGGCGGCATCATGCTGATTGCGGCGGTCATGGTGCTTGCGGCCGCGACTGCCATGCCCGCCGATAAAACCGTGCCGGTCGAGACATTGTTCCGCGAGTTCGGCCTGTTGGGAACCTGGGCGTCCCATTGCACACAGGCGGCCTCGCCCGGCAATCCGCATGTCAGCATCACGACGCCGGGCGCCGGCGCAGTGCTGGAAGAGCACGATCTCGGTTCCGGTTATGCGATCAACCGCTACAGCATGTTGAGCGGGGAGCGGCTGTCGGACGAGCTGCTGTCGGTCAAGACGATCTTCCAGCCCGGCACGGCGGGGGAGGAGCGCGAGCGGCTGGTTTTCCGGGTGCGCGAGCGCGACGCGGCGCACGATGTTCAATCAGCCGGAGGGCGGCAAGGCGCACGTTATGGACGGCATCGCGCTGGCGGGCGGCAGCAAGACGCCGGTGCTGAAGAAGTGCGACTGATTTATCGAGCTGTGAGCGTGGGATCCGTTCCCGCGGACTTTACGCGGGCGCCATTTAGGCGGTAAGCCGGGCGGATTGCGAGGTTTGTGAATTTTTGGCCTGAAAATCGATGATTTGGCGGGCGAGCGCCGGTTTCAGGCGCGAGTATGTCTCGTGGCTCTGTTGGATTTCCCCCGGCGATATACCGCGCGGACCCGCGCGCATCCGCAGGATGGCTTGCGCCGTCGGCCATGACATTCCGGCGGCCTTGGCCATGAGCAGGATGGCCTCCGCCCGATACTGAACCATCGCCTGATCGACCGCTTCGATCGGTTGATTGCAGAGAGCCGCCAGCGCGACCGTCGTCTCCTCGAATTGATTGGCCTTTGCGAAGGCCGCGACTTCGTTCTCGCCGAGACAGCAGGCGACACGCAGCGCGTCGATACGCGCACGAGCCGCGACGTACTCGCGCGATGTTGCACCGGTACGGCTCGAGGATCGAGTCTGCGGCTTCGACGACTGCTTTCTCGATCATATCCGCCCCCGCTGGGTTGGCGGCTTCAAGCTTGACGCGGACGGTGTGCGAGGCTTTGACGAGAAGCCGCATCAAATGCTGGCGGGGGATGTCGCGCCGCAAGCCGACGCGAAGTGGCGAGTTCATCGTCAAGCCTCAGAACGGTTGACCAGGGTTAAATAGCCGCGATCCGAAAAGCGCGCCCGCGGATTGGAGGCGGTGTTGAGCACGACGGGCCTGTCGCCGCGCTCGACCAGCACATCGGTCACCGCTTCATCGAGCGAATCGCGTCGCGAGATGGCGAGCAGATGCTTTTGACTTTTGGTCTTTGCGGCGGCCACGAGCATTTCATTATCGAGCGCCTGGGATCGCTCCAGCATCGGGCCGGCGACATCGATGTCGTCGTCGGACGCCAACCGGCGGCTGATCTTGGAAGGCGCGCGCGGAATATTTGCCAAACGCTTGGCGAGCACGGTCCGCGCCGAAAGCTCGATGACGGTTACAATTCGGTTAAATACGTCGTCGAACAGCTCGATCTGATTGTCGGAATAACTGTCGGAGCCGGCGGTAAAAATATCAGTTGCGCGGCGGAGTATGGCGGCGCGCCGCTCGGCCTTGCCATCGGCGAGGGCGTCATTGAGCTCTTCGATTAAAGCGGGAAAATTCATGCGATCCGTACCAATATTGCCACGGCATTGTTGAGGCCGCCGCTGACGGAGCGCAAACCTCGCTAATAAAAGATTCTCGATTGCAGCTTAGACAGCAAGTCAAAAATAGCTTTAAAAATAATGATTCAAATTTTAGCGATCCGCGATGTTGCATAATTCCGCTCAGTTTTTCGAATTCGCGGCTCGGACGCAATTTAGACGTCCAGCAAATCCGCGCTGGCGAATTCGGCGTTCTCCTGGATGAAGTCGAAGCGCGCTTCGGCCTTGTTGCCCATCAGCCGCTCCACCGATTTGGCGGTCGGCTTGCGTTCTTTGTCGGTGAGCATGACCTTGAGCAGCGTGCGCTTTGACGGGTCCATGGTGGTTTCCTTCAACTGCGCCGCCATCATCTCGCCCAGGCCCTTGAAGCGGGAGACCTCGACCTTGGCGTTGGCGTGGAATTCCTTCTTGAGCAATTGCTCTTTGTGCTTGTCGTCGCGCGCGTAGACGATCTTGCCGCCGTGTTGCAGGCGGAACAGCGGCGGCACCGCGAGATAAAGCCGCCCGACATCGATCAGCTTCGGCATTTGCCGGTAGAAGAAGGTGATCAGCAGCGAAGCGATGTGCGCGCCGTCGACGTCGGCGTCGGTCATGATGATGACCTTCTCGTAGCGCAGATCCTTCTCGTGGAAATGCGTGCCGGTGCCGCAGCCGAGCGCCTGGATCAGATCGGCAAGCTGGGCGTTCTGCGCCAGCTTGTCCTTGCCGGCGGACGCGACGTTCAAGATTTTGCCGCGCAGCGGCAGCACGGCCTGCGTGCGGCGGTCGCGCGCCTGCTTGGCCGAGCCGCCGGCGCTGTCGCCTTCGACGATGAAAATCTCCGAGCCTTCGGAGGCCGACGACGAGCAGTCGGCGAGCTTGCCGGGCAGGCGCAGTTTCCGCACCGCTGATTTGCGCGCAATGTCTTTTTCCTGGCGGCGGCGCAGCCGCTCCTCGGCGCGCTCGATGACGAAATCCAGCAGCTTCGTGGCCTGCAGCGGATTGCCCGACAGCCAATGGTCGAACGGGTCCTTGATCGCCTGTTCGACGATCTTCTGCGCGCCGGCGGTGGCGAGGCGGTCCTTGGTCTGGCCCTGGAATTCCGGTTCGCGGATGAACACCGAGAGCATGCAGCCGGCGCCGGTCATGACGTCTTCGCTGGTCACGTCCTTGGCGCGCTTTTCCTGGCCGGCGCGGGCGGCGTGATCCTTCAGGCCGCGCAGCAGCGCGGTGCGCAGGCCGGATTCATGCGTGCCGCCGTCCGGGGTCGGGATGGTGTTGCAATAAGATTGCAGGAAGCCGTCGGCGTCGGCGGTCCAGGCCACCGCCCATTCGACCGCGCCGTGGCGGCCGGTCTTGCCCGAGGAGCCGGTGAAAATGTCGGGATGCACCAGCGTGGCGTCGGCGAAATTGCCGGCGAGATAGTCCTTCAGCCCGTTGGCGAAGTGGAACGTGGCTTTCTCCGGCACGTCCTTGACGCCCTTGAGCAGCGCCTTGTCGCAATGCCAGCGGATCTCGACGCCGCCATAGAGATAGGCCTTCGAGCGCGCCATCTTGAACACGCGCTCGGCCTCGAAGGCGGCCTTGGGTCCGAAAATCTGCGGGTCGGGCCGGAAGCGGATCTTGGTGCCGCGCCGGTTGGGCGCGCGCCCGGCTTTTTCCAGTTTGCCCTTCGGCTTGCCGCGCTCGAACGCCATCCGGTAGAGCTGCTGCTCGCGCGCGACCTCGACTTCCATGCGCTCCGACAGCGCGTTGGCGACCGAGACGCCGACGCCGTGCAAGCCGCCCGAGGTTTCGTAAACCTTGGAATCGAATTTGCCGCCGGCGTGCAGCGTGCACATGATCACTTCGAGCGCCGACTTGCTCTTGAATTTGGGATGCGGGTCGACCGGAATGCCGCGGCCATTATCGGTGACGGTGACAAAGCCGTTCGCTTCCATCTCGACTTCGATCCAGTCGGCATGGCCGGCAAGCGCCTCGTCCATCGAATTGTCGATCACTTCGGCGAACAGGTGATGCAGCGCCTTTTCGTCGGTGCCGCCGATATACATGCCGGGGCGGCGGCGGACCGGTTCGAGCCCCTCCAGCACCTCGATATGTTTGGCGGTATAGCCGGATTCAGCGCTTGCGCCGCGCGCCGGCTTGCGCGCGGGCGGCGGGCTTGCGCGCGCTCGATTTAGCCGCCCGGCGCGGCAGATCGAACAGATCGGCTTGCTTGGAGGCCTTTTTCTTGGCGGCGGATTTTGCCATGGGGTTTCGCGCATATAAGAGGGAAGCGATTCGCTTGCAATGAATATGCCATGAAGACGCCGGAACAGTGACTGCCAAGCGCCGTTAACAGGGCATGAGCAAGCAGCGGCTGGCAGCATTCCCGGAGGAAAAAGGGCGTCAACCGTAACGGCGAGGAGGACCGCCGCCACGTCTTGGCGGTCACCGATCCGCAGCCGGTCGCCATGGTGTCGACCCTCTGGCGCACGGCCACGCAGGCCGCGACCATCGGCATATTCGTTCTGCTTTTTATCACGGCGCTCGACTTGGCGCGGCCGATCCTGCTGCCGGCGACCTCCGCATTCGTGGTGACCATGATGCTCGGCCCGCTGTCGGCGCGCGCGGGCCGGCTTGGCGTGCCGCCGGTGTTAACGGCGATCGCGCTGTGGCTGCTGGTGACCGTGGTATTCTACGGACTGATCGCGCTATTGTCGGCGCCGGTTGTGCAGTGGGCCGGCAAGGCCCCCGATATCGGCCGCAACATCCAGGAGAAGCTGCGCGTGTTCGAACAGCCGCTCTCCGGCCTGCGCGATATGCGCAATGCGTTGCTGCCATCGGAGGCGGGCAAGGGCTTTGGCATTGACATCATGTCGATCCTGCAGCCGACGGTTGGCGTCGTAACGCCGGCGATCGGGCAGATTTTCGTATTCTTCGGCATGCTGTTCTTTGTGCTGCTCGGTAGGAGCCGGATGCGGCACGTGATGGTGGCGCTCTTCCATAAGCGCGAAGCGCGGCTGCGCATGCTGCGGATCATGAATGATGTTGAGCATAACCTGACCGGCTATCTCAGCGTGGTCGCGGTGATCAATATCGCCGTCGGCTTCGGCGCCGGCATCGTCGCCTGGGCGGTGGGGCTGCCCGACCCGCTGGCCTGGGGCGTATTGGGGTTCGTTCTCAATTTCATCCCTTATATCGGTGCGCTGATCATGGAGCTCGGCATGTTCATGGTCGGGCTGGTGAGCTTTCCTTCGTTGACCTATGCGCTGGTCGCGCCGCTGGCGTTTCTGGCGTTGGCGGTGCTGGAAGGACACTTCATAACGCCGAGCATTCTCGGCCGCCACTTCACGCTCAATCCGCTCACGGTGTTCTTGTCGCTGATATTCTGGACTTGGCTGTGGGGGCCGGTCGGCGCGTTTCTGGCGGCGCCGCTGTTGATCGTGGGAATGGTCGCGGTGCTCCACCTGTTTCCCAAGCAAACTCCGGAATTGCCGGATTAGCTTGGCGGGATCGCTGGCGCGGGGCCGCGCTGCAGGCTAGAAACTTCCGTGGGGTGGGGCGGTTCGATTTCCAATGGAATTTCATGCCTACGTCGAACAGGTCATCGCCTTCGTGCGAGACCACGGGGCCTGGGCGCCGCCGATCGTGTTCGCGCTCGCCTTCGGGGAATCGCTCGCCTTTATTTCGCTCTTGATCCCGGCCTGGGGCGCCCTGGTCGCGATCGGCGCGCTGCTCGGTCCGAGCGGCATTGACTTCTGGGGCGTGTGGATCGCGGGCGCGCTTGGCGCGGCCTGTGGCGATTGGTTGTCTTATTGGGTCGGCCTCAAGCTCGAATATTCGGTCGCGAAAATATGGCCGCTGTCGCGCCATCCCGAACTGATCCCGCGCGGCGAAGCCTTCATGAAGAAATGGGGCATTGCCGGCATTTTCATCGGCCGGTTTTTCGGACCGCTGCGCGCTGTGGTGCCGCTGATCGCCGGAATTTTCGAGATGCCTTATTGGCGCTTTCAACTCGCGAATTTTTCGTCGGCTTTCGTTTGGTGCGCGGTGCTGCTCACGCTCGGCGACGGTATTTCAGTCGGATTGCAGTGGCTGGCGCATTGGTTCTAAAAAATCCGCCGGGATTTTCACCCCGGCGGATTGCAATGAGACTTTAGCCGGCGTTCTATTTGCCGAGCTGCACGAAGCGCAATTCGCCCTTGACCAGATCGGGCACCACGACCAGAAGGCCCTTCTTGTTTGGGATGGCGCAGAGATCGGCGGGTCCCTTGATGCCGGTCACCAGATCCTTCTTGCCCATTTTCTTGTTCCACTGAAACATCGAGCCGGTAATCCAGTCGGTCACGATCAAGTCGCCGTTCTTCATGCGGTAGAGACCATCCAACATGCCGATGTTGTCGGATATCTGTTTTGGCTCTTGGCCCGGCATCATTTCGTAGATGCCGTGAGGCTTATCCTTGGCCTCAAAGCCGACCATGATGAGCGAACCGTTTTTGCCCGGATAAAGCCCGTTCGGGAAAACAGACTTGCCCGAGTAGACGATTGCGATCTTCGGCGCGGCTTTCGCTTTGAGGAAATCGGCCGGTTCGACACTGGCGACTTTGTCGAAGCGGTTGTCGCTGATGTAGAGGGTCTTGCCGATGAGCGCCACGTCGTTGGCGTAGGCGATCCCCGGCAATTCCAGCCTTTTGGCTTCTTTGGTCTTGAGGTCGAACTGCCAAACCGAGTCGATGTCGGCAACCCACATGTGGTTGCCCTTGATCCAAATCCCCTTGGGCTTGTTCATCGTCTGGCCTTTGGGCGGGAAAATTGCCTCCTCGATAATTTTTCCGTCCAGCGAAACCTTGTTGATCGTCCCCTTGCCATCCTTGTCGGCTGGTTTGAGTTCGGGACCGAAATTGCCGACGTAAAAAACCTTGCCTTTCGGATCGTAGGCGACCAATTCCGGATGACCGAAGCCGGTGACGGTCTTGTCCGAAATTACTTTCAATTCTTTGGCCGTGGCGGGTGCTGCCGCCAACGGCAGGCTCGCGAGGCAAATCGCGAGCGTCATTCCTGCAAAAGTTCTTCCACTCATTGCTTTCCTCCCGTTGCAATGCACGAAGCCCGCCGGGACTTATCGTCCCGGCGGAATTCGCTGTAAAGCCGCTACTAATTATTTCAGAGCCGCGGCGCCAGCTTGCGAGATGGTGTCGTCCTGCGAGCCGCTGCCGCCGGAGACGCCGATGGCGCCGATGAGCTTGCCGCCGACGACGAGCGGATTGCCGCCACGCGAGCCGACGAATCCGTTTGCGAGCGTCGGCAGATAGGAGAAGAACGCACCCTTGCCCATCAGCCGCTCAAACACGACTGTCGGGCGGCGATAACGGGCGGACGCTCGTGCCTTGTCCTGCGAAATACCGACTGATGCATATTGGCAAAGGTCCGGCTTTTCGAAATAGACGAGATCACCCGATGGGCCGACAACTGCGATGCACATGCCCATCCATTTTCGCTTGGCCGCTTCGGCCGAGGCGGCCGCGGCAACCTTCTTGGCGGTCTCAAGATTGATCGGCTCACCGTACGGCGTATTCGGCTGCGCCTCCGGTATGTTTTCATTCGGATTGGCCGGATCGGCCGGCACTTGCGCGAAGGCGCCGGTGCTTGTCAGAAGCGCGACGCCGAGGGCGCCCGCCATCATAGTGAAACGATGCATCTTTAGTCCTCCCACGTGATCGCCGGACGTTGCCGGCCTTTTTTGACCCGGCCGGTGAATGCCGGATCATTGAGGTGGGCAGCTTAGCCAACAAGCGGGCGCTCGCCTATACGGGTCGCTCACCGTCGCGCAATGGCCGCACTGCGGAATAAAATGCGTGTTAGGGGGTTTGCCCGCGCTGGCCGGCGTATCGTCGAGGCGGTACCATTTGTGCCAGCCTTTGGAATCGGCGTCTCACATGACGGAAACCGCATTTGAAATTGGCCTGGCCGCGCGCACGGCCGAAATGCTCGATGCCTGCACCAAGTGCGGCAAGTGCGTCGAGATCTGTCCGGTGACCGGCCCGGCGGGCGTCGGCGCGGCTTCGCCCGAGAGCGTCATTTCCGGCGTGCTCGATATCGTGCGCATGGGCGAGGGGCCGGCCGCCTCGCAAGCCTGGGCAAAGGGCTGCGTGCTCACCGGCGACTGCATCACGGCCTGCGACTACGGCGTCAATCCGCGCTTTTTGCTGGCGATGGCGCGCGTCGAAGATGGCGCGTCACGCGAACGAGCCGCGCGCGCAGCGCAAGCAGGGCGTCGAAAATTTCCGGCTGGTGGCCGACGGCTCCAACGTGCTGGCGCGCATGCAATTATCCGCCGACGAATTGACGCGGCTCGGTCAACGCGTGAACGCGCGGCTTGAATCCGGCTCGACCGTCAAGCCGGGCGAGCGGCCGGATTTCGTATTCTACACCGGCTGCAACGTGCTCAAGACGCCGCACATCGCGCTCACCGCGCTCGATGTCATGGACGCGCTCGGCGTCACCTATAAGGTCATGGGCGGCCCCAGCCATTGCTGCGGCATCGTTCAGGCGCGCACCGGCGACATCGAAGTCTCCGGCCGCGTCGCCACCAATTCACTCGACAAGCTCGCGGAAGGGAAATCCGGCGTGATCTCGTGGTGCGCAAGCTGCCACGTGCAGTTCACCGAGACGACGCTGCCGACGATCGAGAAGGTGCGCGGATCGCGGCCGTTCGAGATGACGCCGTTCATGCTGTTTCTGGCGACGCGCTTTGACGATCTGCGGCCGATGCTGCGCAAGCCGGTGCCGCTGAAGGTCGCGCTGCACAAGCACCCGGGCGTCAAGGGCGTGGTCGAGGCCGGGCATCGCGCTGCTGCAAATGGTGCCGGGCATCGAGGTCGTCGATCTGCACCAGCCGGCGGTCGGCTTGATGAGCAATTTCGTCAACGCGCTGCCGGACTACAAGCGCGGACTGCATCTGGCCGAGCTGGAAGCGGCGGAAGCGGCCGGCGTCGACGCGTTGGTCGCGATCTATCACCCCGATCACCGCGACCTGTGCGCGCACGAGCGCGACTGGCCGTTCAAGATCGTCAATATTCTCGACATCGTCGGCGAAAGCATGGGCCTGCGTCACGCCGATCACTTCAAGCGCCTGAAGATCATGCAGGATGCCGACGCCATCGTCGCCGATTGCAAGGACCTGATGGCCGCCAACGGCGTCGATCCGGCTTTGGCCCGCGACATGGTGGTCAAAGTCATGCTCGGCGATCAGCCTTTACCTCTTGGCCGGCCGGCGGCTTGACGCTGATCCGCCTGAGCCCTATATCCCGCGCCATGACGATGTTTTTCGCAGCAACCGCGCTCCGCCGCCGCCGTATCGCCACGGCACGGGCGCGCATTCGCGTGTAAATCGTCCCCCGTGCCGCCGGAATAAGGCCCGCGGCACTGCTAAATCCTGACATCCGCGCTGTTGGCCTTGATCCGGTCGTTCGTTAAGACTCTGGATCAAGGAATCGACCCATGGCGACTAAAGCGAAAATCGGCGTGCTCGGCGCCTCCGGCTATACCGGCGCGGAGCTGGTGCGGATGCTGTTGCGGCACCCGCGCGCGGAGATCGTGCTGCTGACCGCCGAGCGCAGCGCCGGCAAGGCGATGCGGGATGTGTTTCCGCAATTCTCGCCTTACGATTTGCCGACACTGGTGGCGATCGACGGGCTCGATTGGGCCAAGCTCGGGCTCGATGGCGTATTCTGCGCGCTGCCGCACGCGACCACGCAGAAGGTGATCAAGGAATTGCTGGCGAAGGCGCCGGCGACCAAGGTCGTCGACCTGTCGGCCGATTTCCGGCTGCACGATACGGCCGCTTACGCGAAATGGTACGGCCACGAGCATGACGCGCCGGAGCTTCAGAAAGAAGCGGTCTATGGCCTGACCGAAATCCACCGGCGCGACGATCAAGACACGCGCGGCTGGTGGCCAATCCCGGCTGCTACACGTCCTGCGCCGAGCTGCCGCTGATCCCGCTGATCAAGGCCAAGGCCATCGATCTCGACGAGATCGTGGTCGACGCCAAGTCGGGCATGACCGGGGCGGGCCGGGCGGCCAAGGAGGCGATGCTGTTCTCGGAAGTGTCGGAAGGCTTCCACGCCTATGGCGTGGGGCATCACCGGCACATGGCCGAACTCGACCAGGAGTTTTCGCTCGCCGCCGGGCGCGAGGTGATCGTCAGCTTCACCCCGCATCTGGTGCCGATGAACCGGGGCATCCTCTCGACGATTTATGTGCGGGGCCGACGCGGGCGGACGCCTGCCGATCTTCATGCGTTACTTTTAAAGTTCTACGCGAAGGAGCCTTTCGTGCATGTGCTGCCGTTCGGCGAGACGCCGCAGACCCGGCATGTGCGCGGCTCGAACATGACCTTCATCGGCGTCGCCAATGACCGCATACCCGGCCGCGCCATCGTCATTTCGGCGCTGGACAATCTGGTCAAAGGCGCCTCCGGCCAGGCGATCCAGAACATGAATTTGGTCATGGGCTGTCCGGAAACCATGGGGCTGGAGCAGGTGGCGCTGTTTCCGTAGTTCTCTGTCATTCCGGGACGGCGCTTTAGCGCCGGACCCGGAATCCAGATAGAATTTCGGGTACTTCTGGATTCCGGGTTCGCCGCTTCGCAGCGCCCGGATTGACGGAGAAGGCGATGTTCGAGGTCAGCAACCAGCCGCCGCCGCTCGAGCCCTATAATCTGTTCGCCAGCGACATCGTGCTGCGCGAGGCGGTCGGCGCGCGAGCAGGCGGCGTGGGCCAACGGCGAGCTGGATGCGCTCGGCGCAACGCTGGGCAAGCCGGAAACCATCGAGCTCGGCTTTGCCGCCAACCGAAATCCGCCGCAGCTCAAAAGCTTCGACCGTTTCGGCCATCGCCTCGACGAGGTCGAATTTCATCCGGCCTGGCACGAACTGCTGACCATCGCGCTCGAAGCCGGCCTGCATTCGAGCCCCTGGGCCGAGCCGCAAGCCGGGCGCGCATGTGGCGCGCGCGGCCGGCACTTACATGCTCACGCAGATCGAAAGCGGCGTCTATTGCCCGGTGGCCATGACCTACGGCTCGGTGCCGACGCTGCGCCAGGCGCCGGACATCGCCGAGCAATGGCTGCCGAAGATTTTCGCGCCGCGACTACGACCGGCGTTTCATCCCGATCGGCGGACAAGACCGGCGCGCTGATCGGCATGGGCATGACCGAGAACCAGGGCGGCTCGGACCTGCGCACCAATACGACGCGCGCGGAGCCCGGCGGCGACGGCGCGTTCCGCCTGCACGGCCACAAATGGTTCATGTCGGCGCCGATGTGCGACGCCTTCCTGGTGCTGGCGCAGGCGCCCAAAGGGCTTGAGCTGCTTCTTCATGCCGCGCTGGACGCCGGACGGCGAGCGCAATGCGCGTGCACATCAACCGGCTCAAGGACAAGCTCGGCAACAAGTCGAATGCCTCGAGCGAGGTCGAATTCGACGGCGCCTATGCCGCAATTGGTCGGCGAGGAAGGCCGCGGCATCCCGACCATCATCGAGATGGCGGGCTACACGCGGCTCGATTGCTGCATCGGCTCGTCCGGCGCTGATGCGGCAGGCGGTGGCGCAGGCGGTGCATCACGCGCGCCATCGCACCGCGTTCCAGAAGAAGCTGATCGACCAGCCGCTGATGACCAACGTGCTGGCCGATCTCGCGCTCGAATGCGAGGCGGCGACCGTGCTGACCATGCGGCTGGCGCGCGCCTATGACGAGAGCGACGAGGCCTCGCAGGCGATCCGCCGCGTGGTGACGCCGGCGGCGAAATTCTGGATCTGCAAGCGCGCGCCGTTCCTGACGCTGGAGGCGATGGAGGTGCTCGGCGGCTCCGGCTACATCGAGGAAAGCATCATGCCGCGGCTCTACCGCGAGGCGCCGGTCAATTCGATCTGGGAAGGCTCCGGCAATATCATGTGCCTCGACGTGCTGCGCGCCATCGAGCGCACGCCGAATGCGGCGGACGTGCTGCAGCAGCGAACTTGACGGCGGCGATGCGCGGCTGAAGACCTTCGCCGAAGCGGCTGCACGAGCGACTGACGCGCCGCCGACCGCAACGACGAAGCGCAGGCGCGCGCGCTGGTGCGCGATCTGGTGCTGGCGCTTGCAGGCGGCGCTGCTGATCAAGCATGCGCCGCCCGCGGTGGCGGACGCGTTCTGCGCCTCGCGGCTTGACGGCGAGGGCGGCGGCGCCTTCGGCACGTTGCCGCGCGGCGCTCGATCTGCGCGCGATCGCGAGCGGGCTGCGCCGCTGAACTAAAGCTTCCCGAAAATCGCCAGCGCCAGCACGACCTGCGCCACGAAGCCGACCGCGAAAGCGAGCGTGCGCAGCACCGGAATGCCCAGCGTATAGACGATGACATGGGCGAGCCGCGCCCAGAAATAGACCGCGCAGGCGATCGCCGTGCTTTCGGTCGAATGGCGCTGCGCGTCGAGGATCAGCACCAGCGGCGCGAAGATCACCAGGTTCTCGACCGCATTGGTGTGGGCGAAATAAAGCCGCTGCGCCCAGGGCGATTGCGGCTTGTCGTTGCGCGAGGGGTTGGCCATCGCGCCCATCAGCCCGCGCACCATGATGCGGTCGAGGATATAGGGCATCCACAACACCCCGGTCAGGATGACCGTCAACGTCGAGCCACATCAGTTCCCTGGACATCGCCGTCCCCCATGTTTGGTTGCTGGCAGGGCGAGCAGATAAGCCGAGTGGCGGCGTCTGTCGCGTCCGGCGGCATCAAGAAACCGACATACGACGGACGAGGCCTCAGCTCCAGTCGCGCACTTTCACGTAGGAGCCCGGCGCGTCCTCGATGGCTTTGAGCTTGCCGCCGCCGATATCGCGCGCCGGCACCATTTCGGCGCCCTGGCTCTTGAGCCAGTCGAGCCAGTCCGGCCACCAGGAGCCGGGATGCTCGGTTGCCGTTTGCAGCCAGGCGTCGAGGTCGGCGCCGCCCGGCGTTGCCGCCGGTCCAATACTGGTATTTCGGCTTGCCGGGCGGATTGACCACGCCGGCGATATGGCCGGAGCCGGCCAGCACGTATTTCACCGCGCCGCCGAAATATTGCGAGCCGTAACAGCACGGATTTCGCCGGCGCGATGTGGTCCTCGCGCGTGGCGAGATTGTAGATCGGCACCGTCACCTTGCGCAGGTCGAGCGTTTCACCGGCGATTTTCATCTCGCCTTTGGCTGAGCTTGTTGTCGAGATAGCAGTTGCGCAAATAGAACGAATGATTGGCCGCCGGCATGCGGGTGGCGTCGGAATTCCAGTAGAGAATGTCGAACGGGAACGGCTTCTTGCCGCGCATGTAATTGTTGACCACGTAAGGCCAGATCAGATCGTTGGAGCGCAGCATGTTGAAGGCATTCGCCATGCGGGAGGCTTCCAGATAGCCTTGCTCCTTCATATGCGCTTCGAGTTGCTTGATGCGCTCCTCGTCGACGAACACCATCAGGTCGCCGGCATAGGTGAAATCGACTTGCGCGGCGAACAACGTCGCCGACAACACGCGGTCGTCCTTTTTGGCCGCGAGATAGGCGAGCGTGATCGAGAGCAGCGTGCCGCCGACGCAATAGCCGATGGCGTTGACCTTCTTTTCGCCGGTGGCCGCCTCGATCGCGTCGAGCGCGGCCAGCACGCCCTCGCGCATGTATTGCTCGAAGCTTTTGGCGGCGAGCTTGGCGTCCGGGTTGACCCAGGAGACCACGAACACGGTGATGCCCGTTGTCGACGCACCATTTGATGAAGGATTTTTCCGGCGTGAGATCGAGGATGTAGAACTTGTTGATCCAGGGCGGCACGATCAGCAGCGGAACCTTGAGCACTTCCTTGGTCGTGGCCTGATACTGGATCAGCTGCATCAGATCGTTCTGGAAGATCACCTTGCCGGGCGAGAGCGCGAGGTTGCGCCCGACCTCGAAGGTCGATGGGTCCGACTGGCTGATCTTGAGATTGCCTTGCCCGGCCTTGATGTCCTCGGTGAGCATGTGCATGCCGCGCACCAGATTGCCGGCATTCGACGACAGCGTCTCGCGCAGCAATTCCGGATTGGTGAGTACGAAATTCGACGGCGAGATCGCGTTGGCGATTTGCTTGACGTAGAACGCGGCCTTCTGCGCGTGTGTGCTCGTCGATGCCGGCGGCGTCTTTCACCAGCCGGTCGCCCCATTGCGCGGTGAGCAGATAGGCTTGCTTGAGAAAATCGAAGAACTGGTTCTGCGACCATTCCGGATCGGCGAAGCGCTTGTCCTTCGGATCGGGCGCGACCACCGGCTCGGCCTCTTCGCCGGCCATGCGTTTGACCGCGCCGGCCCACAGATCGAGATAGGCGCGGCCGAGGCTGGTCTGCAGTTCGAGCGCGCGCTGGGGATCGGACAGCCAGTATTCCGCCACCTGGCCGACGGTCTTGACCACGTCGGTGACGTCTTCGGCCAGCTCGCTTTTGATTTTGCCTTCCTCGCGCGGCTTCATATAGGCGGCGAGCGCCTTGCCGCCTTCCTCGACCAGGCGGGCGAGATTGTGCGCGAAGCCTCGACCTCGACCGAGCCGAGTCTTCGTCGCCGTTTCTGGCACCGTTTTTTGCGCCGTTTCCTTCGGCGTTCCTGGGCCGGCTTTAGCCGGTTTGCTGCTGGGCTTTTCCATCCGTGCCATGTCGGTCCCCGCCTGAGAAATGGCCCGGACCGCGTCCTCCCGCAAGGCGCGATTTGTAAGCATGGTTTCGCCGGTGTGCGCGGCATCACGTACCTTGCTGCGGCCATAATAGCCGGATAGCGGGCTGATGGTATAATTCATTGAGTCTGCATCGATTTCCCGTCTCGAGGGCAGGTTTTGCCGAGCATGGTGCGACCTCTTGACCGAACGATTTTGGTGGCCTTGGGCTTGTCCGCTGTCGCGGTGCTTGGCCGGCTGTTCGAGCGCGTCGGTGATCGACAAGCTGCCGGCGACGTCGGGGCAGAGCCGGCCGGCACCCCGGCGCGGCCGGCGACGGCCTACGAATATCCCGCCGTGCATGACATGCCGCCGCCGCGCGCGACCAGGCCATGACCGAGGAACAGCAGGTCAAGGCTGGAAAAGGATCTTGCCGCGGCGCGCGACCGGCAAGAAGCCGCTCACGGGCGACGGACCAAAAAGCCCGCAAATCCGCCGAAAAAAAGAAGCCCGCCGCCCAGATCGGCCGGCCAATGCCCAGGATGGCGCAACGACCAACCCATGATAAAAGCCTGCCGGGGTTATGCCTGCCGGCTGGAGAGGGCAGCCGACTTAAAGGTTTGAGACAATGGAAGACTTTTACCGCATCCGCCGCTTGCCGCCCTACGTGTTCGAAGAGGTGAACCGGGCCAAGGCGCGGGCCCGCAATGGCGGGGCCGACATCATCGATCTCGGCATGGGCAATCCGGATTTGCCGGCGCCCGCGCATGTCATCGAGAAGATCAAGGAGACGCTGGGCAAGCCGCGCACCGATCGCTATTCCGCCTCGCGCGGCATTCCCGGCCTGCGCCGCGCGCAGGCGGCCTATTACGAGCGCCGCTTCGGCGTGAAGCTCAATCCCGACACGCAGGTCGTCGCCACGCTCGGCTCGAAGGAAGGCTTCGCCAACGTCGCGCAGGCGATCACCGCGCCGGGCGATGTCGTGCTGGTGCCCAACCCGAGCTACCCGATCCACGCCTTCGGCTTCCTGATGGCGGGCGGCGCGATCCGCTCGGTGCCGTCGGAGCCGACGCCGAATTTCTTCCACACGCTCGAACGCGCGATCATCCACTCGATCCCGAAGCCGATCGCGGTGGTGGTCTGCTATCCGGCCAATCCGACGGCTTATGTGGCGAGCCTCGACTTCTACAAGGACCTCGTCGCCTTCGCGAAGAAGCACGACATCCTGGTGCTGTCCGATCTCGCTTACGCGGAAGTCTATTTCGACGACAATCCGCCGCCGTCGCTGCTGCAGGTGCCGGGCGCGATGGACATCGCGGTCGAATTCACCTCGATGTCGAAGACCTATTCGATGCCGGGCTGGCGCATCGGCTTCGCCGTCGGCAATGAGCGCGTGATCGCGGCGCTTGGCCGCGTGAAATCCTATCTCGACTACGGCGCCTTCACGCCGGTGCAGGTGGCGGCGACCGCGGCGCTCAACGGTCCCGACGATTGCATCAAGGAAATGCGCGAAACCTACAAGCGCCGCCGCGACGTGCTGGTGGAAAGCTTCGGCCGCGCCGGCTTTCCGGTGCCGAGCCCACGCGCCTCGATGTTTGCCTGGGCGCCGATCCCGGAGCCGTTCAAGAGCCTCGGCAGCGTCGAGTTCTCGACGCTTGCTGGTCGAGAAGGCCGAACTCGCGGTCTCGCCCGGCATCGGCTTCGGCGAATACGGCGAAGGCTTCGTGCGCATCGCGCTGGTGGAGAACGAGCAGCGCATCCGCCAGGCCGCGCGCAATGTCGGCCGCTTCCTGAAATCCGGGCCGGAACAGCTTCACAACGTCGTCCCGCTCGCCACGCGGCGCTGATCTCATGACGAGCTTCGCTGAAAGTGGGCGTCGCCGGATTGGGCACGGTCGGCGCCGCCTTGATCGCCCAGGTGGCGCGCCAGCGCGAGGCGCTCGCCGCGCGCTGCGGCCGCGCCATCGAGATCGTCGCGGTCTGCGCGCGCTCGCAAGCGCAAAGATCGCGGCGTCGATCTCAAAGAATGCAAATGGTTTTCCGATCCGGTGGCGCTGGCGCGCGACCGGCGGCATCGACGTGTTCGTCGAATTGATCGGCGGCGCCGGCGATCCGGCCAAGAGCGCGGTCGAAGCGGCGCTCGCGTCGGGCAAATCGGTGGTCACCGCCAACAAGGCGCTGCTCGCCAAGCACGGCGTCAAGCTTGCCGCGCTCGCCGAGAAACATCACGTCGCGCTCAATTTCGAGGCGGCGGTCGGCGGCGCCATTCCGATCGTGAAGACCTTGCGCGAGGGCATGGCCGGCAATTCGTTCGAGCGCATCTACGGCATCCTCAACGGCACCTGCAATTACATCCTCACCCGGATGGAGCAGGACAAGCTGCCGTTCGCCGAGTGCCTGAAGGAAGCGCAGCGGCTCGGCTATGCCGAAGCCGATCCGAGCTTCGACATCGAGGGCCACGACACCGCGCAGAAGCTTGCGATCCTGGCCAGCCTCGCCTTCGGCACCAAGGTCGACCAGAGCGCGATCTATGTCGAAGGCATTTCCTCGATCACGCCGGCCGATCTCGCCGCCGCCGACGAGCTCGGCTATCGCGTCAAGCTGCTCGGCGTGGCGGTGAAGACGCCGAAAGGCATCGAGCAGCGCGTGCATCCGACCATGGTGCGCAAGGATTCCGCCATCGCCCAGGTGATGGGCGTGACCAATGCCGTGACCGTCGATGCCGAAGGCATCAATCCGCTCACGCTGGTCGGGCCCGGCGCCGGCGGCGCGGCGACCGCCTCGGCGGTGCTGTCCGACATCGGCGATATCGCGCGCGGCGTGCGCACCGCGCCGTTCGGCCGGCCCGCCGCGCGGCTGCCGGCCGTGCGCAAGGCGCCGATGCAGCGCCACGAGGGCGGCTACTACATCCGGCTGCTGGCGCGCGACAAGCCGGGCACCGCCGCCACCATCGCCACGCGGCTTGCCGAGCAGGAGATTTCGCTGGAATCGATCGTGCAACGGCACGACCAGAAAACGCTCAGGCGGCGAGGCCAAGGGCGGTTCCGTCCCCGTTATCCTCATTACTTATGCGACCATCCGAGGATGCGCGTGCGCAAGGCCCTTGCGGCGGTGGGGCGCGATAGGGTGATCTCGGGCACGCCGCAGGTGATCCGGATCGAGAAGAACTGATAAACGGCGGTTCAAGCCGGAGTTCGCGAGGGGAACGTCACGATGGCGTCGATCACCGTCCAGCCCGAACTGCTGCTGGAGCGCATTCTCACCCTCGAGATCGTGCGCGTGACCGAGCGCGCGGCGGTGTCGTCGGCGCGCCTGCGCGGGCACGGCAAGGACAAGGCCTCCGACCAGGCCGCGGTCGACGCCATGCGGCGCGAACTCAACAAGCTGCCGATCGACGGCACGGTGGTGATCGGCGAGGGCGAGATCGACGAGGCGCCGATGCTGTTCATCGGCGAGAAGGTCGGCAACAAGAACGGCCCGAAGGTCGACATCGCGGTCGATCCGCTCGAAGGCACCACGCTGTGCGCCAAGAACATGCCGGGCGCCATCGCCACCATCGCCATGGCCGACGCCGGCACGCTGCTGCACGCGCCCGACTGCTACATGGACAAGATCGCCATCGGTCCCGGCTACCCGAAAGGCACCATCGATCTCGACGCGCCGGCGGACGAGAACATCATCCGGCTCGCCAAGGCCAAGGGCGTCAAGCCGTCGGAAATCACCGCCATCCTGCTCGACCGGCCGCGCCACGCCGACATGATCGCGGCGATCCGCAAGATCGGCGCCGCGGTCAGCCTGATCAGCGACGGCGACGTCGCCGGCGTCATCCATTGCGCCGAGCCGAAGACCGGCATCGACATCTATCTCGGCATCGGCGGCGCGCCGGAAGGCGTGCTGGCGGCGGCGGCGCTGCGCTGCATCGGCGGCCAGATGCAGACCCGGCTGATCATCGACACCGAGGAGTTGCGCGAGCGCACGCTGAAGATGGGCATCAAGGATGCCGAAGAAGAAATACGAGATCGAGGACATGGTGAGGGGCGACTGCCTGTTCGCCGCCACCGGCGTGACCACCGGCGCGATGCTGGCGGCGTCAAATTCGGCAAGTCGGTGATCGAGACCGAGACCGTGGTGATGCGCTCGGCCACCGGCACGGTGCGCCGCGTGATCGCCGAGCACCGGCAGCTCGACAAATTTCACCTCGATTGACGTAAGCCGCGCTCAGGCCGGCTCGGCAATCGCCAGCGAAGGCGCGGCCGTGTCGCGCTCGCGCGCCAACAGATCACCGAGATAGGTCGCGATCGCGCCCATGCCGCTGCGCGCGGTACCGACGCGGCCGTCTTTGGCTTCGGCGTCGGGGTTATAATTGGTGTTGGTGTTGACGTCGTAGGTGTAGGAGCGGCCGTTCTCGTCGACGATGAACTCGACGCCGGCGATCGCGATATCGTTGGCGGCAAGGAAGGCCTGCCAGCGCGCCAGCAGCGGATGCTCGAAGCCGCGCAGGATCTGGAACTTGTCGCTGGGCGCGACCGCCGGACAAACCTCGGCGAGCGCCGGCGCCTCGATATTGCACGCATCGGCCGGGCAAAGCTCGAAGCCCTGCGAGGTATCGACCCGCACCGCATAAAGGAATTTGCCGCCGACGAATTCGACGCGCGTGATGAACGGCTGCGGCGCCTTGATGTAGCGCTGCACCAAAGTGATGCCGTCGACCGACTCGGCGAACTCGGCCCCGGCGAGATGCTCGTCAAGCGCCGCCGCGGACAAAAACAGCCGAACGCCCAGCCCCTTGCCGGCGCGATTGTGCTTGAGGATCAGCGGAAAGCCGAGCCGGCGCGCGCTTCGGCGATATTCTGCTTGCCGACGACCGCCAGCGTCTGCGGGGTCTCGACGCCGAATTTGTCCAGCGCTTCATATTGCGCGACCTTGGAGACTTCGAGGGCCAGCGCGCGTTCGCCATTCACCACGGTGCGGCCATGACGCTTGAGCCAGGCCAGCACCGCGCCGGTCAGTTCGGGCGCGTAGCGGTGGTCGCGCGTGTGCGAGGAGGCGCTCATGCGGTTATAGAAAACGCCCGGCGGCGGCGCGGCGCGCAGGTCGAGAACGCCCTGGTCGAGGAACCATTCGGTGAACGGAATCTCGCGCGCGTCGAATTGCTTGCGCAGCGGCACGACCCAGTCGTTGTTCTCGTGGATCACGTAAACGCGGGGCGAGGAGTCATCAGCCTTGACGCATGATGTCGTCCATAACGGCGTGCGCGTTGATTAAAGCCGGAACTTGAAATATTCCGCCGCGGCAAGGACAACAACGGCACCGCCAGAAAGAAATACTGCTACCGCGAGTTGCTGCGCAGGTGAGATTTTCTCCCGAGCGCCAACTTTTAGATCAATATCCCGTCGGAATCGCTGAATCGATCACGCCGACGCTATGGCGTTGCCACTGACCAATCGTGCCGCGAGCGTTTCTCGGCGTGGAGCAATCGGCGACCGGCCGCGTGGCGCGACCGGCTGGATGAGCGCGGCAGGCGCGCGCGCTTGACCATCGCGCAGCGCCACGGCGTGCCGGAATTGCTGGCGCGCGTGCTGGCCGGGCGCGGCGTCGAGCCGGACGAGGTCGAGGCCTATCTCGATCCCAGCGATCAAGCGGCTGATGCCCGACCCGCATACGCTGACCGCAGATGGAGGCGGCGTCGGCGCGCATCGCCGATGCGGTCATCGCACGGCGAGAGCGTCGCGATTTTCGGCGACTACGACGTCGACGGCGCGACCGCCTCGGCGCTGCTCGCGCGTTATCTGCGCCACTGCGGGCTCGATCCGATCGTGCATATCCCCGACCGGATTTTCGAAGGCTACGGGCCGAATGTCGACGCCATCCGCGGCTTTGCCGAACGCGGCGTCAAGCTGCTGGTCACCGTCGATTGCGGCACCACCAGCATCGAGCCGCTGGCCGAAGCCAAGAAGCTCGGCCTCGACACCGTGGTGATCGACCATCACCAGGCCGACGAGGAATTGCCGCCGGCGGTGGCGATCGTCAATCCGAACCGCGCCGACGATCTGTCCGGCCTCGGCCATCTCGCCGCGGTCGGCCTGGTGTTCCTCACGCTGGTCGCGCTCGCCGCGCGAATTGCGCCGGCGCGACTTCTGGAGCGGCACGCGCGCCGAACCCGATCTGCTGTCGCTGCTGCATCTGGTCGCGCTCGGCACCGTCGCCGACGTGGTGCCGCTCAAGGGCCTCAACCGCGCTTTCGTCGCCAAGGGACTGATCGCGCTGCGCCGCCGCGACCATGTCGGCATGACCGCGCTGATGGATGCCGCGCGGCTGTCCGGCCCGCCGGAGCCGTGGCATCTCGGCTTTCTGCTCGGGCCGCGCATCAATGCCGGCGGCCGCATCGGCCGCGCCGATCTCGGCGTGCGGCTGCTGCTGGAGGAGGATCCCAGCGAGGCCGCGCGCATCGCCGCCGAACTCGACCGCCTGAACACGCGAGCGCCGGCAGATCGAAATCGCGACCGTGGCGCAGGCCGAGGCCGAGGCCATGGCCGCGCTCGGCCTGGAAGAGAAGGGCGCGGTGGTCGTGACCGCGCGGCGAGGGCTGGCATCCCGGCGTGGTCGGGCTGGTCGCGGCGCGGCTGAAGGAGCGCTACGGCCGTCCGGCCTTTGCCATTGCGCTCGAGCCGGGCGGCATCGGCACCGGCTCGGGGCGCTCGATCGCCGGCGTCGATCTCGGCCAGGCGGTGCGGCGCGCGGTGCGCGAGGGCCTGCTGCTCAAAGGCGGCGGCCACGCCATGGCGGCCGGCGTCACGCTGCAAGAAAGACGCGCTCGCCGCGTTCCGCGCCTATCTCGAGGACGGCGCTGGCGCCCTCGGTGCGAAGCGGCGCGGCGCGAGCGCGCGCTGTTGATCGACGGCGCGGTCAGCGCCGGCGGCGTCAACCTGGCGCTGGTGCGAGTTGCTGGCGCGCGCCGGGCCGTACGGCGCCGGCAATCCGGAGCCGATGCTGGCGCTGCCGGCGCATACGCTGGCTTATGCCGATCTGGTCGGCGAAAACCACATCCGCGCGCGCTTCAAATCCGGCGACGGCAAAGTTCGTCAACGCGATCGCGTTCCGCGCCGCCGGCACAGCCGCTCGGCCGCGCGCTGCTCGACAATCGCGGCCGCGCCATGCACGCGGCTGGGCATCTCGCCATCGACCGCTGGCAGGGCGAGGAGCGCGTGCAGATGCGGCTCACCGATGTGGCGCTGAGCTGAAATCCGGCAATTACCGTCGAGAAGCGCCGGGCGCCGGCGCGCGCGCCATTGGGTGGCCGCGTCATAGCCGTATGCCAATTGCAGGCAGGCCAATTCGGCGCGATTGGGGGCGACGATCTGGATGCCGGCCGGCAAGCCGCGGTCGTTGAAGCCTGCGGGAGCGGCGAGCGCCGGGCATCCCGACATGGTGATCGGCCCCATGCCGTTCATCCATTCGTGATAGGTCTGCATCCGACGGCCGGCGAATTCGTTCGGCCAGTGCATGTTGGCATCGAACGGGAAATCTGCGTCGTCGGCGCGACGAAGAAATCGTAGGTTTCGAAGAATTTCCGCACGGCTTGATACCACGCGGTGCGCACCAGCGACGCCGCGGTGATATCGAAGGCGGAAAGCTTCATGCCCGCTCTCGATTTCGAAGACCGCCTCCGGCTTTAGCAGCGCGCGCATTTTCGGATCGTTGTAGTGCGGCGAGCAGCGTGCCGCCCATCTGCCAGGACGCGAAGCTGCAGCCAGCTTGCCAGCACGGCGTCGATCGGATAATCCGGCGCCGCTTCCTCGACGACGCAGCCGAGGTGCTCGAAGGTTTTGAGCGCGGCCTTGCAGATCTCCAGGACGCCTGGCTCGTAGGGGATATGGCCGTCGAAGTCGCCGACCCAGGCAATCCGCTTGCCCTTGAGATCGGCGTCGAGCGAGCCTTGCAAATTCGTGCCGTCGCCGGCGATGGATAACGGAACGCGCGCGTCATAGCCGGCCTGCACGTCAAGCAGCATGGCCAGATCGGCGACGTTTCGCGCCATCGGCCCGAGCACGCCCATCGACGGAAGCCAGGCATCGCGGCCATCGGCCGGCACGCGGCCGATACTTGTGCGAAAGCCGAAGACGTTGTTCCAGCCGGCCGGGTTGCGCAGGCTGCCGCCATAGTCGCTGCCGTCGGCGACCGGCAGCATGCGCAGCGCCACCGCGACCGCGGCGCCGCCGCTGCTGCCGCCGGCCGATCGCGACTGGTCGTAGGCATTGCGTGTGGGCCGTAGACCGGATTGTAGGTATGCGAGCCGAACCCGAACTCGGGCGTGTTGGTTTTGCCGATAAAGATCGCGCCGGCTTTGCGCATCCGCTCGACCATGACGCTGTCGGCTGTCGGCGAGAAGTCCTTGAAGATCGGCGAGCCCAACGTCATGCGGAAGGCCCTTGACCGGCGAGAGGTCCTTCACCGCCAGTGGGAATCCGTGCAGCGGGCCGACCGGCTCGCCGCGCGCAAGCTGTGCGTCGCGTCCGCCGCCTGCGCCAGCAACCCTTTGCGGTCTTGCAGCGCGACGATCGCGTTGACCTGCGGATTGATGCGCTCGATGTGATCGAGATAGGCGGCCATCACCTCGACGGCAGGAGACTTGCCGCGAGCGGATGGCGGCGGCCAGCGCCACGGCGTCGAGCATGACGATGTCGCCTGCACGCGGCGGGGCGGGCTGTAGCGGGGCGGAACTTGGATTGGGCGTCACAGTCAGCGTTTTCGTACTTTGCTGCAGAAAACGTCGTAGATCGCGCCGATGACGATGCGCGCTTCGTCGCTGGCGAGACTGTAATAGATAATCTTGCCGTCGCGCCGCGTCGACACCAGGCCGTCGGCGCGCAGCCGCGCGAGCTGCTGCGACACCGTCGGCTGGCGCAGGCTGAGTTCGTGCTCCAATTCGCTCACCGATTTCTCGCCCTCGGCGAGAATGCAAAGAATGATCAGCCGGCTCTCATGCGCGAGGGCTTTGAGGAAATTGCTGGCGCGCTTGGCATTATCGACCATGCGTTCGAGCTCTTGCGGCCGGCCGCGCGTTTCCTGACGTTGCAATTCCATAGGCCGTGCAATCCGGTCTCGCTTGCATGGACGTTTAGTCGATTGTACGATGGCAATGTATTTCCAAGCAATTGCGCGCGTTCTCGCCGGTTCTCGGAGGCGTCGAGCTTTTTGAGCAAGACGCCGAGCAGGCCCCAAAAGTGATCCTCGCCGGGATAGCCGCGAATGCGGCCGATTTCGCGGCCCCGGTCGATCAGCACGAACAGCGGCGTCAGCCGTTCCGGTTCGATGAACGCCAAGTCCGGCGGCAATTGCCGCGCAGTATCCACGCGGCGCAGCGGCGCGCGCAAGCCTTCTTCGGTCTTGCCATAAATCGGCGCGATTTCGCGGTTGAAGGCTTCGCACCATTCGCAGCCGGCTTGCTCGAACATCACCAGTTCGGCTGCGCGCGCGCTCGACAAACTCAAAACAACAAACATTACGCCGAACAGCACGGCGCGAGAAAAAAATTCTTGTGCGCGCTGCATGCTCGCCAACTTCATTCTCTTGTGCATTTTATTGCTGAAAAATCGATTTTGAATCGGCGAAATATGTATCACAGAACCAGAATATGTCGATGGATCCGTGCGCTAGCCGAAGCGGAACGCCAGCAGATTATCGAACGAGCGCAGTTCGATGAGGACCCGGTGCAGCAGGTCGCTGTCGCGGGTGGCGATGGCTTTCGGGATCAGCGCCAGGCTGGCCTTGGCGCCATCGATCAGGCGGCGGAATTCCGGCGCTCTTGCGCACGACTTGCGTCCGCCATGCCGTCGCAGCGATCGAGCACGTAGCCGTAGATCGAGGCATTGCTGGCGATGCCGAAGCGCGTTTCGGACTTGGTCCAGTCGAGATCGCGGTCGTTGTAGATCATCAAGCGCGTCCATGGCGGTATTGGCGTCGCGAATGCAGTCGGCCAGCACTGTGATGCCGGCGGCTTTGCGCAGGTCGTAGAGGTCGCCGCGGATGCCGATCGAGCGATTGGCGCGCGACGTCGGCGCGTCCGGACGTTGAGCATGAGGTCGGCGGCGACCAGGCGTGCGCTCACGTCGGTCACAGCGTGCGACGTAGAGCCCAATGCCGTCGAAGGCGTCCGGCCGCTTGCCGGCGAAGCGCTCGTGCAGCGTGCGCCAGGCTTCGCGCAAGCGATCGATTTCGAGCGAGGCCAAGTCGACGTTGCCGGTGCGCAAGTAGCCGATGGCGACCCGGTTATGGGATTGGGCCGCCTCGACCGCGGCGTTGAAATCGGCGAGATCGCCGGCCAAAGCAGGGCCTGCTGACGAGGACGAGCGCGAGGCATGCGGCGCGGGCAATGCAGGGCGGCATCGATATTCACCGTATTTTGACGCAAAGCGACATACGTTTGAGAATATAAGCGTCGCCGGGCAGGGCGGCGAGGCCGCTTTGCCCGCGTGGTTTACGAGACCGGTATCATGACGACGCGGCGAAATCTGCTGATCGGCGCGGCGTCATTGGCGCTCCGTCGGCCGCGCGCGCGCGGAGCCGATTCTGACCGATGACGGGCTCTACAAGGAGCCATGGTTCCTGGAAAGCTTCCTCGAGCTCGGCGACGATCTGGAAAGCGCGCACAAAGAGGGTAAGCGCTTTGTCATCATGTGGGAGCTCAAGGGTTGCCCCTATTGCAAGGAAACGCATTTCGTCAATTTCTCGCAGCCGCGCATTTCCGACTACATCAAGGCGAATTTCGAGGTGCTGCAGCTCAACATCATCGGTTCGCGCAAGGTGAAGGATTTCGACGGCGCCGAATTGTCGGAAAAGGAGTTGGCGGCGAAATATAACGTGCGTTACACGCCGACCTTCCAGTTTTTCCCCGAGCGGGCCGGCCCGCTCAAGGCGCTGGCGCCCGAGAAGCGAGAGGTCGCGCGCGCGCCCGGCTATATGCGCCCGGACGATTTCCTCGCCATGTTCCGATTCGTGCGTGAAAAGGCCTACGAGGGCAAGAGCTTCCGCGATTTTCTCAAGGCGATGCCGAGTTGATCCAAGCCCCAGTGCGGCGGCAGCAGTATATTCTTTTTTGTGAATATAATTTGAACCGGCCGCCGCTCGTGGTTATGGTCGCTGCCGGGTAGGGGCCGTTCTTGCTGCCCCAAAACAATGACGCGGAGGATTTACCGATGCGACAGCTATCCCGTCGCGCAACCTTGATGCTTGGAACGGCGGTGGCTGCGCTTTCCGTCCTCGGCTGGGGCGGACGCGCGCAGGCCGGGGCCAAAGAAGCGGCCGACCAGATCGCCAAATTCACCGGCGGCAAGACGGCCGTAAGCGGCAAGATTTCGATCGAATTGCCCGAGATTGCCGAAAACGGCAACACCGTGCCGCTGCAGGTCACGGTCGACGCGCCGATGACGGCCGACAATTACGTCAGCGAGGTGATGGTGGTCGCCGAGGGTAATCCCAATCCCGGCGTCGCTACGTTTCATTTCTCGCCGTTGTCGGGCAAGGCGCAAGCCGCGACCCGTATCCGGCTCGCCGCCACGCAGAACATCGTCGTGGTCGCCAAGACCAGCAAGGGTGAATTCTTCACCGGCCAGAAGGCGGTCAAGGTCACCATCGGCGGCTGCGGCGGCTAATCCAAAAAATCCGGGAGAACGACCATGGCGGAACGACCGCGGCTGAAGTTGCCCAAGGAAGCCAAGAAGGGCGAACTGATCGAGATCAAGACGCTGATGCCGCACATTATGGAATCGGGTCAGCGCAAGGACAAAGACGGCAAGACTATTCCGCGCAAGATCATCAATAAGTTCACAGCCGAGTTCAACGGCAAGCCGGTGTTTTCCGCCGATCTCGATCCGGCGATCGCCGCCAACCCGTATATGCAGTTCTTCGCCAAGCTGGAGGAGAGCGGCACGTTCAAGTTCAGTTGGACCGACGACGACGGCACGGTCACGACCGCGGAAGAAAAAATCACCGTCAGCTAACGGCAATAGAAACGACAATAATAACGTTCGGAGGATGCGATGATCCGGGGAGGGATTCTGGCGAGCGCCGCCGCCATTGCACTGATCGCGGGCGGCGTCGTTGTTTTGGCGGGCGAGGCCCACGCGCAAGCCAAAGGCAAAGAGGCGCCGCTCGAACTCAAGGGTGACGCCGCGGTGCGGCCTTGGGTGCGCTATTCCGGTTGGCCCAAGCGCGACGAAGCGAAATGGAACACGCTCGATCATGTTTCCTCGCCGCCGGCGCCGAAAGGGCTGCGCAAGATCGCCGGGCCGATCACGGGTAACGCGACGAACGGCGCCAAGCTGGTGGCCGACCGCACCCGCGGCGGCTCGTGCCTTGCGTGCCACGTGATGGGTCCGGCCGGTGGAGCCACCCTACCGGGCAATGTCGGGCCCAATCTGTCGGAAATCGGCAATGCCGGGCTTTCCGACCAGGAACTCTTCAATTTTATCTACGACGCGCGCGTCTATAACGCCGAGACCGTGATGCCGCCCTGGGGCAGTCACGGCGTGTTCAGCGACGCGGAAATCAACGACATGGTCGCGTTCTTGAAGACGTTGAAATCGCCGGCGCCGTTCAAGACCGCGCTGGACGATCCCGGTAAGCGTCCGGACCCGGTCGAGAATCGCGACAACCTCGACCCGATGGAAAATCCCGGCCTTTGGACGATCGATAAGGCGCAGGCGCTTTGGAAAGAGAACGGGCCGGGCGGCAAGTCCTGCAATAGCTGCCACAGCAATCCGGCGGCGGCGTTCAAGACCTGGGCCGCTTCGATGCCGAAATGGGAGCCGCGCCTCGACAAGGTGCTCGGCGTCGAGGAATTCGTCACCCGTCACGCCAAGGCGACCACCGGCGCGGCCTGGCTGATGGAGACCGACGACAATCGCGTCATGTCGGTTTACCTGCACTTTCTCGCCAATGGCCAGCCGATCAATGTCGACATGAGCCCGCCCGCGAAAGCCGCCGCGCAGCGCGGCGAGGCGCTGGCCAACCGCAAGCTCGGCGAGCTCAATTTCGCCTGCACCGATTGCCATGGCAAATCCGCGAACCATTGGATCCGCGGGCAATGGCTGGGGGCGCCGAAGGGCCAGTACGACCATTTCCCGACCTGGCGCACCAGCCAGCAAAAGATCTGGGACATTCGCCAGCGCTTCCAGTGGTGCCAGGTCAACATTCGCGCCAACGAACTGCCGCCGGATTCCAAGGAATACGGCGACCTTGAAATGTATCTTGCGACACAGAGCCAGGGCCTCAAAATCAGCGTGCCGGGCATTAGGGGTTGACCTGAGGCGATGATGACACGCCGCGAGGTCCTGCAAGTCGGCGCCGCCACGGCGGCGCTGGCGGTGGGCGGGGGTTTCACGCGCGCCATGGCGCGGCAGCGCCTGACGCAAAACGAGCTGTTGAAATTCGACGCGCTCGGCAACGTCACGCTCCTGCATGTCGCCGACATCCACGGCCAGTTGATGCCGGTCTATTTCCGCGAGCCGTCGATCAATCTCGGCGTCGGGGCGGCGCGGGGGCAGCCGCCGCATTTGACAGGCAAAAACTTCCTCAAGCATTTCGGCATCGTTGAGAAATCCGCCGCCGCCTATGCGCTGAGCTCGGAGGATTTCAGCGCGCTGGCAAAAAGCTACGGCCGCATCGGCGGGCTCGACCGGCTGGCGACGGTGGTCCGCCACGTGCGGGGCGAGCGCGGCGACAAGGTGCTGCTGCTCGATAGCGGCGACACCTGGCAGGGTTCTCTCGGCGCCAACCGAAGCCGGGGCCAGGACATGGTCGACTGCATGGCGCCGCTCAAACCCGACGCCATGACCGGCCATTGGGAATTCACCTATGGCGAGGCGCGGGTAAAGGAACTGATCAAAGGGCTCGGGTTCCCGTTCCTGGCACTTAATGTGCGCGACACCGAGTGGAACGAGCCGGTGTTCGACGCGATGAAAATGTTCGAGCGCGGCGGCGTGAAGATCGCGGTGCTCGGGCAGGCGTTTCCCTATACGCCGGTCGCCAATCCGCGCTGGCTGATGCCGAAATGGTCGTTCGGCATCCGCGAGGACGACGTGCGGGCCAATGTCGAGAAGGCGCGCAAAAGCGGCGCGCAGTTGGTGGTGCTGTTATCGCACAACGGCTTTGACGTCGACCGCAAATTGGCATCGCGCGTGTCGGGTATCGACGTGATCTTGACCGGGCATACCCACGACGCGCTGCCGGAGGCTATCAAGGTCGGCAACACGCTGCTAATTGCGTCTGGCAGTCACGGCAAATTCGTGTCGCGGCTGGATCTCGACGTCCAGAACGGCGCGGTGAAAGGCTTCCGTTACAAATTGATCCCACTATTCGCCGACGCCATCAAACCCGACGCCGAGATGACGGCGGCGATCGTCAAAGCGCGCGCGCCCTATGCCAAGGAACTTTCGCGCGTGGTCGGCAAAACGGACTCGCTGCTCTACCGCCGCGGCAATTTCAACGGCACCTTCGACGACGTGATCTGCGCTGCGCTACTCAAAGAGCGCGACGCCGAGATCGCGCTGTCACCCGGCTTCCGCTGGGGCACCAGCGTGCTCCCGGGGCAGCCGATCACTATCGAGGACATCCACAATGCCACCGCGATCACCTATCCACAGGTCTATCGTTTGCCGATGACTGGCGCGCGGCTCAAGGAAGTGCTCGAGGACGTGGCCGACAATTTGTTCAACCCCGATCCCTACTACCAGCAAGGCGGCGACATGGTGCGCTGCGGTGGTCTTGGTTATGCGATCGACGTGTCGAAACCGGCCGGAAGCCGGATTTCGACCATGACGCTGCTGAAAACCGGCAAGCTGATCGCGCCTGAGAAAGAATACACGGTTACAGGATGGGCCAGCGTGAACGAGGGGACCCAAGGCCCGCCCGTGTGGGACCTAGTCGAGCGTTATATCGCAGCGGCGAAAACGCTGCGCGTTACGCCAAACCGCAGCGTGAAAATTTCCGGGGCATAAAGCCGATCGCGCATTACATTCAATAATAAGAATGTGATAGAGCGATGTGATGAAAAACCCGACCGATGAGGGACGCGCGTCGCGTCGTCGGTTTCTCGCCGGCGCAGCGGGTCTCGCAGTGGCGGGCGCGGGCGGACGCGCGCTGGCCGGCAACGCGAAAAACCTGCCGCCTAACGTGGCGGACTGGACCCGTAATCTCGGCGACGGCGTCGGGGTGCGGCCTTATGGCCACCCGTCGCAATACGAAAAGGAAGTCATCCGCCGCACGGTGCCGTGGCTGACTGCGACGCCGGAATCGTCGGTGGCGTTCACGCCGCTGCACGAACTCGACGGCATCATTACGCCGAACGGCCTGTGCTTCGAGCGCCACCACGGCGGCATCGCCGAGATCGATCCGCAAGACTACCGGCTGATGCTGCACGGTCTCGTCGATAAGCCGCTGTTCTTCACGCTTGAGGACATCAAGCGCCTGCCGCGCGTCAACCGCATCTATTTTCTCGAATGCGCCGCCAATTCCGGCATGGAGTGGCGCGGCGCCCAGCTCAACGGCTGCCAGTACACGCACGGCATGATCCATTGCGTGCAGTACACCGGCGTGCCGCTCAAGCTGTTGCTGGAGCAGGCGGGGCTCAAGCCGAACGCCAAATGGATTTTGGCGGAAGGCGGCGACGCGGCGGCGATGGACCGCTCGATCCCGCTGGCCAAGGCGCTTGACGACTGCCTGCTTGCTTACCGCATGAACGGCGAGATGTTGCGGCCGGAGCAGGGCTATCCGGTGCGTCTGGTGGTGCCGGGATGGGAGGGCAATCTCTGGGTCAAGTGGTTGCGCCGCCTCAAAGTAGGTGACGAGCCCTGGTACACGCGCGAAGAAACCTCGAAATACACCGATCTCATGGAGAACGGCAAAGCCCGCAAGTTCACCTTCGAGATGGACGCCAAGTCGGTGATCACCGCGCCGTCGCCACAGGCGCCGGTGCGCGCCAAAGGCTTCACGGTAATTTCCGGGCTGGCCTGGTCGGGCCGCGGCAAAATCAGGCGCGTCGACATCTCGCTCGACGGCGGCCGTAACTGGCGCAACGCCCGTATCGACGGGCCGGTGTTCGACAAAGCCTGCGTTCGCTTTTACGCCGAGATCGATTGGAACGGCGAGGAACTGCTGCTGCAATCGCGCGCCATGGACGAGACCGGCTACGTGCAGCCGACGCAAAGATGCCTTGCGCAAAATTCGCGGCGTCAATTCGATCTACCACAACAACGGCATTCAGACCTGGGCGCTTAAACCAGCGGGGAGGTTGAGAATGTCGAGGTGGGGTAGATGTGATCCGTTCACCCTGAGGTGCGAGCCAGCGAGCCTCGAAGGGCGACGGCCGTTCATCCTTCGAGGGCTTCGCGTCGCGAAGCCATAGGATGATGGGTTTGATTTTCTTGCTCTTGCTTTTCGCCGCGCCCGCGCTGGCGCAGAACACGCCGCGAAACTACGGCATCGGCCACGCCGCAACGCCGGCGGAAATCGCCGGCTGGGACATCGACGTGCGGCCCGACGGGCAGGGCGCGCCGCCGGGCCGCGGCTCGGTGAAAGCGGGCGAGAAGGTTTATCTTGAAAAATGTGCATCCTGCCACGGCGAGTTCGGTGAAAGCGCGGGGCGCTGGCCGCAACTGGCGCAAGGCAAGGACACGCTCGCCTCGCACGATCCGGTCAAAACCGTCGGTTCGTATTTTCCCTACGTGTCGAGCGTGTTCGACTATATCCGCCGCGCCATGCCGTTCGGCGACGCGCAGTCGCTATCGAATGACGAGCTTTATGCGGTCACGGCCTACGTGCTCAATCTCAACGACATCGTGGACGATAAATTTGTGCTGTCGAAGGCGACCTGGGAGCCGGTGAAAATGCCAAACGCGGGACGGCTTCTATAATGACGATCGGCAGACAACGGAAAAGGTCGTTCTGGAACGCTAATCCCTGCATGCGCGATTGCCGCGGCCCGGTGAAGATCATCGGGCGTGCGCAGGCGGTCGACGTGACTCCCGACGACAAGACCCAAAAGCGCGGGGTGGAGTAGCGTTCGCGCCCGTTTCGCTTATGACAATCGCCCGAAAGTCACTTCAAGCCCGGGCGTCTTCATGGCCAAACTCAATCTTTCCGTCGCCGTCGGCCCCTACGACCGCACGCGCGCGCTGGTCGACGGGACCGTACAAATCGACGGCGTCAATGCCGGCCTGCATGACGCTGTCGCCAGAAGAGATATTTTTCCGCGCGTTTCGCGCCGCCGAATTCGACATCTGCGAGCTGTCGCTGTCGAGCTTCACGGTCAAGACCGCGCAGGGCAATTGCCCTTATGTTGGCGTGCCCGCGTTTGTGTCGCGTACCTTCCGGCACACCTCGATTTATGTGCGCACCGACCGCATCAAGAAGCCGGCCGATCTAAGGGGCAAAAAAGTCGGCGTTCCGGAATATCAACTGACCGCGAATGTCTGGGCGCGCGCCATTCTTGAAGACGATCATGGTGTGAAACCTTCCGACATCCATTGGATACGCGGCGGCATCGAGGATGCCGACCGGCCGGAAAAGATTTCCATCAAGCTGCCCGCGAATGTGAAGCTGGAAGACGCGCCCAAGGGCAAAACAATTTCGGCGCTGCTGGCCGAAGGGGCGATCGACGGCTTCATCGCGCCGCGCCCGCCCTCGCTTCCGAAGAATACGCCGAATGTTGGCTGGCTGTTCGCCGATCCGGTCGCGGCGGCCAAGGACTACTTCAAGCGCACCGGTATTTTCCCGATCATGCATCTGGTCGGTGTGCGGCGCGAGCTTGCCGACAAGCATCCGTGGTTGCCGGGTGCGGTGTTCAAGGCGTTCGACCAGGCAAAAAGCGTGGCGCTCGCGGAATTGAGCGACACGTCGGCGACTAAAGCGACGCTGCCATTCGTCGAGGAGCGCCTCGCGGAAGCGCGCGCGTTGATGGGCGAGGACTTTTGGTCATACGGCGTCGCGCCCAACCGCAAGACGCTGGAGACCTTCCTGCGTCATCACCATTCGCAAGGTCTGTCATCGCGGCTGGTCAAGGTCGAGGAAATGTTCCACCCGGCGACGTTCGAGACGTTCAAGCTCTAGCCGGAGACGGAGGGGCCGATGAAGCCTTTATTCGCACTAGCCGCAGCCATGGTGACCAGCATGTCGGTATCAGCCGCCGAGATCCACGTGATGAGCGGGGGCGCGCCGCAAGGAAGTATTCGCGCTGCTCACGCCGAAGTTCGAAACGCAGACCGGCAACAAAGTGAAGTTCACTTACGCGGTGATCACCGCGCTGCGCGAGAAACTCGCCGCCGGCGAAAAAGCCGACGTGCTGGTGCTACCGGTGCCGGTGCTCGATGGCCTCGCCAAAGACGGCAAAGTGCGCGCCGATGCTCGCGCCACCTTCGGTATTGTCGGCATCAGCGTGGTGGTGAAAGAGGGCGCGCCGAAGCCCGATATTTCCACGAAGGAAAAGTTCAAGGCGGCGATGTTGGCCGCCCATTCGGTCGTGCATGCCACGCCGGGCAAGACGCCGAGCGGCACGCATATGGGCAAGGTGATGGAACAACTCGGCATCGCCGATGCCATGGCCAAGAAGATCATTCACAAGCCGGCGCTCGATGGCGGCGTCCAATTGGTCGCGGGCGGGCAGGCCGATATCGGCATCTATCCGGCGAGCGAAGTCGCGAGCGTCAAGGGGCTGACCATTGTCGGCCCGTTGCCGGCGGGGATCGACTTCGAGATCGTCTATGGCGCAGCGGCCAGCGCCGATGCTGCGGCGCCAGACGCCGCGGCGGCCTTCGTTAAATTCATGGCCGCGCCGGAAAACCGCGCCGCCTGGAAAGACGCCGGTTTCGATCCGCCCAAGGACTAAGTGCGTTTGATGCTGTCGAGGCCGCCGAGGCGGCCGACCAGCGCATTGGCGCCAATCGCCAGCACGAACAACACGATCAACATCGCGTACATGCGCGGCATGTCGAAAATGCTGTAGGCCTGGATGATCAGGAAGCCGACGCCTTTGTTCGACAATTTGGTCTCCGCCAGCAGCGTGCCGATCAGCGCGAAGCCCAAGCCCAGCCGTACGCCGTTGATAACCGGATGGCGCATGGCCGGCAGATAGATCTTCATCGCCATCTGCCAGGGGCTGGCGCGGAAACTTTCACCGACGCGGATCAACACCTTGTCGATTTGCCGCATGCCGGCGGCAACGCTCAGCACCACCGGAAAAAAGCAAGAGAGCGCACCGAGCGCAATCTTGGATTCGACGCCGACGCCGAACCACATGATCATGATGGGGAAGAAGATGATCTTGGGCGTCGGCCCGAGGTAATAGAGATAAGGCTCGTAGGCCCTCGATAGGAAGCGGTTGACGCCAAGCAGCAGGCCGAGCGCAAGTCCGGCCAGGCTGCCGATTGCAAGGGCGACGCCGATTTCACCGGCGGTGACGCCGAGGTTGAACCAAAAATCGGGGCTGGCGAGCAACCCGTACAGCGCTTCGCCGATGGCGGGCAAAGACGGCACCACATCGCGGTATAGCCAGCCGGAATGGGCGACAAATTCCCACAGCGCCAGCGCACCCAAAATAATCGCCACCCGTAGCAGCGTGACGGGGCTCATAAGCGGCACGTGCGCGCGCACTAATCGACCGGTCTCAACCATCGCTCGGCTCTTTCAAGCGCCATGAAGAACAACACGCTCACCAGAATGACGAAGCAGATCGCCGCGTAAGTGCCGGCGAGGTCGTAACGCTCGGCCAGGTCTTCGATAAGCTGGCCGAGCCCGCCGTAATTGATCAGGAATTCGGTACCGACGATGTTGATGAGCGCGAAGATCAGCCCCAATCGTACGCCGACGAAAATGGTCGGCAGCGCCGCCGGAAACAGAATTTTCCAGAACTGCTGGGTGGCGGTGAGATTGAAGCTGCGCCCGACGTTCACCAGCACCTTGCGGGTGCCGGAAATGCCCTCGATGGTTTTCAGGATCACCGGCGGCAGCGCCGAGATGAAACCCATCATGATGATGGTCCAGGCGTTACGGCCGAAGATCACCATGAAGAGGGGATACATCAGAACGAACGGCGCCGAGGCCAGCGCCGCCACCCAGGTTTCGCAGGCTTGCTGCAACAGCCTGATGCGCTGCATCAGCACGCCAATGCCGATGCCAAACACCGCGAGCATGACGCCGGCGATAAGGCATTCGCCGGCGGTATAGAAAAAGCGGGGGACGATATGCTCTTCCAGAAACAAGCGGCCGAAGCTGCCGGCGATTTCCGACGGCGGCGGCACGATATATTGGCTGATCCAGCCCGCGCGGATCAGCGCCTCAGCCGCCAGCAACATGACGACCAGCGTGCCGAAGCCCACTGCCGCGGGAGCAAATCGGCCGAGCGTCGAAGGTTTGGCAGGCGCGACGGCGGTCATGACGATCCTGAGTCGTGCAGCGCGTGGGATTCGGCATCCTTCATGCCGCGGCTCGCTTCCTCGCGCAGGTCGTTCCAGATTTGCGCAACGTAGCGGCCGAACGCCTCGCTGCCGACGATCTCCGAGGTGCGCGGGCGCGGCAGATTGATGTCAACAATGCGTTTCATTTTGCCGGGCCGGTAGGTCATCACCAGAATGCGATCGGACATCTGCACCGCTTCGGTGATGTTGTGCGTGATCAGAGAGCGTGGTCTGCCTCAACTGCTGCTGGATTTGCAGCACCTTGTCGCCGAGTAACAGCCGGGTCTGCTCGTCGAGCGCGGCGAATGGTTCGTCCATCAGCAGGATTTTTGGCTCCGAAGCGAGCGTGCGGGCGAGCGCGACGCGTTGACGCATGCCGCCGGAGAGCTCTCGCGGATAACGGTTTTCGAAACCGTCGAGCCCGACCATCGAGATAAAGGTGCGGGCGCGCTCGATGCGTTTGGCCTTGGCCAGGCCGACAAGCTCAAGCGGGAAGGCGACATTGTCGATCACCGTGCGCCAAGGGAAAGTCGATTCCTCCTGGAACACCATGCCGATCGACCGGTGCGGGCCCGATATGATCTCGCCGGCGACGCGGACTGTACCCTGATGATGGCCGAGCAGGCCGCCGATGACATTGAACAAAGTGGATTTGCCGCAGCCCGAGGGCCCGATGACCGAGACGAATTCGCCCGGCCTGATTTTGAACGATACGTCATCGACCGCGACGATCGGGCTTTCCGCCGTCTCGAAGCGCACGACGATGTTGTCCACCACCAGAATGGCGTCGGTAGCTGCCCGGTGCTGCCGCGGCCATCGCGCTATTCGCTCTTGCGCGTCATCACCGCGGTCATGGCGGCGGTGTAGCCGGGTTCCACCCGCACATCGACGACCGCGACGTTGCCGGCGTCGACCGCGGCGATTGCCTTCGCAAACACCGCCGCGAGATCGCTCGTTGCGTTGACCGGGCCGAAGGCCTGCGCACCTTGCGCGCGCGCGACGCCGGCGATGTCGATATCGGGTTCGGAAATGCGCTGGCCGACCCAGCGGTTCTCGACCGGGCGGTTGCGCATGCGGGCGACGCGTTCCTGGTGCAATTCGTCGTTGAAGAACGAGCGGTTATTGGCAACGACGATGAGCAGCGGGATGCGGTAGTGCGCCGCGGTCCAGATCGCTGTGCAGCCCATCATGAAATCGCCGTCGCCGCAGACCGCGACCGGCAATCGGCCCGAGCCCTTGAGCGCCAGCGCCGCGCCCACCGAAATGCCGGGTCCGCCGCCAACACCGCCGCCGCCGTCGGAGCCGAGATAGTCGAGCGGATGGCGAAACGGCCAGCTCGCGCCGTTCCACGACAATGAGACATGGGTGAGGGAGGTTGGCCGGTCGCCGACCGCTTTGTGCAGCGCGGCGGCCAGATGATCGACGGTGAGCTTGTCGCCGGCAGGCTTGAACGGCTCAGCGCTGCGGCTTTGCACGGCGTGCGGCTTGGCCGGGCCGAGCGCTTCGAGCAGCAGGGGCACCGCCACTTCGGTTTCGCAGGCGATCATCACCTCGACCGGCGGCAGTCCCTGATAGTCCATGCTCCAGCCGTTGTGCAGATGATGATCGACGGAAACCTGCACGACCTTGGCGCCGACATTGCCGACATGTTTGAAAGTGCCGGCGACGTCGAGCCAGTCGAGGCTAAGGATGACGTCGGCGCCGCGGATAGCGTCGCCCGATTCCGACGTCGGCGCGATTGTGCCGGGTGCGCCGGTATGGAGCGGGTGATCGGTCGGGAAGGCCGCCGGAACCTTTAAATCGGTGACGACGCGCGCATTGAGCCGCTCGGCCAGAGCGATACGCGCGTTCCAGGCATCGAGATCGCGCAACATGCGCCCGGCCAGGATCACCGGACGTTTTGCGCCGCGCAGCAAATCGGCGGCGGCGGCAATCGCGGCCGGCGGCGCCGCGCTTTCGACCGGCGGCATGAAACGCTTGGCGTCGATCGGGGACACCGGCTCGGCAAGCTTTTCCTCCTGCATCCCCGCGTCAAGATTAACGTAGGTAGGGCCGCGCGGCGCGGTATTGGCGATCCAGCCGGCGCGTAGCACCGCTTCGCGCGCGGCGACCGGCGAGGCCGGCTGGTCATCCCATTTTGTATAGCCTCGTACCAATGCGCCTTGATCGCGTGACGTATGGATCCAGTCGATCCACGGGCGCCGCTTGGTGGCGTCGACCGGTCCCGTGGCGCCGAGCACGACCATCGGCATGCGATCGCACCAGGCGTTAAAGAACGCCATGGTGGCGTGCATCAACCCGACATTGGAATGCACCGCCGCCGCCATCGCCTTGCCGGTGACCTTGGCGTAACCATGCGCGATGGCGAGCGCGGCCTCCTCGTGCAGGCAGAGCAGCATCTGCGGCCGCTCATTGCCGAGATAATTCACCAGGCTGTCATGCAGGCCGCGATAACTGGCGCCGGGGTTGAGCGCGATATAGGGGATGTCGAGCGCGCGCAGCGCATCGGCCACCACGTCGCTGCCGAATCCGGCGGCGTTGACGCCGGCCGGGACCGGGCGATCGAGCTTGGCTATGTCGGCATCGCTGCTGGTTTTGGAGCTAACGGGTTTGGATTTCGGCACTTTTGGACCCCGGCAACCCGATTACGGGCAATGGCGGCATTTGAACCGGATCACGAGGCCTGACGCAACCTCGCCAATACCTTCAAGCCCGCATAGCCGTCGGCCGGCTCCATGCCCACCTTGCGCTGGAAGGCGAGAATGGCCTTGACCGTGTCGCTGCCGGTGCGGCCGTCGATGCCATCGGTTCGAAAACCGAGCGCGTTGAGGCGGCGCTGGATTTCCTTGACTTCGTCGATGGTGGGCACGCGCTCGCCGCCCGGAAACTGCTGGCGGAATGGCGGATCGCCGCGAATGAGATCGCCGAGATGAAGCAGCGCCAGCGTATAGCTGGTGGACGGATTGTACGAATAGACGGCGCGGAAATTCTGCCCGATCAGAAAGGCCGGGCCGCGGGCGACCGGCCGCCAAAGCTTCACGAGGTCGCCGGGCCGCGCGTAGGCCGCGCCGTCAGCGCGATGGACGCCGAGCTCTTGCCATTTCTCGTAAGCTCGCATGGTGCGGTTGTCGGCGAGATGTTCATGACCGACGGGCAGGTTTATCTCGCAGCCCCAGGCTTCGCCGCGGCGGTATTTCCCGCGCTCGACCAAAAAGCGCGCCGTGCCGGCCAAGGAATCATCCGGTTTACCAAATGGCGTGACGCGGCCATCGCGATCGTAATCGACGCCCATATGGAGCCACACCTCCGGCATCCATTGGGTGTGACCCATGGCGCCGGCCCACGAGCCGATCATCTCGGCGGGGTGCGCCCAGCCTTTGCTCGACAATCACCAGCGCATTGAGCAGTTCGGATTCCCAATAGGTTCGCCGGCGCGGCTTCACCAAAGGCCAGCGCCGCCAAAGCCGGGATCACCGGCCGCATGTATTTAGGATTGGTGATGACGTCGCCGAACGACAACTCCATCCCCCACAATGCGAGCAGCGTGTAGCGGTCGACGCCATAGTCTCTCTCCAGCCGCGTCAGCAGGCCGGCATATTCGCGGGTGCGCGCTTTGCCGGTGATGACCCGCCAATCCGAGCAGCGGCGATTGATGTACTGCCAAACCTGCTCGGTGAATTCCGGCTGCGCGCGGTATTGCTCGTAAACGCTGGTGTCGGGCGTGACCGCGTTCATCACGCGATCGTAGGTCACCTCCGAAATTCCACGCCGTAGCGCGCGCAGGCGGAATCCGGCGACCCAGCGCGCAAAGGCAGGCGTCTGCTTGGCGAACGCGCGCCCGCCGAGCGCGAGGCCGGCGATTGCGCCCAACACGCCGGTCATCAAAGCGCGCCGGCTGATTGCGTGCGCCGAAAGTCCAACATAGGGGATTCGCAGCATGCGGCATTGTAGTCATCACGCCTGCGCAAACAATCGGCCCACGCTACTCGTGGTGATGCCTGTGCCGTCTGCGGATGTGGTGGCGCCGATGCGGCTTGGCGCGCTCGACGGCGGCTTCTTCAATTTTTTCTACTTTGGGCAGCGGCGGCGCAGTAGCAGGCGAGGGTGAGGCCGCTGCGGGGGTCGGCATGGGATGCAAAATCACCGGAGGCTTGTCGGGCACCGGCGGCGCCGGCGAGCCCGGCGCGATCTCGGTGCCGCGACCACCGATCTGCCGCTCATAGGCCGCGACCAGCGTCATATAGGGATTGACCCACACCCAGCCGATTGAGGTGAACACCTGGATGTTGAAATGGATGTGATAGGAGGTGCCGTTCTCGTAGTCGCCCCAGGTCGCGACCTTGCCGATGATCTCGCCCTCGCTCACCTGCCGGCCGTTGAGAAAACCATCCGCATCCAGGATTTTCGGATCAAGGTGCAGATAGCGAAAACGGACGTGCTCATCCGCCGTGTTGACCACGATGTAAATACCGATATTTCCGAGCAGACGACGGATAACGCCATTTTCTACCGCGGCGACCGTGTGTTGGTAGGGCAGACAGCGGTCGGCCTCCGCGTTGGCGAGCACGCAGTTTCCGGGACGGATGTCCTCGCCCTGGTGACCGTAGCCGCCTGGGCATTGGCCGACGAGAAAATCCCGCAGTTCGCAGAAATTGTCGCGCCAGGGATAGGTGAAATTTTCCGCCGCCAATTCGTCGAACACCAGCGGCTTATCGTTGATCTTGCAATGATAAGACGCGCCCTTGCGCCCGAGCCGCCCGACGATGCCGCCGTGGTAGCAATCGCCCCACGACATGAAGGATTGTGACTTGACGTAGCCCGGCGCGTCGGCGATCGGAAACCGCATGCGCGCGTAGACGTGATAGTCGGCGCGGCCCGGCATTTTTTTCCAGCCGGAATTCTCGATCAGATCGCCGGGGCTGTAATACGTAAAGTCCGACTGAGCTTGTGGCCGGCTGAGGTCGAGTTTTGGCTGGACTATTTTTGCTGGCGCGCCGCCGGCGGTGCGCAACAAATTCAGAAAACGCAGCGCCAGCGGGTCGGCTTCCCGGCAGGCAAGATGTCTGGATGACGGCCGCATATCGTAGCATTGGATCGACAGCACATAGGGCACGCCAAAGCGCTCGAACACGTAACGGACATGCGCCTCGCTCAAGACGCGGCGGATGCCGGGAAACTGCGCCGCCAGATCCTTCGGCGGTGGCTCTTCCTTTTCGATGTGGTTGGGCGGATCGAGGTCGTAGACGAAGGCCGCGCCCGATATCTCGAACACGATCGACTTTTCAAAGTCGATTTTGAGGCCGTCTGCTTTACCGCTCAGCGTGTAGGTCGCATCGTAGCCCGCGGGTCCTGCCAGGAAGAACTTGGTGGGATGGAAGCCGCCGAAATATTTCTCCGACGTCGCGGTCTCCGGCTTGCCGTTGGAAACGTCCTTGCGAAACGCATCGACGTCGAACGGCAGCAGCACCGGAACGGCGCTCTTGGCGATGCCGGTGAAGCGTTTTCCAATGATGGCGTTGAGCGCGGCGAAGGCCTCCGCCGGTGGCTGACTGCCTTGGTCGGACAGGCTCGCCGCCGCCGCGTCCCAATCGACCTCGCTCAGCGTGACGGTAGGGCGTTGCATTTCACCGGCGGCCGCGGGGCCGGCGACGAGCAAGGCAAGGCTAACGAGTACGGCACGTTTCAACAGACAATCCTCGTCCGGCCCCGAGCCCGGGCGTAGTGGTCGTGGCCGAGAGTTAACGGCATCGCCTGGCGGCATACAAGGGTCGGCCGTTGGTGTAGGGTGCCGCCGGAAAAATCAGGAGAGCCGCGTCCGATGATCGTCAACGAAGCGAGCAGAGTAGGCGGCGCCGACCGTGAGCCGGAAATGATCGTAACCGGCGGCACGGCGCGGCTGCATCTGACGCTTGCCACCACCGACTACGACCATGTGCGCGATCTGATGAACGGCGTGGTGCGCGCCGAGGGCATCGTGCTCACCGGCTTCGTGCTGCCGGTGGAGGAAATCTTCTTCCGCTTTATCAAGAACCGTGAGTGGGATGTTTCCGAAATGTCGTTCGGGAAATTTATCGGCTATGCTTCGCAGGGAAATTCTCCCTTCGTCGGCATTCCGGTGTTTCCCTCGCGCGTGTTTCGCCATTCGGCGTTCTACGTGCGTGCCGACCGCGGCATTAAATCGCCGAAGGATATGGAAGGGAAAACCGTCGGCATCCCCGAATGGGCGCAGACAGCCGGGATTTACGCGCGGGGCTTCCTGGCCGAGACCGCTGGCGTCGATCTTACCAGGATCAAATGGGTGCAGGCCGGCATGAACCAGGCTGGCCGCGAGGAGAAGGTCGAGTTCACGCTGCCAAAGGGCATTCAATACTCACAGCGGCGCGATACCAGCGTGAGCGCGATGCTGCTGTCGGGCGAGATCGACGCGGCGATCTCCGCGCGCGTGCCGGAAGCGTTCGATAAAGGCGGCGGCCGGATCGCGCGGCTTTATCCCGACTATCGCTTGGACGAGATGCGCTACTACGACGCTACCGGCATTTTTCCGATCATGCACGTGATCGCCATGCGGCGGTCGGTGTTCGAGCGCTGTCCGTGGGTGGCGATGAATATGTTGAAGGCATTCGATGAAGCCAAGGCACGCAGCCTCGAGCGCATCGGCGACCTGACGGCCTCACGCATTCCGGTGCCGTGGGCATCCTCGGTCGCGGGCGAGTGGAGCAAGAGTTTTGGCGCCGATCCTTTTCCCTACGGGCTTGAGGCCAACCGCAAGACACTCGATGCGTTCTGCCGCTTCGCCCACGACCAGGGCGTGACCGCGAAGCGGCTCGCGCCTGACGATCTTTTTCCGAAGGAAGTGCGGGCAAGCGTGCGGGTCTAATTTGACGGGGTGAAAAAGCGGAACTATCGGCGCTGCCGACGCAATTTGGACTGCCCAAATTTAACCTTAATGCAACGCGAACGCGGTATTGAAGCCTCGGCGGATCACGTCCGAGAGGCCTTATGTTTCAGGTATTTTCCTGTCTAACCAACGATCATGACTGGCGTCTCGTCGTGCTTGCCGGCGTTGTCTGTCTGCTTGCCAGCATCACCGGGATAGCGCTTTTCAAGCGCGCGCGAGCGAGCGCCGGTTCGGCGCGACTGAAGTGGATCGTCGGCGCCGGAGCTGCCACCGGCTGCGGTATCTGGGCGACGCACTTCATTGCCATGCTGGCCTACGCACCCGGAATCTCGATCGCCTACGATGTCGCGCTCACTTTGTTGTCGCTGGCGGCCGCCACCGCGATAACCGGCATCGGTTTCGGCATCGCAATCTACGGACCATCCGCCGTGCGCGCGCCTTTCGGCGGCGCTGCGATCGGCGCGGGCGTGGCGAGTATGCATTATCTCGGCATGTCCGCCGTCGAAATGCCCGGCTACATCAGTTGGTCATGGAACTTGGTTGCCGCATCCATCGTCCTCGGCATGTTATTGGGGATGGCTGCGATGACGGTGGCGGAAAGGCACGACACGAGACGGTCGACGATTTTTGCGGCAGTCCTTTTGACGTTGGCGATCGTGTCGCATCATTTCACCGCAATGGGGGCTGTGGCGGTCGTGCCCGATCCCACGCGCGGTTTCGGCGGGCTGTCGGTTTCTCCAACCTCGTTGGCGGCGGTTATCGCCAGCATCGCCGTTGGTATTCTCGGGGTTTGCCTTGTGTGCGCCTTTGCCGACCGCACGTCGAAGGAGCAGTTGCTGTTACTCAACGATGCCCTGGATCACATGTCGCAGGGGCTCGTTATGTTCGACAAGAACGAGCGCCTCGTGCTCTGGAACCGACGTTACGCCGAATTGTATTCGTTGCAGGGCAAGCTGACGCTCGGCTGCACCCTCGAGGAACTGATGCATCAGCGGCGGGCGGCCGGGAGCCTGGAGGAAGACCCTGTCGAATACGCGCGCCGCGCCAAGGCCGCAGCGTTGTCGGGCGCTAGCTTTAAGCACGTCTTTGTCTTGCCGAACGGGCGCAAGGTCTCCGGATCGAACGTCGCCAGGCCGAGCGGCGGATGGGTTTCGACCCATGAGGACATCACCGAACGCGAAGAGGTCGCGCAGGAACGTGCCGCGCTCCAGGGCGAACAACGCCGCCGCGCGCTGATCAACTCCGCGATCGCTGAATTTCGCCCACAGGCCGCCGGTCTCATCGGCAGCGTCAAGGAAAGCGTCAACTCAATGCGCGATACCGCGCATGCGCTGCTCGGGAATTCGCATCAAACATCCGAGCGCGCAGCCGGTGCGGTCAGCGCATTTGACGAGGCATCCGCCAACGTGAACGCGGTAGCGGCCGCGGCGCACGAACTTTCAGCGTCGATCGCGGAAATAAACAAACAGCTTCTCCACGCTACGGACGTGGTTAGCGTCGCCACGCAGGAAGCCGAGGCGACCGATGGCGAAATAGCAAGTCTTTCGAGCGGCGCCGAAAAGATTGGCCAAGTCATAAAATTCATCCGTCAGATCGCGGCTCAAACGAATTTGTTGGCGCTCAACGCCACGATTGAAGCGGCGCGCGCCGGTGAGGCCGGACGAGGGTTTTCCGTCGTCGCCTCGGAGGTCAAATCGCTGGCGATACAATCGGCTAAAGCGACCGAAGACATCGCCAGACATATTCTCGAAGTGCAGAATTCAACCGCCAGTGCGGTCTCGACAATTCAGCGAATTGCCGGACGGATGCAGGAAATCAACACGCGCGCAAACGCTGTCGCCAATTCAGTTGCGCAACAGAGTGCGGCGACCGACGAAATCTCCCGCAACGTGTCGAATGCGGCGCAAGGAACCAGCATCGTGTCCTCGGTTCTCAGTGAAGTCGCGGGGGCGACGACGGAGGCGCGAGAATCGGCTGAGATTGTGCTGAGTGCTTCCGAAAGCGTGGAAAAGGCCGTTTCAAATCTCCAATCGCAAGTCGAGCGTTTCCTCGCCAAGGTTGCCGCTTAAGGCTAAGGCCGGCATATCGCCGAACAGTAGCGTACGGGCGCTCGTCAATCCTTGGCGCGCTCGACGTAGGCGCCGTCGGCGGTCATCACCACCACGCGGGTGCCGGGGACGATGTGGGTCGGCACCATGGTGCGCACGCCGTTCGACAGGATCGCCGGCTTGAACGAACCGGACGCGGTCTGTCCCTTCATCGCCGGCTCGGTCTCGGTGATTTCCAGGATGACCTTCTGCGGGATCTCGATCGAAACCGCGATGCCCTCGTGGATAGCCAAATTTACCTTCATGCCTTCCTGCAAATAGGCCGCCTGGTCGCCGATCAGGTCGGCGGGCAGGGCGACCTGATCGAAGGTTTCCCCGTTCATGAAGTGGAAGCCGTCGCCATCCTGGTAGAGGTAGGAATATTCCACGTCCTCGACATGGGCGCGCTCGACCTGATCGGTGGTCTTGTAGCGTATCTGGGTCTTCACGCCGTCGGAAATCCGGCGCATATCGACCTGGGTGGTAGGGGTACCCTTGCCGGGATGAAAATTTTCCGCGTTAAGGACGACATAGAGCTTGCTGTCGAGATCGACGATGTTGCCTTTGCGGAGCGAGCTGGCGATGACCTTCACGTTTAGCTTCCTTGAGCTGAGGGCGGCGCGTAACCGCGGTTTCGGGCCGCACCATAGCGATCTTCTTGCGCGATGCCAGTCCTTCCCGGCCCATGTTTTTGCCCGGTTCCGTTGAGGTAAACGTGCCCGAGACTCCGCCATTCTGGCTGCCCGGTCCGCATGCCGCCCGCAGGCCTTTTCTGCTGGCGCGCGGGCGGATCGCCGCCGCTTTGCGGGCGTGGTTTGCCGCGCGCGATTTTCTCGAAGTTGAGACCGCGGCCTTGCAGGTTTCGCCCGGCAACGAGACCCACTTGCATGCCTTGGCGACAGAGTTGATTGGACCGGATGCAGCGCGGCGGCAGCTTTACCTGCGCACCTCGCCGGAATTCGCCTGCAAGAAGCTGCTGGCCGCAGGCGAGACGCGCATTTTCGATTTCGCCCGCGTGTTCCGCAACCGCGAGCGCGGCGCGCTGCATCACCCCGAATTTACGATGCTGGAATGGTACCGCGCTAACGCGCCTTACGACTCGCTGATGGACGACTGCGCCGCGCTGATGGCGGAGGCCGCGTCCGCCGTCGGCACAAAGCAGTTTACTTTCCGCGGCAAGACCATCGACCCGTTCGCCGCGCCGGAGCAAGTCACGGTGGCGGAAGCCTTCGAACGCCATGCTGGCGTCGATTTGCCGTCGACGATCGAAGGCGGGGAGGGCAATCACGCGAAACTGGCGGCAGCCGCTCAGAAAACCGGCGTGGCCATCGGCACCGACGACACCTGGGGCGACATTTTCAGCCGTATTCTGGCGGAGCGCGTCGAACCGCGGCTCGGCGTCGGGCGCGCGGCTATACTGTATGAGTATCCGCTGCCGCTGGCGGCGCTGGCGCGGCCGAAACCGGGCAGCGACAAGGTTGCCGAGCGTTTCGAGCTTTATGCCTGCGGCGTTGAACTCGCCAATGCGTTCGGTGAACTCACCGACGTCGCCGAACAGCGCGTACGGTTCGAGGCGGCGATGGCCGAGAAGCAGCGCATCCATGGCGAACGCTACCCGATGGATGAGGATTTTCTGTCCGCGTTGGCGGCGATGCCGCAGGCTTCTGGCATCGCGCTCGGATTCGACCGGCTGATAATGTTGGCGACGGGAGCCGAGCGCATCGAGCAGGTAATATGGACGCCGGTGGCTGAACCATGAATGAAGAAGGAAAGACCATGACAACGCTTCGCACGCCTGCGCAACTTTGCGGGCACGGATTTGCGCCACCCGAACAACGCGCCGCGCTGGACTCGGTGGCGGCGCGTTACGCGATCGCGCTGCCGCCAACTTTGGCGGACCTGATCGATCGCAACGATCCCCATGACCCGATCGCGCGCCAGTTCGTACCCACGGCGGATGAACTCGAGCATCGGCCCGAAGAACTGCTCGATCCGATCGGCGACGATGCTCATAGCCCGGTCGAAGGCGTCGTGCATCGCTATCCCGACCGGGTGCTGCTTAAGCTCACCCATGTCTGCGCGGTCTATTGCCGGTTCTGCTTCCGGCGCGAAATGGTCGGCCCGGGCAAGGCCAAGGCGCTATCGACGGCGACGCTGGCGCGGGCGCTCGACTATATCCGCAGCCGCCGGGAAATCTGGGAAGTGATCCTGACCGGCGGCGATCCGCTGGTGCTGTCGCCGCGCCGCCTGCGCGATGTGATGAAGCTCTTGGAGGCGATCGAACACGTCAAGGTGCTGCGTATCCATACCCGCGTTCCGGTCGCGGAACCGGCGCGCGTGACGGCCGAGCTGGTGCGCGCGATCAAGGTCAAGGACAAGCCGACTTATGTGGCCTTACACATCAACCATGCGCGCGAGCTGACGCCCGCGGCGCGCGCGGCCATCGCGCGGTTGGCGGATGGCGGCATTCCCCTGCTCGGGCAATCGGTGCTGCTCGTCGGCGTGAACGATACGCCGCAGGCGCTTGGCGATCTGATGCGCGCGTTGGTCGAATGCCGGATCAAGCCTTACTATCTGCATCACGGCGATCTGGCGCCCGGCACGTCGCATCTGCGCACCGGCATTGCGACGGGACAGGATTTGATGCGTGCGCTGCGCGGCCGGCTGTCGGGCCTGTGCCAGCCGGCTTACGTGCTCGACGTTCCCGGCGGCCACGGCAAGTCCCCGATTGGCCCGAATTACATCGAGCGCGATGGCGGGAATTTCCTCGTCGAGGATTTCAATGGCGGCCGGCACATTTATCCGCCGCCGGATGCACAGCGGCTTAGTGGTGGATCGACAGAAAATCGAGCAGAGCCGCCGCCACCGCGAGGCTCGCGAAGCCGATAAACATCACCGCGATCACGGCGTGCCAGACGTAGGACACGTCGCGCCGCAACTCCGCTACCAAATTCTTGCTTTTCATCATGGCCTGATGCTCCCGAGGAGAGCTTCATTGCTGAGCATGGTTTACCCGCAAGGAATCAGCCGGCCTATAATTTCTACGTTAAATAACGCGTGAAATGCAGATCAATGACGCATGGCAG